>JARGNZ010000007.1:0-131738 GCA_029209985.1 Parvibaculaceae bacterium
CTACATGGATAAACCGACCGCTGCGACGCTGACAGACCGCTTTGGCTATTGCTTTAAGACCCCTGAAGGCTCGACCTATATGCCGATTTTGAACGAGCATCGGTTGACGGCTTTTGAGCCCGTGACAATCGAAGGTGAGGGCGGCCCAATCACAGCCCTTCCATTCGACCAAGATCACGGCGAAATTCGCTCACTGGGCTTTCGCATCGGCCCGGTCGCTTATTCGGCCGACGTGGTGGATGTGCCAGATGAAAGCTTCGATAAACTGCAAGGCCTTGAGTGTTGGATTGTCGATGCTTTGCGCTATAAGCCACATCCAACGCACGCTCATGTAGACCGTGCTGTTGAATGGCTCAAGCGCGTCAACGTCCCACACGGCGTGTTGACCAACCTGCATGTGGATTTGGATTATCGCAAGCTTTCCAGTGAATTACCTGACGGCTTTGAACCTGCTTATGACAACATGGTGTTGAAGTTTGAGGTTTAAGCAGGTCGTTCTGAAGGTCTTCCGCAAAATTGATTAAAAAACTTCATTAAATCACTCAAACTAAACAACAATTTACTCATACTTTTCTGCTAGTGGTCCCATCTGATTGTGAAATGGGGGGTGTATAGTGAATGTTGTTTTGTTTCTTTCAGCGGCGATCAAAACTCTATATCTGAGAACTGCTTTCCGGTGGCTATGCGTTTTAGGCGTATCTTTGTCTGCTTGGGCATTTCCCGCCAATGCGGGCGTCATGGCGCCAGAGCGCATGGGTAGCGCTAAACTGTGCAGCGCCGCTGCCAGCGGCCATTTCGGGCAAGTATTGGCGCAGGAGGCTCAAAAATTCTCCAGTCCCGAGGAGTTTGCCGCTTTGTACGATCAGACCAGATGCGAGTGCGCGCTGACATGTTCGATCTACCAAGAGTTGCCGTTATTGCGGTTTGCGTTTGGACGGCCCGGCGCTCAAGATATGGCACGCTATATGGTGCACCATCATTTTTATCTGACATCTGAAATGTGCTGGCTGGAGAATGTCTACAAGGATACGCCTGAGAAGGTTACAGGAGATGTTTTGCAGTTGCTCAACCAAGCAAGAGCTGACGGCGCATTGACAGCCTGTGTCCACACACCGGGTATCAATCCAAATTGGCCGTGGAGTTGGGATGGCGCTGGTAAACCAATGACCGAGGACGAATGGGCAAAAGCCTATCTAGGTCGCAAATAACAACTCTATAATTACCCATAATATACATTATCGTTATTTTTGGTGTCAAAAATATGGGAGCGATGGTGCTGCCCTCCAGCCGTAGCTGCAACGCGCCATCGCTCCCAAAGTCTCGTTTTTAGCTGAGTGCCAAAATGTTCCGCACCGCAAGTGCCATCAGTGTCAAAGAAGACAGCGAGAAGATAACGAACCGGAAAGCGACGACGTTGACGCTCACTTGGATCAGCGAGTGCAAAACCCGCAAGCATACATAAGCCCATGCGAGCATGATGTTCAGCTCGTCCCCATTGCCAACCAAGAATGTGTACGCCACAAGCGCGTAAAAGATTGTTGGCTGCTCATGCAGGTGGTTGTAATTGTCTGCCGCACTCCGTGCTGCTTTTGGCAAGATATTCAGTGATCCAGGATGCTGGGCTTCCTGTGGGTCCAAGCCAGCCTTATTCATCGCTGGAATTCGATTGATGTACATCCAGACCCACATCAATAGTGTCCAGCTCACCAGTGCCAAGATAGGTGTTAGAATTTCCGTATTTGCCGCCATTTTGCGCGCTCCCTTTTATATTCGAGGCAATAATGGCAGGAAACGACCGAATTACAAGCTGCGGTTAAAGCGCGGACAGGTCCGGCAAACCGTGGCCAAGGTCGATAAAGTCAAACCACAATGTATCTTGCAGTCTGGTGGATTCAGCGCATGGGTTTTTACCAATCGTATTGGCGAGTTGTCGGCTGCCTTTATCTGCCTCATCCACGGTGATGGCCATATTAATCTGACCATCTAGCCCTGTCAGCGGCAGCAATAAAGTGGCCCCATCGTAGGTTGACGCGCGTGAATTTTCGGTTTCTCGCGCCAAATTTCTAAATCCACGGCGGAAACCAAAGGGAGTTTTAGCCATTCCCGCAATCATGAGTGGCACCATACTGGCCAATTGTTTGTCTTCTAATGAGTCAGACAAGTTGCGTCCGGTGAGCGAATGCCCCACCCGCTGCTCAAGCCCACTGCCCGCCATACGGATGACCAAGTCATCCTCAGCAACCACTTCTAGAATTTGGATAAAGGGCATCGCCTGCGCAATTGAGCGCAATTCAATTTGATTCTTTGTCGGTACATCGCAGTCGTATTTCTTTTGTGCATCAAACCATGCGGTTAGGAGAAGTGACTGAAGCTTCCCTGGTTTTTTGACTTCTTCCATCCGTCTGAGTGTCCACAGTTTCGTACCCTGAGCTCTTAGTGCCCATAATCCCCCCAAATTCTGAATAAATGCTCACTAAAACTGTATAAAACGCCCATATTATTTCTCTGTATTGGGAGCAGCTTCTATTTGGCGACTGGACAGATATGCCCTCAGCACTTAACACTCCTACTTCCTATACGTTCCGAATTGGCTGGAGAAAACAATATGGGCCTGCAAGTCGCAATCATACCGGTTACACCGTTTGAGCAGAACTGCTCGCTGATCTGGGATGAAAAAACCAAATTGGGGGCTTTCGTAGACCCTGGTGGCGACATTGACCGCCTTGAACAAGCCATGGACGAAACTGGCGTAAAGCTGGAAAAAATTCTGCTGACCCATGGGCATTTAGATCATGCGTCGGCAGCCGGTGAGCTGGCGAAAAAATACGGTGTAAAAATTGAAGGCCCGCATGAAGATGATTTGTTTCTCATCGAAGACTTACCGAAACAAAGTGCTCAATATGGTTTTCCTGTCTTTGATGACTTCCGTCCTGACCGCTGGTTGCACGACGAAGATTCAGTAACTGTTGGTGGCCATGAATTACGGGTTCGCCATTGCCCCGGCCACACACCCGGCCACGTCGTCTTTTACAACCAAGATCACAAAATTGCGATTGTGGGCGATGTCATTTTTCAGGGTTCTATTGGGCGTACGGACTTTCCGCGCGGCAATCATCAGCAATTGATTGATTCCATTCGCGATCGGCTTTTTGTCTTGGGCGATGACATTGCCTTTGTGCCGGGCCACGGACCGATGTCGAGTTTTGAAAAAGAACGCAAGACCAATCCCTTTGTTTCTGACGATGCCCTTGGGATTGAGTAGACATGTCCCTTCCCTCTGATACACGCTCCATTCATGCGTTGCTTGCTGTGATGGCGCAACTGCGCAATCCAGATGGCGGGTGTCCGTGGGATCTTGAGCAAGATTTCAACTCCATTGCGCCCTATACCCTCGAAGAAGCATATGAAGTTGTGGACGCGATTGAGCGGCACAATCTTGTTGATTTGCGCGAAGAATTGGGCGACCTGCTTTTGCAAGTTGTCTTTCATGCGCAAATGGCCTCTGAACAACAAGCATTTGATTTCTCAGATGTTGTGCAAGGCATTGTTGAAAAAATGATCCGGCGTCACCCTCATGTGTTTGGGGATGAAGAGAGCAAAACTGCGGGTGCTGTTGCGGGCCGCTGGGACCAGATTAAAGAGCAAGAAAAAGCAGAGAAGCTAAAAGCTACCCTGAATGCAGGAGAACAGGCTCCTGCACCCGAAAGCCTTTTAGACGATGTGCCGGTTGTCTTGCCCGGCCTTACGCAGGCTGTGAAGCTTCAAAAGAAAGCCGCGAAGGTTGGCTTTGATTGGCCCGATACATCACAGGTCATTGATAAGCTGAACGAAGAAATGTTGGAGCTATCACAAGAAGTCACCCACGAGCCTCGCGACACATCTAAAATTGAGGATGAGCTTGGGGACATTCTTTTTGTGTATGCCAACCTTGCCCGCCATTTGGGAGTTGACCCAGAGGCTGCCATTCGGCGCACCAATCAAAAGTTCCGGCGGCGGTTTGGCCGCATTGAAGAGCTGTTATCCACAGAGGGTAAAGAGTTTGATGAGATGGATTTAGCCGGGTTGGATAAATTATGGGACCAAGCCAAAAAAGAAGAGCGGTCCTAACACCTTACCGTCTCACCACAGACTGAAGCCGTTCCCATGCCTTCATATCCCGCGCCAATATGAAATTCCCTTTCAACGTGCTCGGGCGATAGAAAAGATTGGTGTCAACGTCGCGCACCATGCCCCCCGCTTCATTGAGCAATAAGGTGCCGGGCACATGGTCCCAAGGCAGCATCCGGTGAAAGTTGGCGAAGTCCTTTTTACCTTGAGCAATCAAGCTATACTCCACGCCGGCACAGCGTTCGCTTTTCAGTTTCTCCACTCTGTCTGCAATCAAATTGAGGCGCTCGGTCAGCTCCTCATCGGTGTAGTGGGTATTGAGAGCGCCGGACATGTTGAACAGGTCTGGGCTTTTACCCGCAGATAAGCGGTGGCCCTCTCCGCCCTTTTCAAACCGAAAAGCGCCTCGACCCAATTCAGCTGCAAACAATGTATCGGTGAGTGGAAAATAGATCATTGAGAGCACCGGCAAGCCTTGTTGAACCAAGGCAATCATCGTGCAAAATGTGGTCTTCCCTTCAATGAAGTTTTGCGTGCCGTCAATGGGGTCTAGCACCCAATATGGCGTATTGCTTTGCCCCACCAATTCCAACAATTTCGGGTTTTCTGCGGTGCTTTCTTCTCCCAAAAAAAGCGCGTCTGTGCCCATCGCTTTCAAACCAGCAATCAAATGGTGCTCGGCTTGTTTGTCCGCAATCGTCACCCTATCTCCGGGACTTTTTTCTTCGATCTCGCCTGAGTCCAAGTTTTTGAAACGCGGCAGGATAATGGTTTCAGCGGTTTGCCGCAGCAATTTGTAGAGCGCGTTAAATCTAGGTTCCATTATTCATCCGCATCCAGATTGGTTGCATTTTCAAAATTGGACTGGGCTTGTTTTGCCAGTTTTGGGTATTGCTTCTCAAACCTGCCAAGATTTGCAAGGTTAAGCTGCACGTCCAAAATGGTGTCGCCCTCTTCGGTGATTTCCTGCTCAACATTTTGTCCGTGACGATAGAGCCAAGCCATCGCGGCCCCGTCCTCGGGTGTCAATGTGAGAGACAGATGGTTTTCAGTATCGGCAAACAACACATCAATTTGCTCAAGCAGCGCGTCCACCCCTTCCCCAGTCATGGCGGAAACGGCAGATTTGTTGGCGCTTAGCTCTGCTTCATTCAACACAGCCGCGCGGCCATCCTCGTCAAGCAGGTCAATTTTATTGAGGACCTCAATATTCTTTTCATCCTCCAAAGCCATGCCAAGCTGTTCGAGCACATCGATCACATCTAACTTCTGAGCAGCGGTTTCGGGGTGCGAAATATCACGCACGTGCACCACAACTTTCGCTTCGAGGACTTCTTCCAAAGTCGCGCGGAAAGCGGCAACCAGATGGGTGGGCAGGTCTGAAATGAACCCAACAGTATCGGACAAAATGATACGGCGTCCACTGGGAAGGGTCACCGCCCGCATGGTCGGGTCGAGTGTCGCAAACAACAGGTCTTCCGCCATCACTTCTGCTTCAGCCATACGGTTGAAGAGCGTTGATTTTCCTGAGTTGGTATAGCCCACCAATGCGACCACTGGATATGGCGCGTCCCGGCGATTTTTGCGGTGCAACTCCCGAGTGCGTTTCACTTTATCGAGCTGCTTGTTGAGGCGTATAATTTTGTCTTCAAGGAAGCGACGGTCAGACTCGATTTGGGTCTCCCCCGGCCCGCCGAGAAAGCCAGCGCCGCCGCGTTGGCGCTCCAAGTGCGTCCAACTGCGCACCAATCTGCTTTTTTGAAAATTCAAATGGGCAAGGTCAACTTGCAACCGTCCCTCGCGGGTGCGGGCACGGGCGCCGAAAATTTCCAGAATAAGCCCGGTGCGGTCGAGCACCTTTACTTTCCATGCGCGTTCCAGATTGCGGTGCTGGCCGGGATTGAGGCTGGTGTCCATGATCACCAATTCAATCTCTTCTTCTGCCAGCATCAGCCGAATTTCTTCAAGCTTGCCGGTGCCCATCAAGGTTGCAGGGCGGACAGTCGAAAGAGGAATGATTTGGGACTGAACCACGTCGAGCTTAATCGCGGCTGCAAGCCCGACCGCTTCAGACATACGTTCTTCGGGGGTGCGGCGCAGATTTTCAGCGGACCGATTTCCCTTGAACCATGGTGTCAGCACACATACGCGCGTGGGCGCTTCGGCTTCATTGTGAAATTCAGAATGAGCCTTGCCTTGCTGGCTATCGAAATCGACGCCCTCTCCTTCTTGGAGAGGGCCATCGTATGTTGTTTTATCTGTCGGCAATGGACGCTGCCTGATCTTTCCGCCCCACCGTAACGCGTGAGGAACTCGCGTTGTGGAATCAGTTTATGTCCTCTTCTCCCTCAAAAAGCTGTATGGGAGAGCCGGGCATGATGGTTGAGATGGCGTGTTTATAGACTAATTGCGAATGACCGTCACGCCGCAAGAGAACACAAAAGTTGTCAAACCAAGTAATTACGCCTTGAAGTTTGACGCCATTGACCAAAAATATCGTCAATGTCGCTTTGTTCTTACGGACATGGTTTAGAAAGGTGTCTTGCAGGTTTTGGTGTTTATCTGACATGTCATATCCAGCGGATTGGACCCGAACGCTTCTGCAAATTTCCACATCATGCAGGGCATTCTTGTTATAAGTTGGCCCGCTTTTTACGCGAGCATCGAAATAAAGCAAGTAATTCTTGCTATCCTTACAAGACTAGTCTGAACCTTAGATTAAGTTAAGGGGCTATTTGATTTTCTATGTAATAAGCCCGCCATAATTGCTGTGAAATTTCATTTTGCGAAGCATTACCAATTTTATGACCATCAATTTGATTGATCGGCTGCACAAGGGCGTTTGACGATGTCAAAAAAGCCTCCTTCGCCTCGTATGCTTCCTGCGGGGTAAAGGCAATTTCACTCACCTCAATTCCCTCTTGTTTGGCAAGGCGTATCAACGCTTGGCGGACCGTGCCGTTCAGTATGCGTCCATTTGTTGGATGGGTGCGTACCCTGTTTTGTTGATCCACAATCCAAGCGTTAGAAGATGACCCCTCCGTCACTTTTCCCTCCGCATTTATCAGCCAAGCTTCCCGGCATCCCACATTGTCGGCTGCATGACGGGCCATGCTATTGGGTAATAAAGCGACTGTCTTAATGTCTACCCGTTGCCAGCGTATATCTGGTTGGGTTATGACACTGACTGGCTGAGGCAAAACTTGCGCATTCTGCGGGCGCGGCGTGGATGTCGCGGTTATCACCAGTGCGGGGTTCATATGGGCTGAATAGCTGTGCGCCCGGCGGGCACGCCCCCTGCTCACTTGCAAATAGATCATGCCATGGCGCACACGGTTGCGCCGAATGACTTCGCGCATGGTGACTTGCAGGGCGCTGCGGGTCATTGGCCACGGAATTTCTAGTTCGCCTAAGGACCAATCAAGCCGATTGAGATGGGCTTCTTCGTCCAACATTTTTCCGTCACGTATTCCGCATACTTCGTAAACGGCATCTGCAAATTGGTATCCCCGATCTTCAATATGGATCGCGGCCCCATTATGGGGGCAATAACGGCCATTGACATAAGCAATGCGTGACATGTGATTTCCTTCGGTTTTGGCAACGTCTGTTATCGGCGCCAAAAATTCAAACTGAGGACAGATAGAACGGCGATCAATTCTACCCGGCCCAAAATCATCGCCGCCGATATGGCCCACAAGGCGCCCCCGTGCAACTCGCGCACGCTTTGACCATGCTCAACATTGTTGGTCACCATGTCATAAAGGGGACCCACATTTGTGAGGGCGGCAGCTGAAGCCACAAGGGAATGAGAGGCATCTACCTCGGTAAGAGAAATCGCGAGGGCCACAACGCCGAGCACGACGATATAGGCAATAAAAAAGGCCCAGACAGTTTTCATGGTTTGAATGGTAAAGGAACGGCCCCCAAACTGGGTTGGAATGATCCCGCTGGGGTGCGCCAATCTGGCCAGCTCGCGGCTGCTTTGCTTGAGCAATAAAGCCAGCCGCATGAGTTTTATACCCCCGGCAGTCGACATGGTCGCCCCGCCCAGAAGGGCTAAGGCTGTGATAACCACAGGGGAAACTTCCACGCCTTCAAAACCTGCTGGGACAAAGCCGGAGGTCGAGAGCATTGAGGCCGCCATAAAATAGCCACCCGCCAGAGCGCTGGCCCCCTTTATATCCGTTTGAAGCAGAAACCAGCATGACAGGATGGCTCCGGCGATTAGAAACATCGCCATAAGATAAATGAATTCAGGGTCGCGGCCTGTTTCCTTAATGCCTGCCAACGCTATTTGCCGGTGCATTGAAAAGCTCATGGCGCCCATCAACATAAAGATGACGATCCAGAATTGAGCAAAGGGGGCGTCATAGGCAGAAAGGCCCGCGTCGCGCGGGGTAAAGCCACCGGTTGAAAGTGTTGAGAGGGATAAACAAAACGCGTCAAATGCTGGTACACCGCTTGCCCACACAGCGAAAAAACAAGCGGCTGTTAAGATCGCCATCAAGTTAAAAACTTCGCGTGTTGTGGAGCCAAGCCGATGGAGAGCATTGACGTTTTCGCCGCGTGCCAGCGGGGTTAAACGCAGCCCAAGGCCCGCAATATTTTGCGGGGCCAGAACGGCAGCAATCGCGACAATGGAAATAACACCGCCCAACCATTGCAAGAGAGCGCGCCATAAAATGATGGAGCGCGGCACCTCGTCTAAGTGTTCGATGAGCGTAAAGCCGGTGGTTGTGATCCCCGACAGAGCCTCAAAAATCGCATGCCCCCCGTGCGGCAAGGCCAAGCTTTGTGAGATGGGCCATGCCGCAAAAACGGCAATGACAATCCACATAATAGAAACAAGAAAAAGTTGGTCGGCACTCGACAACGCTTGGCGGGACTCACGAAAGAGCAGCACAAGCCCGCCTCCACAAAACGCTGTCAGCATTGCCCCTGTCAAAAACCCCGTCAGTGCCAGACGTTCGTCATTGGCTAAAGCATTGACGATCGGCAAGCACATGGCGGCGGCCAAGACGACCAGCAACCAACCCAATGAGTGGAGGATGTTTGTGTATGACATCCGAGCCCTCAGAAAAACTCAAGACTGACGCGGAACATTTGTTCAACTTTACGCACCATGTCTGATTGAGCAAAAATAATAACACGATCCCCTTTTGCGATTTCTGTATGCCCGCGCGGCACAATAACTTCCTTATCGCGGACAACTGCCCCAATAAGAATGCCGTTTGGCAGATCCACGTCCTTGAGGGGACGCCCCACCAAAGGAGAGGTTTCAAGGGCCTCTGCTTCGATCACCTCAGCTGCCCCATCATGGACAGATTGCAGGCCCCGAATACGGCCCCGGCGCACATGCCGCAAGACGTGCGAAACCGTGGTCGCACGCGGATTGAGAAAAGCATCAATGCCAAGGGATTGCATCAAAGGCCCGTAGGTCTGGTTATTAATCAGGCTCAAGGCCCGTTCGGCCCCTTCTCGTTTGGCCAAAACGCACGTCAAAATATTAGCCTGATCATCGTTGGTGAGGGTGATGATTGTATCTGTGTTTTTAATGCCCGCTTCTTTAAGCAACTCGGGGTTCAGACCATCCCCATTGAGCACGATTGTTTTTTTCAATTGGTCAGCTGCAAACACAGCGCGCTTACGGTCACGCTCGATCACTTTCACCCGAACACCGCTCTGGCTTTTTTCCAGTTCCTTCGCCACATAAAGGCCAATGTTGCCGCCGCCAACAAGGATGACGCGGCTGGCTTCTTTTTCTTGATGCCCAAAGATCGACAGTGTTCTTTGTACATCCTTTTTTGCCGAGCTAAAATAAACCGCGTCACCGACCATCATATGGTCTTTGCTATTGGGCACAAAAAGTGTGTTGTTGCGTACAATGCCCACGACCGTGGTTTTCAAATCTGGGAATAAGTCTGTCAGCTGATACAGCGGCGTATCGATGATGGGACAATCTTCTTCGATGCTCACCCCAACGACCTGTACCTGTCCATCGGCAAAATCAATAATCTCAAACGCGCCCGGCACATTAAGGCGCCGCAAAACATTTCGACCCACTTCAAGTTCTGGGGAAATAATCACATCAATGGGCATGTGGTCGCGGGCAAAAAGATCTTGCCACGTTGGCTTCAAATAGCTTTGCGCACGAATACGGGCAATCTTGGTCGGCACATTAAAGACAGAGTGGGCGACCTGACAGGCCACCATGTTGACCTCATCATGGAAGGTCACTGCAATCAACATGTCGGCATCTCGTGCGCCCGCGCGGTCAAGCACATCAGGGTGTGAGCCATGGCCCACAAGCGCGCGAACGTCCAAACTGTCACTGATCGACTGGACAAGGTTTGGTGACCTATCCACGACGGTCACATCGTTTCCTTCAGCCGCAAGTTGGCGTGCGATACCGAACCCCACTTGGCCAGCCCCGCAAATGATGACTTTCATTGTCTTATAGCCTCTAAAATTTCACCAAACATGCCGCATAAACGGCTCATAGATGCTGCCGGTTAACGAGCTGAACTTGCTTCCGCACGCGAGCCAGTGACAACACCGAGCGACTTCAATTTTCTATGCAATGCAGACCGCTCCATACCAATAAAGGAGGCTGTCCGAGAAATATTTCCGCCAAATCGAGAAATCTGTGCGATCAAATACTCTCTCTCAAACGCTTCTCGTGCTTCGCGCAGGGGCATTGCCATAATGTGCTCACCGCCAGAATTGCCCATGCTTGTGGGCGATGTTGACCCAACTTCGGACGGCAACATATCAACGGTAATCGGCTTGTCTGGGTCCGCAGATGACAGGATCATCAACCGCTCCACATTATTGCGCAATTGGCGCACATTGCCGGGCCAATCATGGGCTTGCAAGGCCGCCATCGCTTCGTCTGAAATGGTGCGGACCGGCAACCCAGAACTGATCGAGAGTTGCTGCATGAAGAAGTCCACCAATTCAGGAATGTCTTCCCGGCGGGATGACAACGCAGGCACGCAAATTGGCACAACATTGAGACGGTGGAACAGGTCTTCACGGAATTGACCCGCTTCAATTTGGCTTTGCAGATCACGGCTTGATGAGGAGACAACGCGCACGTCTACCTTGACCTTTTGATTGCCGCCTACTCTGCTAAAGGTTTGCTCCACCAACACACGCAAAATTTTTGACTGCGTTTCCAGAGGCATATCGGCCACTTCGTCTAAGAACAAAGTGCCGCCATGGGACTGCTCAAACACACCCACTTTGCGCGGACCATCGTTCCCCTCTTCGGTGCCGAAAAGCTCCTCTTCCATTCGCTCTGGGGCCATTGTAGCCGCATTCAGCGCCACAAAGGGGGCGCTTTCGCGGCGTGAATTTGCATGAAGCAAACGAGCCACCACTTCTTTGCCGCTGCCCGAGGGGCCGGTAATTAGAACACGGCTTCCGGTTGGGGCCACCTTATCAATTGCAATGCGCACTTGGCTTAGTGCACTGGAATCGCCAATCATTGCTGTGTCGGTTCCGACTTTCAGCCGCAGCTCTTCGTTCTCCCGCTTCAAACGGGCGGCTTCAATTGCACGCTGCACAATCAAGATCAGGCGGTCAGCTTTGAACGGCTTTTCTACATAGTCGTAGGCGCCTTTGCGAATAGCTGTGACGGCTGTTTCAATGTTGCCGTGTCCACTAATGATCACAATCGGCAGGTCTGGATATCGTTGTTTCACAACATCCAATATTTCCAGCCCATCTAAGCGACTGCCTTGCAACCAAATATCAAGCACCAATAAACTTGGCATGCGTTCATCGATCGCTGCCAACGCCGCATCACTGTCCCCAGCAACCCGTGTTTCGTAGCCTTCGTCAGAAAGTATCCCCGCAATAAGTTCGCGGATATCAACTTCATCATCAACAATAAGTACTTCAGACGCCATGTGCCGCCTCTTTCCCCTTCAGTTGTTCGCCGAATACATCCCCAATTTGTGCATTTGACGCGTTCTGTGTCCCAGTGCCGGTGGTGGTTTCCGCGATTTTATGCGGAAACACCAATTTAATAGAGGCACCTGTTTCCCAACCGTCTTCTTTGGCTGCATCGTGCAGCTCCAAACGGCCGTGATGGTCTTCCATAATTTTCTGTACAATAGCCAAACCCAACCCTGTACCCTTTGTTCGTGTGGTCATATAGGGCTCCGTCAGGCGAAGCCGGCCCGTTTCAGGCAAGCCACATCCAGAATCAGTTACGCAAATTTCAAACGTGTCGTCATGGTCTCGCAAAACCACCTCGATACGTCCAATCTTTTTCGCCGGTTCATGGTTTGAATGTGTTCCCTCTGCCTCTTCGGCTTCATGCCCCCTTACCGCCTCGGCAGCATTTTTCAGTATATTCGTGAGCGCTTGGCTCAACAAATGACTGTCGCATTGTACAGGCGGCAAGCTGTCTGGCAGATGAATGGCATACTCGATCTCAGGGTGCGCCACACGTTGCAAGAAAACGGCTTGGCGTAAAATTTCAATCACGTCCGTATCCTTGATGGCAGCCGTGGGCATACGCGCAAATGAAGAAAACTCATCAACCATCCGGCCAATGTCGCCAACTTGCCGAATGATGGTCTCAGTGCATTGTGCAAAAACAGCCGGGTCTGATGAAATTTCTTTGCGGTATTTTCGGTTAAGGCGTTCCGCTGACAGTTGGATCGGGGTCAGTGGGTTTTTAATCTCATGGGCAATGCGTTGGGCCACGTCTGCCCACGCTGCATTGCGCTGGGCGGAGACTAATTCCGTAATATCATCGAAAGTCAGAACATACCCTTGATTGCCTTCTTGGGAATGCTTGCCCGTCACACGCACGTTCAAGGTGCGTTCTGAACCGTCCACGTGCAACGCCACTTGCGCTTGGCCCCTGTTGAGAGGGTGCTCCATTGCGTCATACACAACCCCAGACATTTCTGGAATAATATCCGTAATCAATTCACCGTTCGTGGTTTCTGCATCGCGGCCTAAAAACTTCAAGCTGGCGCGGTTCGTGTGGTCAATCCGTCCTGTACGGTCCAGGCCAATTACCCCCGCGCTCACCCCCGCCAACACAGCTTCGGTAAACCGTCGGCGGTCATCAATTTGCTCATTGGCTTCAACCAAGTCTGAGCGTTGAGACTCCAATTGTTTGGTCATGCGGTTAAAGGCACGCGACAACAAATCGATTTCATCATCTTCACCTGCACGGTCCACCCGCACGCGGGCGGTCAAATCCCCCACACTCACCTTTTCGGCAGCATCCATTAAGTTGCCGATGGGCGTGACGATCCGATTGGCAACCCACAAGCCAATCCAAATGGCCGCGAAGACCACCACCAACGCCAGCACAATATACATGACCATGAAAGTCAGTTGTGCTTGCGAGCGTTGATCGCGCAACACCTTAAAGCGCTGCGTGATTTCATTGGCATTTTGTACGTGAGAGAGAACGCGCGGATCCACAAACCGAGAGATAAAGAGGTACGCGTCTGGAAACGCGTCCAGCTTTACCAGTGCTTTCACTTGGTTGGATTCAATGTCGGTGTAAAGTGCTGCGGTTTCACCTGCTGCGACCTTTGCCATCACCGCTTCGGATGGCATCCGTTGGCTTGGCATTAGGTTGGCGCTAGAGCGGCTTAGAATGGCCCCTTTGCGATTGATGATATAGGCGTCATTCAGCGAGCGCACGCCCACTTGAGCTTCAACAAACTTTTTGAATTTCTCCGGGTTATTTGCATAGAGGGCGCTTTGACCGTTGAGGTCTGATTTCATCAATTGAAGGTCGTTGTTGAGCACCATGCGGTGCTCATTCAAATAGGCACCCGCCACCTTATTGGTATTGTTGACGAGCAGTTGAACTTGATGCCCAAAAACTTTCTCTAGGCCCCCTTCAAGTACGATTGAGGCGTAAATGGCCACGATGATGGCGGGACCGCCAGCAATCACAGTAAACAACGTCACCATGCGTCCGTGAAGTTTTGCCCCGGCATTCCCTCTTCTGGTGGCCAAATAAATTTTGACGAAACGCCAAATCACCAGTCCCAGCAACACTGTAAAAACAGCAAGGTTGACCACCAGCAAGACGCCCAGTTCGGAGCGTTCTGGCTGGGCAACCAATGTGCCGGTAAGGGCCATAAAGGTGTAGGCACCCAAAAAGACAGCAACAATGACAATGCCGACCGAAAAAGTCGCTGCCACGCCACGCATTTGGGAACCCCGAACAAGGCCATGCCAGAAGTTTGTCAGCGTGTTGCTGAGCTGCACCACCATTCCCCCTGTACCCGTCTGCGCCATAAACTGCCCCTCAGCCGTTTCGGCAACTGAATAAAACCAGTGTTTTATTGTATCTACAAGGCAACGAAAGCCTCTAACCTCGACATACTGGCGGTTTTTGCGCGGCGTTTCAACCACATTGTTGCAGGTTTACATCACCTTTGGCAGATGGTTAAAAGCTGCACTATCTAGCTGATTTTGCTAGACATTCTGCGCCTGCGTCCGAACACCGCCCGTGCGCAAACCTACAAGCCTCGCACAACTTGGATTTCCAGTTCGCGAATCTTTTTGCGCAACGTGTTTCGGTTGATGCCCAGCATATGGGCAGCCTTAATTTGATTGCCCCGAGTGGCCGTCAAAGACAGGGTCAACAGCGGGCGCTCCAACTCGCGCAATACACGGTCGTATAAGCCGGGACGTGGCAGGTCTTCGCCAGCTTGGGCAAACATCTTGCCCAAAATACGCTCCACAGCCCCTTCCAAACTTTCGTCTACATTGATTTCACTTGGGACACTGACGGGGTCTGGCTCGGTCAGCTCGCTTTGAATAACGCTGCCAGAAATGAGGTCCTCGGTGTAAAGGGCAGCCAAGCGGTGAACAAGGTTCTCCAACTCGCGCACGTTACCGGGCCATCTATACTTCTTCAGCAATTCCATGCCTTCTGTATCGATCATCTTCACCGGCAGGCCGTCGGCTTCTGCAAGCTTTAGAAAGTGATGGATCAGGTCTGGCACATCTTCCGAGCGTTCGCGCAAAGGAGGCAAACGTAGTGGCACAACATTTAGGCGATAAAAGAGGTCTTCACGGAACAAGCCTTGGTTGATCAACTGGCGCAAATCACGGTTCGTTGCGGCGACAATCCGCACGTCCGTTTTTATGGGACTGCGCCCTCCGACGGTTGTGTATTCGCCTTGCTGCAATACCCGCAAAAGCCGGGTCTGTGCCTCCATCGGCATGTCGCCGATTTCATCTAAAAAGAGTGTCCCGCCTTCGGCTTGCTCAAACCGTCCGGTTGATTTTTGACTGGCCCCGGTGAACGAACCCTTCTCGTGGCCGAACAATTCACTCTCGATCAGCTCTCTGGGAATGGCCGCCATGTTGATCGCCACAAAGGGGCCACGTCGGCGCTTGCCGTAATCATGCAAAGCGCGAGCGACAAGTTCCTTACCCGTTCCAGATTCCCCATTGATCATCACCGTTAAGTCGGTTTGCATGAGGCGGGCAATGACCCGGTAAATTTCTTGCATCGCCGGTGAGCGGCCAACCAGAGGAATGTTTTCCTCCTCGGCCGTCATGGGGCGCGCTTTTGAGGCTTCTTTGGGCTGCGCTAAGGCGCGTTCGACCACGCCAATAAGTTCATTCAGATCGAAGGGCTTGGGTAAATATTCGTAGGCCCCCCGTTCTGCTGCAGTGATCGCCGTCATCAGGGTGTTTTGCGCACTCATGACAATAATGGGAACATCGGGCCGCAGTCGTTTGATGCGCGGAATAAGATCAAAGGCATTCCCGTCGGGCATCATCACGTCTGTGATAATCAAGTCACCGTCCCCTTGGCTGCTCCAGCGCCACAGGGTTGCAACATTGCTGGTTGTGCGCACCTCATATCCCACTCGACCCAACGCTTGGCTAAGAACCGTACGAATAGCGGTGTCATCATCAGCAATTAAAATTGTTCCGGTCGGCATGTTCAAAACTCCTTGATTGCTGAGCAACGCAATCAATTGGAAAATCTACGACTAAAGTATGTCAGGCGATGGGGTGCTCTCATCCAATGACTTGTCTATGGCCTGCATGGGCATGAGAACTCTAAAGATGGTACGGCGCGGTTGGCTTTCGCATTCAATGATGCCGCCGTGGTCGCGCACAACCTTGGCGACGAGCGCAAGGCCCAAACCACTGCCGGACGCCTTTGTGGTGACAAAGGGATCAAAGAGGTAAGGCAGCAAATCAGCCGGAACGCCAGGGCCATTATCAATCACGCAAATTTCGAGCGGCAAACCCACGCGATCCCGGCTCCCCGGCACAGAAAGCCTTACGCCGGGGCGATAGGCTGTGGTGAGGATAATCTCCCCTTCCTTCTTGTCGCCAACGGCTTCAGCTGCATTTTTAACCAAGTTCAAAAACACTTGAATGAGTTGATCATTATCACCGAGCACGGCGGGCAAGGACGGGTCATATTCTTCTATAATTTTGAGATGGCTGGCAAAGCCTGACTCTGCCAGTTTTTTTACATGTCCCAGCACTGAGTGAATGTTGACTGGTTTTCGCGGCACCGGGCGTTCATCGGAAAAGACTTCCATGCGATTGACCAGATTGCGGATACGGTCGACTTCATCAACAATCAGCGTGGTCAAACTTTTGTCTTCTGCGCTTGCCCCAAGCTCTAACAATTGCGCTGCCCCTCGAATGCCAGACAGGGGGTTTTTAATTTCATGGGCCAGCACTGCCGCCATCCCCACGACAGAGCGGGCAGCGCCGCGTGAGCTTAATTGGCGGTCCATTTTTTGGGCCATTGTACGTTCTTGCAAAAGCACCAGCGCGTGGTGTTGATCGTCCTCGACCAACGTCACCTGCACATCGACGGAGCGTTCGCCAAAACGTGGGGAGGCAAGTTCCACATCATATTCATTGACCGATGCTCCGGCATTAAAGACCTGCTCGATCAACGTCACCAAGGGAGAGTTGATGCTCAATATGTCGCCGAGCGGATGGCGTTGCAGCACGTTTGCACTGACAGCGAAAAACTGCTCTGCGGCATCATTGGAAAAGACAAGGCGTAGGTCGCGCCCCAACACCAACACCGGGTGGGGAATGGTATTGAGGATATCGTGCGCGTCTGGGCCTGATGATCTGCTCGTGCTCATGCGGCCACTTCCCCTTCTGCGATTTGGCTGACAAATGTTCCTTCGGCCAATTCTTCGTAAAACCGCGCAAGGTCATCCATTACCTTTTGGGTGTTCCAGGATGGCATGATGTCACCCTTGAAAGCTTTGAGGCCTGCGCTCCCCTGAATGCCCGCTTGGGCAGCAGCGGCTTCAATATACCAGCCAAGGTGCTTGCGCACGATGCGAATGCCAAGGTGCTCGCCGTAGTGATCCAGTGCTTCTTTGTAGTGCCAGAGAGCGGTTTCGGCCTGCACCTCAAATGGCACCTCTGTCGGTGCGGTGCCATCTTCTAACCATTGCCCAAGTTGACCGAGAAACCACGGACGGCCATTGGCCCCGCGCCCGACCATCACCGCATCAGCCCCGGATTGTGCAAGGCATTTATCTGCGTCTTCGATTGAACAAATGTCGCCGTTGGCCACAACAGGCAGGCTGGTCACATCAACAACGTCTTTGATCGCCGCCCAGTCTGCGGTGCCTTTATAAAACTGACAGCGGGTGCGCCCGTGCACGGTCAACAATTGAACGCCCGCAGCTTGCGCACGCTGGGCTAGCTCCGGCGCATTGCGTGTTGCGTCATCCCACCCTAACCGCATTTTGAGGGTTACGGGTACGCTGGCCGCCTCCACAGTTGCGCGGATCAATTTTTCTGCATGGTCCAAGTCGCGCATCAAGGCAGAGCCGGACATGCCCGTGGTCACTTGGCGTGCGGGACAGCCCATATTAATATCGATGATGTCAGCGCCCGCGTCTTCTGCCAACCGCGCGCCCTCGGCCATCCACTCTGGTTCGCGGCCTGCAAGCTGCACCACAAGCGGGCTGAGCAAGCCACTTCCCGCAGCGCGGCGCACCACGTCGGGACGGGCGCGCACCAGTTCTTCGCTGGCCACCATTTCAGACACCACAAGACCGCAACCCATGCGGTCGGCCACTTGTCGGCAGGGCAAATCAGTCACGCCTGACATGGGGGCTAGAATGACTTTATTTTTAAGTTCGTGGCGGCCAATAGAGATGGTCATTTTTTGAGCAATCCAATTTCATGCCTATTCGTTAGGCAAACTTACGGCAGGATTGACATTCATACAACAAATTTTCTTCAAAAAACGCAAAGTACCGCCCCTTTTTGAGAATTTTGGCAATTTTTCACTTTCAGCTTGCTCGCAGCGTCGTCTTGGGCGACATCAGAGTTATGTCAATTGCAGCACTCATCGTGGCCGCAGGTCGCGGCACCCGCATGGGCAGTGGATTGCCCAAGCAATACAGAGCCTTAGCGGGCCAACCCGTTCTTCGCCGCACGGTGGCAGCATTGCGGGCCGATTCCCGCATTGAACACGTCGCATGCGTCATTCATGCGGATGATCACGCCCTTTATGCCGACTGTATGGGCGACGATGTGCGCCTCATTCATCCGCCCGTCACAGGCGGTGCCACACGGCAGGCTTCTGTTTTGGCCGGACTTGAGGCAATGGCGGCCCATCGTCCCACCCATGTCCTCATTCATGATGCCGCCCGCCCGTTTCTGGATGCGCCACTTTTGAACAGCCTTATTGATGGCCTACAGAGCCATCCGGCTGTTTTGCCTGCTCTGCAAGTTGTTGATACGCTCCAGCGTGTGGACACCGATCAGCATTGTTTAACCACCGTGTCGCGTGAGGGGCTATGGCGAGCGCAAACGCCTCAAGCATTTGAGTTTGAGAGCATCTTGGCGGCACATCGCAATGCTGAAGGACAAAACTTAACCGACGATGTTGCTGTTGCCCGTGCGGCTGGTATGCCGGTCACGGTGGTGAATGGCTCGGAAAATAATTTCAAACTCACCACTGAAGCAGACTTTATGCGAGGGGAAATCATGCTGAGCAGGTTGTGTGAAACACGGACTGGGTCTGGTTTCGATGTGCATCAACTGGTTGCCGGAGACCACGTTACGCTTTGCGGTATCCACATTCCCCATAGTCATACATTATCCGGGCATTCAGATGCAGATGTCGCCATGCATGCTTTAACCGATGCGTTGCTCGGGGCCATTGGCGACGGCGATATTGGCGCGCACTTTCCCCCAACAGATCCGCAATGGAAAGGGGCTGCGTCTCATATTTTCCTTGAGCACGCCCGCGACCGTATTCGCAAACGCATGGGCCGCATTGTTCATGTGGATGTCACCATCATTTGTGAAGCGCCAAAAGTTGGCCCGCACCGCGAGACGATGCGCACAAACCTCGCCAAACTGTTGGATGTAGACCTTGACCGGGTGAGCATCAAAGCCACGACAACAGAACAACTCGGGTTCACGGGCCGCAAAGAAGGCATTGCCGCGCAGGCCATTGCCAGTGTTGAGCTTCCTTCTTCCCTGCGGGGGCTGTGATGGCAGACGCACACAAATCAACGCTTTCGTTCTGGCACCCGGCCCATCTTATGGCGACCTGGTTTGGGGCGGGCTTATTGCCCAAAGCACCGGGCACATGGGGGTCACTTGCCGCACTCCCCTTTGCCTATGTCTTGCTTCTTTTCTTTCCCTCTCCGATTATTTTGTTGGGAGCCGCCTGCTTTTTGTTTATTCCCGGATGCTGGGCAAGCGCCGCCTATGCCACCTCATTAGGCACCCCCGATCCCGGCGCTGTCGTGGTGGATGAAGTTGTGGGGCAATGGATGGTCTTGGCCATCGCCCCTTTCACCCCCATCGGATGGCTTTTGGCGTTTCTTCTTTTCCGTATTTTCGACGTCTTAAAACCGTGGCCGATCAGTCTTGCCGACGCCCATGTCAAGGGTGGCTTCGGCATCATGATTGATGATGTCATTGCCGCCATCTTTGGCATGGCTATCATGTTTGCAATGACTATATATGCGCCTCAGATTTTTGTGCTTTCTTAGAGGGTTGATTAAATGTTCTCTACACGACTTATTCAGTACGCCCGATTACTCATCGGGGATTGTAGCGAAAAGGGCTTGCGCATTGTCACAGCGGAATCTTGTACCGGTGGATTGATTGCCGGGTGCTTGACGGAGATTGCGGGCAGTTCTGCTGCGGTAGATTGCGGCTACGTCACCTATTCAAACGAAGCTAAGCGCGACATTCTAGGCGTCCCCGGCGATATGTTGGCAGATTACGGCGCTGTCAGCGAACCTGTGGCACGGGCAATGGCCGAAGGGGCTTTGCAAGAATCCCGCGCCCATATCGCTGTTGCTGTTACAGGCATTGCGGGTCCAGGTGGGGGCACGCCCATGAAACCGGTGGGGCTTGTGCATATTGCATGTGTGCGCGAAAACCGCCGTATGCTGCATGAAGTGCATCATTTTGGCGATCTTGATCGAAGTGAAATTCGTATGAAAACGATTGAAGGGGCTTTTGACCTTATTCAGCGCCAGCTTGAGAGCTAGGCTTTAATTGGCTTTAGTCAACCTTGGGTGTGCTGTCCGGTCCATAAAGCGCGTCTGCCCGGTCAATGAAGGCGGAAACCATTTTGTGCACGGCTTTTGTGAAAACACGGGCAACCATGCTTTGCAGCATCCGGCTTTTGAATTCAAAATCTACGTAGAAATCAATTTCGCTACCTTCGTCTAATGGGCGCACTTTCCAATGGCTGTTGAGATACTTAAAAGGCCCGTCTTTGTAGCTGATGTCTACTTTTAGTGTCTCAGGGTAAAGTGTCACTTCTGACGAAAACCGCTCCCGAAACATTTTATATGCAATGATCAAATCAGCGGTGATGACTTTATGCCCCTCCACCACTTCTTCTTTGCGAATGCGCGCGCCCGCGCACCACGGCAAAAAGTCGGGATATTTTCCAATATCCCCAACCATTTCGAACACGTCTTTTGCCTCGTACGGAACCAACCGAACTTCTGAATGGGTGGGCATTATCTAGGTCAAACTTTTCAAAAGAGTGCGACGCTTATCGATTAAGCTTGGCGGCACGGTTATCGCGTAACTGCGCAAAATCATCGTCTGCATGATAAGAAGAACGCGTCAGCGGGCTAGATGATACCTGCAAGAAACCCTTTGTCCGGGCAATGCGCTCATATGATTCAAATTCCTCCGGGGTCACAAACCGTTCAACCGCCGCATGCTTGCGCGTCGGCTGTAGGTATTGGCCAATGGTGATGAAGTCCACATCAGCGGACCGCATGTCGTCCATCACCTGTAACACTTCTTCACGCTCTTCGCCTAAGCCAACCATGATGCCGGACTTTGTGAAAATGCTTGGATCAACCTCTTTCACCCGCTGCAACAAACGTAACGAATGGAAGTAGCGCGCTCCGGGCCGGATTTTCAAATATCGACGGGGAACGGTTTCCAGGTTGTGATTGAACACATCCGGTCTGGCTTCTGCCACTTGTTCCAACGCGCCTTCTTTGCGCAAAAAGTCTGGTGTGAGAATTTCAATGGTCGTGCTGGGGGTGGCCGCGCGAATGGCTTCAATCACATTTACAAAGTGCTGCGCCCCTCCGTCCGCCAAATCATCCCGGTCCACAGAGGTGATGACCACATGGCGCAATCCAAGCTTGGCAACAGCGTCTGCCACTTTTGCCGGTTCCTCAGAATCCAGAGGATTGGGCATGCCTGTTTTTACATTACAGAAAGCACACGCACGGGTGCATGTGTCGCCCATAATCATCATGGTCGCATGTTTTTGGGACCAACATTCGCCGATGTTTGGACAGCCTGCCTCCTCACACACGGTGACAAGGCCATTATCCTTCATCAGCTTCTTCGTCTCATTGTAAACCGAAGAGCCTGGCGCCTTCACGCGGATCCAGCTTGGCTTACGCAGCAGTGCCGTGTCGGGCTTATGGGCCTTTTCCGGGTGGCGCGGGCGCAAGGGCGTTGCGGGTGCATTTACAGTGTCGACTATGGTGACCATGATATTTCTCTAATTTCACTTTGGGGTCTTATATCTTGTCCTGAACATGGCGTACAGGTCGGCTGAGATCAAGCTTTGTCGCCCCATATTATGCCCAATAAGCCTTTCCAAGCGATGAATTAGCGAACACCGATTCAGGCGTTAGAGCCGTTCATAGCTGAGGAAAAGAGAAGCCCCCCGCTTAAGACGCGGGTTGCGTCTCCTGCTTTTGTGCTTTTCTCCGCTTGCGCCGTGCAGAGGACCAAAGATTGAGGAACTCCACGGACAAAGAGAAGGCAATCGCTGCGTAGATAAAGCCACGCTCGATATGATAGTGCATGCCATCGGCCACGAGCGCCATGCCAACCAAAATCAAAAAGGCTAAAGCGAGCATTTTGACAGTTGGATGGGCAAGAACAAAATCACCAACCGGTTTGGCCGCAAACAGCATCACCGCCATCGCAATCACGACAGCTGCAATCATAACTTCAATATGCTTGGCAATGCCGACCGCCGTAATGACGCTATCTAGAGAGAAGACAACATCGAGCGCCATGATCTGCACCACAGCCATCATAAAGCCCATGCTGAGGTCTGAGCCTTTGTCGTCGTCAGCGCCTTCCAAGCTATGGTGAATTTCAATTGTGCCTTTGGCAATCAGGAAGAGGCCGCCGCCGAACAAAACAATGTCGCGCCACGAATAGTCCACGTTAAACAATTCGATCACGGAGGCTGTCAGCCCCGCAATCCACGCGATTGACCACAGCAATATCAAGCGCAGGCCTAAAGCTCCGGCAAGACCAATTTTGCGTACTTTCTCGCGGTGTTTTTCCGGGGCGCGGTTCGCGACAATGGATAGGAAAATCAGATTGTCGATGCCGAGTACAATCTCAAGCACTGTCAGCGTGAGCAGGCTAATCCACACTTGCGGTTCACTCAGCATTTCAATCATGGCCACATTCCTATCATCGGTTCATTTATCCATCCGTTTTAGCCTAATTGCCTAAATGTGCAATGCTCGGTCGAAGGCATCCAGAACAGATTCATGCATCATTTCGCTTAAAGTCGGATGTGGGAACACGGTTCCCATCAAATCGGCCTCGGTTGCTTCCATCATTCGGGCCACGGTGTAGCCTTGAATAAGCTCGGTCACTTCCGCTCCCACCATATGAGCGCCTAGCAGCTCACCGGTTTTTTCATCGAAAACCGTTTTAACAAGCCCAGTCGTATCACCAAGCGCGATCGCTTTACCGTTGCCCGTAAAGGGGAAGCGCCCAACTTTGATTTTATATCCGGCTTCTTTTGCTTTTTCTTCGCTCAACCCCACACTCGCGACTTGGGGATGGCAATAGGTGCAGCCGGGAATTTTGCTGGTATCCAAGGGGTGAATGTCTGGCTGCCCCGCAATGCGTTCAGCAACCATCGCCCCTTCGTGACTGGCTTTATGTGCCAACCATGGGGGGCCGACCAAGTCACCAATTGCATATATGTTTTTCACGTTGGTTGTGCACCATTTGTCTACACTCACGTGGGTGCGATCTACTTTGATGCCAAGCTTTTCTAGGCCAATATTCTCGACGTTCCCCACAATACCAACCGCACAAATGACAACATCAACGGTTTGGGTTTGTGTTTTTCCATCCGATGTGGTGACTGTGACTTTTGCGTTCTTAGCCCCCTTCTCAACCTTCTCAATTTTGGCACCTGTGAGAAATTTCATGCCTTGAGCTTTGAAAGACTTTGCGGCAAGCGCTGCAATCTCTGCATCCTCAGCGGGCAAAATACGGTCCACCATTTCCACGACCGTCACGTCAACGCCGAGCGTATTATAAAAACTCGCGAACTCGATTCCGATCGCACCAGAGCCGATGACGAGAATAGACTTCGGCATTTTTTTTGGCACCATGGCTTCTTTGGCAGTCCAAACCACATCCCCGTCTGGTTCTAAGTCGGGCAAGGTTCTCGCGCGCGCACCCGTGGCCAGAATGATGTTCTTGGCTTTTACGGTGAGTGTTTCTTTGGTTGATTTTACCGAAATTGTTGTGGGATCGCTTAAACTCGCTTCACCAGCGATAACATCAATTTTGTTTTTCTTCATCAAAAAGCCGATACCACCGGAAAGGCGTTCGGAGACTTTGCGCGAGCGTTTCACTACAGCGTCAATATCAAAGCTAATGCCCTCAGCTTTTAGGCCGAAGTCACTGGCATTCTGCATCAAGTGATAAACTTCTGCAGATCGCAACAAGGCTTTGGTGGGAATACACCCCCAATTCAGGCACACACCGCCCAGCTTATCGCGTTCAATCACCGCTGCTTTTAGGCCCAGTTGGCTGGCACGAATGGCGGCGACATAGCCCCCCGGTCCTCCGCCGATTACAACAACATCATATGTTTTATCTGTCATTTGGACCTCACATCAACATGCTGGTTGGAAGTTCAATGTGGCGTTTGAACACTTGAAGGAACTGGGCACCGAGTGCGCCGTCAATCACACGATGGTCGCATGAAAGAGTGACGGTCATCACCGTTGCAGCAGTCACCTCACCGTCTTTAATCACCGGTCGCATCTCTCCTGCCCCGACCGCGAGGATCGCTGATTGGGGAGGGTTGATGACAGCGGTGAAATTCTTCACACCGAACATGCCGAGGTTAGAGATTGAAAAACCGCCCCCTTCAAATTCGGATGGCTTGAGTTTCCGCTCACGTGCCCGCAGTGCGAGGTCTTTGGCGGCGGTGGAAATTGCGGCAAGGCCCTTTTCGTCGGCCTTAGAAATGATGGGCGTAATCAAGCCGCCATCAATAGCAACTGCAATGCCAATATCCGCATTATGATGTTTCAGCACGGCATTGCCTGCATAGCTCACATTAACGTCCGGCACCTTCTTCAGCGCCAAGGCGGCAGCACGCACCACAAAATCGTTTACGGACAATTTAATGCCCTCATCGCCCTGCGCGTTGAGATCCTTGCGGGCTTGCAGAAGTGCGTCCAGTTCACAATCAACGGAAATATAATAGTGAGGAATTTCTTGTTTTGATTGCGTTAGTCGCCGCGCGATGGTCATGCGCATTTTGTCCAAGGGCACTTCATCGTAAGACCCTTCTTCAAAATAAACACGCGGATCAACAGCAGGTTGTTGCCCTGTCGGGATCGCTTGTAATGCGGCAGGTGCTTTAGACTGACCGCTGGCGAGGGCTGCTTCGACATCTTTCTTGACCACCCGCCCCCGTGGGCCAGTTCCTTTGAGGGCCGCAATATCAACGCCTTCTTGAGAGGCAATACGGCGGGCAAGTGGGCTGGAAAACACCAGCTCTCCAGTTGCTCTGGCAGGCTCTGGCGCACTGGACTTTTCAGTGTCAGGAGATGCCTCTGTGCTTGATGCAGGTTCTGCTTTAGAGGGAGTAGTTTCCGGGGAAGCGGGGGCGCTCTCTGCATCTGCGTTCACGTCAAAGCCATCAAGGGCGCTGGCGTCTTCGCCCTCTTCCAAAATAATCGCAATGGCGGTGTTCACTAAAACAGCTTCTGTGCCTTCTGCGACCAGCAGTTTTCCGACAGTCCCCTCGTCAATGGCTTCCACTTCCATCGTGGCTTTGTCGGTTTCAATTTCGGCAATGACGTCACCAGAAGCTACAGCATCGCCTTCTTTGACGTGCCACTTGGCAAGGGTGCCTTCTTCCATCGTGGGAGACAGGGCCGGCATGAGAATTGATATGGGCATGGTGTCCTCCCTTAGCGGTAGCAGACGGCTTTCACCGCCTCAACTACATCTGCGGCACATGGCAGCGCCAGTTTTTCAAGGTTAGCGGCATACGGCATTGGCACGTCCTTTTGGGTCACGCGCATCACCGGTGCATCAAGGTAGTCGAAAGCCTTCTCGCTTACTTGTGCGGCGATCTCTGCGCCAATGCCCGCAACGGGCCATGTCTCTTCTACCGTCACCAGTCGGTTCGTTTTCTTCACAGATTCCAAAACCGGCCCCAAATCAAACGGTCGCAATGAGCGTAAGTCGATCAATTCGGCACTGATGCCTTGTTCTGCCAAAGTCTCCATGGCTTCTAAGCAATAGGTGATGCCGTGAGAGAAGGAGACCAAAGTCACATCGTTGCCTTCGACTAACTTTTTCGACACGCCGATGGGCACGGTCCAGTCATCCATTTCAGGCACATCAAATACTTTGCCGTAGAGGATTTCATTTTCCAAAAAGATCACAGGATTGGGATCGCGGATCGCTGACTTGAGCAGTCCCTTCGCGTCGGCGGCTGAATACGGTGCCACCACCTTCAGACCCGGAATATGCGCATACCACGAGGAATAGTCTTGTGAGTGCTGCGCCCCAACCCGCGACGCAGGCCCATTGGGACCACGGAACACAATGGGGCAACTCATTTGTCCGCCCGACATGTAGCGTGTTTTGGCAGCGGAGTTGATAATGTGGTCAATCGCCTGCATGGCAAAATTGAATGTCATGAATTCAATAACCGGGCGCAACCCTGCCATCGCGGCGCCTGCCCCCAGCCCTGCAAAACCATGCTCTGTAATCGGCGTATCAATCACCCGGCGCGCGCCAAATTCATCGAGCAAGCCTTGTGTGACTTTGTAGGCCCCTTCGTATTCGGCAACCTCTTCGCCCATCACAAATACATCTGGATTTGTGCGCATTTCTTCTGCCATTGCGTCGCGCAAGGCTTCCCGCACAGTCATTTGGCGCATGGGCGTGCCGTCGGGCACATCAGTTTCCAATGCAACCGGCTCTTGCGGTGGCGCTGTGGAAACGACTGACGTGTCCGTCGCCTCAGAAGGTTCTGGAGTTGCCTTTGCTTCTGAAGTGCTCGGTTTTGGGGTGGCCGGTTCTGGCTCCGCGCTCGGGCTTTCTCCCTCTTCCAAAATTGTGGCGATCAATGTGTTGATGGCCACATTCTCTGTGCCTTCGGCAACCAACAATTTGCCCATGATGCCATCATCAATAGACTCTAGCTCCATGGTTGCCTTATCGGTTTCAATCTCGGCCAGCACGTCGCCAGACGACACTTTGTCGCCCTCTTTAACAAGCCATTTTGCAAGCGTGCCCTCTTCCATTGTTGGGGATAGAGCTGGCATTAAAATGTCGATACTCATGCGCTTGCTCCTTCTTCCTGTTCAGCTGGGGCGGTAACATCGGTCCATAATTCAGCGGGATCAGGCTCAGGGCTTTCTTTGGCAAAAGCAGCGGCGTCAGAAACAATGGCGCGCACTTCTTTGTCGATTTCTTTCAAATCAGCTTCGGTCACTTTTTTGCCTTCCAGAAGCCGGGCACGTACTTGCTCAATCGCGTCGTGCTCCTCTCGCATTTTGCTGACTTCTTCTTTCGCGCGGTATTTCGCAGGGTCAGACATGGAGTGACCCCGATAGCGGTAGGTCATCATTTCCAAAATGTACGGACCCTTTCCGGCGCGGCACCATGCGGCCGCTCGTGCCCCCGCATCGCGCACCGCGCGAATGTCCATGCCGTCCACTTGTTCGCCGGGAATGTTAAAACTCACGCCGCGTTTAGACAGATCCGTTTGGGCTGAAGAGCGACTGACAGACGTCCCCATGGCGTATTGGTTGTTCTCAATGACATAGATGACGGGTAGCTGCCACAACTCCGCCATGTTGAAGCTTTCGTAGACTTGGCCCTGATTTGACGCCCCGTCTCCAAAATAGACATAGGACACATTGTCGTTGTCCCGGTAGGCATTGGCCAAAGCTAGTCCTGTACCAAGGGAGACTTGCGCCCCCACAATGCCGTGTCCGCCGTAGAAGTGTTTTTCTTTGGAGAACATGTGCATGGAGCCGCCCTTGCCTTTGGACAAACCGCCTTCGCGTCCGGTCAGCTCAGCCATCACCCCTTTTGGGTCCAGACCGGCTGCAAGCATGTGGCCGTGGTCTCTGTAGCCTGTGATGATTTGGTCGCCCTCTTGCACAGTCATTTGCAAGCCCGTGACGACGGCCTCTTGACCGATATAGAGGTGGCAAAAACCACCTATCAATCCCATGCCGTACATCTGGCCCGCTTTTTCCTCAAAACGACGGATCATCAACATGCCGCGATAGCCTGCGAGATCTTCTTCGTGGGTGAAGGGCGTGATTTCCGGGGCCGAACGGCTGGCCTTACTCGGCGTGCTTCGCTTGGCGGCGGGTTTTCTTTTGGCCGCTGGCTTGCTGCGCGGTTTTTTATTTCCAGGTTGAGAACGAGAGACCATTGAATTCTCCTCAAATCAGCCGGCCATTTGCCAAATGCAAACAGAGGGTCCGATGTGCAATCAGTGTTACCGAGAACAGCTAAAAAAGCGTTCCAAGTAGTTACTAATCACAAGGATACAGTCTAAATCGTTGAATTATATGATTTTTTTAGAATTAACCTAAATTCGGTTAAGCCTATGAATTGAAAGGCTAATCTCTAAATATCGTCAACTCATCCGGACGCATGTACCCCAAAAAGGAGCGCACACGTTCGTCAAGAAGGTCAGGATCAATACTCTCAGGGCGCAGCATCGCAACATTGCGTTCCATGCGTTCTCTTGTTTCCGTCAGCTCACTGAGAACAAGTTGGCGGTCTTCGATTGCCTGCGCATAGCTCATAAATGTCCGCACCCCCTGCGGGCTTTCGACCACGTGGTACAGAAAGTAGGCCGCCACAAAGAGACCCACCATCGGCAAAAGAAAGCGTCGAAGGCGGAGTGGCTCATCAGCAATGCGAATCAGTTCATCTCGTTCCATGCCCCTAAAGAATCACATAGTGATTCGGCGCGCAAGTAGAATATGTAATTGATTGTATTGATTAAAATTCGTCTGCCCGGTGCCGCTGCTGGTCATTAAATATCCCCATACACGAAAGGCGCCCCCATGGAGCGCCTTTCAAAATTTCATGAGCTGGCCACAGCCTTATGACTTCAGGATAGAGCGACCTGCATATTCCGCTGAAGGGCCAAGCAGCTCTTCGATGCGGATCAACTGATTGTATTTTGCCAACCGGTCAGAGCGGGCCAAAGAGCCTGTTTTAATCTGGCCGCAATTGGTTGCCACAGCAAGGTCAGCAATGGTGGCATCTTCTGTTTCACCAGAGCGGTGAGACATCACAGATGTGTATTGCGCCCGGTGCGCCATATCCACAGCTTCCAGTGTTTCGCTGAGAGTGCCGATTTGATTGACCTTCACGAGAATGGAGTTTGCGACCCCCTTCTCAATACCGTCTTTCAGGCGCACAGGGTTGGTCACGAACAAATCATCCCCCACCAGCTGTACTTTGTCGCCGATTTTGTCGGTCAAAGCTTTCCAGCCATCCCAATCGTCTTCAGACATGCCGTCTTCGATCGAGATGATTGGGTAGCGGCCTACGAGGTCGGCCCAATAATCAACCATGCCTGCGGCGTCCAGCTCTTTGCCTTCGCCTTTCAGGTTATAGATGCCATCATTGTGGAACTCAGTGGAGGCGGCATCCAATGCCAAGTGAATGTCTTCACCCGGTTTGTAACCTGCTTTTTCAATCGCCTTCATCACAAAGTCCAACGCCGCTGTGGTTGAGGCAAGGTTCGGTGCAAAGCCGCCTTCGTCACCCACGTTGGTGTTGAGGCCTTGGGCCTGAAGCTCTGATTTAAGCTGGTGGAACACTTCAGAGCCCATACGCACGGCATCTGCAATGTTGTCGGCAGCAACCGGCATAATCATGAATTCTTGGATGTCGATTGGGTTATCTGCGTGTTCGCCCCCATTGATGATGTTCATCATCGGCACAGGCAGCATGCGGGCAGATGGTCCCCCGATGTAGCGGAACAAGGGCAGACCCAAGCTTTCAGCTTGCGCCTTGGCAATGGCCATAGAGACACCCAGAATGGCGTTCGCGCCCAGGCGTGCTTTGTTCGGCGTGCCATCTAGTTCGCACATCAAGCGGTCGAGCAATAGCTGCTCTTCTGTGTCCATGCCACTCAACGCATCAAAAATTTCGCCATTCACGGCTTCAACAGCTTTGAGAACACCCTTGCCGTTAAACCGGCTTTCGCCATCGCGTAGCTCTACGGCTTCGTGCGCCCCCGTAGACGCGCCCGATGGGACCGCAGCACGACCGAATGCACCGTCCTCAAGCACCACATCCACTTCAACAGTGGGGTTGCCTCGACTGTCCATAATTTCTCGGCCAATAATGTCCAAAATAGCTGCCATTTTTTCGCTCCGCTTCGACGTGGTCGTTATTTAGAAATTGAAGATCTGCGCCGGTTTATACGGGTTCAGGCCGTCTTGCGCAAAGACAAGTTGCGTCAATGCGCCCTTAAACGCAAAAAGAATGCAATTTGGCTCCATTTAGGCCGAAACACCATTCCGTTTCAATTTTCACTTGATCCATTGGTGGGAAAACGCCTCGCCCTTACCGGTTTTGCGGCTTTGTAGACGGAGGGCGCACGGCATCGGTCAGGTTGGTGAGAAACTTTTCTCGCTCGTCTTCCACAAATTCATTCGCCGCTTCCGACGCTGCAATGCCGTACCCTAAAACAAAAGCCATGCCATGGCGGCCTTGCAGCTCTGCTTCTTTCCTGCGCGTCCGCATTTCCGTCAACAACATGTCGGTAAATTCATAGCGTTCGTTTAGAATGATTTCGACCCGGTCTACGGGCAAATAATCAGCAATAGAAAGCGCATATAAAACTTCTGAACGAAGGGAATGGCGCAATTGGATACGGCGCATCTCTTTGAAAAAATATTGCCGACCAGATTCTGTGATTTGATATTCTTTTTTGGCAGGGCGGCTGTCTTGTTCGATTTTCTCGAACTCTACAAAGCCCTTTTCCGTTAATGTCGCAAGCGCTGGATAAATCCCACTTGGGCTGATGTCGAGGTAAAGCGAGACATTCAACTCAAGTTCTTTTTTAATATCATAGCCGCTTGCCGCACCACGGATAAGCACACTAAGCACCAAGTGCTGCGTGTTCATACATTTCTCCCGATGTTGTAGGGTAAGTGTAAACGGATCTGCATAAAGCTCAAGATTTTATACTGTCAAAACCTATTCTAACTATCTACTTTGCAGCAATCGACATGCCAAATGGACATCCTTTTGAGGGGCGGACTCAAAGGAAATGCCCCTGCACTTGACGTACTCCCTCGTATCTGCTCAACACCAGTTGTTCTCACTTTTAGGGTTTCAGCATGACGCAAAGCGCCTTGGTATTATTTTCTGGCGGACAAGATTCAACCGTGTGTTTGGCGTGGGCGCTCTCGCGGTTTGATCATGTCGAGACCATTGGGTTTGACTATGGTCAATCTCATGTTGTGGAGCTTGAATGCCGCGAAAATGTACGCAAAGCTCTATGTGACGCTTTTCCAGACTGGGCAAAAAAACTGGGCGAAGACCATGTGTTAAGCCTGCCCACGCTGGCACAAGTAAGCGAAACGGCCTTGACCCGTGATGTAGCCATTGAAATGGGTGACAATGGTCTACCAACAACCTTTGTTCCGGGCCGCAATCTACTGTTTTTCAATTATGCGGCTGCCTTGGGCTATCGACGCGGTATCACATCGCTGGTCGGTGGCATGTGTGAAACAGACTATTCAGGCTATCCAGATTGCCGAGACGATACGCTCAGTGCGCTGGAAACAGCTTTGAGCCTTGGGATGGACCGCCCCTTCACCATCGAGCGCCCACTAATGTGGATTGATAAGGCGCAAACGTGGGCCTTAGCTGAAGAACTAGGCGGCCCAGAGTTGACCGAGGTCATTATAGAGCATAGCCACACCTGCTACCGTGGCACCCGCGACCAACGCCACCCATGGGGATATGGATGTAATGATTGCCCGGCCTGTGATTTACGCAAAAAAGGCTATACAACATGGCAAGCCAGCCGCGCCAAATGAGGATGGCTGAGAGTAATCAAAATGCATCGCGCGCGTTGAACCGCCCTGCACCCAACCGACACGATTGAGAACGGCCTAATGTATTCAGTAAAAGAAATTTATTACACGCTGCAAGGCGAAGGCGCCCACGCTGGGCGCCCGGCTGTGTTTTGCCGCTTTTCTGGATGCAATCTATGGACGGGCCGCGAGAAAGACAGAGAAAAAGCCATCTGCCAATTCTGCGACACCGATTTTGTTGGCACAGATGGTCCTGGCGGCGGCAAGTTTGAAGATGCGGCAGCATTGGTGGCCAGCGTTAAAGCCCATTGGACCGGCGTGGGCGGTGTGCCTTATGTCGTGTGCACGGGCGGCGAGCCTTTATTGCAATTAGATGTGCCGCTCATACAAGCTTTTCAAGCGGCTGGTTTTGAAGTAGCGATTGAAAGCAATGGCACCCTCGCAGCCCCGAGCGAACTGGACTGGATTTGCATTAGCCCCAAAGAAGGATCTGAAATGATCCAGAAAACGGGCAATGAACTCAAATTGGTTTTTCCGCAACCCGGTTTTCCCCCTGAGATGTTTGAAGACTGGGGCTTTGAGCATTTGCTGTTACAGCCCATGGATGGGCCAGAGGTTGTGGCCAATACTCGTGATGCCATTCAATATTGCATGGACCACCCCCAGTGGCGGTTGAGCGTTCAGACACACAAATACATTGGGATTGACTGATGCGTATCTACAAAGAGTTTAAGTTTGAAGCGGCGCACTTCCTGCCCAGCGCCCCAGAGGGGCATCCCAATAGCCGCATTCATGGACACTCCTTTCGGGTTGTCGTATGGATGGAAGGTGAGCCAGACCCCACCACAGGGCTTATTCGTGAATTTGGCGATATGTATGAAGTCCTCGATGCAACACGTGCGCAGTTGGACCATAATATGCTCAACGACATTGTTGACCTTGGGCCTCCCACGCTTGAAAACATTTGCATCTGGCTATGGAAAAAACTGAAACCGTCTTTGCGGCGTTTATCACGGGTTGAAATTCATCGTGACAGTTGCGGTGAAGGGTGTGTGTATGACGGGCCGGTTTCTTGAGACAGACTGTCATCAGTAAACGTATTGAATGAGGAAGCACAATGAGCCATTCCAACGAAACAGACCTTAGTGGATTGAGCCAACTCGGCGGCGCCAGTGACGTTGCGGCCTCCCCTGAAGACGCGATTTTAGAACGCGTGCCCAATCCGCATTCAGATACAAATTATACAGCGCGCTTCACCTGCCCTGAATTTACATCCCTTTGCCCGGTTACCGGGCAACCCGACTATGCTCACCTTGTCATCGATTATTTACCCGGTGATTGGCTGGTGGAATCCAAGTCGCTCAAGCTTTTCCTACAAAGCTTCCGCAATCACGGGGCATTTCATGAGGATTGCACTGTTGGCATTGGTAAGCGCCTCAATGACACGATTGCCCCTCGGTGGATGCGCATTGCAGGATATTGGTTTCCGCGTGGCGGCATTCCCATTGATGTGTTCTGGCAAACCGGGGCCATACCAGAGGGGCTTTGGGTTCCAGACACGGGCGTTGCCCCGTATCGTGGACGTGGTTAATTAACCCATAACACCTTTCCTACTCCTTAAATGCAATTTAGGTGTTTTTAATCTCTATACGTCATACCTGTTAGCTCAAGTGAATTGACATTCGTAGAGGTATGCCGTTTGTTGCATCGGGTTGTTACGCAAAACTCATCTACCCACGTAAATGCGTCACCTCGCGGTGACAACACCCCCTCATTGTCTCCAAGAGTTTTTGCTGCTGAGTTTTCTTCCGTTAGCATTGCGCACGCCTGTCTCATTCTGGCGCTTGGGTATGCGGCCATCTCAATTTACAATTTCTATGTACTGCCAGAACCGCACAACGTCACTTTGTTTGTCATTGCAGGGCTTACTTCTGGCACGCTGCTCGCCCTTTATCTCGTCAACCGTCTGGTCACCTTTCCAGACTACATCGCACACCCCCTTTTCATTCTGGTGGCTCTCCTCATCTTGGGCAACGTTGTGACGCAATGCGTCATATTAGAAGAGGAAAAATATCTCACGAACTTCATGCTGATCACGACCGGCGTGTCTTTAATCTTTTTCTCTTGGCGCATGCTCATTCTCTTTTATGTCCTTGTGATTGGATCCTTTGCTTGGACTTTGCAATACATTCACCCTGCGCCAGATTACACCCAGCAATTTTTTGTGATGGGCTGTAGTTTTCTCATTGGCATCCTTTCTGTGTCGGTTCGGAAAAATGTGCTGCACCACCTCCTCCTCACCCGTGCTTTAGCGCAGTCCAAATCAGAACGTCTGCAAGAAGCATTGGCAGAGTCACAACGCGGCATCAAAGCCCAGCAAGAAAATCATTCAAAAAGTAATTTCTTAGCGCATATGAGCCATGAGCTGCGCACGCCCTTGACCGCGATCATTGGGTTTTCAGACATTATAAAGCTGGAGCTATTCGGCTCTTTAAGAAATGATCGCTATGCAGATTATATTTCTGACATTCATGCCTCAAGCGAGCATCTTCTCTCTTTAGTGAACGATATTTTGGACTTGTCCAAGTTGGAAGAGAATATGGTCGACGTGCATTTGACCTCTGTTGACTTAGGCGAGACGCTGGAACGCAGCCTGAGCATGGTACGGGAACGGGCCAGAAAAAATAACCTCACCCTTGAGCACACCCCACTTGACGGTGAGCCGGTGATTTATTCCGACCCCCTACGCCTCAAGCAAATTGTGCTCAACCTACTGAGCAACGCGGTTAAGTTCACCCCAAGTGGCGGATTGGTGAGTCTGGAAACTCATTTTGATCCCTCAGGCACGCTTATCATCGAAGTGCGTGACACGGGAGTGGGCATGAGTGAGGCGGAAATGGCCAATGCGCGCGAGCCATTTTGGCAGGCAAAAGCCTACCGGTCGTCGCCCACAGAAGGCACGGGATTGGGCTTGTCGCTCTCTAAAGAACTCGCAGAACTTTTAGGCGGGCGCCTTGAGATAGAAAGCGAGCCAAATGTGGGTACTACGGCCCGCTTGGTGCTTCCGTATGAAGCTATCCAAAACCCCGCACACAAAAAACCCTCCGAAGACAGAGAGCCTAGAGAGGGTTTCAAGTAAATTTTGGAATGTAACCCAGCTTAATTCCGTTGCTTGGACAGCTCATCGAAGGCCATTAAGCGGGCAAGCAAAGCTTCCATCTGATCAACCGGCACCATGTTGGGGCCATCAGAGGGGGCTGTATCTGGGTCCTGGTGCGTTTCCACAAAGAGAGCCGCAACGCCAACAGCTACGGCGGCGCGGGCAAGCACTGGGACAAATTCGCGTTGACCACCAGAGGTCGCGCCGTTCCCGCCGGGCTGCTGAACTGAGTGTGTCGCATCAAAGACAACGGGAGCGCCAATTGCGGCAAGCTCAGGCAAGGAGCGCATGTCAGACACCAATGTGTTGTACCCGAATGATGCGCCTCGCTCTGTTGTCATCACGTTTGGATTGCCTGCTTCCACAACTTTGGCCACCACGTGCTTCATGTCCCAAGGGGCCAAAAACTGGCCTTTCTTTACATTCACAACTTTACCCGTTGCGGCGGCCGCTTCCAAGAGGTCGGTTTGGCGACACAGAAAAGCCGGGATCTGCAAAACATCCACCACTTCGCCGGCAATCGCGCACTGTTCTTCTGTGTGCACATCCGTAATGGTAGGCACGTCAAATTCTTTGCTCACCGCTTCGAATATCGGCAAAGCATTTTCAATGCCAATGCCGCGCTGACTGTTGCGGCTGGAGCGGTTGGCTTTGTCGAATGAGCTTTTATAGATGAAGTTAATGCCCAAACGGCTGGTGATTTCTTTCAGCTCATTGGCCATGAAAAAAGCATGATCCCGGCTTTCCATAGCGCATGGCCCTGCAATAAGGGTCAATGGCTTATCGTTCCCGATTTCAAAATTCGCCAGCTTGATAATTGCGTTTGGACTCATGACGTTCTCTACCACTTCATCTGCTTTGCTGATGTGCGCCCTTCACAGGCTCACACGCGATGGAAAATCTAAACCAGTCGGTTTTGATGCACAGCGGCTGTAATAAAGCTTTCAAACAGCGGATGGGGATCAAATGGCCGAGATTTCAACTCAGGGTGGAACTGTACACCAATAAACCACGGGTGTTCAGGAATCTCGACAATCTCTGGCAACAGCCCGTCTGGAGAGGTGCCGGAGAAAATCATACCCTTCGCTTCTAAACGCTCACGGTACGACATGTTCACTTCAAACCGGTGACGATGGCGTTCGCTGATTTCCGTGGTGCCGTAAATTTCAGCCACACGTGAGCCCGGTTTGAGAGACGCATCATAGGCCCCCAACCGCATTGTTCCGCCAAGATCGCCACTGGCGCCCCGCTTTACCAGTTCATTTTCTTTCAGCCATTCGGTCATCAGACCCACTACGGGTTCGGACGTATCACCAAACTCAGTTGACCCGGCTTTGCCCACGTCGGCCATATTGCGGGCGGCTTCAATAACGGCCATTTGCATGCCGAAACATATGCCGAAATACGGCACATTGCGGGTCCGGGCGAAATGCGCTGCCGCAATCTTGCCCTCTGCCCCACGTTCCCCAAATCCGCCAGGCACCAAGATGCCGTTGACGTCTTCGAGCAAATGCAATTGATCTGGATTTTCGAAGCTTTCAGATTCCAACCACTTAATATTGACCTTCACCTTATTGGCGATGCCGCCATGGGTGAGGGATTCAATCAGCGACTTATAGGCGTCTTTAAGCCCAGTGTATTTGCCGACCACGGCAATGGTCACTTCACCTTCCGGCTCGCGGATGATGTGAGTGATGTCTGCCCATTGGCTCAAATCAGGATCTGGCGCATCTTTAATGCCGAACGTCTCCAGCACTTCCCGGTCCAAACCTTCACTGTGGTAGCGCACTGGCACATCGTAAATTGTGTCCACATCGATGGCCTGCACAACGGCAGCCTCGCGCACATTACAGAACAAGGCGATTTTGCGCTTTTCATCCGATGGAATAGGACGGTCACAGCGACACATCAAAACGTCTGGTTGAATACCAATCGAGCGCAACTCTTTAACAGAGTGCTGCGTCGGTTTGGTTTTCATTTCGCCTGCACTTGGAATGTAAGGCAATAACGTCAAATGGATGAAGCAGGTCTGCCCCCGGTCCAGCTGGTTTGAGAGCTGGCGGATGGCCTCAAAAAACGGCAAGGCTTCGATATCACCAACGGTGCCACCAATTTCGCACAGAACAAAATCAATGCCTTCGTTGCCTTCGAGAACAAAGGATTTAATGGCATCGGTAACGTGCGGAATAACCTGTACGGTGCCGCCGAGATAGTCACCCCGGCGCTCTTTCGCAATGATGTCTTGGTAGATCCGCCCAGTGGTGATGTTGTCACCCTTGGTATTGGGGCGGTCGGTAAACCGTTCATAGTGCCCCAAATCAAGGTCTGTCTCAGCCCCGTCATCGGTCACAAACACTTCGCCGTGCTGAAACGGACTCATCGTGCCCGGGTCAACGTTGAGGTAAGGATCAAGCTTGCGCAAGCGCACCTTGAAACCTCTAGCTTGAAGCAATGCGCCCAAAGCTGCGGAAGTGATACCTTTGCCAAGTGAGGAGACCACGCCGCCTGTGATGAATATATACCGCGTCATGGACCGCTACCTTAAACAAGTTTCATCCGATTCGAAGCAGTGATAACCGTTTCGAGTGTCGAATTTGAAAAAAATACAAAATGCCACCACGCCTTGACCTCAAGACGGGGTGGCTTGGTCGGCTTAAACTATTATCCGCGTGGGACAACTGGTGCGCTTGGAACCTCAGGTGCTGTCGGAGCTGCTGGCACTTCAGAACCAGGAACTTCAGGTGCAGCGAAAGGTGCTGGCACTTGGTTTTCTGACCCACCCAGCAAATCTGTTGGGGACGTGTTGTACGTCGCGATCAGAGTGAGCCCAAGGCTTGTCGCAAAGAACAAACCGCCGCAAATGGCTGCTACACGGGACAAAAGATTCCCCGCTGCCCGGCCAGACATCATGCCTCCGCCGCCACCGCCGCCACCAATACCCAGCGCACCGCCCTCAGAGCGTTGCAGCAGAATGGTGACAATCAATGTAACTGCGATCAATAGATGAACGACGAGCAGAATGGTGTCCATGTGTTCCAAATCCTAAAATGCGCACATGCGAATAACCAAGACAGCTGGCTACCCTCAAGAATGCTGCGATATCTAACGCAGTCAGCGCCCAATTACCAGCCTAGGGATCGCTTTTGTCTGCTTTTTCATCAGAATTTGTGACGATAAATACAGACAAGAGAAAATCCTGTCCTAAAAACCCAGAAAACCAGCCATTTTTACGCATTTCATGCCTATTTTGGCTGAAAGCGCGGCGATAAATTGTTCACCGCCACGCCCCTCTTTTATAGAGCCTCTATTTTATAGATATGCGGAGATAATTCCGTAGAAATCAGCCGCTGTCAGGCTTGCACCGCCAACCAATGCGCCGTTTACATTTGGGGCAGCCATCAGCTCTTCCGCGTTTGTTGGTTTCACGGAGCCACCGTAAAGAACCCGGTAGCCGTTGCCTTGCTCACCAAACCGCGCCACCAAGCGCTTGCGAATATGAGTATGGACTTGGCCCACTTCAGCTGTTGTGGGGGTGCGGCCCGTGCCAATTGCCCATACAGGCTCATAGGCAATGACCGTGTTTTTCGGATCAAAATCGTCACCCAGCGACCCTTTGAGTTGGGCTGTAATGACGCTCAACGTTTTGCCTGCATCCCGTTCTGCCTCAGTCTCTCCCACGCACACGATGGAAATAAGGCCTGCGCGGTGTCCCGCTGCTGCTTTCTGTGCAACCAGCGCATTTGTTTCCCCGTGGTCCGCCCGGCGTTCGGAATGGCCAACGATGACGTATTTTGCGCCCACGTCTTTCAGCATCTCTGCGCTCACGTCGCCTGTGTGGGCGCCGCTGACTTGCGTATGGCAATCTTGGCCACCGATTCGGACTTTTGAACCTTTTGCCGTCTCAACCAACAGGGCAATCGTTGGTGTTGGAGGGCAAATCAATACGTCGCACGGAAGACGATCAAGCTTGCTCAGCTTTTTAGCCAATGCGTTGATTTCCTTCTTTGCACCGCGCAATCCGTTCATTTTCCAGTTGCCCGCTACAAGCGGTTTGGGAGCTCTTACTGTCGTTTTGCGCGCTGCCATGCTGTTTCCTTTATGTAAAGTGTGCCGCAATTAACCAAAACCTCTCTTAGCGGTGTAGCAAACTGATCGGCATTGGCCAAGTCAGCATTGTTTTGCGCCCCTCTCGCGCCTCATTCAGTGCCCTCAACCCATCATTGAGGCTTAAAACAACCTCTATTTTGCAAAATTAGCCATAAAGTGGGTAAACAACCCGCTCTGCACAAATCTTCCGTAGAATTTTGCACTCAATTCTGAAAGATTGTGGGAGAAACAGGCCTAAAACTGACTCGATACATCCTTTCGGGGGGATTTCCGAAAGGACAGCTGATAAACACGCATTCACAGCGCGTTCCTAGAACACCGCTTTAGTATGTTGAACGTGTGATGGTGGCGCCGAAATATGCTGCACGCATATCCGTGGCAGATAGCCAATCGAGTGAGCGATAGAGTTGATGGGTACGAATAGCTAATTAATTGAATGCGGGCCTTTGCTTAAAAGACCCTGCTACGAGGTAGACTATGCTGGATACATTACGCAAACATTCTTCAGGCTGGGTTGCTGGTCTCTTTATGGGCCTCATCGCAATGAGCTTTGTTTTATGGGGCGTTGCAGACATCTTCTCGGCCCCGCGCACTGAAGTTGTTGCGACCGTCGGCGATCAAGAAATCACGAGCAGCGACTTCGTAGCTGACTACCGTCGGGAACTTGCTAATTATTCGGCTCAGCGTGGGCAAGATATTACCCCCGCAGAAGGCATGGCATATGGCATCGACCGCCAAGTACTCGCGCGCCTTATCGGCGCAGCTGCAATTGATGGCGCAGCCAAAAGCTTAGGTCTTGCCGCCTCTGACGTGGCCGTCGTTGAAGAAATCAAAGCAGACCCAACATTTCAGAATGCTAGCGGGCAATTTGACAAGCAAACCTTTGACTTGGTGCTTTATCAAAATGGCTTGAATGAAGCAGCTTATTTTGAAGAGCGTCGTAACTTTATTGCGCGCCGCCAACTCATCAATGCTGTGTCAGCAGAAACAGCGGCCCCCAAGGGGATGGCCGAGCTGATTAACGCGTACCGTAATGAAAAACGGGTTGCACGCTACATCGTCTTGCCCCCCGCTTTGTTGGGCGAGCAAGTAGAGCCAACAGAAGAAGAGCTTATCGCTTACCACGAACGCGTTGGTAGCCGCTTTGCCTCCCCAGAGTTACGCAGCTTTCAAGTGATGGTTCTACGACCTGAAGCATTGGCAGCACAAATTGGTATCAATGAAGAAGACCTCCGGGCGGCCTACGAAGACCGTCGGGGAGATTTTGATACACCAGAAACGCGCAGTGTTATTCAGTTGCCTTTCCCAACTGAGGAAGCAGCTGCTGCGGCAAGTACCAAGCTTACTCAAGGCACTTCCGTTGCCGAGATTATTGCGAGCATTGGTCAAAACGAAGATGATGTCACATTGGGCTTTGTTTCTCGCACAGATTTAAGCTCATCGGCCTACGCGGATGCGGTCTTTGCGTTGGAAAAAGGAGGCGTTAGCGCACCGGTTGAAGGCCCCCTCGCCCACATGGTTTTCATTGTGAACGATATTCGCCCGGGTGTGGTTTCAACCTATGAAGACGTGCGCGATACATTGAAAGCAGAAGTCGTCAATGACCAAGCCCTCAATGAAGTGCTCGACTTCTATAATCTGATTGAAGATGAGCGTGCGGGCGGTGCCACTTTGGCAGAATTGGCCGCGAAGTTTGACTTCCCTCATTCGCAAGTGAATGACGTGACGCGGACTGGCTTAGACGCCAATGGGGCCGCCAAAAAAGACCTGCCGGATGTTCCAGAGTCCATGGCCACAATTTTTGCCTCTGAAGTTGGCGCTGAAATTGACGCCATTGAAACAGAAGACGGCGGCTACATTTGGATTGAAGTAACAGACATTCAGCCAGAACAAGCCAAGCCACTTGCTGACGTGCGTGACGAGATCGTGACCCTATGGAAAGAACAAACTCAGGTTGCCAAACTTGATGAGCTGGCCACAGAGCTAGTTGCACGCGGCACTAAAGGCGAAACGATTGAGGCCATTGCAGCAAGCTTGAACCGCTCTCCCCTCACCTCTAACGGCATGTTACGCCGGTTTAGCGATGACACGTTCTCGCGTATGGCCGTGACGAACCTTTTTGCCACGCCAAAGGGAGGCTTTACACAAGCCACTGTTGGCTTTGGCGATAGTCGCGTTTTGATGCAGGTGCACGACATCATTGAACCATCTGCCGGGGCAAATGCAGACGATATTGCTAAGCTCAACGAAGAATTGGCATTGGGTGTTGAAAACGATTTGATCAACACACTGATTGTCGCGCTTCAAGAACAGCAAGGCACAACAATCAATGAAACGCTCTTGCGCCAATCTGTTGAAACATCTGCCCAGCAGTAGGCTTTGCTTACGTACACTAAGCCTTCAGGGCGCGCAGCCTAAAGGGTTGCGAACAGCACGGAATGACTATGTTGAGTCCAAATTTTGATAGCTTTCAATCGACCTATGATGAGGGCGTGCCTCAGCTGCTATGGACTCGGCTTGTCGCCGACTTGGAAACCCCCGTGTCTGTCTATCTCAAAATTGCAGCAGATAAGCCAAATAGCTTTTTGCTGGAATCTGTTGAAGGTGGGGAAACACGCGGGCGCTATTCCATCATCGGCCTGCACCCTGACATCATCTGGAAGGCGGACGGCCAAAAAGCGCAAATCAATCGAAAGGCGTTACTGGATAGCTCTGCCTTTGAGCCTTGCCCGCAAGACACGCTAACTGCTTTACGGGCGCTGCTTGATGAATCTCGCATTGAAATGCCCGAGGAGCTGCCTTCTATGGCGGCAGGTGTCTTTGGCTATATGGGGTATGACGCGGTGCGGCTGATGGAGCATTTGCCCAACCAAAACCCCGATGTCCTTGAGCTGCCGGATTTCCTTTTTGTGCGCCCTACGGTGATTGCGGTTTTTGATGCGGTCAAAGATGAGATTGCTTTGGTCACTCCCGTGCGCGCCCAGTCTGGCACGTCTGCCAAGGCGGCCTATGCCCGTGCGGAAGAGCGGTTAAACGATGTCATTGTGGCACTTGATACTGCGCCGCCCCATCAAGACGAAATGGTTGATGTGGCTCCCTTAGCACCCCCTGTCTCTAATACGCCGCCTGAGCACTATTTCTCCATGGTTGAAAAAGCCAAGGAATATATCCGGGCGGGTGATATTTTTCAGGTCGTGCTCTCACAGCGATTTGAAACTCCCTTCGAGCTGCCCCCCTTTGCGTTGTACCGTGCCTTGCGCCGGATCAACCCCTCGCCTTACCTCTATTTTCTCAACTTTGAAGGCTTCTCGATTGTTGGCTCAAGCCCCGAAATTTTAGTTCGGGTGCGCGATGGCGAAGTCACCCTGCGTCCCATTGCAGGCACACGCCACAAAGGGGCCAATGCCAAAGAAAATGCTGAGATTTCAGCAGAGTTGTTGGCAGACCCGAAAGAGCGCGCAGAACATTTGATGCTGCTTGACTTAGGGCGCAACGATGTTGGGCGGGTTTCCAAGGTTGGGTCTATTGAGGTGACAGAGCAGTTTGAGCTTCAGTTTACCTCGCACCTCATCCACATCGTTTCTAATGTTGTGGGAGAACTTGATACAGACCGCTATGACGCGATTGCTGCCCTCAATGCAGGTTTTCCCGCTGGAACGGTTTCAGGGGCACCCAAAGTACATGCGATGGAAATCATTGATGAGCTAGAGCTTGAAAAGCGCGGGCCTTATGCCGGGGCTGTCGGGTATTTCACCGCCGACGGTGAAATGGATACCTGCATCATCTTGCGTACCGCCATTGTGAAAGATGGCAAAATGTATGTGCAAGCTGGTGGTGGGGTTGTTGCCGACTCGACACCGGAAGGTGAGCATCAGGAATCCATCAATAAAGCCAAAGCCTTATTTAGAGCGGCTGAAGAAGCGGTTCACTTTGCGTCACGTGCGCGCCGGGGCCAATAAGGCCGTTAGGGGCACCAAATCGATGCCTTTCGCGTCCAAGCCACGCACCCACACTTCTAGCACTTCTAACGTCATATCGTGAGGGTGGCCGATGGCGATGGCATTGCCATTACGCCGGGCGATGCTTTCCAACTGATCGAGTTGGTTGAGTAGATTGTCTGGCCCTTGTGCATGATCCAAGAAGACATCGCGACCCAATGTCGGCACCCCTGCTGCCTGTCCCACTTTGGCGGCGGTTGAGGCTTGGCTTGTGCGGCTATCGAGGAAAATAAGACCGCGCTCATTCAAGCTTTTCATCACCGGCAATAAAGCCCGCACGTCTTCGGTAAAGCGACTGCCCATATGATTATTAATGCCCACATAGCCCTCTAATTGCGCCAAGTTGCGTGCCAAAGCTTGGCTCACTTCTTGTGCTGACATGCCCGTCATCAAGGCGTCGTCGCCGGGATCATGGTGCCCATGTGGTTCCATTGGCACATGCACGAGGATTTCATGGCCTGCCGTTCTTGCTTCACGGGCCAGCTTGGCGGAGCGGGCGCCATACGGCAAGAACGACAGGTTTATCTCTTTCGGCAAATCGATGGTGCGTTGCGTACGCTCAACATTAAGGCCGAGGTCATCTAGTACAATCGCGATCTTGGGGCGGTTGCTCGAGGTGTGAAGTCCGGCAAAGCGTTGCCACGCCGGACGCGCATCGCTGAGCAATTTAGCATCCCCCTCAATGGGGCCACCTAAGGCTGTTCCGATGGCACCGGTCGTCAAGGCATCCAGTCGCTCATCAAAGGCGCTGTTGGATTTGTCCGCGAGGATGCCCCCGCGCAAGTCCAAAGGAATGAATTCATCCAGTCCCAGTTTTTCATCCCGGTTAGGTTGGGCAATATGGTCTGGCAGTGACGCTAAAACGGATAGATTGACTGAAATGGAATTGATCGGGCTTAAAACGGACGGCTCTTTTGCCCCGTTTGCGGGTGTCTGCCATTGCGCAGGCCAAGCGCTTGGTTTTTGCAGCCCTAAGATAATACGCGTTTTCAGCGGGGCCTTTTTTTGAACATCAGGGTTCACGTGCGCCAATTCGATACGGGCGTTGCCCAACAGCTCTGGCAGCGCAAAGGTGAACGCGGTGCCCGTGAGCAATCCCACCACAAGCGCCATAAAGGCGAGCAGCGTCCAATCTTTCACGCGCGTTGGCGGTGTTGAAACTTGGGTGCCCGGTGGACGGATGCCTTTAGATAAAATGCTTGAGACATCGTCCAAACGCCCAAGCTTAGAAGCACTGGCGGCCTTCATGGCATTTGTCGGAGCTGACGGCGTCTTCGTAGGGCCTGCCCGCACTGATTTTGGGGTGTCACTTGGAGATTTTTGCGTTACAGGCGTGCTTTTTGCCGCCCCGCCAGCAGAAGCTGGTGTTGGGCGCTCAAGGCTTTCGGGCCGGGTAATCGGCCCATCAATTTTTGCCAGAAGCTCTGTCAGATCGGAATAATCGCGATCTTTTGATGCTCCGGGTCGGAAATTGCCTGCCGCCGCCACGGAGCTTCCCCTTTCCCTCGAATGTCTGCAAAATGCTCTCACCCACAAGATGATGTGCATTCGGTCCCGGATTAAACCATATTTTGTGAGCATTGGACAAGCCAACCCCAGGGCAAAACCTGTGGACAGCTTGAGAAATAATTACACTTTCCCGCGTCCCCCGCCTTGCTGGTATCTGCCCAGATGCCTATAAGAACCCTTAGGTTTGGTGCGCGTGCCTCCTTGGGATGATTGGCGTACTATCTGGCCTTGCGTACTATTTGGGAGAACGCACCATGTTGTTGCTGATCGATAATTACGACAGTTTTACCTACAATCTGTATCACTTCCTCGGAGATCTTGGGGTAGAGGCAGAAGTTGTGCGCAATGATGCCATTAGCGTGGATGAGGCCATGGCGAAGGGGGCTGAAGCCCTTATGATTTCGCCGGGGCCTTGCGACCCAGACCGCGCCGGTATTTGCCTCGACTTGATTAAAGCCGCCGCTGGTAAGCTTCCCATCTTTGGGGTTTGTTTAGGCCATCAGTCCATCGGGCAAGCCTTTGGAGGCAAAATCGTTCGCGCCCCTGAATTGATGCACGGTAAAGTCAGCCATATTGAGCATGAGGGCAAAGGTGTTTTCAAAGGTCTTCCCAACCCACTTGGCGTGACCCGCTATCACTCCCTCACAATCGAACCCTCTTCGCTGCCCGATTGCCTTGAGGTCACCGCGCAAACAACCGACGGCGTTATCATGGGTGTGCAACATAAAGAACTGCCCATTCACGGTGTTCAGTTTCACCCCGAAAGCATTGCCTCCGACAAAGGGCACGACTTGCTGGCCAACTTCCTTGACCTCGCACAGGTCAGCCGAAAAGAAATGATTTCACAATGAGCGACCTAAAACCTCTTTTGAACCAAGTGGCAAACGGCACGTCCTTGTCTGAAGCAGACGCGACCACGGCCTTCAATCTTTTGATGTCTGGCAATGCAACACCTGCTCAAATTGGTGCCTTTTTGATGGCGCTACGAGTGCGCGGTGAAACCATCGAAGAAATCACTGCTGGTGCCCGGATCATGCGCGAAAAGGCCACAGCTGTTGCTGCCCCGGTTGACGCCATCGACACCTGCGGCACAGGGGGCGATGCGTCTGGCACCTATAATATTTCTACAGCTGTTTCCTTTGTTGTGGCTGCCTGCGGTGTTTCCGTTGCCAAACACGGCAACAAGGCATTGTCTTCTAAATCTGGCACCTCAGAAGTTTTAGAAAAACTTGGGTTGAAGCTCGACATCTCTCCGCGCCACATCACACAGTGCATCGAGCAAGCGGGCATGGGGTTCATGTTTGCACCGGGTCACCATTCTGCCATGAAATATGTAGGAGCTGCCCGCCAAGAGCTTGGCACACGCACCATATTTAACTTACTCGGGCCGCTCTCTAACCCAGCCGGGGCTAAACGCCAATTGATGGGTGTGTTTGCAGAGCAATGGGTTGAGCCGCTTGCGCACGTGCTCAAAAAATTAGGGTCTGAAAAAGTGTGGGTTGTGCATGGTTCCGACGGGTTGGACGAGTTGACCACCACAGGTCCGTCCACTGTTGCTGAACTTAAAAACGGCACCGTGACGCGCTTCACCATCACCCCTGAAGACGCTGGCTTGCCGATTGCCAATGCCAGCGCTCTTAAAGGTGGCGGCCCAGAAGAAAATGCTGTCGCCCTCCTCGCTCTTCTCAATGGCACTCCCAGCGCCTACCGCGACATTGTTTTGCTCAACGCGGCGGGTGCCCTTGTGGTTTCTGATAAAGCGCCTACCTTGAAAGAGGGTGTTCTTCAAGCTGCCGCCGCGATCGACAGTGGCGCCGCTCTTAAAACAAAAGACCGCTTGGTCGCTATTTCGCAGGATGCTTCATATGAGTGATACGCTAAAACGCATTGGCGCTTATAAGCTAGAAGAAATCGCCGCCGCCAAAGCTGAGCTGTCCTATGCAGATTTAGAGATCGCCGCCAAAGCCGCCGCCCCCGTTCGCGGGTTTGGAGCGGCCCTGCAAAGAAGTATTGAACAGGGGCGCTATGCGCTTATTTCAGAAATTAAAAAGGCCAGTCCGTCAAAAGGGTTGATCCGGGCAGACTTCAACCCAGCTGCCTTAGCCAAAGCCTATGAAGCGGGCGGCGCGACCTGCTTGTCTGTTCTCACGGACACGCCAAGCTTCCAAGGAGCGCCTGAGTTTCTAAAAGACGCCCGCGCGGCTGTGTCTCTTCCGGCCTTGCGCAAAGACTTTATGTATGACGTTTATCAGGTGGCCCAAGCGCGCGCATGGAATGCAGATTGCATTCTCATCATCATGGCAGCGGTGAGCGACCAACAAGCACAAGAGCTTGAAAATGCAGCCTTTGAATGGGGCATGGATGTTCTCTTAGAAGTACACAACCACGATGAATTGGACCGGGCGCTCCAGCTTAAATCCAATTTGTTAGGCATTAACAACCGCAACCTCAAAACCTTTGAGACCAGCCTCAACACCACCTTAGAGCTTGCGCCTTTAGTGCCCGCTGACAAATTGGTGATTGGTGAAAGCGGTTTAGGCACGCCAGCCGATTTAGCCATGCTCGCGCGAATTGGTGTTGAAAGCTTTTTGATTGGCGAAAGTTTGATGCGCCAAGAAGATGTTTGCGCGGCCACTCGCACACTTCTTACGCGTTCAACGTAGGAGTAAACAAGTGGGTCTGCGTAAAGCCATCCGTGAAGACATAGACCTCCTCCCCGCTTTGGAAAAAGCGGCCGGTGAAGTCTTTCGCACGATCGGCATGGATGACATTGCCAATGCAGACTTGCCGACGGTGGATGATTACGCAACGTATCTGCATCATGGTGCGATCTATGTTGCCACCTCAGACGAAGATGAAACAACTCTGACCGGGTTTATTTTGCTCGCGCCGTATGAAAATGCGGCACACATTTATGAAGTGAGCGTGCATCCTAAATTTCAACGCCAAGGCATTGGTGCAAAACTTCTCGCCCAAGCAAATGTCTGGGCACAGGAAAACGGGTTTGATTGCATCACACTGACAACCTTCACCAATGTGCCGTGGAATGCGCCTTATTACGCGACCAAAGGTTTTAAGCTTATTGAATCGGCTGCCTATTCACCTGCTCAAAAAATCTTAGCCGAAAATGAAATGCTTCACGGGCTGAGCGATAGATGCTGGATGCAAAAGACCTTACCTTAGTACCCGGACCAACCTCAAAGGATCAACCTGATATGTCTGATAAGCTCTCTCATCTAACCGAAGATGGTTCAGCACACATGGTTGATGTATCGGAAAAAGACATCACAAGCAGACGGGCCATTGCAACAGCCCGTGTACGGATGAAACCGGAAACACTACAGCACGTGATAGCAGGTGATATGAAAAAGGGAGACGTGTTGGGCACCGCCCGCCTTGCGGGCATCATGGCGGCTAAACAAACACCCACCCTTATTCCTTTGTGTCACCCTTTGATGATTTCAAAAGTCACGATTGACTTTGAACCTGATGTTGCTTCGTCCTCCATCCATGTCAAAGCAGAGGTCAAAGTATCCGGACAAACCGGGGTTGAAATGGAAGCACTCACAGCGGCCAGTGTTGCAAGCTTAACCATCTACGACATGGCAAAAGCTGTTGATAAAGAAATGGTCATTGAGGACATCAAGGTGCAACACAAGTCAGGCGGAAAATCTGGCACCTATGAGGCGCATTCATGAGCGCCCTTCTCCCGGTTGATGACGCAATCGCGCGCTTAGGGGGCATGATTACGCCTCTAGGCACTGAACAAGTTCCCTTGGCGCAAGCCAATGGACGGGTCCTTGCGCATGACGTTGTTGCCCAGCGCACACAACCACCTTTCGACAATTCAGCGATGGATGGGTATGCGGTCCGCGCCGCAGACGTTGCCACTGTGCCGATACGGCTGCAGGTGATTGGGGAAGCGCCAGCCGGCGGCACCTACAACGGCATTTTGAGAGATGGTCAAGCGGTTCGCATATTCACCGGCGGACCGTTACCCGCCGGGGCTGATGCCATTGTCATTCAAGAAGATACGAACCGCGATGGCACCACTGTAGAAATTTTAGAAAGCTCTGCTGTTGGGCGGCATGTTCGCCGTGCCGGACTGGACTTTAGTCAGGGGGATGTGTGTCTCAAAGCAGGTGAGCGCCTCACACCCTACTCTATTGCTCTTGCTGCGGCAGCCAATGTGCCCACGTTGACAGTTTACCGGCAACCCAAAGTGGCTTTTTTTGCCACGGGGAATGAGTTGGTATTGCCGGGGGAAGTGCCCGGCCCCAACCAAATCGTTTCTTCTAACTCTGCTGGCATAGCCGCGTTCATCCACGCACATGGCGGTATACCGATCGATCTTGGCATTGCCCGCGACACGCTCGACAGTATCAAAGACACCGCTGCTCGTGCGCATGACGCTGACCTTCTTCTCACCCTAGGCGGGGCTTCTGTGGGGGATCATGATTTAGTGCAACCGGCATTGACTGAGATGGGCCTCAAGGTGGATTTTTGGAAAATTGCCATGCGGCCGGGAAAGCCGTTGATGTTCGGTGACATTAAGGGACAACCCTTCCTTGGACTGCCCGGCAATCCGGTTTCAGCCCTTGTCTGCGCCATTCTATTTTTATCGTCGACCATGGCGCGTCTTTCTGGGATGCCCGCCCTGCACCCTGCTCACATCAATGTGCAAGTCGACACTGACTTGCCGAAAAATGGTCCGCGTCAAGATTATATTCGGGCGCGCCTGCGGCAGGATGAAACCGGCGCACTCATTGCTACCCCCGGATCACGCCAAGACAGCTCCATGCTCTCTTCTATGGCGGCGGCTGGTGGGCTGATCATCCGTGCGCCCCATGCTGGGCCTCTTGCTGCAAGGGCCACAGTTCCTCTTTTGCCCCTAAAGCTTAATGGGATTTGATTTATCCACAGAAAGCGGTTGACGATTCAGAAGAACCAAAGTAGAACAGATTTGGACGTTTTGGTTTTGTTCCTGTGGGGTGATTTGCAGAATAACTTAACCAAAATTAAGAATCTGACTGACTGGATGGACACAAAGCAGAAATTTCTCTTTGTTCCCAAGGGGTTCTAGGCCCACTTTATTGGGTGTTTCTTGGATCGCTAGATTTGCCAGTACCGATATTTTGGAGGAACGCGAGTAATGCTTACACGCAAGCAGCACGAACTTTTGATGTTCATCAACGAGCGTTTGAAGGAAACAGGCGTTGCCCCTTCCTTCGATGAAATGAAAGAAGCCTTAGACCTACGGTCCAAATCGGGCATTCATCGGTTGATTACCGCTTTGGAAGAACGCGGCTTTATTCGGCGTTTGGCCCATCGGGCGAGAGCATTGGAAATCCTCAAATTACCGGAATCGTCTTCCCCTGCCCTTGGTCACGGTGCCCCCGCGACGACAGGCTTTTCACCCAGCGTTATTGAAGGCAGTCTTTCAAAACAATCATCGACTGGGGCTGATGCCTTTAATTCTGCCAATGAAAATGATGCCATGAATGTTCCCGTGATGGGGCGCATTGCGGCAGGGACACCAATCGAAGCCCTACAAGAAGAAAGCCACCAAGTAAGTGTGCCGATGTCTATGATGGGCAACGGCGATCACTATGCTCTTGAGGTCAAGGGTGACTCAATGATTGATGCGGGTATCTTGGATGGTGACACGGTGATCATCCAGCGTTGTGACACGGCAAACAATGGCGAGATTGTTGTGGCACTTGTAGAAGGACACGAAGCAACGCTTAAACGCTTGCGCCGCAAAGGGGGTTCCATTGCTTTGGAAGCTGCAAACCCAGCTTACGAAACACGTATTTTTGGGCCAGACCAAGTTAAAGTACAAGGCCGCCTTGTCGGCCTAATGCGTCGCTACTAATCTTTATACGTCTTATTCTGAATGTGCGCTTTGCCGATTGTCCAAGGCCGATCTCCCTGCGCAGTGCGTACCGCCTCCACCTTCCAGCCGAGTGTTTTTCTCGTTTGATCGGTGAGGAACAATGCATGGGCCCCATTTCTGGCTAGGCTTCCCCTATCGATGATTTTGGTGCTTTTACATAACGCCCTCATTTACCAAGAAGAATAAAACCGCGCAACAATAACATCTGCATGTGTGCAATCTTCTCGCCAACTTGTTGGACCATTGAGAATGACAACTGTTGGCCGCATTTTTTGGACAAATGAACAGCCACGCGGATCGCAGCTCACATGCTCACTTTCGCTCAGGGCCGTTTTGGGATGACGCACATCTCCTGTTCGGCGCAACCAATTTTCCACCACAAAAAAGGGCGTTGCGGCGGTTAGTTCATACTTGCCCTCTTCGGCCTTGACCGCGATCACCTTCCCTTCCCGGTCGATGAGAACATCGGGCGCGGCAAGTGTCCAACTTAATGCGAAGCCAAGGCAAATGGGCACGACCCCCGCCCAGCGCCATGCGTGCTTCCACAAGCTCAGCCACACCCCCCCGCCAACCGTTATCATCAACACCCAATCGGGTTGAGTGGGCAATGTCTGGAGAGCATGAGGCAAATGTGCCACCCAATGCGCCACCCATAGCATCGCCGCCACGCCCTGCTCCATCACCCACAAAGGCGCTGCCTCAGCCCCAACGGGCATCAGGATCAATGCCATAATAGCCGCAGGCATCACCACAAAACCTAATAACGGAAGGGCCAGAAGGTTGCCTAGCAAGCCATAACTTGCCACACGGTTAAAGTGATATTGCGCAAAGGGAGCTGTCGCAAGCCCGGCAATTAAGCTGGTTGCTAAAAGTCCTCCGGCATAGCCCCCTACTTTACGAGCTGGTGTCCAAAACTTATCTTGCAAGCCCGCCCCATCATTACTCCGTAGGCGGTGTATTTTATCTCCTGCCTTTTCGTAAAATGATATAAGCGCAATGACTGCAGCAAAAGACATTTGAAAGCTCGGCCTCAATACGCTTTCTGGGGCGATCATCATGATGGCGATTGCGGCCAAGGCCACATTGCGCAAAGACAATGCGGGCCGGTCAAACAAGATCGCCAGAAACATGAGGCACACCATGATGTAAGCACGTTGGGTGGCAATTGCGCCGCCAGAAATGAGAAGATAAAAAGTTGCCCCACTTAGGGCCAATATGGCCGCTGCCTTTTTCACAGGATAGCGCAGCACCAATACTGGAAATAGAGCGAGCACCATTCGCAAGCCTGTAAAAAGCACACCGGACACCAATGCCATATGCAATCCAGAAATTGCTAAAATATGCGCAAGGCCCGCAGTCCGTAAATTCTGCGCGGTTTCTGGATCAATCAAATCTCGGTCGCCGGTGATCAAGGCAATGGCGATTGGGGCTGTGTCAGGGGACATGGCACGTTCAATTTTTTGAGCGATTGACGTGCGTAGTTTTTCGATATCCACAGAGGGCCAAAATTGCCACTCGGTTCTCTTGGTGTTTTTAGCAACAATGGTCGGCGTGCCCATAATAAAGCCAGTGGCGCCAATTCGTTTGAACCATGCATCGCGGGCAAAGTCATAGGCGCCGGGGGCCACCGGCCCAGCGGGGGGCCACAGTCTTGCGAGGGCCTCGATCTCATCGCCAATTTCTGGCACTTGCTTTTTTGACCCGAGGGTAACTCGTATGAGGGCGGGCAATTCGTCTGGTTTTAGGTGTTCAATTTGCAGGGGCTGGATGTGCAATCTTGCACGGCCTGTACGGGTCGCGGACACGTCAATAACCGAGCCTTTCAGCCGTGCAAAGCTGATTTCTTTCTCAATTTTGGGCGCAGAGCGCACGTAAGAACGCAGCTGTGCGGTGCTCATCCCCAAAACCGGGATCAAAACCAGCACCAAAAGCGGGATACTAAATTTCTTTATCCCTTCCCCACGTGCGCCCTGCGTACCTCTGACAACTCCCCCAACGAGCAGCAAAACAAGAGCGCCCATCCAAAACCCAGACGGCTCACTCGGCAGCCCAAAATAAATGACAATCCCGGCTGCGAAGAGTACAGGAATCCAGAGCGCCCATTGGTCCTGCTCATTACCTATTTGGCGGGCAATCCAAAGGGCCAATTTCTGAGGCAAAAAGAGCGAGTCACTTGGTCGCCACCCCGCTACGCCTCCTCTGCCCGTCTTTTGCACATCATGATTTTCCGTTTTCGCCTCCCAAATCGGAACAAAACATGATCTTTTTGGGTCTGGCACCAAAAATGACCGTGGTCGGGCTTACGCGCCTGCATTCATTATGATAAACAACGCCTGCCCAAATCGGGTGAAACCGTACCGGCTTCTGGTGTTTACGCCCTGCGTTGACTTCCATGGTGCCAGTCTCGCATGAAATATCTATTTTGCCCAGCTGGTAAGATAGATGCGCGGGGTCTATTTAGAAGAGCTAAATTTATGAGCGATACCGGCCAAGTCATCACGCGATTTGCACCGTCCCCTACAGGCTTCCTGCACATCGGGGGCGCCCGCACGGCGCTGTTTAATTGGCTGTTCGCGCGTCATCATGGCGGCAAATTTTTGCTCCGCATTGAAGACACGGACCGCGAACGCTCCACGGATGAGGCTATTGAAGCCATTTTTGCGGGTATGAAATGGCTTGGCCTTGAATGGGATGGCGAGCCGGTTTTTCAATTTGCCCAACAAGCCCGCCACCGAGAAGTTGCAGAGCACATGCTCGCTTCCGGTCATGCTTATTATTGCTATTGCTCCCCAGACGAATTGACGGCCATGCGCGAAAAGGCGAAGGCTGAGGGCCGCCCCATGCATTATGATGGCACGTGGCGGGACCGAGATGCGAGCGAGGCCCCGGAAGGAATTGCCCCCGTTATTCGGTTTAAGGCCCCGAAAGATGGCGCAACAACCATCAAAGATACGGTGCAAGGAGATGTCACCATTGCCAATGAGCAACTGGATGATTTGATTCTGATGCGCAGCGACGGCACCCCGACTTACATGCTGTCCGTGGTTGTAGATGACCATGATATGGGCGTTACCCATATTGTGCGCGGTGACGATCACCTGACCAATGCCGCCCGCCAGATTTTGATTTATCAAGCCTTAGATTGGGCTGTCCCTGAGTTTGCTCACGTGCCTTTGATCCATGGACCGGACGGGGCGAAACTCTCGAAACGCCACGGCGCTTTGGGGGTCGAAGCCTACCGGGATATGGGATACTTGGCAGAAGCCATGCGGAACTATCTTGTGCGCCTTGGCTGGAGCCATGGGAACGATGAGATATTTTCGACCGAACAAGCCATTGAGTGGTTTAATTTGGAAAGCATTGGCAAATCGCCGGCACGCTTTGACTTTGCAAAGTTAGAGCACGTCAACAGCGCTTACATTAAAGAGGGTGCGGACGAAGACCTTGTGGCGGCCTTGGCCCCTCTGCTGGAGAGCGTGTCAGGGTGGCGCATCGATTCGGCTTTGCGTAACAAACTTTTACAGGCTATGCCTTCCTTGAAAGAACGTGCTAAAACGTTGCTAGATCTTGGCAAGGGCGCTGAATATCTCCGTTCATCGCGACCGATCGAGATTGAAGACAAATTAGCCGCGAAATTGACAGATGACGCTCGGGCCATGTTAGGCCGCTTGAGCACCGTGTTATCTGACCTAACTGATTGGACCACTGCTGCCATTGAGGCCTGCGTACGCGGGTTTATGGACGCAGAAGGCTTGAAATTTGGGCAAGTTGGGCAGCCTTTGCGGGCCGCTCTTACCGGGACAACGGCGTCTCCGGGATTGTTTGATGTTCTCGCTACTCTTGGAAAAGAGGAAGCGCTGAGCCGTATCAACGATCAAACGAAATAACGTCTGAAATAATGGGAAATATGTGCGAAAGCCATAGCGACCCAACGTCAGATGACTATAATCACGGCCGGATTGCACCCCCCCTCAAGGGACAGTGTGGCCAACGCAACTAGAAGGGATAGGGTCAAGAGATGACAAAATTTGGAAGCGATGCAGGTGCCAACGAAACAGCGAAGCTGGAAGTTGGAGGCAAAACCTACGAACTGCCTGTTTTTGGAGGGTCTATTGGACCAAGCGTCATTGATGTATCCAAACTTTACGGATCCAGTGGCTACTTCACCTATGACCCAGGCTTTACATCTACTGCCAGCTGTGAGTCCGACATCACCTATATTGATGGTGAAAAAGGCCAACTGCTGCACCGGGGTTATCCAATTGGTGAGCTTGCTGAGAAAGGCAACTTTCTTGAGACTTGCTACCTTTTGATGAATGGCGAACTGCCAAACAAAGAAGAAAACGAAGAATTTACACGTGCGATCACGTATCACACCATGGTGCATGAGCAAATGCAGTACTTCCTGCGCGGCTTCCGCCGGGATGCTCACCCAATGGCTATCATGGTCGGCATGGTTGGCGCACTGTCTGCTTTCTATCACGACAGCACAGACATCAATGATGCTGAGCAACGCATGATTGCAAGCCGTCGTTTGATCGCGAAAGTACCTACCATCGCAGCGATGGCGTACAAGTTCTCTATTGGCCAGCCAACTGTCTACCCACGCAATGACATGGGCTATGCAGAAAACTTCTTGAACATGTGCTTCTCAGTTCCGGCTGAAAAATATGAAGTTAATCCTGTGTTGGCTGATGCGATGGAAAAAATCTTCATCCTTCACGCTGACCACGAGCAAAATGCGTCTACCTCTACTGTACGTTTGGCTGGTTCTTCAGGCGCTAATCCATTCGCATGTATTGCGGCTGGTATTGCATGCCTCTGGGGTCCTTCCCACGGTGGGGCCAATGAAGCGGCTTTGGACATGCTTGCAGAAATTGGAACTGTTGATCGCATTCCAGAATTTATTGCCCGCGCAAAAGACAAAAATGATCCCTTCCGTTTGATGGGCTTTGGACACCGGGTTTACAAGAACTACGATCCACGCGCGACAGTGATGCAAGAAACTTGTCACTCTGTGTTGAAAACATTGGGCATTAAAGATGATCCATTGCTCGACGTTGCAATGGAACTTGAGCGCATTGCGCTTTCTGATGAGTACTTTGTTTCGAAAAAACTATATCCAAACATCGACTTCTATTCAGGCATCACCTTGAAAGCGATGGGTTTCCCAACAACCATGTTCACAGTGCTGTTCGCATTGGCACGGACTGTTGGTTGGGTCGCTCAATGGAATGAAATGGTCGAAGATCCAAAACAACGGATTGGCCGTCCTCGCCAACTCTTCACAGGTTCAGGCGAACGGGCTTACACTGACCTCGCTGACCGGTAAAACACCTTCTCTTGATACATTAAAGGCGCTCCTTGTGAGCGCCTTTTTTGTTACCAATTGTGAGATCGTCTTTTGAAATTGAATTAAGAACGGCCAATCATTTGCGCCACTTCGCGGGCCGCGCGCTCGCTTGGCGCTTCACCGCCCACTCCCATAATCTCTTGAAACTCGGCCAAATCGTCTAATGCTGTTTGGCGACGTTTGGGGTCAAGCAGCAAGCCCGCCATATCCTCAGACAAATTATCTGACGTAGAAAATTGCTGTAAAAATTCGTTTACGGACGGTCTATCTAATACAAGGTTGACCAACACAACGGACGGCACGCGCATCATTCTGCCAACCACCCATGCTGCCAGTCGGTCAATTTTATAGGCGATTGTCATGGGAATTTGTGCAAGTCCCAACTCCAACGCGACTGTGCCCGAAGCGGCAAGAGAGACGTTTGCCGCTGCGAAAGCTCCGCGTTTCTCCCCGTCGTCTTCAACTACGATTGGATCTCCCGGCCATGTTGCAACGACATCGCGCACATAACTGGCCACATGGGGCACTGTGGGAATGACCACGCGCAAATTGGGCACTTTTGCTTTTAGCTTTTCGGCGGTCTCCCCAAAAAGTTGGCTGAGACGTTTGACTTCATTGGCACGGGACCCTGGGAGAATAAGAGCGATCGGCGTGTCTGCCGCTAGTCCATGCCGTACGCGAAAAGCTTCCCCTTCAGACTTCGGCGCTATTTTTTCAATGGCGGGATGACCGACATAGGTGCATTTCAAGTTTGCCTGCGCCGCGAAAAAATCTGGCTCAAATGGCAATAACGCCAACACCCGGTCGAGATAACCAGCCATCGCTTTGGCCCGCCCGCGCCGCCACGCCCACACAGTTGGGGAAACATAATTTGCAATTGGCACATCGGGCATGCGCTTATGAATGCGCTTGGCAACATTGTGCGTAAAGTCTGGTGCATCAATAATGACAACGCCATCGGGTTTATCTGCTACAGCGTGGGCCGTGGTTTCTTTCATATGACGCAAGATTAACGGCAAGCGCGGAATAACTTCTTTCGGCCCCATGACGGCAATGTCACTCATGGGGAAAATAGATGTAAGCCCCAACGCTTCCATTTTTGGACCGCCAACGCCGGAGAACCGGACCTCGCCTAACCTATCTTGCAGCCCCTTCATGAGCGCACTGCCAAGCGTATCCCCAGAGGCTTCTCCAACGATCAACATAATATGAGGCGGACTATTGGACGGTTCACTCATGGTATCTCTATTCCGGCTTCGCCACGCTTAAAACAAACATTCCAAGCTTATTTGCTCTGTGTACGGTATTTTCTAAATCTACAATCAGGGCGCCGCCCTCTTGCACCACAACCCCGGCAAGCCCTGCCGCAGCCGCATTCTCGATTGTCGTCACGCCAATGGTGGGCAGATCGACGCGCCTATCTTGATTGGGTTTTGGCAATTTCAAAAGCAACCCCGCCCTGTCTGATGGGGAGCCGCGCAAGGCTGGATCTAACCCTGCAACCCGCAGCAGCATGTTGTCTGTGCCTTCTGAAGCTTCGAGCGCAATGGCAATCCCACGACAGACAACAGCCCCTTGGCCAATGTCGAGCTGCCCCATGGTTTCCACAACCTCAATGGCGCGAGCGAGATCTGCCTCATCTTGCTCTGTCAATTTTCTGTTGGTGAACAAACCAGCTGGTGCCAAGAGATCCGTATTCACCGCCTCAGCCGGGACAATCCGCAGACCGTGCTCATCTTCCATATAGTTGACGAGGCCACTCAAAAGGCCATCATCGCCTTGACGCAGAAGCTTAATTAAGCGTGGCAAAAATTTAATGGCCATCCAATCGGGGCGAATATCTGACAGGCTGGGACGGGCGACAGGTCCGATCAAGACCAGATCATGCACTCCATTGTCCTTATAGAAATTGAGTGTCTTGGCCAACTCCCCCCACTTCACCCATTTATGGGGAAACTCTTCGACGGAAGGATCGGTTTCGCCTTTAAGGGCGATGATGAACACGTCACGCCCTTCAGCCCGCGCGGCTTTTGCGACGGTGAGCGGCAGTGGTCCTTGGCCCGCAAAAATACCCAATGGTCCCTTGCTCGTCCGCGCCTTATCTGGGTGCCCCTCGCCCGCTGTGGAAGGTGGGTGTGCCATTGTTATCGCTGCGGTGTGCAGATGGAACGATCTGCTGCTGTGCGAATGAAGTTTACAATTTCCATTGCATCGACATTGTCCCCAAACACGCCTGCGGCATCTGCCACACGTTCAGCCATTGTGCCTTCTTCGGCAAAGAGCATTCTGTAGGCAGCACGCATTTGATGAATTTGATCCCGCCCGAAACCGCGACGCTTTAGTCCAATAACATTTAGGCCTGCAAGGTAAGCACGGTTGCCAATCACCATGCCATAAGGGATGACATCATGCTCTACACCGGCAAGGCCGCCAATAAAAGCATGTGGCCCGATGCGGACAAATTGATGAACACCGCAACCGCCGCTCAAGATGGCAAAGTCGGAAACATCGCAATGGCCTGCCAACATCACATTGTTAGAAAACACGACATGATTACCCACGCGACAATCATGACCGACATGAGAGGCCGTTAGAAAGGTGCCATTATTCCCAACTTGGGTAATGCCGCCGCCCCCTTCTGTGCCGGGGTTCATGGTCACTTGCTCGCGAATGACATTGTCGCTGCCAATGATCAACTGGTTATCTTCGCCGTGGTATTTCAGATCTTGTGGCGGATGTCCAAGAGACGCAAATGGATAGACTTTGGTGCGCTCACCAATGCTTGTATTACCTTCCACCACCACATGCGACACGAGCTCTACACCCGCAGCAATTTTTGCTGAAGGGCCGACGAGACAGAAGGGTCCCACTTTGACATCATCTGCCAATTCTGCTGCTGGGTCGACGATTGCCGAAGGGTGGATTTGAGTCATTTTTCGTCCGTTTTATCAATAATCATCGCGCTGTAATCAGCTTGGGCCACAACAGCGCCATCCACCTTGGCATCCCCGTGGAATTTCCACACGGGGCCACGGCTTTGAATTTTTGTTACGTGAATTTCGAGCACATCACCGGGCACAACTGGCTTGCGGAAGCGGGCTTTATCGATGGTCATGAAATAAACCATCTTTTCCGCGCCATCACCACCAAGGCCGTGAATGACCAAAGCTCCGGCTGTTTGCGCCATTGCTTCCACAATCAACACCCCTGGCATGACTGGGTGGTCAGGAAAGTGTCCTTGAAAAAAATTGTCGTTAATCGTGACATTTTTAATGCCAACCGCAGACTCTGTGCCCTTCATGTCGCGAATTTTATCAATTAGCAACATCGGGTATCTGTGAGGCAACAGCTGCATGACGCGCGCAATATCCGCACTGCCTAACGATTCAGTATCCGGATTTTCTGTTTTAGATGTGTCACTCATCGTCTCGTCCTATTTGTCTTGCACTAATTTATCTTACAAACGTCACTCTCACACATGAGTTAGCGTTTTTTAGGGCGGCCCAATTTAGCGATTGCCACCAATTCCCGTTTCCATTGCACCACAGGCTTTGCGGGTGTGCCGCCCATGCGGGCGCCCGGTTCCACATCCTTGACGACGCTAGAGCGCGCGGCGATTTGTGCGCCTGAGCCAATGGTGATGTGGCCAATCGCTGTCGCGCGTGCGCCCATGGCGACGTAATCTTCGATATGGGTACTGCCGGAAATGCCGCCCTGCGCCACCAAAATGCAGCCTGCGCCAATATGAGCGTTGTGCCCGATTTGTACCAAGTTATCAATTTTGGTACCCGCGCCAATAACTGTGTCTGGGCTGGCACCCCGATCAACTGCTGAATTTGCGCCGATCTCGACATCGTCTTGCACAATGACCCGGCCCAATTGCGGGATTTTTTCATGGGACGGCAAACCCATCGCAAATCCAAAACCATCTTGGCCTAAGCGCACGCCGGGATGAATGAGCACCCGGTCGCCAATCAGACTGAAGATAATGCTGGCTCCCGGACCAATGTAACACTCGCTCCCGATCGCGCAGTTTTCACCAATAAAGGCGGTGCCGCTGATGACAGTGCCTGCGCCCACTTCGGCCCCGGCCCCAACAATGGCACCCGGCTCAATGATCGCGGTTGGATCGATCTGGGCGTTTGGGTGCACAGTTGAGGTGAATGTTTCACCTGGGGTTGCGCCAAATAAGCTGCGTGGTTTAACCGACGACGGATAGAACGCCTGCGCCGCCATTGCATAGGAACGGTACGGCTGATGGCTGACCAAGAGCGCAACACCGCTCGGGGCCTTGTCGATATTTTTGGGTGCTGTAATGATTGCCGTGGCCGAACTGGCCGAAAAGGCATCCATATATTTGGGGTTGTCGATAAAACTTAGATGGCCTTCGCCCGCCTCATCTAGCGGGCGCACATCGTCCACAAGAATAGAGCCATCTACCCCCTCCTTCAGCTCAGCATCAATACGCTGGGCGAGATCAGTAAGGGTAAAGGGACCTTCATTCTTGAAAAATCTTGGATCAGCCATGCGTGTTCAATCGATCCTTTGGGCGCCTAGAGTGCAGACATGCCAACACTTACTGGGCGCTACGTGGTTTCATTTCTTCTGGTGTAAAGGGCTTCACAATCAGCTTTTTCAAACGCTGATTGAGGATCGCCATCACTTCACTGGTCACGTCCAGATCGACGCCGCCCACAACAATCATTGAGGTGTCGAGCATAACGTCGGCGCCATGGGCGCGCATCACTTCGGCAAAAATGGGTTTGAGCACGGCTTGCACTTCGCTCAACGCCCGCGCTTCACCCAATTCGATTGCCCGGCTTTGCAGTTTCAATTCCATCGACAAGGTATTTTTGAGTTTCTCATACTCATAAGCCCGTTGCTGCAATTGTTTGTCGGACAACGACCCTTTGTCTGCCTCTAGTGCGGTGCCATTTTCTTTGAGCTTGGCAACCATTTCGCTTTGGGATTTTTGAAGCCCCTCCGCATAGACCTTGACCTGATCGCGTACATTTTGCCCAACTGTGGACTCCACAAACAGCCGGTCGCTGTCCACAAAAACCATCACGGTTGGCTTTTGTGCCGCCTGAACTGTTCCGCTGAACAAGCCACCGGTCACAAACACTGTCGCCGCGAGAAGAGCCGCGCTGAGGCGGTTTCTCGTACTCTTACTAAATACAGTCATGAACATACTCCCGTCCGATTAGAACCGTGTACCAGCGCTAAACCGGAATGCTTCTGTTTTATCATAATCTTCTTTTAGGAACGCGTGGGAGAAGTCCAAACGCACAGGCCCGAATGGTGATTTCCAATAAACACTCAGACCAGCCGATAAACGCGGCGCCAATTTATCTTCAACTTCCGTCAAGGCTGTACCGGTGCTGGAGAAGATATCTTCATCATCACTGAGACCGACATAGCCAGCATCCACGAAGATACTTGTATCGATGTCCAACGCCTCTGGCAGGAAGTTCGGGAACGTCAACTCAGCAGATGCAATGGCATAAGCTTCTGCACCCAAGGCATCATCTGTTTCCAAGTCACGGGCGCCAACGCCTGCACGTTCAAAGCCACGGAAGTCTGATCCACCGACAAAGAAGCGGTCGTTGATGATGACCTTTTGGCCGATGCCATCCACATAGCCACCACTGAGGCCCAATGTCGCTTGGAAGTCCTCGTTGAAGCCGTGGTACATGCGCCAATCAGCTTTCGATTTCAAATATTTCACAGACCCACCAACACCGGTGAACTCCTGATCGAAGTTAAAGTCCCAACCACGAGTTGGGCGCACCGGATCATTTCTGCGGTCGAGTGAATAGTTGAAGCCAATGCTTGAGCGGATGTCAGAGCGTTCGGTAATGAAAAGAGACGCCGTGCTGGCAACATTGGTGATTTCTTCCATGCGCAATGTATAGCGCGCAGTCAAACGGCTGCGGGAAGACAAGGGGAAGCCAAAGCGGAACCCAAAGCCCGTTACCCGGCTGTCATAAGATGCCTCATCTTGGAAGTCCGTTTCCGTGCCGAAGATGTCAATACCAGCTGACAGGTTACGGTCCATGAAGTATGGCTCTGTAAAGCGCAGGTCAATGGTTTGACGACGCGCGGCCAATGATAGACCCAAGCGCAGATACTGCCCCCGCCCCATAAAGTTCCGCTCGGTGATTGAGGCATCTGCAACTGCATTATCTACAGACGAGAAACCAAAGCCCAAGGACAGATCACCAGTTGACTGCTCTTGCACATCCACATTGATGATTGTTTTATCAGGAGAAGAACCCGGCTCTTCGATTACCTCGACAGAGGAGAAATAGCCCAGAGCGTTGATGCGGCCTTCTGAAGATTTCAGAAGAATGCGGTTAAAGGCATCCCCTTCAGATAACTTCATTTGGCGGCGGATCACCTTATCGAGTGTCCGGGCGTTCCCGTTCACATTGATCCGCTCCACATAGACCCGTGGGCCTTCAGAAATTTTATAGGTAATCGCAGCGGTCAGGGTTTCTTTATCGCGACGCACACGCGGCCGCACTTCCGCAAACGCATAGCCTTGAATACCGGCAAGGAACGTCAACCCTTCAACTGTGTCATCGATAAAGTCGGCGTTGTAAATATCGCCTTCTTTGGTTTTCAGCGTATTTTCTAACTCAGCCTCTTTGAGCTTTTCGAGTGTTGTATCAATTTCCATTGCGCCGAAGGTGTATTGTGGACCTTCTTCAACAGTGAACGTGATGTAGAACTCTTCGCCATCCCGGCTCAAGTCGGCCACGGCTGACACAACGGTGAAGTCAGCATAGCCTTTTGACAGATAGAACCGGCGCAGCAATTCGCGGTCATATGTTAGGCGGTCAGGGTCGTAGCTGTCTGAGGACGACAGGAATTTCCACCATGCGGTTTCGCCGGTAGAAATAACGTCACGCAAATCGCTATCGGAATACACATCGTTCCCTAGGAAGTTGATGCCACCGATACCGGTTACAGGGCCTTCATCAATTTCAAATACCAAATCAATCCGGTTCTGGGGGAGACGGATGATTTTTGGTTCCACTTTCGCGGAGAAACGACCTGAGCGGCGGTGCAAATCGATGATGCGCTGGGTATCGGCTTGCACTTTCGCGCGGGTGTAAACCGTGCGCGGTGAGAGCTGAACTTCCTGCGTCAAATCTTCGTTGCTGATGGCATCATTGCCTTCAAATGCCACCCGGTTGATGATTGGGTTTTCTTGAACCAAGACAGTAACCCGGCGGCCCTCTTGGCGAATGGTCACATCGGCGAACAGGCCGGTTGCGAACAAACGCTTGAGCGCCTCATCAATTTGAGCTGACGTAAGCTCTTGACCAACTTTCACCCGCATATAAGAGCGTACAGTCGTCGCTTCCACACGCTGATTACCGCTGACAATGATTTGCTCAACCACTTCGGCTGCATAGGCAGTTTTAGAACTACCCGGCAGCGCAACCATCAAAGTTGCGAGTGCCAACAAACCTAATGCATAAAAACGTCTAGCCATTTCGCCCCGTCCCATCAATCGCACTTCTTTGTACATACCGCCCCCAATTTCGCGGGTCTTGTTGAATCTCAGACCACTATTCATCATCATTAACTCAACAATTCAGAGAAGAACGACACGACTTGCAAATGCTGTAGGTCGTTCCAAGTTGCAAAAATAGCCAGCATCATGACCAATGCCAAGCCAATACGGAAGCCAATTTCTTGGGCTTGCTCCCCAAGGGGGCTGCCTTTAATTGCTTCGATAGCATAGAAGAGCAAATGCCCGCCGTCCAACATTGGTACAGGCATCAAATTGAGCAGCCCAATACTAACGGACAAAAGCGCGATCAGGCTGACCAATGAGGCAAAGCTGACTTGCGCCACCTGCCCTGTGATATCAGCAATGCCCAAGGGGCCGCGCAGTTGTGACGGATCTTCGCGCCCTGCGACCATGCCAATAAGATAGTCAACAGTACGCTCTAGAACGAACCATGTTTCACCTGCCCCCATCCATAAGGCGGTGATTGGATCGTAACGCTCTACTTTAATTTCTTTAGGTTGCGGACTGCGACTAATACCAAGCACGCCCAATTTTTGCGTGCCGCCAAAACCATCTTCGCGCACAACTTCATCCGGGGTTGCAAGAAGTACTTGCGTTTCTTCTCCCCGGCGCACGGTCACCGTCAACTCTTGCTCTGGACTGATAGAGACGATGCGCTGCATATCCGCAAAGCTGCCGATCGCATTGCCGTCAATATCAAGCACAATGTCGCCCACCACAAAGCCCGCGCGTTCAGCGGCACTGCCCGGCTGAACACCATCAACAGAGGGGAGAATAATGGTTTGACCGACAAACATGAAAATGAGGGCGAAAACGACGGTCGATAAGAGGAAATTCGCCATAGGCCCTGCAACAGCGGTCGCCGCACGGCGCCCTACAGTTGCCCCATGATAGGTTCCCTCTGGATTTGTAGGATCGGCGGAGGGCTTTTTGGCAGATGCACTGGCGGCATTTTCATCGCCGCGAAACTTAACGTAACCGCCGATGGGCAGCAGGCTTAGTTTCCAGCGCGTGCCGCGCTTGTCGGTCCACCCAAAAACTTCGCGGCCCATTCCAATCGAAAAAACATCCGCATGAATGCCGCACCAGCGACCGACCAGAAAGTGACCTAATTCGTGAAAAAAGACGACGATTGTCAAAACAAAGACGAAGGGCACAGCGTAAGAAAGCACGCCAGAACCAGCCCCCAAAATCCCTGTTAAAAATTCCATTTCGCCACCCACCCTTTAACTCAAAAACATATACGCTTAGACAGCGAAATGCGGTCGATCCGGTTTGTTTACCATCTCTTGGCCCAGACTATGTCAGCTCGCGTGCTTTTGCACCCATTCAGCTGCGTTTTTACGTGCTAAATGGTCGATTTCTTCGATTGCAGCCAAATCCGCCGCCGATTGCGCCCCATTTTGTGGGAAATCGCGTCGCAAGGTGGTTAAAGCAGCCTCGACGTTCCGCGCAATATCAGAGAATCCGATACGGCGATTCAGAAAGGCTTCGACGGCAATTTCATTGGCGGCATTCAAAATGGTTGGCATGACGCCCCCCATGCGCATGGCCTCACGCGCTAAGGCCAAGGCTGGAAACCGTTTATAATCAGGGGCTTCGAAGGTTAAGCTGCCAATTTCAGTGAGGCTCAGTCGTGGCACTGGCGTCGCCATGCGATGTGGCCAAGCCAGCATATAGGCAATTGGAATGCGCATATCTGGACTTCCCAATTGCGCCAACACCGATCCATCTTTGTAATCAACCATTGAGTGAACGATTGATTCGGGATGCACCACGACATCAAGCTGCTCCACATCGACGGGGAATAGGTGATACGCCTCAATCAGCTCCAACCCCTTATTCATCAACGTGGCGGAATCGACAGAAATCTTCGCGCCCATATCCCATTTTGGATGGGCAACCGCCTGCTCTGGGGTCGCCTTTTCCATAAACTCGGTCGTCTTCTCCCGGAACGGGCCACCTGAAGCGGTGAGGATGATTTTCTCAATTTGCTCGGGATGCTGGCGTTCCAGCACCTGAAAAATGGCATTGTGCTCAGAATCAACCGGAAGCAATGTCGCCTTATGGCGGGCCACTTCCTGCATGAAATAATCACCGGCACAGACAAGACATTCTTTGTTGGCCAGTGCAATTTCTGCTCCCCGGCGCACGGCGGCTAAGGTGGGGGCAAGCCCCGCTGCGCCAACGATCGCGGCCATCACCCACTGTGCCTCGCGGTTGGCAGCTTCAATCAAGCCCGCCTGCCCTGCGGCCACTTCAATGCCTGTGCCGCGCAACGCATCTTCCAAGTCGGCTTTGCACGTTTCATCCGCCACAACAGCCAATTCAACCTTTAACTTACGTGCTTGCGCTGCCAAGGCCGCCACATTGCGGTTGGCTGTCAGCGCCACCACTTTGTACAGATCACGGTTTCGCTCAATGAGGTCTATTGTTGAACAACCAACAGAGCCTGTTGAACCTAAGATGGTAATGGTTTTGGCGATCACCGATTTATGCCTTTTGGATGTTTGGGTCGGTAGAGGGCTGGCAGATAACATGCTGTGTCTACATGAGAGAGGAACGCGGTGTCGAGTCGCGTGCCCTTTAACCGCTATTTTACTGCGATCTGCCTCATTGGGACAGAGGCTATAGCACACGGGGCTGGTTTAAGGCCAAACAAGAAGGCTTGCGGCTGGGTTGTCGCCGCTTTGATGGTGCAGAAGCGCAATGAGCGCGGCGGCAACAGCGGCAAACAACAATCCATCCACCCGGTCAAGCAAGCCACCATGTCCCGGAATGATGTTGCCGGAATCCTTGACACCAGCTTGGCGCTTTAAGCTTGATTGTGTGATGTCGCCCGCCTGAGAAATAACGGCGAGCACCGCGCTTAACGCCGCCAGCAAAATGACGGGCGCAGAGCCGAGATAAAGCGCGCAGGCTGCGCCAAAGAAAGCGGCGCCAATGGAGCCACCAATCAGCCCCGCCCATGTTTTGTTGGGTGAAAGCACAGGTGCCAATTTTGGACCTCCAAACGTCTTCCCTGAGAAATAGGCAAAACTATCGGTCGCCCAAATGGTTACGAAGAGCCACACAATAGCTGCCGTGCCCCAGGCCTCGTCGGCCCTCAGCCACACCAAAATCATTGCCGGCAAAACGATATAGGGAAAGCCCAACGCAATGCGTTTCAGGGACGTTTGCTTCCAAGCGGCGTAGGTCATCCCCAACATGAGGAAACCAGCGGCAAAGGCCACGCCAACAAGCTCAACGCCAAATTGCACCGCAGCGATGCCGATGAGGGATGCAGCGCTCATAAGCGTTTGCTCAACGCGCCCTCCCTGTGGGCCAAAAAGCAACCCGCGCCATTCGCTAGCCAGAATGAGGGCGGCAACTGCAATTAAAATGGAAAAAGGCCAGCCACCATACCAAATAAGCCCGATGGCAACCGGGGCCAACACGAGGGCAGAAAGGATGCGAGGCACGAGTGAGCTTTTCGACTTTTTAGGTTCGGATGCAATCTTTGCTGTCATGAGTCTAGCGCCCCCCAAAGCGGCGGTCGCGCTCATTAAAATCTTTGATAGCACCTGCTAATGCCTCATCGTCAAAATCTGGCCAGAGCAAGTCCATGAAGACAAACTCTGAATAGGCGCTTTGCCAAATGAGAAAATTGGAAAGGCGTTTTTCACCGCTCGTGCGAATGACCAATTCGGGGTCTGGTGTTCCAAAGGTGTCGAGGTGGGCGGCCACGGTTTCGCAATCGATTGCCTCTGGTGACAACTCCCCGGCGGCAACCTTGCGGGCAATGCGTTTTGTTGCGGCGACAATCTCATTGTGGCCGCCGTAGTTAAAGGCGATTGTTAAATGCAAGGCTGTGTTGTTTTTGGTGAGGTTTTCGGCTTCTTCTATATGAGCCAAAATATCATCGGATAATTCTTCACGCTCCCCAATGATGCACACTTTCACGCCGTTCTCGTGCAGCTCGGCAAGGTCTTTGCGTATGAAGTGGCGCAAGAGGCCCATCAGGTCGGCCACTTCTTCAGCCGGTCTTTTCCAATTCTCAGATGAAAAGCCATAGAGGGTTAGAAATTCAACGCCCTGCTCGCCCGCCGCGCGCACAACTTTGCGCACCGCGTTGACACCGGCTTTATGCCCAGCCTTGCGTGGCAAAAAACGCTTGCTCGCCCAACGCCCATTGCCATCCATGATGATGGCAATATGGCGCGGGATCACGAGATCCTTCGCTTGCGTTCTCGGCTTGCTTTTCAGCATAAAAGCAGCATCCCCTGTGCATTCCGCGCGCCCGCCGACTTGTGATCCGGCGGGATGAACTTAAAACCTCTAGTGCAAAAGCAATTTGCAAACCAACTGTTTCAACAAATTACATCCGTGAGTTAGCGCACTATGGATTAGGCCGAGCATATAGAGGTTCTCACCCAACCAAGCCTAATCCATCTCTTAATTCTATGCCTCTAAACCTGCATAATCTCTTCTTCTTTTGATGCCAAAGACGCATCAACCTCACCGATATGTTGATCCGTTACTTTCTGGACCTTATCTGAGGCAGCTTTATGTTCATCTTTGGAAATTTGACTTTTCTTTTCCATCAACTTCAATTCTTCCATGCCATCGCGGCGCACGTTACGGATGGCCACCCGTGCACTTTCAGCATATTTACCGGCAACTTTCGTCAACTCTGCGCGGCGTTCTTCATTCAACATTGGAATGGGAATGCGCACAAGCAGCCCGTCTGATGCGGGGTTGAGACCGAGGCCTGCGTTGCGGATTGCTTTTTCAGCAGCGCCCACATTGGCTTTATCCCAAATTTGAACCGTGATCATGCGTGGCTCTGGTACAGACACTGTGCCCACTTGCGCGATTGGGGTGGGCGTTCCGTATGCGTCTACGATAACAGTGTCCAAGAGAGCGGCTGAGGCGCGGCCTGTCCGCAAGCCACTAAATTCAGTTTTAAGGGAGCTTAAAGCACCGGCCATGCGGCGTTCGATGTCCTTAAAGTCTAATTCTTGGTCTGCCATTTTTGTCTCCTAGTGCGTCGCCTGTGAGGCGACATATTTAAGCGCGCTCATTTTATGCGCGGAATATTTCCAATTTGACTATACGTCTTAAATTCTCAAGGGGCTTGCATTCGGGTCCCGTAGGGAATTAAGCCTCGCCTTTTTCGTCTACAACTGTACACCGGCCCGTGCCTTGAAGCACCTTTTGAAAGCCGCCTTCTTCGTGAATAGAAAATACGACAATTGGAATGTCATTTTCACGCGCCAAAGCGACGGCGGAGGTGTCCATAACCTTCAGATCCTTGGTGAGCACTTCCATGAAACTAATATTGTCATACCGCTGGGCCGAGGGGTCCAGCTTTGGATCGGCTGTATAGATGCCATCGACCTGTGTGCCCTTCATTAAGGCATCGCACGCCATTTCGTTGGCCCGCAACGCGGCAGCTGTGTCGGTGGTGAAAAAGGGATTGCCTGTGCCCGCTGCAAAAATCACAACACGGCCCTTTTCCATATGGCGCACGGCGCGACGGCGAATATATGGCTCGCATACATTCATCATGGGGATGGCCGACATGACCCGCGTTGGCACGTCCAGCCGCTCCAGAGAATTTTGCATTGCAAGGGCGTTCATGACCGTTGCGAGCATGCCCATGTAATCTGCGCTTGAGCGATCCATGCCTGCTGCAGCCCCGGACAAGCCCCGGAAAATGTTGCCGCCGCCGATGACCAAACACACCTCAGCGCCGAGCTTCATGGCGTTGCGCACCTGATTGGCGATTTGGTCCACCGTGCGGACATCAATGCCGTATTGCCCTTCGCCCATCAATGCTTCACCAGATACTTTTAGGAGCACTCGATTGTATTTCAATTTTTCAGACATACGGCTCGTTCCCTCTGGCAGGTTGCTGGTTGGTCTGCCTGACCAAACCACTCTCGATCAGCGCGGCCCTCGGTGGGCCTTAGGCAAATGGCCTGTAGATACACCAAGGGCGCTTCAGACCCTCGCGCATTGCGAATCTCTGTAAGCGCCCTCGACAATAGCGCCCCAAAAGGGCGCTGGCGATAGTTGAGTTGCCTTAGCCTTGTACGGCAGCTGCAACTTCGGCAGCAAAGTCAGCTTCTTCTTTTTCGATGCCTTCACCCAATGCGAAGCGGACAAAACCGACCACTTTGATTGGGGCGCCAACGTCGCTTTCGCGAAGTTTTACAGCTTTTTCAACGGTGTTTTCGCCGTCGATTACGAAGGTTTGCGACAGAAGAACAACTTCTTCGTAGAATTTACGAATACGGCCATCGATCATTTTCTCAATGATGTTCTCTGGTTTACCAGATTCTCTGGCTTCAGCCGTCAAGACAGCGCGTTCACGCTCCACAACTGCTGGGTCCAGTTCTTCTGGGTTGCATGCCAAAGGATTGACCGCTGCAACGTGCATGGCGATTTGACGGCCAAGCTCGCTCAATTTTGCGGCATCGCCTTCAGATTCCAACGCAACCAATACACCAATTTTGCCAAGACCAGGCGCGACTTGGTTGTGGATGTAAGAAACAACCACACCTTTGTCGACGCTCAGAGCAGCAGAACGACGTACATTCATGTTCTCGCCGATTTTACCAACCATCGCAGTCACGTGGTCAGCTACAGACTTATCCGCACCGGGATAAGGTGTGGCGGACAACGCGTCAAAGTCACCATCAACAGACAAAGCAAGCGACGCGATTTCAGAAACCATTCCTTGGAATGTTTCGTTACGCGCGACGAAGTCTGTTTCAGAGTTGATTTCAACGAGGGCACCTTTAGTGCCTTCAGCTGCTGCGCCCACAAGGCCTTCAGCGGCCACACGGCCCGCCTTTTTAGCCGCTTTGGCTAGACCTTTTGTGCGCAACCAATCCACAGCAGCGTCCATGTCGCCGTCTGTTTCTTTCAACGCCGTTTTGCAATCCATCATGCCTGCGCCGGACGCTACGCGGAGTTCTTTAACTTTAGCAGCGGTGATTTCAGCCATCGCACTATTCTCCGTATCTATCACAAAGGACATATCTGTCCTGTTTCATGTGAAGAGAGTGTGACTCTCTAACTATTAAATTGACCAACTCGAGCTTAATTTAAGCTTCTGTTGCCGGTGCTTCTGTCGCAGGTGCTTCAGCGGCTACTTCTTCCACTGGCAACTCTTCAGCGAGTGGCTCAACAGCTTCACCAAGATCAATGCCCGCATCGCCTTGGCTTTGCGAAATGCCTTCAATCACAGATTTTGACAACAGGTCGCAGTACAGGTTGATGGCGCGTGCTGCATCATCATTGCCTGGCACTGGGTAAGTGATGCCATCTGGGTTTGAGTTGGAATCGATGATGCCGACGATTGGAATGCCGAGTTTTTTGGCTTCCTGAATGGCAATCACTTCTTTGTTGGTGTCGATCACAACCATGAGGTCGGGAATGCCGCCCATGTCTTTGATGCCACCAATCGCGTTCGTCAATTTGTTCTTCTCACGTGTGAGATTGAGCAATTCTTTCTTCGTCAGGCCGCGAGCCTCACCTTCGAACAGCTCTTCCAAGTGGCGCAAACGCTTGATGGAGTGTGAAATGGTTTTCCAGTTGGTGAGCGTGCCACCCAACCAGCGCTGGTTGATGTAGTACTGAGCGCAGTTTTCTGCGGTTTCAGCCACGATGGTTGACGCCTGACGCTTCGTACCAACGAAAAGCACACGACCACCTGAAGCAACAACATCGCGGGTAACAACCAGCGCTTGGTGCAACAAAGGAACGGTTTGTGCCAAATCAATGATGTGGATCCCGTTACGAGAACCGAAAAGGAATTTATCCATTTTCGGGTTCCAACGGTGGGTCTGGTGACCAAAGTGGACGCCTGCTTCGAGCAGCTGACGCATGCTGTAATCTGGAAGTGCCATTACGCTCTTCTCCTTATTCCGGTTATACCTCCGCAGGGGTGTGGTCTCTCACATGAGAAACACCGGAAGCGACAGGATCTATGAGGGCCAAAATGACCTGATCAAGCCGCATCCCTGCGTGTGTGATGAGGCGGGTTTTAGGCGCTGATTGGTGGAAAAGCAAGGCAAAACCGGCGGGTTTTGCACAATATCAGCAGGTTTTTGGACAAAACCGCCTTTTGGGCACATATCGCCGGCTTTTAGAGCTCTTGAACCTCAACCACACCGGGAACTGATTTCAGCGCGCTGCGAATTTGGGGAGTGATGTGATAGCCCCCATTCAGGCTCATTTCGACCTCTTTCCCGTTCGACAAAACAATCAAAGAAACAATGCCCCGCCCTTTTTTCTCTAAACGCGATTGGATCGTGGATAGGGGATCCGTGCTTTCAATAAAGATGCGCAGGCCCGCAGCGGCATCGGCAGCCACAGAGGTGACAGATTTCACGGCCACCAGACGCAACCGTACCTCGTCTTCTTCGCGGTTAATTTCCACGCTGGCAACCACGGCTTGACCGGCTTGCAGCAGATCATCGGCAGCGGTGAGGGTTTCGGAAAAGACGATGGCATCAAATTCGCCGTCTTGGTCGGTGAACGTGACAAAGGCGTATTGATTGCCCCGCGCGGAGCGACGGTCCCGACGCAGTTTCACCAAACCTGCGATCCGCTCGGCATCATTTCCGCGCCGCACAGCTTCTTGATAGGACAAAACGCCAGAGCGTTTGAGGGCCGATTGATAATCATCAAGTGGGTGCCCGGAGAGATAGAACCCGATGGCGCCAAACTCTTCGGTGAGGCGTTCCATCGCACTCCATGGATCGGCGGGTGTGAGGGCGGGATTGCTGAGGCCCTCCGCCTCTCCCATGCCCCCAAATAGGCTGTTTTGATTGCTCTCGCGTTCATGCGCGGCCTGGGAGGCCAGACCTTGAAGCAGATCCACAGAAGCAAGCACTTGGGCGCGTTGGGGGTTGAGGCAATCGAGAGCGCCCGCGCGGATCAGATTTTCCATTGCCCGCTTGTTGAGCAAACGCGGGTTCATACGGCGCGCAAAATCATAAACATCCTTATACGAACCATTTTCTTCGCGTTCTTTGACGATATAGTCCATCGCGGCAGAGCCAACATTTTTAATGGCCGCGAGAGCGTATAAAATAGCGCCGTCTTTTACTGCGAAATCAGATTCTGAATTATTGACGCACGGGGCGCAGACTTTGATTTTAAGGCGATCGGCTTCCTGCTTAAAGATGTGCAACTTGTCGGTGTTGCTCATATCCAAGCTCATGGAGGCGGCCAAAAACTCAACCGGGTGATTGGCCTTCATGTAGGCGGTTTGGAAGGCGATGTAGGCATAGGCTGCGGCGTGGGACTTGTTAAACCCGTAGCCCGCAAACTTGTTTACCAATTCAAAAATGCCGTCGGCCTGATCTTTATCAACGCCCTTCGCAACGGCCCCTTCCATAAAGCGGACTTTTTGTTTGTCCATTTCCGCTTTAATCTTCTTACCCATCGCGCGGCGTAGCAAATCCGCTTCCCCAAGGGAATAACCCGACAGGATTTGGGCGATCTGCATTACTTGTTCCTGATAGATGATAACGCCGTAGGTTTCTTTCAGGATGGTTTCTAACCATTCATGCAGATAGTCCGGTTCGGCTTTGCCTGACTTGGCGGCGATGTAGGTGGGGATATTGTCCATTGGCCCCGGACGATAGAGAGCCACCAGCGCGATAATGTCTTCCAAGCAGTCAGGCTTCATTTGCTTGAGCACGTTGCGCATGCCCGTACTCTCCAACTGGAAGACCCCGACGCTTTCGCCTTTTTGGAGTAATTTATAGCTGGGTTCATCATCCAGCGGTAACAGCTCCAGATTGACGAACACGCCCTTTTGTTCTGTGAACTTTACCGCCTTGGTGAGCACCGTCAGGGTTTTAAGGCCCAAGAAGTCAAACTTAACAAGACCGGCGGGCTCTACCCATTTCATGTTGAATTGAGTGACGGGCATATCTGAGCGCGGGTCCACGTAAAGCGGGACAAGTTCATCAAGCGGTCTGTCCCCGATCACCACACCGGCTGCGTGAGTGGACGCATGACGATACAGCCCCTCAAGTGAGGTGCCCACATCCAGTAGGCGTTGAACCACTTCTTCTTGTTTGGCCTCTTCTTTAAGTTTTGGCTCTTCCTCTAACGCCTCAACCAATGTGACCGGATTGGCAGGATTGTTGGGAATGAGCTTACACAAACGGTCCACTTGCCCGTAAGGCATTTGCAGAACACGGCCTACATCGCGCAGCACCGCGCGGGCTTGCAACTTACCAAAGGTAATGATTTGCGCAACTTGGCCATAGCCATATTTCTTTTGCACATAGCGGATGACTTCATCGCGGCGATCTTGGCAAAAGTCGATATCGAAATCGGGCATGGAGACCCGTTCGGGATTGAGGAACCGCTCGAAGAGCAACCCAAAGCGTAACGGGTCCAAATCAGTGATGGTCAACGACCACGCCACCAAAGACCCCGCCCCTGAACCACGACCGGGGCCAACCGGAATGCCCTGATCTTTTGCCCATTTGATAAAATCAGCAACGATCAAAAAGTATCCGGGAAAGTCCATCCCGTTGATGACATCCAGCTCAAAGTCGAGTCGCTTGCGATAATTCTCTTCTGTGTCAAAGGTGGGGTTGTCTTCCAGCCTTTTGGTCAGGCCCTCGTGTGCCTGACGCCGCAGCTCATCGGCTTCTGGCATGCCTTCGGAGAAGGTCGGCAAAATGGGGGCATGGGTGCGGGGACGGAAGGCGCAGCGGCGCGCGATCTCAACCGTATTAGCAACCGCCTCAGGCAAGTCCTCAAATAGCTTGACCATCTCATCTTGAGATTTGAAATAATGCTCAGGCGTCATACGACGCCGGTCTTCCTCTGTGACATACCGCCCCTCGGCGATGCATATCAGCGCATCATGAGCCTCATACTCATCCGTTTTGGTGAAGAACGGCTCATTGGTTGCCACCAAGGCCACATCCAATTCATAGGCCATCTGCACAAGCGCTGTCTCGGTAGACATTTCTTCTGCAACGCCGTGCCGTTGAAGCTCCACATAAAGGCAATCCCCAAACAGCGCTTTGAGGTTCTCTAATTCTTTGCGGGCTTCTTTCTTTTGCCCGGCAACCAATAGCCTATTAATGGGACCGGCTGGCCCGCCGGTGAGGCAAATCAGTCCTGCATGATTTTCCCGCAGCGCACTGATTGGAATGTGGGGATCTTCTGCGGAATCTGTTTCTAAAAAGGCTTTGGTGGACAGCTTCATCAACGAACGGTAGCCCTGCTCGTCTTTTGCAATCACAACCAAGGAGCCAGTGGCCTCATGGCGTTTATTTGGGTCTAACGGGTCAGGTTTGCGATCTTCAAGATCGATGGCAATGCTACACCCTGTAATAGGCTGAATGCCCGCATCAGACATGGTCTCGGAAAACTCCAACGCCCCGAAGAGGTTGTTGGTATCAGCAATGCCCAAAGCTGGCATTTTATGTTCTTTGCACAGGCCCGGCAGATTTTTGATCCGCAGCGCCCCCTCCAGCAATGAATAAGCTGAATGAAACCGCAGATGGATAAACCGAACGGCATCGGGCACATCAAAATGATTGTCCGGTTCGGCTTCGGTGGCTTCAAGATCGATTGTGGGGGCTTTTTCTGACATGAGGCATTGTCTCGACTTTCGAGGCGCCTGTCACGTCAGCGCCGGTCCGCCCCATCGAAATCTGTCAAAAAACAGTCGAATAACTGTGGATAAGCACATTCCGGCCCCCGCCGGCGTGCAGCCTAAGCTGTGGCTTACCCGGCAATGAAGGCTTCTGCCAACGGCAACCAATTGATGGCAACCCAGCCCATGGCTGTGACAGATGCCAGACCTGCAATGTCTTCTACCCAGTCCAGCATGTCAGAGTCTGTGAGACTTGAAAGCAACGTCCGCATGATGATGTCCTCTAGCTGTGTGTTTAGATCTAGAGTGTTCATGTTTTGTTCTATTTCGTCAAGAGCTAATATTTGGCTCATTTCCTAAGGTTTTGAAAATTGAGTCTGATTTTTTCTGATTTGAGGCGGTATCTGTTGGAACGGCTTAGAAGCTCACATGCTCTTTGGCGATGTCTGCCCCTTCCCGCAATGTGCCGTTTTGGATGAGCAAAAGCCGATCCATTTTTCCGGCTAATTGCAGGTTATGCGTGGCAATAAGAGCGGCCACTTTTTCCGACCGGGTGACATCCAGCAGCGCTTCAAAGACGGCCTCAGATGTTTTCGGGTCTAAGTTTCCGGTTGGTTCATCGGCCAACAGAAGCTTTGGTTTATTGGCCAAAGCACGGGCGATGGCCACTCTTTGCTGCTCGCCCCCTGACAGTTCAGCGGGACGGTGGGTCAACCGATCGGCCAAGCCGAAGCGTTCTAATAAATCTGCAGCGCGTTCATTTGCTTCTGCTTTTGCTTTGCCGGTGACAAGCTGAGGCAAGGCCACATTCTCAAGGGCTGTAAATTCGGCCAGCAGATTATGGAATTGATAGACGAAGCCGATGTCATAGCGGCGAATTTCCGTCATTTCTTTGTCGCTCAAGCCAGAGGCTGCAAAGCCATTGATAATGGCTTGCCCGCTTGTTGGCGTTTCCAGCAACCCTGCAATGTGCAGGAGAGACGATTTACCCGACCCAGATGGGCCGACCAAGGCGACCATTTCGCCGCTGTTGATCGTCGTGCTCAAATCATCAAAGACCACTAATTCATGGTCCCCTTCTGGATAGGCGCGGCGTACATGATCGAGAACGAGAACTGGATTACTCATACCGCAGAGCCTCCACAGGATCGAGAGATGCCGCGCGCCATGCAGGATACAGCGTGGCGGCAAATGACAGCACAAGCGCCATGAGCACAACAGACGCCACTTCGGACACTTCCATTTGCGCAGGCAGATGGGCCAGAAAGTAAACTTCGGGGTCAAAGATTTTGGAATTTGTGAGGCTGGACACGGCCTGACGCAGGGTTTCGATGTTCGCGCAAAAAACTGTGCCTAAAATGAACCCGGCCAGCGTTCCCACCGTGCCAATGCTGGCCCCGGCGATGAAGAAAATGCGCATGACAGCCCCCCGAGTGACGCCCATTGTGCGCATCACGGCGATGTCCCTGCCCTTGTCTTTCACCATCATAATGAGGCCCGAAACAATGTTGAGGGAGGCCACAATCAAGATAAGGGTGAGGATGAGGAACATCACATTACGTTCAACCTGTAGCGCGTTAAAAAAGCTCGCATTGAGCTTTTGCCATGTATAGAGGCGCGTCATCGGCCCGGTTACATCTCCCACGGGGGTGAGGAACTGGTCCACCTGATCGGGGTCTTCAATCATAATCTCTAAGGCTGTCACCCGGTCGCCCGTTTTGAAAAACTTCTGGGCAACGCTGAGCGGTAGAAACACAAAGGAGCTATCATACTCCGTCATGCCGACCTCAAAAATGGCGGTGATTGGATATGAGCGCACACGCGGCGCGGTGCCGAAGGGGGTGACAGACCCACGCGGCGAGAGCAAGGTGACTTTATCGCCCAACTTGAGATAGAGGCTTTGGGCCAGACGTGTGCCAATGGCAATGCCGCCTGAGGTGTCAAACCCCTGCAAAGTGCCCGCTTGCAAATTACCTGAAACTTCTGGAATGGCGTTGAGGTCTTTTTCCCGCATACCACGCACAAGAACGCCGGAGCCGTTAAATTGACTGGAGGCCATGGCTTGGCCTTCCACCATGGGGGCCACACGCACGACGCCATCAATCAGGCTGACCTCATCAACAAAGGCATCGTAATTGGCAAGGTTTTCTCCTATGCCTCGCACCATCATATGACCATTAAGGCCCAAGATTTTTCCCATCAGCTCGATGCGAAAGCCATTCATGACCGACATGACGATAATGAGTGTGGCGACCCCCAACATGATGCCTGCAAAGGAGAACCCGGCGATGACAGAGATGAACCCCTCCTTACGCCGCGCGCGCAAGTAGCGCATGGATAGGCTCCACTCAAACCCTGCGAAGGGCATGGTTCCCTTGCGTGACTTTGGTTTAGATTGGGAGAGATCTTGCGTAGATATATCGCTCATCTTGCCTCTGATCACTTTTCTCAGTCGCTTTAACTGCGCCCTCAGTACCTATCGGATTTGCCCTGCACCCGTGTGACTAGGCTATGAGATTATGCCCCAAGACGGGTTAACGCTTCTTGTGTGCTGACTTCAACCTTTTCACCGGTGGCGCGATTTTTCAGCTCAACTACGCCATTTTTAAGGCCGCGTGGCCCCACGACCAATTGCCACGGCAGGCCGATCAAATCCATGGTTGAGAACTTGGCACCAGCGCGCTCATTGCGATCATCATAGAGCACATCAACGCCAGCCGATTGCAGCTTGGCGTAAATGTCAGCGCATGCGGCGTCTGTGGCTTCATCACCGGATTTCAGATTGATCAAGCCCACATCATAGGGGGCCACGGATGCTGGCCAGATGATGCCGTTTTCGTCGTGACTGGCTTCAATGATGCCGCCGAGCAAACGCGAAACGCCGATGCCATAAGAGCCACCGTGCACGGGGGCTGGTTTGCCATCTGGCCCTGCGACCACGGCATTCATGGCTTCTGAATATTTAGTGCCAAAGTAGAAAATATGTCCCACTTCAATGCCGCGTGCAGACAAGCGTTTATCTTCTGGCACTTGGGCCTCAAAGGCAGCTGCATCGTGCATTTCATCGGTGGCGGCATACATATCCGTCCGTTTACTGACGAGCGGCATGAGGTCGCTTTGATAGTCGATGTCATCGCCGGGCACATCCATGTCCACCAGATCAGAGTGGCAGAACACTTCTGACTCACCGGTTTCTGCAAGGATGATAAATTCGTGCGACAAGTCCCCGCCAATAGGCCCCGTGTCTGCGGCCATGGGAATGGCTTTAAGGCCTAAGCGATTGAAGGTGCGCAGGTAAGCGATGAACATGCGGTAGTAAGATTTGCGGGCGCTGGCCTCATCCACATCAAATGAATAGGCGTCTTTCATGAGGAACTCACGGCCCCGCATGATGCCGAAACGGGGGCGGATTTCGTCGCGGAACTTCCACTGAATATGATAGAGGTTCATCGGCAGGTCTTTGTAGGACCGCACGTCGCGCCGGAAAATGTCGGTGACCATTTCTTCGTTGGTGGGACCATAGAGCATGTCGCGATCATGGCGATCGACGATGCGCAGCATTTCTTTGCCGTAGCCGTCATAGCGCCCAGACTCTTTCCACAGGTCAGCAGATTGCAGCGTTGGCATGAGCAGCTCAACCGCCCCTGCTCTGTCCATTTCCTCGCGCACAATTGCTTCGATTTTACGCAGAACCCGCAAGCCCAACGGCAACCAGCTATAAATACCCGCGCTGTTTTGGCGGATCATGCCCGCGCGCAACATCAACCGGTGGGAGACGATTTGTGCTTCAGCCGGATTTTCTTTGAGGACGGGGAGGAAAAAATTGGTAAGACGCATGGATTTGCCAGATCTGGTTGGGCTTTGTCGGCCATCGTTAAACGGAATCGAAGAGCCAGACGGCCCCTCCCCTCCGTTTTACGGGGTGGAGGGACGGCTGGCAATGCTTGTGGGCCGGTTCAGGAAAGATTGGCGAAATTATCAGCCCCTCTCCCTCAAACAGTGCGGTTGAACGTCTTTACTGGCGCGTTCTATGTGTTGCCGTGCTCACCGTTTAGTCGGATACGGGGGCCGCAGCACTTTGAGACGTTTTTTGCGATGAAATGCCTTTTGGCAGGCTCATCAGATACGCCTTCAAATCCACATCTGGGGCCTTTTCCAGCCCTTTGCCGGAGGTGATGCTGTAGGGCCCGTTTTCCAGTTCGGCGACGGAATAGCCCATAAAGACATCATATGTGCGGTCCATCTGGTTCCGTAGATTGGCTTGCGCATGATACCAACGACGTTTGACGGGGCCGTCTGGGCAGGCGTTCAGCTCGGCTGGGTCGCTTGAACCCCAACGCCGGGCTACGCACTGATAGGGATCAAAAGACATGTTGAAAAGACGCTGGATCACATCATCAACCGTTAGGGTGATCCGGCGGCCATTGTTACTGGTATAAGACGTTCGGCAGGCTTGGCTTTCTTCCTCATAGGCTTGCAACAAATCTGCGGCCACATCTGTGCCCTCATAAACCACGCTGCTGGTGCCTGCCTGCACAGATTCAACCAACATTTGAATGTGATCGCGCAGCTCTTTGAAATCGGTTTTCAACCGCGCGTCCCGCGACGGCGTTGAGTACATTTCCCAATATCCATATGTGCCGTAAATGTTGTCTGGCAGCTTAGCGGGGGGCGACATATTTTGGAGGCCATTGTTAATGGCGCGATCAACTGCGTCTTTGCGGTTTCTAATGTCGGTGCAAATATTACGCACCATTGAGCGCAACTCAGGCACCGGACGCAGAGTGAGGTCGCCAATCGCCATGGCAGCACGGAGATAGTGATAATAATCCAGCGCTTCGCCGTTATGGCTGTAGGTTGCCGTGCGCCATGTCGTACCGGGCTGCGGGTCTGTGCCCAGGTATTGAGCTAGTGAATAATCTGCGATCTCGCTGTTGCGTTTGGCTTGAATGTGGCCGCCCACATAAACCCCTTGGGCGTTTTGGGTGGCATTGACCAGCTTAATGGGGCGCCAGTTTTTGAACCCTGTGCCAAGCGCTGGTTTGGTGCGCAGAAAATTGCGTCCATAAAACGAACGAGAAATAGAATTATCCGGGTGCGCGGAGATTGTCAGTATACGTCCTGTTTTGTCAACTCGCCACACCATGGCCACATGGCCGTTCACATCATAGGCAATGGTGCCGGGGCGAATGGCGTCGCGGTTAAGTGCGGGGGAATACATATCGGTGAAATTGATCGGATCATCTGCACTGGCGGAATGACGGAACATGGCGGTTGAGACAGAAGACCGCAAACCAAAAAGAATGGGGATGGCGGAGACGCCTGCGCTGGTGGCGGGCACATCATCGCGGGACACAACGCGGTTGCCATTGCGGGTGTAGCGGAAATCTCGGCTGCGGCCACTTGCAGGCACAACGCCGTTTTGATGGCTAAATGGCAGGCCATTTTTCCACGCGAAATAGGCGCGCAATAGATATGGCAAGTCGGCACAGTCTGAACGCCAACGCATCCGTTTAGGATCACTGGCGCGGTACGGATTAGACGGGCTTTTGAGGCACTCATCCATGGTCCAGCAATCTTCTGCGCCAAGCCCTTCGATGAAGTCGCTATAGGCCTGCTCATCAGCGGGGGACCATTCGGTTTTCGTGATTGTCCACGGGGCGGTCCGCGCTTGGACGGGACTGCTGGAGAGCAAAACTATGGGCACTAATAATGCCGTTAGTAGTGCCCACATCATTAACCCTGTTGTCCGCTCACTCATACTTAACCCCACCGGCTTTTAAGCCACAGCAATTGCCCCATCTAGGCCAGCAGGGTGCGGATGGGAGAGGAATTTGTCAACAAAGTCAGGGGAAACTCGCGTGGTTATCGCGAAAAAGTGAGTGCTTCTAACCGCGACCGTGGCGTTTGGCACACGCTTTGGCAAGGGCTGCGCGGTGCAACCAGATGCGGTTTTCACCATTTAAGGTTACCTCACCCAGCACCGGGTCAAATGTAACCGTTGTGGCGACAAACTCGGATTGCTCCAAATTAGGCCGATCTGACAAGGGAGAAAAGACCACGTCAAATTCATAAATTGGAGACAAAAAATGCTCGGTGGCAAGTGCGGTCAATGACCCGCCGACATCTGCGCTGACAACGGGTGTGCCATTGACGCTGACGCCGGGTTGATAAGCCACATCGGGACTGGCCATATGATCGGCTAAGAACTGACACGTGCTTTCACTGATATCGACAATATGTGGCTTTTGGCGGGAACCTTGTTCCAAGATGGACCCCGTAACCAACGGCATTTCTGCCGGCTGACCGTTTCCCACAAAGCCTGCCAATATGGCGGCGACTAATTGTCCTGAACCATTCATGTCCACAGGCTACCGCAAAGCTGTTAATGCCTCGTTTAGCTCAATAAGAAATTTTCGGCTCTATCTAAGTGAATTTTAATCAAATTCCATGCCCTAAAACACGCTTCTTACCCCTTGAAAAATGAATAACTTCCCTTACGTTTTCTGCCATTTTTATTGACCTGACAAAAACTCATTTTTGATTGGACAGGCATAGTGTGAATGCCCTATATTCTCCTTAATAAAGAGGGGCCGCGTTTAAGTGGCTCAGGTTTAGGGAGGCAATCTGACTTGATACGACCCACATCACGTATCAAGGACAGTGTCGCAAGACACTTTCAGCAGTAATTGCTCAATAATAATAAAAAAATACTCAGCAAGGCCGCGGGAACGCGCCTTGCTTTCTTTTTGCCTAAACGAACCTCAAAGCCCCTTTCCCACCAATGCAACGCGAAACAAACAAAGCCCCAAAGGGGCTTTGACTGTCGGAGATGTATTGAGTTAGGGCGTTCTACCGCTCACTAAACGTTGGAAAGAACGGCACGTCCGCCAAGGTCAGGCCGGAATACATCACCGTCCAATAGAACGCGGCAAAAATGACCAGTGACACCCCGGTCGTGACGAGCAGTTTCAATTGAATATGTGGGTTTTCAGGCGCACTGCCCCGCGTGCCCGCATTATACGCGGCGGAATCTTCGTGCGGTTTCACCCCGAAAGGCAACACCACGAATAAGGTTAGCCACCAAAAAATGACGTAAATTGCCATTCCAGCTCCGAAGCTCATGAGACACCCTTTCTCTCGATTACGATCCGTTGCGCCATAGTGCGCTTGATTACGGATTAATTCAAAATTTTATTCATTTTCCAAACGGGAGACAGCGACTTCAACGGCTGTCTTTTTACCCCATTGGCGGCGGACAACGCCGCGCACACCGCGCCGTACAAGCTCGGCAACAACGCTATCCTCTTTACGCTTGCGCAGGGGCAAACGGTCCAATGTGTCATCAATCGCATCGTGGATCAGGTTGATAAACTTTTCACCCGCCCCATCCCGCTCTGGCAAACCCATCACACGGATTTGTGGCTGGCCTAAATCGTGGCCTTTTTCATCCAACACAATCGCGACAAAAACCGCGCCGCCAACAGCAAGACGACGCCGGGCTTGGATGGACGGATCCCAAGAAGGGATCAGCACGTCACCGTCCAGATACAAACGCCCGCTTTCTACTTCTGCAAAAATTTCTGGCTCGCCGGGGGCAAGGCGTAGCATGTCACCATTGGTCAGCAAGGCAGAATGCGGAACCTGTAGCTCGTCTGCCAAGTCGGCGTGCTCCAGCAGATGTCGGGCTTCACCATGCACGGGCACTGCAATCTGGGGCTTAATCCACCCATACATCTGCGTCAGCTCACCACGACAGGGGTGGCCGGACACGTGCACCATATGATCTTTTTCGGTGATGATCCGAATGCCGCGTTCGGCTAATTGGTTTTGCAACTCATAGATTGCCACATCATTGCCCGGAATGATTTTGGAGGAAAAGATCACAGTATCCCCCTCTTCCATGACCACTTGTGGGTGGGTATCATTGGCAATGCGAGAGAGCGCGGCCCGTGGCTCCCCTTGAGATCCCGTGCAGAGATAGAGCACTTTGTGCTTTGGCAATTTACGCGCTTCATCATCGCGCAGGAAAGGCGGGATGTTCTCGAAATAGCCACATGCCCGCGCCGCAGAAATGATGCGGTGCATAGAACGCCCTGCCAAAACCACATGACGTCCACATTCTTCGGCAGCGCGTATGATGCTTTCCAAGCGCGCAGCATTGGAGGCAAAGGTGGTGATGGCCACGCGGCCTGTTAGCTCTGGTAAAAGCTGTTTCAACGTGGCCGCAACTTCGGCCTCAGAACCTGACGTGCCGGGGCTAAACACATTGGTGCTGTCACACACCATGGCCAAGACGCCCTCTTCACCGATTTGGCCCAAGCGGGTGATGTCGATGTCTTCCCCCAATTGCGGGGCTTCGTCGATCTTCCAATCGCCAGTATGAAACACCATGCCGAGCGGAGTGCGGATGGCAAGGGCATTTGGCTCCAAAATTGAATGGGTCAATGTGACCAGCTCAATATCGAAGGGACCAATTTGGAAACGGTCGCTTAAATCCACAATATGAAACGGCACCACATCATCAAGGCCAGCTTCAATAAGCTTTCCCTTGACCAGTTCAGCTGTGAAAGGTGTGGCGTAGACAGGACACTTCAACCGAGGCCACAGATGGGCCACGGCACCAATGTGATCTTCATGACCGTGAGTTAACACGATCGCCAAAAGATCATCGACATGCTCTTCAATAAAAGCAGGATCGGGCATGATGACATCAACGCCAGGTGTGCGCCCGTCGGAAAACGTCACGCCCAGATCAACCATCAACCACTGTCGTTTTTTAGCTGGCCCATACCCAAACAAATTTAGGTTCATGCCTATTTCGCCCGTGCCGCCTAGGGGCAGAAAAACCAACTCATCGCCTTTTTGAGCCGTAGTCATTTTTTTTGTTTCTTTCATGACGCCATCATACCCGCTTTAACTCGGTTTACCAAAGGTGCCATTACTTTGGTTGACCAAAGAACACATCACCTGCGGAGATGGCGCGGCTGGAGCCATCATCTAGCCTGAGGATCAATGCCCCCTCGCCGTCTAATGCTTCAAAAGTACCCTCTAGCTCAACATCACTTAACCGCACAACAATACGCTGCCCCACGCCTTTGGCCCGTGCCAACCATGCTGTACGAATGGCCTCGAAACCGCCGGGGGCTTGCCACACTTCATGCCAATGAGCAAACGCATTGGCGAGCCGGGTGAGCCCTTCTTGGGGAGAGACTATTTGGCCGGTTTCGGCGCGCAAAGAGGTTGCAGGATAAGGCGTATCTTTTGGAAACACCGCTAGATTGAGGCCAATGCCAATGGCCAACCAACTGACTTCACCGGCGCCCTGCGTGGCACTTTCCAACAAAATGCCCGACATTTTTTTGCCGCCCAATAAAAGGTCATTGGGCCATTTCAACCGAGCGTCGGCTTGGCGATCTTGCGGCAACATTTGAATAACCGCATCATGGATGGCCAAACCAGACACAAAGGAAAGCTCTGCCGCCGCCGATGGGCTACAGGCGGGGCGCAAAAACAACGTGCACATGAGATTGCCAACAGGCGACACCCATTCACGCCCGCGCCGTCCGCGCCCTGCTGTTTGACTATCAGCCCGCAACCAAACAGACGCAGCCGCCGAGGTTTCCCCACGGCGGCGTGCTTCGGTATTTGTGCTGTCTATTTCTTCAAAATGTTCTTGGCCATACCCGTGCGGCCAAACATTTGATCCTGGTGCGGCCACTTAGTGACCCACAACGGCAACAGCGCCGCTGCTTAACGAAGCCGCCGCAGTGGTTGCCAGCGAAATCAACGTTGAAGGATGAACGAAGAAGAAGATTGTGAACAAGCTTGAGAGTGTCAACACGATCGACACTTCGCGCGCCAAGGGCACTTCAAACGGTTCTGCTGGTTCGTCAAAGAACATGATTTTGACAATACGCAAATAGTAGAATGCCCCCACAACAGAGGAGAGAACGCCGATCACTGAAAGCGCATAAAGGTCTGCATCGATGGCCGCCACGAAGACATAAAACTTCGCAAAGAAGCCTGCCAACGGTGGAATGCCTGCCAATGAGAACATGAACATGGCAAAGACAAATGCAAGAACGGGCCGCTCTTTTGACAGACCTGCAAGTTCGTCAATGTTTTCAACCATGCCTTCTGCCCGGCGCATGGCCAAGATGCAGCAGAACACACCCGCGTTCATGACCAGATAGATGGACAGATAAATGAGGACGCCTTGGATACCTTGTGCGGTGCCTGATGCCAGACCAACCAACGCAAAACCCATGTGGCCAATAGAAGAATATGCCATCAAGCGTTTGATGTTACGCTGACCAATGGCCGCGAAAGCACCAAGCACCATTGAGGCAATCGAAATGAAGACCACGACTTGCTGCCATTGGGCGACGGCTTCGGGGAAGGCCCCCATCATAACGCGAATGAACAAAGCGATGGCTGCGATTTTTGGTGCGGCGGCAAAGAAGGCTGTCACCGGTGTTGGCGCGCCTTCATAAACGTCTGGGGTCCACATGTGGAATGGCACAGCGGAGACCTTGAAGGCAAGACCCGCCAGAATGAACACCATCCCAAACAGGATGCCCAAAGGCATGCCATGACCGGTTGCGGCCTCGGCAATGGATGGGAAGTTTGTGGTGCCTGAGAAGCCGTAGACCAATGAGGAGCCGTAGAGCAACATGCCGGATGCCAAGGCGCCCAGAACAAAATACTTCAAGCCAGATTCAGTTGACCGCAAGCTGTCGCGGTTAAATGAAGCGACGACATAGAGCGCCAAGCTTTGAAGCTCCAGCCCCATATACAGCGCAAGTAGATCGTTCGCTGACACCATCATCAACATGCCCAATGTCGCAAAGACAATCAGCACAGGATATTCAAAGCGATCGAGCTTTTCTTGTTCCAAGTAGTTCAGCGACATGATGACGGCAACAGCAGACCCAATAAGGATCAACACCTTCATGAACTTCGCGAAGGGGTCCATGATAATAGCTCCATGGAAACCCAAGACAGTTTCATTTGGCTGCCCGATGACCAGCACTGCCGCCAGACCAAAGAGCAAAACCGCTCCGTAGCCGACAAGACGCAATGCGCCATCTCCTCGAAACGCCCCCAACAGGAGGAGAGCCATGCCGCCAATTGCCAGCGTAAGCTCTGAGGCAATGGGGCCAAGGTCTGGAAGATTTGCGATTTCCATAACTCTATCTCCGATCCCGCTTAATGATGGCCAGCAGCGGGAGCTGGCGGTGTTGTTGTAAGAGGCTCAAACGTGAAAGCTGGCTCAGGCACGATACCTAGGCTTGCGTTATGCGCTTGAAGTGCTGCGTCGTAACCCGATACCAAATGCTCGATCGACACTTGCGTGACTTCGAAAATTGGAAGCGGATAGACACCAAAGAAGAGCGTTGCCACAACCAGCGGTGCAATGGTGAGTACTTCCCGGCGGTTGAGGTCTGTAATCGATTTCAGCGTGTCTTTATCCAACTCACCGAAAATGACGCGACGGTAGAGATAGAGTGCGTAACAAGCTGAGAAGATCACGCCGGAAGCTGCCACAAAGGCTGTGGTGGTGCTGACTTGGAATGTCCCAACGATGGTCAAGAACTCGCCAACAAATCCTGAGGTGCCGGGCAAGCCAACATTGGCCATGGTGAAGAGCATAAAGACAGCGGCATATACCGGCATCCGATGAACCAACCCGCCATATGCGGCAATTTCTCTTGTGTGCATCCGGTCATAGACCACGCCGACACAGAGGAACAAGGCCCCAGAAATCCAACCGTGTGAGAGCATTTGGAAAACAGCCCCCTGCACACCTTGTTGGGTGGCAGCAAACAAGCCCATGGTCACGAACCCCATGTGCGCGACGGAAGAATAAGCGATGAGCTTTTTCATGTCTTCTTGCACGATGGCGACGATGGAAGTGTAGACAATCGCGATAACCGACAAAGTGAACACCATCGGCGAGAAGAAGTCAGAGGCGATGGGGAACATCGGCAAACAGAACCGAATGAAACCGTAACCGCCCAACTTGAGCAAGATCCCCGCCAAGATGACCGACCCTGCCGTTGGCGCTTCAACGTGGGCATCTGGCAACCACGTGTGCACCGGCCACATTGGCATTTTCACCGCAAAGGAAGCGAAGAATGCCAACCACAGCCACATTTGCACATCGGCGGTAAAGTCAAATTCCATCAGCGTTGGAATGTCTGTCGTACCTGCCTCGTTATACATGTACATGATGGCAAGCAGCATCAACACAGAGCCGAGCAAGGTGTAAAGGAAGAACTTGAAGCTTGCATAGATGCGGTTGGAGCCGCCCCACACACCAATGATCAAGAACATTGGGATCAAGCCACCTTCAAAGAACAGATAGAACAGCACCAAGTCTTGCGCACAGAAGACACCGATCACCAATGCTTCCAAGACGAGGAAGGCAATCATGTATTCTTTGACACGCTTGGTGATGGACGTCCAGCTTGCCAAGATGCACAGCGGCATCAAGAAAGTGGTGAGGATGATGAACAGCATTGAGATGCCATCCACGCCCATGTGATAGTTGATTGCGCCGCCGAGCCAGTCGTATTTTTCGACCATTTGCAGGTCAGCGGTTGTGCTATCGAATGTCACCCAAATGTAAAGCGAAATGAGGAAGGTGAACGCCGTGGTCCACAACGCCATAGAGCGTGCACTGCGGGCGCCCGCCTCTTCATCATTGGGACCTAAGAAGATCAACAATGCGCCGATGAGGGGCAGGAACGTAACCAGCGAAAGAATAGGTACTTCTGACATTAGTGCGCTCCCCCGAACATGAAGTATGTGATCAAGGCGGCGACGCCGAGTAACATTGCAAATGCGTAGTGATAAACAAAGCCAGTTTGGATGCGGTTGAGACCACGTGTGACATCAAGCACCCGAGCGGCAAGACCGTTAGGGCCGAAGCCATCGATGATGCGGCCATCCCCTATTTTCCAGAGCAAGCGGCCCAACCAGAATGTTGGTTTGACGAAGACCACATTATAGATCTCATCGAAGTACCATTTGTTGAGCAGGAACCGGTAAAGCGGCGCATGTGTTTCTGCCATTTCTTTTGGAAGCTCTGGACGGGCAATGTAGAAATACCACGCACCCACGAAGCCAAGCACCATCATAACGAATGGGGACAAGACCACCCATTGCGGCACATCGTGGAAATCATGCATCACATGATTTGTCGGATTGTGCACGATGGCTGTTTGCCAGAAGGCTTCAAAATTATGGCCAACAAAGCTGCTGCTGAAGAAAGCACCGGCGGCCAATGCGCCAACAGCCAAGATGATCAACGGAATGGTCATCACTGACGGGCTTTCATGCACATGTGAAAGCACCTCTTTTGATGCGCGTGACGGACCGTGGAAGGTTAAGAAAACCAAACGCCATGAATAGAAGCTGGTGAACAACGCCGCAATCACCAACAACGCGAATGCGTACATATGAGCTGGGTTGTGGGCTGCATAAGCGGCTTCGATGATGGCATCTTTTGAGAAATAACCAGACGTGAATGGGAAGCCTGTCAGCGCCAAGGTGCCGATCAACATCATGAAATAGGTCAATGGGATCATTTTGAAGAGCCCACCCATTTTACGCATGTCTTGCTCGTGGTGCATCGCGTGGATGACCGAGCCGGAGCCTAAGAACAACAGCGCCTTAAAGAAGGCGTGTGTGAACAGGTGGAACATGGCGGCTTCGTAAGCGCCCACACCTGCAGCCACAAACATGTACCCCAACTGAGAACATGTTGAATACGCCACCACTCGTTTGATGTCGTTTTGCACCAAGCCGATGGTTGCCGCAAAGAAGGCTGTTGTTGCGCCGATAACCACGACGAAGGTAGAGGCAAATTCGGTGAACTCAAACAAAGGTGAGAAGCGCACGACAAGGAAGACACCGGCAGTCACCATGGTAGCAGCGTGGATCAACGCCGACACTGGTGTGGGGCCTTCCATCGCGTCTGGCAACCATGTGTGCAACATGAATTGGGCTGACTTACCCATCGCGCCCATGAAGAGCAACAGGCAAATGGTTTCGAGCAATGGCACGGTGTAGCCAAGGAAGTTGAAGGTGCCCAATGCCAAAGCCGGGCCTTGAGCAAAGATCGTATCGAACTCAACCGAGCCTACGGTGAGGAAGATGGTCGAGATACCCAGAATAAGGCCAAAGTCCCCTACCCGGTTGACGATGAAGGCTTTCATAGCCGCCGCATTTGCGGTTGGCTTTTTGTACCAGAAGCCAATCAACAGGTAAGACGCAAGGCCCACACCTTCCCAGCCGAAGAAAAGCTGCACCAAGTTGTTGGCTGTCACCAGCATCAACCTGGCGAAGGTAAAGAGAGACAGATAGGCGAAGACCCGCGTTTTGTGCGGGTCGTCGTGCATGTAGCCATTTGAATAGACATGCACCAAGGCCGACACTGAGTTGACCACCACCAGCATCACGGCGGTGAGTGTATCAATGCGCAAGGTCCAGTCGGCTTCAAAAGCGCCGCTGTCAATCCAGGTCAGAACATGGATTGTGGTCCAATTGCCGCTGATGGCAACTTCGAAGAATGCGACCCATGAGAGAAGCGCTGAAATGATCACAAACCCTGTGGTGATCATGCGCGATGCTTTGTCGCCGATTGAGCGGCCAAAGAGGCCGGCAATCAAAGCGCCTAACAACGGCAAAAAGACAATTGCTTGGTACATTTAGTCCTCAGCCCTTCATCATGTTGATGTCTTCAACCGCGATAGACCCACGGTTGCGGAAATAAACCACCAAGATGGCAAGACCGATGGCAGCTTCCCCAGCCGCGACGGTCAAGACCAACATCGCAAAAATCTGTCCTGTCAGGTCCCCCAAGTGCGTGGAGAACGACACAAGGTTGATGTTTACCGCGAGCAGCATCAGCTCGATCGACATGAGAATGATGATGACATTCTTTCTATTGAGAAAGATGCCGAAGATTCCCAATGTGAACAGCATTGCTGCAACGGTGAGATAATGTGCGAGGCCGATTTCCATGTTTCTTAATCCTATGCCTAAAGCTCTGAAATGCCTTGGCCGGGTTCGACTTTACGAATTTCAAGTGCATCTTCTGCGCGGCGGCCAACTTGTGCCGTGATCGATTGACGTTGAACGCCTTCCCGGTGACGCAATGTCAACACGATGGCCCCAATCATTGCGACCAACAAAACCATGCCCGCTGCTTGGAAGAAGTAAATGTATTGGGTGTACATGACCCGACCGATGGCTTCGGCATTGGTCACATCTCCCAATGGTGGAATGGGGCTTTGGGCCAGATGAGCTGTTTCCGGTGCAATGACCCAGGTGCCAATGACCATGACCATTTCAAGAAACAAAACAAACCCAACCAACGCGCCAATGGGTAGGTACTGAAGGAACCCTTCACGCAAGCTTGCGAAGTTGACGTCTAGCATCATCACCACAAACAAGAAGAGCACCGCAACCGCACCCACATATACAATGAGCAAGATCATGGCGAGGAATTCAGCCCCCATCAGAACAAAGAGTCCTGCTGCACTGAAGAATGTCAGGATCAAATACAGGACGGAGTGAACTGGATTGCGTGCTGCAATAACCATGAACGCCGCTGCCACTGCGATGCCTGCGAAGATATAAAAAGCGATTGCCGCAACAACCATTGATCTGCCTCGATCTTTACGTTTCTAACAACTCTTACCGCTTAGCGGTACGGAGCATCCAATTCTAAATTCTTAGCAATGGCCCGCTCCCAACGGTCGCCATTTTCGAGCAACCGTTCTTTTGTGTAGAACAGCTCCTCGCGTGTCTCTGTGGCGAATTCAAAATTCGGCCCTTCAACAATCGCATCCACGGGGCACGCCTCTTGGCAGAAACCGCAATAGATGCATTTTGTCATATCGATATCGTATTTCACGGTGCGCCGTGTGCCATCATTGCCGCGTGGTCCTGCTTCAATGGTGATGGCTTGTGCTGGGCAAATGGCCTCACACAATTTACATGCGATGCAGCGCTCTTCCCCATTTGGATAACGACGCAATGCATGTTCCCCGCGAAAGCGTGGTGAGAGCGTATTTTTCTCAAATGGGTAGTTGATGGTCGGTTTGGTTTTGAACATGTACTTCAAGCCAAGAAAAAAGCTCGAGACAAACTCCGCCAAAAAGAGCGACCGAATAGACTGAGTTAAGGTAGACATCGTTCAGTTCCTTTCGCTCGCCGCTTATTGCGGCACGGTTCCAGTGAAAACAAGAAAACTTGCAGTCGCGACAACCCAGAAGAGGGAGATTGGCAAGAAGACTTTCCAACCCAAGCGCATCAATTGGTCATACCGGTAACGCGGCACAATGGCTTTGATCACTGCAAAAATGAAGAAGAGGAAGATGACTTTCGCCCAGAACCATACGAATGGCGGGACCCATGTCAGTGGCGCAATGTCGATCGGTGCGTGCCAGCCACCCAAGAAGAGAATGGTGGTTAGGGCACACAAGGACAAGATTGCCACGTACTCAGCCATGAACATCATCATGTACGGTGAGGAAGAATATTCCACAGCATACCCGGCAACGAGTTCAGCTTCCGCTTCTGGCAAGTCAAACGGTGGCCGGTTTGATTCAGCCAATGTTGAGATAAAGAAAATCACGAACATTGGGAAATGAGGAAGGAAATACCAATTCCAGAAGCCACCTGCCTGTGAGTTTACAATGTCGGAGAGATTGAGCGAGCCAACCGTCATCAACACACACACAATGACAAAGCCCATCGACACTTCATAAGACACCATTTGAGCCGCAGACCGAAGAGCGCCCAAGAATGGATACTTCGAGTTGGATGCCCACCCGGCCATAATGATGCCGTAAACTTCCAATGAGGAGATCGCAAAGATAAACAAAATGCCGACGTTGACGTTTGAAATCACCACGCCGTCTGCCATGGGAATAACAGCCCACGCGGACAAAGCCAGTGTGGTGGAAAGCAATGGCGCGATCAAAAACACGCCTTTGTTTGCCCCGGCCGGAATGATCAATTCCTTGAACATGAACTTCGCCAAATCGGCAAAGGATTGCAGCAGCCCGAATGGACCGACAACATTTGGACCCTTACGGTATCCGACAGCGGCCCAGACTTTACGGTCTGCATAGAGAATGAAGGCTACGAACACCAACAAGCACACCAACAGAAACACGCTTTGTGCTGCAATGATGGCGGCGGGAATGCCGTATGTCACGAGGATATCAACCATGAGTGCCGGTAGCTCCCTTGTCGGTGTCGTTTGCAAGGGCGGCGCAATCTGCCATTACCTTGCTCGCGCGGGCGATCGGGTTGGTCATATAGAAGTCTTTAATTGCATTGGAGAATGGCGTCGCGGCCATGGTCCCTGTTGCTGCACCCTCTGGCACATCAGCGGAGGTCAATTCATCCAACGTTGCAAGGTGAGGCACCTCTTCGTAAAGAGCGGCCCGCAAATCGCGCAAGCTGTCATACGGCAAAACCTTGCCAAGCGTGGCAGAGAGCGCGCGCAAAATGGCCCAATCTTCGCGTGCATCGCCCGGAGGGAACGCTGCTCGTTTCGCCATTTGCACACGGCCTTCCGTGTTTACATAGAGACCGCTTTTCTCAGTGTATGCAGCCCCTGGCAAAATCACGTCGGCGCGGTGTGCGCCTGCATCGCCGTGTGTGCCTTGATAAACGACAAAGGCATTGCCCAAATATTTGGTTTCGATTTCATCAGCACCGAGCAAGAACACAAGGTCCAAGGCCCCAGCAGATGCGCCATCGAGAATGCCTTGCGTATCCCGACCTTCTTCGCCCGGCAGGAAGCCAAGGTCGAGACCGCCCACACGTGCGGCGGCTGTGTGAAGCACGTTGAACCCATTCCAACCGTCTTTAATGACGCCGGCTGATTTTGCATAGGCGATGGTGGCGGACAATACAGCCTCGCCATCTTCGCGGGTGAGCGCTCCTTGACCCATAATGATCATTGGGTTTTCAGCCACGTCCATGACCCGTGCAAATGGGTGTGAGCCATCAATGATTTGCTTGAGCGTATCAGTGCCTGCACCCAAATAATCTGTTGGGTAGGTTAGATCTGCGTCTTCGCCGATCACACCGATTGGGAAGCCACCTTTTGTCCATTGCTTGCGAATACGCGCATTCAAGACGGGGGCTTCTAAGCGTGGGTTTGACCCGATGACGAGAAGAGCGTCTGCTTCTTCAATGGCTTCGATGCCTGAATTGAAGATGTATGAGCCACGGCCAGCCGTGCCAATTTTGGCCCCATCTTGACGACAGTCCAAGTTGGTCACACCCAAAGACACCATCAGGTCTTTGAGGGCCTTCATGCTTTCCACGTCTGCTAGATCACCTGCGATCGCTGCCATTTTATCTGGCGTGGTGCTGGCCACTTTCTCAGCAATTTTTTCAAACGCTTCGTCCCACGTCGCAACACGTAGCTTGCCGTCTTCGCGCACGTAAGGGCGGTCTAGGCGTTGGGTTTTAAGACCATCCCAGATGAACCGCGTTTTGTCGGAAATCCATTCTTCGTTGATGGCTTCGTTCACCCGTGGCATGACGCGCATGACTTCACGGCCCCGGCTGTCCACCCGAATGTTGGAGCCCATAGCATCCATCACATCAATGGTTTCGGTTTTTTTCAATTCCCACGGACGGGCGGTGAAAGCATATGGTTTCGAGGTCAAAGCACCCACTGGGCACAGGTCAATCACGTTACCTTGCAATTCGGAGCTGAGCGCTTTTTCAAGATAGGTGGTGATTTCCATATCTTCGCCGCGACCGGTTGCGCCCAATTCAGGCACGCCGCTCACTTCGGTAATGAAGCGCACACACCGCGTACAATGAATGCAGCGCGTCATGGTGGTCGAAATCAACGGCCCCATGTCTTTGTCTTCAACAGCCCGTTTATTCTCGCCGTAGCGATTACTATCGATGCCGTAGCCCATGGCTTGGTCTTGCAAATCGCATTCGCCGCCTTGGTCGCAAATTGGGCAATCGAGAGGGTGATTGATAAGAAGGAATTCCATCACCCCTTCACGTGCCCGCTTCACCGCTTCGGTTTTAGTGTGAACGACCATGCCATCATTTACAGGCTGCGCGCAGCTTGCAACGGGCTTAGGCGCACGTTCGACTTCCACCAAACACATTCGGCAGTTACCAGCGATTGAAAGGCGCTCATGGTAGCAGAAGCGCGGAATTTCCGCACCCGCTTGCTCACACGCTTGCAGCACGGTGGCGCTTGCGTCTACTTCAACTTCAATTCCATCTACAGTCACTTTAGGCATGGTTTACTCCGCAGCGACTTGTACCAAGCGCCCTGCTTTTTGGGCGGCGATACGTTCTTCGATTACAGGACGGAAGTGCTTGATCAAGCCTTGAACAGGCCATGCAGCAGCGTCACCCAACGCACAGATCGTATGACCTTCAATGCGCTTGGTAACATCGAGCAGCATGTCGATTTCCTCGACCTCTGCTTCTCCCTTGGCTAAACGTTCCATCACACGCCACATCCACCCAGTACCTTCACGGCACGGTGTGCATTGACCGCAGCTTTCATGCTTATAGAAAGCAGAAAGGCGGGCGATGGCTTTGATGATATCAGTAGATTTATCCATCACGATGACGGCTGCTGTGCCGAGGCCAGAGCCAACTTCTTTGAGGCTGTCGAAGTCCATCAAGATGTCGTCGCAAACGGACTTAGGCATCAAGGGCACAGAAGAGCCGCCGGGAATAACCGCCAGCAAATTGTCCCACCCGCCGCGCACGCCGCCGCAGTGTTTGTCGATCAATTCCCGCAATGGAATGCCCATCTCTTCTTCCACGTTACACGGATTGTTCACGTGGCCGGAGATGGAGAAAAGTTTAGTGCCCGCATTGTTGGGGCGGCCCAGACCTGAGAACCAAGATGCGCCGCGACGCAGAATGGTTGGTGCAACCGCGATGCTTTCCACGTTGTTCACTGTGGTTGGCGCACCGTAGAGGCCCGCATTTGCAGGGAATGGAGGTTTAAGGCGTGGCATGCCTTTTTTACCTTCCAAGCTTTCCAGCAAGGCAGTTTCTTCGCCGCAAATATAAGCGCCTGCACCGTGGTGCACGTACAACTCAAAATCCCAGCCGCTATCGGCTGCATTTTTACCGAGAAGACCGGCTGCATATGCTTCGTCGATCGCAACTTGCAAAGCTTCACGTTCGCGAATGAATTCACCGCGCACGTAGATGTAACCTGCATTTGCGCCCATTGCGAAACCTGCAACCAGACACCCTTCGATGAGTTTTTGGGGATCATGACGCATGATCTCCCGGTCTTTACATGTGCCCGGCTCTGACTCATCGGCGTTCACGACAAGATAGTGCGGACGCCCATCGCTTTCTTTGGGCATGAAGGACCATTTAAGACCGGTCGGGAAACCCGCCCCGCCCCGGCCACGCAAGCCGGATGCTTTCATCTCATCGATGATCCAGTCTTTACCCTTAGCGATCAGATCTTTTGTGCCACTCCAATCCCCACGGCGCTGCGCGTCTGCCAAAGTGCAGCCGTCCAGCCCATAGAGATTGGTGAAAATACGATCTTTATCCTGCAGCATTATTCAGCCCCCTCAGCGGTGATGGGCGTTGTCAGTGAGGTTAGCGTGCCCAGCGGTTCAGAGCCTTTACGGTCTGTCTGTGGTCCCGGCTTAACCTCGCGGCCAGCGCGCAGGTCTTCGAGGATCTGAGCAAAATTTTCAGCTGTCAGATCTTCGTAATAATCATCATTGATTTGAACCATTGGAGCGTTTGAACACGCGCCCAAACATTCAACTTCCATCCAAGACAATTGCCCGTCATCGGACACCGTGTTTGGATCTCCGATGTGTTTACGGCATACGTCTTTCAAATCATCGGCACCGCGCAACCAACACGGGGTGGTGCCGCAGAGCTGAACAAAGTGTTTGCCGACTGGTGACAGGTTGAACATGGTGTAAAACGTGGCCACTTCGAGGACGCGAATTTTTGCCATGCCGAGCATGTCCGCGATCACTTCGATGGCAGGTTCACTGACCCAGCCCTCTTGCTTTTGGGCTTGCCACAGCATTGGGATGACCGCAGACGCCTGACGGCCTTCTGGGTATTTTTCCATTTGCTTTTTTGACCATTCGATATTTTCGGGCGTGAACTCGAAACTATCGGGTTGGTTTGCATCTAATCTTCTAACACTCATCGGTCGACCTCCCCGAACACGATGTCGAGCGACCCAAGAATGGCCGCGACGTCGGCGAGCATGTAGCCTTTACAAAAATGATCCATCGTTTGGAGATGGGCAAAGCCTGGCGCGCGAATTTTGCAGCGATACGGCTTGTTTGATCCGTCAGATACGAGGAACACCCCGAACTCTCCTTTTGGTGCTTCTACAGCGGCATACACCTGACCTGCAGGGACATGATACCCTTCCGTGTACAGCTTAAAGTGATGGATGAGCGCTTCCATTGAGCGTTTCATCTCAGCACGTTTTGGCGGCACAATCTTGCCGTCTAAGGACGACACGGGGCCGGGCTTCATCTTCTCGATGCATTGCTTGATAATTTTCAAGGACTGGCGGCACTCTTCCATGCGCACCAGATAACGATCATAACAGTCGCCATTTTTGCCGATTGGAATGTCGAATTCTAAATCGCTATAGCATTCGTATGGCTGCGAGCGACGCAGGTCCCATGCCAAGCCAGATCCACGCACCATGACGCCAGAAAAGCCCCACTCTTGCGCTTCTTGTTGGCTGACAATGCCGATGTCAACATTCCGCTGTTTGAAGATCCGGTTTTCAGTGAGAAGACCCTCGATGTCATCCAAAGCCTGATCACACGGATCGCAGAAATCATAAATGTCTTGCAGCAATTGTTCTGGCAAGTCCTGGTGAACACCGCCGGGACGCACATAAGCTGCGTGCATACGTGACCCACAGGCGCGCTCGTAGAACACCATCATTTTTTCGCGTTGCTCAAATCCCCATGTCACAGGTGTCATCGCACCCACGTCGAGGGCTTGCGTTGTGATGTTGAGGATGTGGGAGAGCAGGCGGCCAATTTCTGAATAGAGCACGCGGATCAGCTGCCCCCGGATTGGCACTTCAATGCCAAGCAGGCGTTCGACGGCCAAAGCATAAGCATGCTCTTGGTTCATCGGGGCCACATAATCAAGGCGGTCAAAGTAAGGAACGGCCTGAAGATAGGTTTTGCTTTCGATCAACTTTTCGGTGCCACGGTGCAGCAAGCCGATATGAGGGTCGCAGCGTTCCACCACTTCCCCGTCCAACTCCAGCACAAGACGCAGCACACCGTGGGCCGCAGGGTGCTGCGGTCCAAAGTTGATATTGATATTACGGATCTGATTTTCTGCCATGACTTATCCCTCATCTCCTGAGGCTTTTTCATCGCCCGGCAAAATGTATTCAGCGCCTTCCCACGGGGAGGCAAAATCGAAGTTGCGGAATTCCTGGACCAGTTTAACCGGCTCATAGACGACGCGCTTTTGCTCGTCATCATAACGCACTTCGACATACCCCGTTGTTGGGAAGTCTTTGCGGAGCGGATATCCAGAAAAACCATAGTCGGTCAAAATCCGACGCAAGTCTGGGTGATCAGCAAACAGGATGCCGTATAGATCGAAGGCTTCGCGCTCAAACCAATTGGCTGCCGGATACACACTACATGCGCTCGGCACGGATGTGTCTTCGTCGGTCGTCAGCACAACCCGAATGCGTTGATTTTGGAACATCGATAGCAAATGATAGACGACTTCAAAACGCTCCGGGCGCTCTGGGTAATCGACACCACAGATATCAATCAAACTTGTGAACCGGCACGAGCTGTCATCACGTAAAAACTTGAGAACTTGTAGGACATGGTCCCGTTCTACGTTGATACATAGCTCACCATAGGCGACATCAACACTCTTTACGCACTCGCTAAGGAGAGACTGAATGTGTTCACCGAGATCTTGCAGACTTTCGTCCATGAATTTGCTTCTCGAATAATGCGGGATGAAACACCCCTGAGGTCGATTTGGTTCCAAGCGAACCCGTCTGGTAGGTCGTCGCGACTCGGCGCTGTGTTACCGGTCGAGTGTGCCTGTACGGCGAATTTTCTTTTGCAATGCCATCACACCGTAGAGCAAGGCTTCAGCCGTTGGAGGGCAGCCGGGAATGTAGATGTCTACAGGAACAACCCGGTCGCACCCACGCACAACTGAATAAGAATAGTGATAATAGCCGCCGCCATTTGCACATGACCCCATTGAGATCACATAGCGTGGCTCTGGCATTTGGTCATATACACGACGCAATGCAGGGGCCATTTTGTTGGTCAGCGTACCTGCAACAATCATCACATCAGACTGACGTGGGGAAGCGCGGGGTGCGGTGCCAAAGCGTTCAAGGTCATAGCGCGGCATGGACACGTGAATCATTTCAACAGCGCAACACGCCAAGCCGAAAGTCATCCACATCAAAGAGCCTGTGCGCGCCCAATTCACAACATCTTCAAGCGGCGCGACAAGGAAACCCTTGTCGGCCAACTCGTCAGACACGTGTTGGAAGAACGGATCATCGGCACCAACTGGTTTGCCGGTGGCCGGGTCTAAGACGCCGCGCGGCGCTTCCGTCACAATGGTTTGATTGTTTGACTGTACTGACATCGAACCTGTCTCTCCTTGACCCGCACCTATTCCCATTCCAACGCGCCTTTTTTCCACTCATAGGTGAAGCCGATGGTCAAAACACCTAGGAAAACCATCATAGACCAGAAGCCGAGCATCCCCACGTCCCCGAGCGACACAGCCCACGGAAACAGGAAGGCAACTTCCAGATCAAAAATAATAAATAGGATCGCGACCAGATAGAACCGGACGTCAAACTTCATACGCGCATCATCGAAGGCGTTAAACCCACACTCATAAGCGGACAATTTGGCGGCATCTGGCTTAGACGGTGCAGCGAAGTACGGAATGACCAACAACACCAGGCCAATAATCCCAGAAATTCCCATGAAAATGATGATGGGTAGATATTCTAGTAATAGATCTTCCATTTCAGCACCTTTGTCTGCGACCGTGCGCCCTTGCACTACGTGTGATCGCGCTTACATAGCAGCTAGTGATCCTGTTACGACGCAGAATCCGCATGTGTCAGGCGATGATCGTCAATTCAAAGCCATCAAGGCTTCCAATTGCTTCAATCTCCGACCCTTAAACTAGCGCAAGGTTCTAAAGGTTGCGTTTACCGCGCTTTAGAACATGCGCCGGACAGTTAGCGGATGCAGCTCCCCGGCCTTTAATCTTTCACCTAGGTGAAAGCGGTTAGCCTGAGAGAGGTATTGCCTCATGTCGGTCGGTTATCAAAGGAAGTCGCATCGACGTGATGCTGCCCCATTTGATCTTCGTCTTACACATCGGCTTAGTCACCGTCCGTTTTAGTGCGTGAAATATTCAGCCCAAACACACGGTGATTCTTAAAACCGATAGCCCCTCGAAATCGGGCGCAGTATAGCCCTCGATATTTTATTTTCAAAGGAAGGATTGCCGCAGTTTGTGCGGAAAAACAGCGTTAATTAGGAGTGGTTCTTAACTAGGGTGCGCTGCAACATCGATATTGCCAATCTATAGGTAAAGTGTTGGTTTTTGTCCATTCTTTCAGCTACCCACCCCTCCCCCTTAGAGATGATTAAGTCCTTGCGGTCCCCGGCGATAGAATCAGTCAGGCGCCATGCATATCAAAAATGAGAGAGCGTGAATGGGAGAGCATGCGCGCGCACGGCCCAAGATATATTTGGCTCATGCGGGATGCAGACTTGCAGCATTTGAAAAATTTGGATTAGATTATTCTTCGTGCCAAATCTTCATTGCCCTCCTCGGCGGAGGGGGAAGATTTCGCCATTTTCATCCAACATACTTTGGAGAAAATGGCGAGAGTGACGAGACTCGAACTCGCGACCTCTGGCGTGACAGGCCAGCGCTCTAACCAACTGAGCTACACCCCCGTGATGTGGAACGCTGTAGCGCCCCGGAAGTGGGAGCTGTTTACGCCGCAGCCCTTGGACTGTCAAGCGAGGAGTGACGCATTTTCTTTGCAATGCGAAAGAAAATGCAAGAGAGGCAGTTTTTTGTGGAAAAAGCCTATTCTGAAGAGGTTCAAATCGATTATTTCGGAAAATTAAGGGGGGCTAGCCCCTTGAGATTAAAGGCGGAACCCGATTCCCTTCCCGACTCATGGCGCCCCTCTGCTGAAAAGCCCCATTTCCCAATTAAAGGATTCGCGACGGAGGCTGGTCAAGCTATACACCAGCCTCCCCACGACTAGAGACCGCTTGGCGAGGCAAGTGTTATCTCCCCCATATTGCCAAGAGGTGTGAGGGCATAGACAAACCCGGCCAGCATTGCCATGCCAATCACAACAATCAGGAAAGCCGCGATCATTTGGAGTTTGAAAATTGACCGCAAAAGTATGACCTCGGTTAGGCTTGCCCCTGCGCTCCCTATAATCAGCGCCATCACAGCCCCAAGGGACATGCCCTTAGCTGCAAGGGCTGCGCTCAACGGGATGACCGCTTCGGCACGGATATATAATGGAATGCCGATGATCGCGGAGACCGGGATTGCGAACAAATTATCATTCCCCGCATATTTTCCGATGAACTCGGTCGGTAAGAATCCATAAATCGCCGAGCCGACTAGAATGCCCGCCAACAGGTAAGGCACGACGCCTTTGAAGTCTTTCCAGGTTGCACGCCAAATCCGTACCCAACGGTTCTCACGCTTTGGGGCAATGTCCGCGCAAGCGGTGCTGCACCCCTTTGCGGCTGGAACCTCATAGGTGGTTGGTTCGACATATTTTTCAAAGCCAAGCTTTTCAAGCACATAACCGGCACTGATCGATACGCCGAGCGCGATCAGAAAATATACAAGTGTGACTTGAAGACCAAAGGTCACCACGAAGAGACCAATGATGATTGGGTTCAAAAGCGGGCTTGAGAACAAAAAGACCATCATGGGGCCAAACCCCGCACGGGCACGGAGCAACCCTTTGAGAAATGGAATGGTCGAGCAGGAGCAAAAGGGAGTGATTGCACCCAACATGGCAGCAATCACGTAGCCCCTGCCGCCCCGAGAGCTTAGAATTGATTGAATGCGTTCTGGCGGAATGTATTCCTGTAAAATACCGACGCCGTAACTGATCAACAAAAAGAGAAGCGTTAGCTCAAAGGCTAAGAAGACAAACATATGTGCGGCTTCTTGGAAGCCAGATAGGAATTCAGGGAACATGAGATTATCCAATACTATATTACCGGTTTAACGGTAATATAGTATTGGCCCTTTCCAAGTCAACATATTACCGGTAATGTGGTAATTATTTATAGCGAGGAAAATGATGGACTTTGATGAAGTTGCAAGCGTTCTAAAGGACCTTGGCCACCCCCACAGATTGAGGATATTCAAACGCCTTGTGAAGGCTGGCTTCAACGGCCTGCCTGTTGGGGTGCTGCGTGAGGATTTGGGGATTCCAAACTCCTCAATGACCCATCACATCAGTAGCCTTGTGAAGGCTGGACTGATCGTGCAAGAGCGCCGTGGCCGCGTATTACAATGCGTTCCAAAGTACGGCCGCCTATGGGATGTCATATCGTTTTTGCAAAGTGAATGCTGTGTAGATGAAACTGAAATCATCCAAGAGACCGAGATCGCCAACAAGTAAGACTGGCGCTTCGGCGCTTCTGGTATTTTGGGAGAGGTTGTTTCAACCAATGCGAGATACGCACATGCAGGTCGGGTCAGAAGGCGAACCTTCTGGCAATAATCCTGATCCATTTTGGTGAATGGTGGGCGGTGACAGTCTCGAACTGCCGACCCTCTCGGTGTAAACGAGATGCTCTACCAACTGAGCTAACCGCCCTATCCGTGTGAAGCGCTAGTGATGCGCCCCGTCGGTGAGCGGTTAGATAGCGAAGATATGAAACGAATGCAATCCCCGAAATACAATTGTCCCCTCTTATTTTGCTTTTTTTGTGAATAAGCTGTGTTTTCCCAGTTTTGAGGCATTTTTCCACAGTTTCCACAGATGCACTGCTCTGTTTTTCGCAACGCTCTTCCCATCCGCTCTTTTATTGGATGAGTGATTCCTCTGGCGTTTTGATTCTGCTCCGCACATCGCGCCCCCCTCACCTGTGGCTCTGGGAAGGCCGGTATCAGTTGCTGGAAGGTTTGCCCGTAGATGCGAGCCAATGCCCTACGCTCACCACGCAGAGCCGATAGAGGATGGTAGACGCCGGGAGCGTGCGCCTCTCTCTGCGCCCTTGCCGCTGTTGTTGTTATGGGCGGCGGCCAAACAAAAAGGCCGGTCCAACGACCGGCCTTTTCATATTTTCATTTCTGAAATCGCTTACGCGTTTACAGAGTCCTTCAAGCCTTTGCCTGCTTTGAACTTAGGCTGCTTGGAGGCTGGAATTTGAATCTTCTCACCTGTACGCGGGTTACGACCTTCGGTCGCAGCGCGTTGGGACACTGAGAAGGTACCAAATCCGACCAACCGGACTTCGTCGCCATTCGTCAGCGTTGAGGTAATTGTTTCGAAGACGCAGTCAACTGCTTTGGTCGCATCTGCCTTAGACAGTTCAGTGGCGTCAGCCACATGAGCGATGAGATCATTTTTATTCACATCGGGCCCCTTTTTCCGGGTGGATCGTTGGTTAGGCCCTGACTCTAACCCTCTCTTTTCCCTTGGGTCAAAAGAAAATCCCGGAATTCCGCCGTTTTCACCCTTAACCCCCCTGTAAATTCTGTGGATGAAATGCAAACAGACGTAAAAAGCCCCCGAACACAAAGGTGTTCGGGGGCTTTTTATCTAACGATTATAAGGGATTAGTGAGCGGTGACATTCTTAGAGGCTGCACTGCCCTGCGCGGCAGCAGCTTGCTGAGCCGCATAGGCTTCTTCATCCCATTCGATCGCCTCAGGCATGCTTGTCAGCGCATTTTTGAGCACTTCGTCCACTGTAGAGACGGGAACGATCTCCAACTGATTCTTTACGTTGTCGGGAATATCGACCAAATCTCTCGCATTATCCTCAGGAATCATCACTTTTTTGATCCCTCCGCGCAGCGCCGCCAACAGCTTTTCTTTCAAGCCACCAATCGGCAACACACGTCCGCGCAAGGTGACCTCACCTGTCATGGCGATATCTTTGCGAATGGGAATGCCCGTAAGCACAGACACCATTGCCGTTGCCATTGCCACGCCTGCAGATGGACCATCTTTGGGCGTTGCCCCTTCGGGCACATGCACGTGAATGTCTTTGCGATCAAACAGCGGAGGTTCGATACCAAATTGAGTGGCCCGAGACTTCACATATGAGTTTGCTGCTGAGATGGATTCCTTCATCACATCTTTCAGGTTACCCGTGACAGTCATCTTGCCTTTACCCGGCACTTCGACGGCTTCGATGGTCAACAACTCACCGCCCATCTCTGTCCACGCCAGACCGGTGACAACACCTACTTGGTCTTCGCGCTCCGCCTCGCCGTGCCGGAATTTGGGCACGCCTGCAAAGTCAGCCAAATTGTCCACTGTCACCACAACATTGGTCACATCGTCCTTGGTCAGGATTTCCTTCACAGCCTTACGCGCAAGATTATTGATCTCACGTTCCAAGCTCCGCACACCAGCTTCACGGGTGTAAGTCCGCACCAATTCAAGAAGTGCTTCATCGGTTAATTCCCATTCGCCATCGCGCAAGCCGTGGTTCTCACGTGCTTTGGAAATCATGTACCGGCGGGCAATTTCTTGCTTCTCATCTTCCGTGTACCCCGCAATGCGAATGATCTCCATCCGGTCCATTAACGGCGCTGGAATGTTGAGCGTGTTCGCTGTGGTCACAAACATGATGTCTGACAAGTCGTATTCGACTTCCAGATAGTGATCGACGAATGTGCCGTTCTGTTCAGGGTCAAGAACCTCCAACAACGCAGCAGAAGGATCCCCACGCATGTCAGCCCCCATCTTGTCGATTTCATCGAGCAAGAAGAGCGGGTTCGTGTGCTTTACCTTTTTCATCGACTGAACGACTTTACCCGGCATCGACCCAATATAGGTCCGACGGTGTCCGCGCACTTCAGCTTCATCGCGCACGCCGCCCAAAGAGAGACGCACAAATTCACGACCCGTCGCTTTCGCGATGGATTTACCCAAGGAGGTTTTACCCACACCAGGAGGGCCAACAAGGCACAGGATGGGGCCTTTAAGCTTATTGGTACGTTGTTGTACCGCAAGATACTCAAGGATCCGCTCTTTGACTTTTTCAAGGCCATAATGTTCCGCATCAAGAATTTCTTCCGCGGCGTTGATATCTTTTTTCACGCGGCCGCGCTTCTTCCACGGAATGGACAACATCCAATCGAGGTAGTTGCGCACAACCGTTGCTTCGGCAGACATTGGGCTCATTTGCTTGAGCTTTTTAACTTCGCCGATTGCTTTTTCGCGTGCTTCTTTGGTCAGCTTTGTTTTTTCAATGCGCTCTTCGAGTTCAGCAATATCGTCTTTGCCGTCTTCGCCGCCGTCACTGCCCAGTTCTTTCTGGATCGCTTTAAGCTGTTCGTTGAGATAATACTCGCGCTGTGTTTTTTCCATCTGGCGTTTCACACGGCTGCGGATTTTCTTCTCCACTTGAAGGACAGAGATTTCGCCTTCCATCAATGAATAGACCCGCTCCAACCGTTCGGAAGTGCGGTGCATTTCCAGAAGCTCTTGTTTCTCTGAAATTTTGATGTTGAGGTGGCTGGCAATCGTATCGGCAAGTTTGGAGTGCTCGTCAATTTGAGCCACCGAACCGATCACTTCTGGCGCGACCTTTTTGTTGAGTTTTACATAGCCTTCGAACTGCCCCACGACGGTGCGGGCAAGCGCTTCAATTTGCTCGCTCTCAGGCTCATCATCCACCACCGGGTCTACGATGGCTTCAAAAAACTCTGTGTTCTCGGTGAAGCTATCAATGCGCGCACGGGCGACCCCTTCGACCAGCACTTTCACTGTCCCGTCAGGTAGCTTGAGAAGCTGTAGAACTTGGCCAACGGTGCCCAGCTCATAAATTTCATCTGCGCTTGGGTCGTCATCGGACGCATTTTTTTGTGCAACGAGCAAAATTTGCTTGTCGTCTTGCATGACCTCTTCCAATGCCCGCACTGACTTCTCCCGGCCCACAAAGAGCGGCACGATCATGTGGGGAAAGACCACAATGTCGCGTAGAGGGAGTACAGGCAGCGGCCCAGCGGAAATGGTTTTCTTAGGTCCGTCTTCGTCACTGCTTGCAGGGAATTGGTCTTCACGATCCGTCATGCTTTGATCCTATTTACAAATGTAGGCCTTCACGTCTCTTGTAGCGCATTTTTACATATGATTGCTGAATGAATGTTGAGCAAAACTGTGCATAAAGCGCCTTTTATGCGTTATTTTTGTGCTTTTCGGCCTTTTTCTCTCGAAACGCGCCTACGCGATAAAAAGTTATCATTGATAAGAAAATGGCCCTGAAAGCATTTGCTTTCAAGGCCACTTGAAAATGTTTCGACTTAAAACTCACCATTTTTTCAAATAGTTAGCCGACAAATCGGGTTTTATGCGCTGCTTTCCACATCTTTGGAGCGTTCTGCATAAATATATAGGGGGCTGGCTGATCCTTCGACCACTTCTGCGCTGATCACAACCTCTTCGACGCCTTCCATGGCTGGAAGTTCGAACATTGTATCGAGCAGAATTGTTTCCAGAATCGAGCGAAGCCCACGGGCGCCTGTTTTACGCTCAATCGCCTTTTTCGCGATCGCTCTGCGTGCTTCGTCTGAGAAAGTCAACGTGACATTCTCCATGTCGAAAAGACGCTCGTATTGTTTTGTCAGCGCATTTTTTGGCTCGGTCAAAATGGTGACCAATGCGTCTTCGTCCAAATCTCGCAAAGTGGCAAGAACAGGCATCCGACCCACGAACTCTGGGATCAGGCCAAACTTGAGCAAGTCTTCCGGCTCCAACTCAGCCAACACATCGCCTGTGCGACGGTCGTCTGGCGCTTCTACTTTGGCGCCGAAACCGATGGATGAACCTTGGCCCCGTTGAGAAATAATCTGGTCGAGACCGGCAAAGGCACCGCCACAGATGAAGAGGATATTTGTGGTATCCACCTGCAAAAACTCTTGCTGAGGATGCTTACGCCCCCCTTGCGGCGGCACAGAGGCAACGGTGCCTTCCATGATTTTCAGCAAAGCCTGCTGCACACCTTCACCCGATACATCACGGGTGATGGAGGGATTATCTGATTTGCGAGAAATCTTATCGACCTCATCGATGTAGACGATCCCGCGCTGAGCGCGCTCGACGTTGTAGTCGGCAGCTTGGAGCAGCTTGAGAATGATGTTTTCAACGTCTTCCCCAACATACCCAGCTTCGGTCAATGTTGTGGCATCTGCCATGGTGAACGGCACGTCAATGATCCGCGCTAGGGTTTGGGCAAGAAGTGTTTTACCGCACCCTGTTGGGCCAATCAGCATGATGTTGGATTTAGCCAGCTCGACATCATTGTTTTTCGTCGCATGTGCAAGGCGCTTGTAGTGGTTATGCACCGCTACGGCCAGAACACGCTTGGCTTCCACTTGGCCGATGACGTAGTCGTCCAGAACTTGTTTGATTTCTTGTGGTGTCGGTACACCATCACGCGATTTTACGAGGGAGCTCTTGTTCTCTTCACGGATAATATCCATGCAAAGCTCAACACACTCATCACAGATGAATACTGTTGGGCCTGCAATCAATTTGCGTACTTCGTGCTGACTTTTCCCGCAGAAAGAACAGTAAAGAGTGTTCTTGGAATCGCCGCCGCTGCCGCCGCTCACCTTGCTCATGCATACTCCTTGGCTCGAAAGCCAGTCTCTGTCCCCAAATGGCGCAATGCCAAAGGGTTCTAATTTTGAAAGGCCTCACGGCCCGCGCCTAAAATCTAAGTTTGGTGCCTTAACACCTAGGGATGCACCCCTTTAGACCTAACCACTCTACATATATTACAGGATTATTCAGTTGAACAATCCGTGTTCTCGTCTTGTACCCATACCCTGCGCGAATTTTACGCGATTCTTCGTCTTTTCGGGCTTTTGAACTCTTATGTTAGAGGCCTGAGGATCAAGAATCCATTAATTCAGGCCGAATGCAACAATTGGGTGGTGCGTACACCACCCAATCCTCACTTTAAGCGCTCGGCGTCTCTGTGCCGAAATCTTCGCGGGTTGCCCCGACTTTATCAATCAAGCCAAATTCCAGCGCCTGTTCTGGTGACATGAAGTTATCACGCTCTAGCGCTTCTTTAACTTCGTCATAGGTTTTGCCAGTGTGTTTGACGTAGATGTTATACAAACGGTCCCGAATGGCGACGGTTTCACGGGCATGGATTTCAATATCCGTGGCTTGGCCTTGGTATCCACCGAGTGGCTGGTGAACCATCACCCGCGCATTTGGCAAGGCAAAGCGCATGCCTTCAGCGCCTGCGGTCAACAGCAAGGACCCCATGGAAGCGGCTTGACCGGTGCACACTGTGGACACTTTCGGGCGGATATATTGCATTGTGTCGTACATCGCCAGACCTGATGTCACCACACCCCCGGGAGAGTTGATGTACATGAAGATCTCTTTATCTGGATTTTCAGCTTCCAAAAACAGCAATTGAGCTGTGACCAATGTGGCCATGTGATCTTCTACTTGGCCGGTCACGAAAATGATCCGCTCTTTGAGAAGGCGCGAATAAATGTCGTAAGACCGTTCGCCTCGGCTCGTCTGCTCGACAACCATCGGCACCAACGTATTCATAAATGTATCGATCGGGTCTTTCATGGCTTAACGTCCTGCGTGTAATTTCGGTCCAACTGGTGCCATAGAATAATGGCGGCTTTGTGCCACCTTAAATGGCTATTCGAATATCATTAACCATTGTAATCAAATGGTTATAAACAATCCTCTGGTCTTCTACTTAATCTGATTCGGTAAATGGAGTGTTGAGTAACTATACCGTATGGGGAATTTGGTGCGCTGGAAATGCGACGGAACATGTCCAATTTGCCGTACCTATATGTGAGACGAGGAATCTCAGCTATAAGACATATGCGTTTTGTGGAGGCATACAAGGTGGTGCAGGCTTTAATGAACAAGAAACAACATTCAATTAGCGATTCAACTCCCCAGACCCGGCTCAGTCGGCGTCTTCTTGCGGGCGGCGTGGTGAGCCTCGCCTTGGCTCTTTCAGCCTGTGGCGGCACCCAAGGCCCCAAAGGCTCTGGTGGCGGCGAATTTCGCAAAAACCCGGTTCACCCGATGGCGCGTGAAGTTAAAAGCTGGGACCTCAACAATGATGGGGCCGTCACTTTGTTGGAATATGATTCCTACCGGGTCGCGTTTTTTAATGCCGCAGACACCGATCAGAGCGGCACCCTATCGGAAGATGAGTGGGATGCTGTTCGAGATGGTGCCACAACCGGATTTGGCCGCGCGGGCTTTGGCGCCCTAGACTTGGACGGCAATGGAGCCGTGAGCATCAGCGAATTTCAAGGGCTGCCACGATTTGGTTTTCGTCGCCTCGATGAAGATGGGGACAGCGTTATTTCAAAAAATGAAATTCGCGATGGCATCCCTACCATTATTTCACCGGACAAAAAGAAGCCGAAACGGCCTGATGGCTTTGGGACTGGTAAAGACCGCAACCCGGACAATGCGATTTAGCCGCCCCCTTCAATCAACAAAGGCCCGGATCCTAGGATCCGGGCCTTTTTGTATGCGGTACTAAAAAGGGCTCGATTTGCATCGAGCCCTTTTAGATATTCTCCGGCGTGACGCTTCTAGTCAGCGTCTTTTTTAGTGGCCGTTTTCTTTTTTGCTGCGGTCTTTTTAGCAGCCGTTTTCTTTGTGGCTGTTTTCTTCGCAGCGGTCTTCTTCGTCGCGGTTTTTTTCGCAGCTGTCTTTTTTGTTGCTGTTTTCTTAGCCGCAGCTTTTTTCGCTTTTGGCTTATCCGCAGCTGCCTCTTCTTCAGGGGCATCAGGATCTTTCATCAGCTCATCTTTGCTGATGGTCACATCCGTCACGGTTGCAAGTTCGGCAATGAAATCAACAACTTTCTCTTCAAAGAGCGGCGCACGGACTTGAGCCATTGCTTGCGCATCTTTGGTGAAATATTCGTAGACTTGTTTTTCTTGGCCAGGGAACTGGCGCGCACGCTCAGCGATCGCTTGGTTCAGCTCCATGTCAGACACTTGAATTTGGTTTTTCTCGCCAACTTCAGCCAAAACCAGACCCAAACGCACGCGGCGCTCTGCAATCACTTTATAGTCTTCACGCAATTTTTCTTCTGACTCGTCAGCATCAGCAATCGTTTTGCCTTGCTCTTGCAGCTCTTGCTCGAACTGCTGCCAGATTTGGCCGAACTCTTGCTCAACAAGTGTTGGTGGCAACTCGAATGAGTGCAAGCCGTCCAACTCGTCAAGCATAGCGCGCTTCATGCGTGCCCGTGAGAAGTTGTTGTAGTCAGAACCAATTTGATCGCGGACCGCATCTTTCAGCTTGGAAAGGTCTTCCATGCCGAATTTCTGCGCGAATTCGTCGTCGATCACAGCTTCACCAGCTGCTTTAACTTCGTTCACTTTGACCGCAAAGACAGCGTCTTTACCAGCAAGCTCTTCGGAACCGTAATCGGCAGGGAATGTGACGTTTACAGATACGTCATCGCCAGCAGATGCCCCGATAAGTTGCTCTTCAAAACCTGGGATAAATTGGCCAGAACCAATTTCTAGGCTTGCACCTTCAGCGGTGCCGCCTTCAAAGGCCACATCATCCACAGTGCCAACAAAGTCGATAACAACCAGATCGCCGTCTTCAGCTTTGCCTTCTTTGGTTTCGAAGGATTTTTGCTGAGACGCAAGGCGCTCAATGGATTCTTCAACTTCTGCGTCATCCACTTCAGCGACGGGGCGCTCAAGTTTCAACGTAGAGAAATCTGCCAGTGTAATTTCTGGAATGATTTCGAATTTCATATTGTAGACAAGATCGTCTTTACCCTCGACCACACCGTCAAGACCGCCTTCAAAATCGATGGCAGGTTGCATCGCCGGGCGCAGGTCTTTGTCTTGCAAAGCCTTTTGGCTAGATTCACCAATCATTTCCTGAATGATTTCAGTCATGACTTGCTTGCCGTAGGTATTACGCAAATGAGCTACAGGCACTTTACCGGGACGAAACCCTTTAAGACGCACTTGGTCTTTCATTTCGTCTAGCTTTGCAGCGAGCCGTGTTTCAAGGTCTTGGGCTGCAACTGTTACTGACAGTTCCCGCTTCAGTCCTTCAGCGCTTATCTCTGTGACTTGCATTTTGTCTCATTTCCGTTGTCTTTGATCGGTAAGCCTTGAAGCCACCTAATTGAAGTTGCTCCCTAATGGGGGCAATTCAGGATGGTGCGGGCGGAGGGACTTGAACCCCCACGCCTCGCGGCACAAGAACCTAAATCTTGCGTGTCTACCAATTTCACCACGCCCGCATGTAAACAGAAGCAAAAGCCTCTTGGGTCCCGATTACTCGGAAGCCTTACTTGAGAACCATCCTTGAAATTTGGCGACCTCTATAGCAAGCGTTTGTCAGATTGGAAACCCAATGTTGTGATATTTCTCACAAATTCACAGCTTTTCTGTCCAAATCTGATTTTAGGGGCTGTTTCAGCTGAATACAGGCCCCGGCCACTGGGCTTGCAAATGATGCTCTCATGAGCATTCTACATTAGAGAACAAACGCAAGCCTTTGATAACAATTGAACTTCCCAACAAAAGAGCTGCGGCAAGACGCGCGGCCCCTTTTGGCGTGATTTGTGCTACCGATGAGGCAAGGAGAATACTATGTCCGAGTCACCTATCCCCCCTGCCGAGTCAGCCCCTCACCCTTTGGGACCGCTGACAGGAAAGATTGATGAAGCCACAATCACTGAACTGATTCAGCGCTTCTACGGCAAGCTGCGGGTGGACCCTACTTTGGGACCTATATTTGAACGCCAAATTGGCGCGACGTGGGATGAGCATCTCGTCACCATTGCGGACTTTTGGTCGAACATGGCGTTACGCACGCGCCGCTATATGGGCCGCCCCATGGGTGCGCACTTCAAAATCCCCGACATTGCCCCGGAGCATTTTGCCATTTGGTTGGCCGCTTGGTTTGAAACTGTTGAAGAAGTGTGCCCGCCAGAAGCACAAGAGTTTCTAAAAGCCCGCGCAGCCCAAATTGCCGAAAGTTTTAAGGCTGGGCTGTTCTACCGCCCCGCCCTCCATGATCCGCATGCGAAAGCGCCAGAAACGAAATAGAGGCATCGGCGATTTACGCCCATGCCTCTATCTGTGGTTCTTCAATTTAGGTTGTCACGCGGCTTAGACGTAGCAGAACAAATTGATTTTGTTGCCGTCAAAGTCGCGGAAGTATGCGCCATGGAAACTGCCGCCCCGATCGCCCGGCGCGCCTTCATCGGTTGCGCCCAGCTCGATTGCTTTGGCATAAAGCTTTGCAATGGTTTCTGGATTGGTGCCATTGAGAGCCACCATGGTGCCGTTCCCGCCGGTTGCCGCTTCGCCGTTATGGGGCTTAATGATGATGAGCATGGCCGTGTCTTTGCCGAAGCTCCACGCAATAAAGCGCTCATTCTCCATGGCGCGTACCGCACCCATTTCCCCCAAAAATGCGTCATAGAATTTCGCAGATTTATCAATGTCATTCGTGCCGAGCATAATGTGGCTGATCATTTGTGTTTTCCTTTATGTGAGCCTGTCTGAAAGGTAGGCAGTAAATGTAGAATTTGAAAGGACCACTCTTCAGCGCATTCAGACCGATTGGATGCATTTGCTGCCATATTACGCAAACACATGACTGCAGGCGTAACACAGACTAGCGCATGAACTTTCTGGCCACCCAGCGAACATCCCAAAACTGGCCGAACTTATTGCCAACCTCCTTGAACGTGCCCTCTTCTTCAAAGCCTAGTTTTTCATGAAGACGGTTTGAGCGTACGTTGGGCTGTGTAATGGCGGCAAAAATTTTGTGAATTTTTGCGCTGTCGTGTGCGGCAAAAAGCGATTGATACAAATCTGGACCTATGCCGCGTCCGCGCGCAGCCCCGCCCAAATATATGCTGGTCAAGATGCTCGTCTGATAGGCCTGTTTTTCAGCTACTGGGGCGCTCCATGCCACGCCTAAAAGCGTGTCGCCTTCCACGGCTGCCCGGGCGTGATAGAGACCCGATTGGGTGAGCCTCTCAAACCAAGCTTGCCACCACGCAACAGACTTTGGCTCAATATCAAATGTCGCCGGGGTTTCGCGAATATAATAATTATATAACTCGCACAGAGCTGGCAGGTCGCTTGAGTGCAAGGGGCGTATATCAATTGTCATTTTTAGCCCTTACTCGTCCATCATGCCTTTAAGCGCCCAGAGTACCTCGGGCACCTCTTCGGTCAAGTCTTCGGCGATGAGGCCCGGCCCAAATTGCTGGGCGGCTTCGGCATGGACCCACACGGCCGCACAGGCGGCTTCAAAGGCTGGCATTTGCTGGGCTTGAAGACCCGCGATCAACCCGGCAAGCACATCACCTGATCCAGCTGTTGCAAGCTCGGGCACCCCATTTGCATTGATGGCAGTGCGTCCGTCTGGGCTGGCAATGAGAGTATCAGGGCCTTTGAGAACAATAATAGCACCGCTGAGCTGGGCCGCCTCTTTGGCCCGTTGCAGTTTGTTCCCAGTGACAGAGGGAAAGAGCCGCTTAAATTCGCCCTCGTGCGGGGTCATGACAACTGGCCCCGTAAAGTAGCTCTGAATGGCGACAAAAAGATCGCGGGGAGTTGCCTCAAAAGATGTCAGGGCATCGGCATCCAAAACAGTCGCGGCACCTGAGAGCAGAACTGTGTTGACGAGATCGCGGGTTTTAGAGCCCACGCCTGCGCCGGGACCGATCAAGACGGCATTATGGCGTTTGTCCTCCAACAACTTGGCCAGAGCATCACTATCTTCAAGCTTGGCGAGCATGATTGAAGTGAGGTGAGCTGCATTGGTCATCATTGCTGACGGGGGTGACGCGACGGTCACTAAACCTGCCCCAACACGCAAGGCCGCGCGGGCGCCAAGCCGGGCGGCACCGGTGCTTGACATGCCGCCGCTCACAACGACCGTATGACCACGGGTATATTTGTGCCCCTGTAACGTGGGCCACGGAAATACATGCAACCAATTGCCGGGCAGGTTTTCGGCGTGCATTGGTTTGATCTCGCTGAGGGCGTTGTCATCGATGCCAATTTGGGAGATGACCAATTCCCCACATAACGCCCGACCGGGAAAAATGAGATGGGCTGGTTTTTGCCGAAAAAAGCTTACGGTGAGCGCAGCATCAAATGCCCCGCCGGTGTTTTCACCGGTGTTGCCCTGCACGCCTGATGGCACGTCAACGGACACCACCGGAATTTTGAGGTCCTTGCAAGCCCGAGAGAGCGCCAAAGGAATGCCTTCTAATGGTTTTGATAAGCCCGCACCGAAGAGCGCATCAACCACCAAGCCACACCCACGCAAAGCATCTGCCGTGAGCGGATGGATGGCCCCATTCCAACGATGGGCCATTTCGGCGGCATCGCCTTTAAGCTTATCTCGGTTGCCCAATAAATAAAGATTTACGGCCCAGCCAGCGGCTGCCAAATGACGCGCGACGACAAACCCGTCGCCCCCATTATTACCCGGTCCGCATAAGACCGCGACGCCCGTGCGCTCAAACCGTTGAACAAGGGCTTTTGCGACTGCATCGCCCGCGTTCTCCATCAGCGTCAGGCCGCTCACCCCTTGGGTCATCGCCCAACGGTCTGCGGTGTACATTTCCTCAACGGTGAGGATTTCAGCTTCGGTACTTATCATGGTGAACTATAGGCATCCAAATATGGCAAAAGAGAGTTAGTTGACTTTAGTGTCTGCTTCGCCGCCAAGGGAGATCAACGACAGGTTTTTTCCATCCGTCTCAAATGTGGTGATGGAGCCGTTATCTGGCTTAAAGCAGAGCACACGATTGTCCTGTTGTGCGTGACCGACTGCAACATTTATAGCAATGAAATGTGAAAAAATGACTGTATCTTGAGTGCAACCATTCAAAGCAGTGACAATACCGGCCCGCCATTCGTCCAGCGTTTTTCCATAATCAGGATGCGCGCCTTGCGCAGGGATTGCTTGATCCCATGTACCGCCCATGACACCGCGCAGCCATTCGCCCCGTTGGGTCAAGTCTTCCATCGGGGATGGCAGTTCGGCCACACGCGGGTCGATCAACGGCGTTGCTGCCCACCGACTGGCCAATGGCACGGCGGTTTCTTGGCAGCGTTTTAGAGGGCTTGTGAGCACTGGGATGGGTGTGCTGATCTGGGCTTGAATGTTGTCAGCGGCCTGCTCAGCTTGCGCCCGACCTGTGTCATCAAGACCAGGGTTTTTGTCTTCGCCCCAGCCTGCGGCGGCTTTACCATGCCGGATCATATAGATGCGTGCCATTTAACTTTCCTCTGTGCGTCAATATCGTTGCTTGAGTCATACTGGCTTATGCACAAAAGACAAGGACTGTGATGGGCCGTTAGCCAAAAGGCCCGATCGCAATGACCGGGCCTTTCATTCATTCATCTATTGCTTCGTTGCTTTAAGCCCGTGAGGCTTTCAACTCGCGGCGGCGGGCGTGCAGCAATGGCTCTGTGTAGCCATTTGGTTGCTCTTTGCCTTTAAGCACAAGATCAAGTGCAGCTTGGAACGCGATGGAGTTGTCAAAGTCTGGTGCCATATTTGTGTAATCTGGATCACCCGCGTTTTGCTTGTCCACAACCGCTGCCATGCGCTTCATGGTTTCAATGACTTGCTCTTGAGTGCAAATGCCGTGGTGCAACCAGTTGGCGATGTGCTGGCTGGAAATGCGCAATGTTGCACGGTCTTCCATAAGGCCCACATCATTGATGTCTGGCACTTTAGAACAACCCACGCCCAGATCGATCCAACGCACAACATAGCCCAAGATGCCTTGTGCATTGTTATCAAGCTCGGCCTTCACATCGTCCGATGACAGATTAACACCTTTGAGCAAAGGCAATGTCAGGATTTTGTCAATGTCTGCACGCTCGCGGTTTTCAAACTCAGCCTGAATTTCAGCCACGCTGACCATGTGGTAGTGCATGACGTGCAAGGTTGCCGCTGTTGGAGACGGCACCCACGCGCAGCTTGCGCCAGCTTTAGGGTGGCCAATTTTGGCTTCCATCATTTGTTTCATTTCATCAGGCTTTGGCCACATGCCTTTACCGATTTGAGCTTTGCCACGCATCCCCGTCTCAAGACCCATGTCGACGTTCCAGTCTTCATAAGTCAGGATCCACGGTTCGTTTTTCATCGCTTCTTTGCGCACAACAGGAGCGGCCAACATGGATGTATGGATTTCATCACCGGTGCGATCAAGGAAGCCTGTATTGATGAAGACAAGACGTTCGCTCACAGCGCGGATGCACTCTTTCAAGTTCACTGTTGTGCGGCGCTCTTCATCCATCACACCAATTTTAATGGTGTTGCGAGCAAGGCCCAGCATGTCTTCAACCCGTGAATACAGTTCATTGGTGAAAGCAACTTCTTCAGGCCCGTGCATCTTTGGCTTCACGACATAGATCGACCCGGCACGGCTGTTTTTCAGGCCTTCTGTTTTGGCCAAGTCGTGCAATGAACATGCACATGTCAAAACAGCATCCATGATGCCTTCTGGAATTTCATTACCTTGCGGGTCCATGATCGCATCGATGGTCATCAAATGACCTACATTCCGCACCAACATCAAAGAGCGACCGTGCAAGGTCATATCTGAGCCATCAAGCGCCTTGAAGGTACGGTCCGCATTCAGTTTGCGTGTGATAACCCGGTCGCCTTTGGCAACGTCTTCTTTCAAGTCGCCTTTCATCAGGCCAAGCCAATTGCTATACACCACGGCTTTGTCTTCCGCATCAACGGCAGCAACAGAGTCTTCGCAGTCTTGAATGGTGGTCAGTGCCGATTCCATGCAGATGTCTTTCACGCCTGCTGGATGGCTTTCACCGATTGGATTGGTGCGGTCTACTTGGATTTCTAGGTGCAGGCCATTGTGGTGCAACAAAATAGAGCTTGGCGCATCCGCCTCGCCCAAGTAGCCCACGAATGAAGATGGGGCGCTCAAAGTGGTGGTGTCACCAGATTTGAGTTTTACAACAAGCGTCTTTTTGCCCGCTTCTTCGCCCAAGGTGTATGCGGTGACGTCGCCGTGGGACGCGCCCTGCAATGGCAAATTGTTGTCGAGGAATTCTGTACCATATGCGATGACTTTATTGCCGCGTGCGGGGTTATACCCGCCAGCCCGGTCAGCGCCGCCGTCTTCGGAAATGATGTCTGAGCCATAGAGCGCATCGTAGAGGCTGCCCCAACGTGCATTCGCCGCATTCAGCGCAAAGCGTGCGTTCATTACCGGCACCACCAATTGTGGGCCTGCAAGGGCGGCAATTTCCTCATCAACATTCTGTGTGGTAATGGCGAAATCTGCGCCTTCTTCCACCAGATAGCCGATTTCTTTGAGGAAGGCTTTGTACTCAGCAAAATCGAAGTCTGAGCCTGGGTGATCTGTGTGCCATTGGTCAATGGACACCTGCAACGCATCGCGTTTCGCCAACAAGGCTTTATTCTTCGGGGTCAAATCGGCCAAAAGCTGGGCGAAATCGCTCCAGAAAGCGTCTTCTTTGAGCGCTGTGCCGGGAAGAATTTTCTCGCTGACGAGAGAATAGATTTCCTCGGCAATGCTGAGGCCGTGTTTTTCGATGCGTTGAGACATGATGATCGCCCTGTTACTTATTTTTGAACGTGGGTGGTTCGTATATAAAAGCGGACCGGAAATCAATTCCGATCCGCCATAATTTGCACGCAAATCGTCGCGTCTGTCTGGATTTTCCATCTATTGGCCTATTCTGGCCGTCAAAATGGCTCGACTTTGGACGATGTTAGCCGAGGGAGAGGATGTTTTTGCCCTTTTCGCCCGCTCCAACGGTGCCTGCCCGCCCTAAGCTGTCGATGTCTTTTAGGCTCAAAATATCGGCTTGGTTGGTGACATGCGCCACAAAGCGCTTATTGTTCTCGTCCAGACGTCCCATCACAAGGCCAAACTCTGGCCCGTTCCGGCCATGCATCACTGCATAGGTTTCGATTTTAGCTGCACCTTGTGGCTTCTCTTCCACTTCCGGGTGGGCTTCATTATCGATTTCAACCTGATAGTTGGCCGGGTTCTCGCGCTCCCATTTGCCTTCTTTTGGTGTGGTTGAATAAAGCCCAATGCCGTGCTTGGTGACGTACCACCCGTTTGAGGTGCACATGCCTTTTGAGCCGGGCTTAGCCCGCAAGCGGTCCATCAATGTGGCAATGGAGTGCGTGACGTAGTTGTTGCCCGCCCCCCCAAAGTATGGCAAGCCGCCCGTGACAGTGAGCGCGCGTGGGTCGTCTTCAGCGATGCCCAATTCTTTGCGGCCAATTTGCACGGCAGACGGGAAGCAAGAGTAAAGGTCGATTTCTTCAATTTCATCGACGGTCCATCCGGCCATGTCGAAAGCTTTACGGCCCATTGTGCGAATGGCTGGTGAAGAATGATAGTTGACCCGCTCGCTCAGATACCAAATGTCGTTTGCATCCCCGCACCCATGCAGGTAAACCCATTTATCTTCTGGCACACCAAGCTCTTGTGCTTTGCCGACAGACATCATCACCAAGGCGGCACCCTGATCGACCTGCATGATGGCGTTCATATACTTCGTGTACGGATAGCCGACGTAGCGGTTCTGTGCTGTTTCTGTTGCAATCTCTTCGGGAGAACGTTCAATCGGGAACCATGCTTGCGGATGCTGGGCAGCCACTTTGGAGAACGGTGACATTAATTTGCCGACGTATAATTGCTGTTCAGCAATGGTACGGCCTGCTTCACCGCGCAGAGCATTTTCAAACAGCGGGTAGCAATTTACTGGATACTGAAGTTTGTGGGCGCTCTCCACATCAGTCACACCAATACGCTCATTGCCAATATCAATGCGGGTGCCCTCAGGGTCCCCGCCCCAATCCAAAATCTCACCTTGGCCTAACGCACGCATCATCGTGCCAAAGCACTCAGCGCCCGCAATCAAGACAACTTCTTGGTCGCCTTGCGCAATTTTTTCAGCGGTGTAGTTGACCAAATACTGTGGGGTGTTGCCGCCAGTTGGGCCGTAACATGTGTTGGCTGGATTTGCGCCCAGTTTGGTTGCGAGAGATTTGGCAACATTCCCATAACGTCCAAACGGCAAGCGGGCAGAATCTGGGCTGTCAGTGATGAACCGGACAGACGTGATGGTGTCGACTTCGTCCCATAGCTTAGCGCCGAGACCGGTGTCTTGAGCGGCCAACTCTGAGGCTTGGGCCATCAAAGCGAGGGGCGACTTTGCAATATGAATATCTTTTTCTTTTTGGACCAATTGGCCGCAACCCACCAAAATCGGCGTGCGTGGATCTACCATCACATTAAACTCCCGCGTATCGTTCGTGTTCCTAACTAATGCGTGAGCATATTGATCCCACCCGGCTTGTCCAGCACCGGGATTCACTTAAAAGGCCCCGCAATATTTTACGTAGGGGCGCGGTCATCGTTTGTTGTAATGGGGGCGCTTTGGAAGCGTGGCTTTGCCGTCCTCCGGCAGCTTGATCAGGCAGCCTGACGCTTTTCCTGCCAATGACGCAGGCGGTCCAGAGCACTTTTCAGCACATCTTCTTGTTTGCAAAAACAAAACCGGACAAAATTTTTGGGAGCTGTTTTGGAATCTCCGTAAAAGGCGCTGATTGGAATTGCCGCGACACCGGCTTGCGTAATTAATTGCCGACAAAAAGCATCATCGTCGCCGTCAAACCCCAGCGAGGTGATGTCTGTGGTGAGGAAATATGTCCCGCCACTTTCCACAACATCAAAGCCGATGTCGCGCAAGCCGTCGCCTAAAAGGTCGCGGCGTTGCTCCATCTCTTGGCGCAACCCTGTGAAATAGGCATCTTCTTGGCCAAGCCCCCATGCCACAGCCATTTGAAACGCTGGTGGCGTGGTGAAGGTGACAAATTGGTGCGCTTTCGCGATCACATCGATAAGGGCTGGCGCGGCGGTAATGTATCCAACTTTCCAGCCAGTGAGCGAAAAGGTTTTGCCCGCAGACCCCACTCGCACGCACCGCTCTCGCATGCCCGGCAATGTCATCAGCGGAATATGGCTATGGCCTGAAAAGATAAGATGCTCATAAACCTCATCACATACGGCATATGCGTCATAGGTTTCTAACAGCCGCGCGATTGCTTTGAGTTCGCGCTCAGAAAAAACATAGCCTGTCGGGTTCATTGGACTGTTGACAACAAGCAATTTGGTTTTATCGGTGAAGGCGGCACTCAAAGCCTCAACATCCAAGCGCCACTCGGGGGCCATCATCGTAACAGGCACGGGGGTCGCACCGGCTGCTTTGATGATTGGATGGTAACAATCATAGGCTGGCTCTAGTACAATCGCCTCGTCGCCCGGCTCAAGCAAAGCAAATAAGGTGTCGGTGAGGGCTTCGGTTGCCCCTGAGGTGACCAACACCTCGCGGTCCGGGTCCACCACCAATCCGTAAAAACGCTTATTGTGGGCTGCAACCGCTTGGCGCAGTTCAGGCATGCCCTTCATAGGTGGATATTGGTTTGGGCCGCGCATAACGCTGTCGGCCGCACGGCGGCGAAGCTCTTCAGGCCCCTCATCATCTGGGAACCCCTGCCCCAGATTGATCGCGTCATGCTGAAGCGCCAGCGCAGATATTTCTGCAAAGATCGTTGTACCTAACCCGGCAAACACTTGGTTGGATGACCGCATTTCAACACTCCTTTTTCATTGGGCGCTTCGTGGAGAACGCTTTGCCTTGGCGGACCTTACGGACCGTGGGAGGGGGCAATTGCGCCTCACATCTCGATTTTGGGGTGAGGATAGCATTGCCAGTCTCGCGCATAAAGCTGCGGTAGATCAATTCGCCCCTTCTCCTCTCCTGTATAGTGTTCCCAGTAGATTTCTTTATTTTTCCCCGATAAGAGGGCTTTCCGATGGTTAACAGCGCCAAAGACAGCACCCGTTACAGAGTGATTAATCTTTATGCACAAAAATTAGCCATCATGCCTAATTTTAAGCCCCTTTCGTTGCGCAAAACCTAGGCACCGTAAGCAACAGAATCTATTAACTCGTTGTTTATCAATAGGTTTTAGACCCCATAGCAGCTTGGCATGACACGTGCTATTCAATGGATAGTCACTCGTACCCTCCCGTCGACTTCAACACGTAAGAAATGCGGTATATTATGAAAAAAATCGAAGCGATTATTAAGCCGTTTAAGCTTGATGAGGTGAAGGAAGCTCTCCAAGAAGTAGGCCTACAAGGCATTACGGTTACTGAAGCCAAAGGCTTTGGTCGCCAAAAAGGGCACACTGAACTTTATCGTGGGGCTGAATATGTTGTAGATTTTCTACCAAAAGTAAAAATTGAAGTGGTTCTCGGCGATGATCTCATCGACAAAGCCGTAGAAGCCATTCAGACTGCAGCCAGAACCGGCAAAATTGGTGACGGCAAGATCTTCATCTCAGATGTAGAAGAAGCTATTCGCATTCGTACTGGAGAATCTGGTACGGAAGCCATCTAATGCGTCTCACTGTAGACGCCGGAATTTGCGTGATTACGGTGGGGCGCATTGTTCTCCACCACTTGGACACAAAATTGGGCAACTGATTTTGCGGGAATATCTGAAATGAAAGCACGTTCCTTTCGCAGATATTTCATGAAGACAACTTTGTAAGGCACAGGGATATAGAAACATGGCAGACGCCAAAGCTGTTCTTGATTTTATCAAGGAAAAAGACGTCAAGTACGTCGATCTACGTTTCACCGATACGCGCGGTAAAATGCAGCACCTCACATTCGACGTCACAATTTGTGACGAGGACCTCTTCAATGAGGGCACAATGTTTGATGGTTCTTCTATCGCTGGTTGGAAACCAATCAACGAGTCAGACATGGTTCTTTTGCCTGACTGCGATACCATCGAAATTGATCCGTTCTATGCGCAGACCACAATGTCGATCTTCTGTGACATCACAGAACCATCTGGCGAACTGTATGACCGTGACCCACGTGCCACTGCAAAACGCGCTGAATCATACCTGACCTCTACAGGCATTGGTGACACTGTTGTGTTTGGCCCAGAAGCTGAATTCTTCATCTTTGATGATGTTCGCTTCTCTGCGGATCCTTACAACACAAGCTTTGTTGTCGACAGCGTTGAGCTGCCTACAAACACTGGCACTGAATATGAAGTTGGTAACTTGGGTCACCGTCCACGTACAAAAGGCGGTTACTTCCCAGTCAACCCAACTGATAGCGCGCAAGACTTGCGTGGCGAAATGCTTGCTGCGATGGCGTCTATGGGCGTTGAAGTTGAAAAGCATCACCACGAAGTGGCTGCCGCTCAGCACGAATTGGGCATGAAATTCCAAACGCTCACAAAAGTTGCTGACCATCTGCAACTTTACAAATACGCGATCCACAACGTGGCGCACGCCTTTGGGAAATCTGCTACTTTCATGCCGAAGCCTGTCTTCGGTGATAACGGCACAGGCATGCACTGTCACCAGTCTATCTGGAAAGACGGCAAGCCCCTCTTCGCAGGTAACAACTACGCTGACCTGTCTGACGAGTGCCTGTACTATATCGGTGGAATCATGAAGCACGCGAAAGCATTGAACGCTTTCACAAACGCTTCTACGAACTCTTACAAGCGTTTGGTGCCTGGTTACGAAGCCCCTGTATTGCTTGCATACTCTGCACGCAACCGTTCAGCTTCTTGCCGTATTCCATACGGTAACTCACCAAAAGCTAAACGGATTGAAATCCGCTTCCCTGACCCAACCGCTAACCCATACTTGGCATTCTCTGCCATGTTGATGGCTGGCCTTGACGGGATCCAGAACAAAATCCACCCAGGCGAACCAATGGACAAAGATCTGTACGATCTACCAGCTGAAGAATTGGCTGAAATTCCAACGGTTGCAGCTTCTTTGCGTGAAGCTCTTGAGGCCCTGCAAGGCGATCATGACTTCTTGACCAAAGGTGGCGTGTTCACTGCGGACCAAATCGAAGCTTACATCGACCTTAAAATGGAAGAAGTGGTGCGTTACGAAATTACGCCGCACCCAGTTGAGTACGATATGTACTACTCTTGCTAAGCGATCGCTTTGTAAAAACACGAAGGCCGGAACACTCTGTTCCGGCCTTTTTGTTGGGCGCATGGCTGAAAGCCTCCCCTTGCTTGCTTGGAGTGTATTTTTATTTTTTTCAGCACCGTGTAACCACGCAATGCAAGCCCCTGATTTGACTCAGAAAAAGGCCTTCCACCCAAAATGATAGGTCATCTTGACTGACTGTGTTGGGTGTATTTTCCCGTCATTTCAATTGACAGCATACAGATTATTTGAGAGCCTTAACTCACACCAACGATGGGAGGTTTAAGATAATGACGCCACCTACACAGGGTAGTTTCTTTGAGTGATTTCTATAAATTATTTGAGGACACAACCAAATTTCTACGATGCGAAGATCTATAAATCGACAACTTGAAAAGCATGGACGTGGACCCTTCGTGATTGAAAGCGGCTACGAAGCTGAAGGATTATAGGCCAGATAGCGCAGGAGAAACCTTTCTCTTCGTAAGCGGACATCCCCTACGATGTGACGTTTCTTGAGACAGAGTTGCTAGAAGACCCAACACGCAGGCACCATTCCACTTGAAAAGCCCGGCTCATAAGTACGGGCGTGCCACAGGCACATTTATAGCAACCCCGCACGGATACCCCCACATCCGTTGACGGGGTTGCTTCGCTTCCAAATGCTTACCGCCTGAATCTTTGACGTTGATATTCATCAGCATACAAATAAACCCCACCACTTGAAAGTGATGGGGTTTTGGGCACGTCAATTCTACCGTGCTTTCTACGTTAAAGGTGCAATTGCACTTGTGGGCGACCATCTGAGGTTTTCTCAATGGTTTTGCCGGACGCATCGACGTTACAATGCACACGTTGGCGCATTGCCGAAAAGCTCTCAAACGTCACCACGTCCACCGGTTCATCGAAGTGCAATGTGAGCCGGTAACGATCCGGTCCTAGCGTCTCTATGCCGCGCACCTCTGCCTCAAATTCTTGAGAAAGGTAGCGCCCACTGACGTGATCGCCCATTTCTACGGGGCATTCAGGCGGGCGATTGCCGATCGCGGCATGCAACACGTTCCAATCTTTGAAACCATATTGATGGGCGAGAATTTCGAGCGACTGACTATGAGAGACAGCCTCCCCGTTCGCTTCCAACAAGGTTGTTCGGAGACGCTTGGCTTGGTCCTTAATAATATCCAAGTTAGGGATTTTTGGTTTTTTCATCATCTTTGGCCTTACATAACTTGCATACGGAAGATGAATGGAGCTCGCATTGCCATCCGACCGCATGCGGAGCATGTTGAGGCGGAAAGAGATAAATCGATTTCACCGTGGCTTGCGCCCGCGAGCGGCAGGGACCGACACCCTTGGCTGATATATAGAAAGACGGCCCGCCCCTGTCAACTACCACGCAATGAGAAATTCTGGCTGCGTAGGTATGAGGCACAAGGGGGTAAGGGGTACGAAGATAATGCGAGAGGCGAAGGTGGTGCGATAGGCGAAGATGAGGCGATAGGCCCCGCAGGACGCCTCCCCCACCCGCGCGTCATTGCCGGACTTGTTCCGGCAATCCAGCTCTCGGCAAGGATGGTGTTTCGGGGAAGCTGGAATCTCGCGTTGGGATGCTAGAGGTAAGCATAAGCGAGATACGCGCGGCCTCCCCTGCCGCCCCATGGATCTCCGGGACAAGCCCGAAGATGACGCAGAGAGTGAGAGGCGAAGATGACGCAGAGAGGTTGGGCCGAAAGGCTGAGGGCACCGTTGGGGGCTAACCCCAGCGGTGGGTCCTGTTACCAGCTGCGGTTCAGCTGTTGTGACGCCTTCTTTTCGTTGCTTTGATATTCGCGGAAGGCTTTGAATACGCCAAGGCTCAAGTTTGGCTTTTTACCCATGCCCATATAAATGAGTTGAAGGCAGAACCAGCCCTGTTGTCCCCAGCCGTTCAAGCCTTTGATCAACATGAAAGGACTTTGTGCACTCAACCAGCCGGGGCCGATGCGGAGGGTTTGTTCAAAAGCGGGGGCTTGGGTGACGTCGCCGCTCAACATTTTTGCGGAAATGGCGGGATCCACACATAGAGGGCGGCCAATGCCGATGAGGTCAGTTTGGCCGGAGGCCAGCGCCGCGTTCATGCCCTCCACCGAACGGAAGCCACCGGTGACCATCAACGGCATGGTTGTGACGGCGCGGATGTCGCGGGCATATTCAAGGAAATAAGCTTCGCGAGCGATAGTGCTTTGGGACCGGATTTCTTTGCGTTCAGGATTGATGTTGAGGTCATCCATGCCGCCCATGCGCGGGGCTTCATAGGTGCCGCCGGACACTTCCAGTAGATCAATTTTTTCGTCGTTCAACCACTTAGCCACCTGCAAAGAGTCTTCGTGGGAGAAGCCCCCTTTTTGGAAATCTGCTGAGTTGAGTTTAACGGAGACCGGAAACTCTGGACCAACAGCAGCCCGCACAGCGCGGACAGTTTCCAAAAGCAACCGCGCTCGGTTCTCAAGCGACCCACCCCATTCATCTGTTCGGTTATTCACATCAGGGGACAGGAATTCAGAGATAAGGTAGCCATGCGCCCCATGCACTTGGACCCCGGTAAAGCCGACGTCCTTGCAGGTTTTCGCGGCAAATGCGAACCGTTGAATGACATCCAAAATGTCGTCATGACTTAAAGCGCGCGGCACGCCAAATTGCCCCCCGGGCATGACCAATGGAATCTCGGAAGGGCCAGCGGGGTTTTCGTTGACGAGTGCAGGGGTTTGACGGCCAGCATGGGACAGTTGCGCCCAAATATGGGTGCCCTCTTTTTTGCCTGCTTCGGCGAATGCACGTAACCCGGCCAGAGCTTCTGGTGACTGCGGGTTTTCGATGGCGACATTGCCGGGGCGCTCCATATAGCGACGGTCCACTTGAATGTTGCCCGTGAGAAGCATGCCTGTGCCGCCTGCTGCCCAATCAGAATAGAGCGTCGCATGCGCTGCAGTGGCTTTATTGTCTGGGTCGCCCAGCCCTTCCGTCATTGCGCCTTTTGCCAAGCGATTTTTTAGAACGGCACCGCACGGCAATTTTAGTTCGTCAGAAATTGTAGCTGTCATTTTATCCCCTTTGCGCACGTCTTTATAGACGCCACTGCATGACCCCAATATTGGCTGGGTTAAATATGGGAGGCAATTGCGCACTCTTCAATATTTAGTTCTCAACTTTCACAACATCACGAGACCCCCGGATCGCTGGGTTTAAGGGCTGGCATAATGCGCAGACTATCCCCAGCCCTCTTTGTCAGGCCCATTGCCGCTTCTGGGTTGGCAAGACTACAATTCAATTGATTCGCAGGCTTATTGTGCCCGCCCCTCTGTTTTCACGCGTTTGACCCTTACGAGTTCGCCCCCATGACCGCTTCTAAAAAAACGACCGCCAAAAAAACCGCCCGTTCCTCCAAAGGTTCGAGCGATGCTGATTTGTTTGGAAGTGATCCGGCCCCTAAAAAAGCAGGAAGTGCCAAGTCTAAACCGGTGGCGTCTAAGCCAGCGGCTCCCAAAGCTGCGGCCAAAAAGCGGGCGACTGAGGATTATTCAGCCAAAGACATTGAGGTGTTGGAAGGCTTGGAGCCAGTTCGCCGCCGCCCGGGGATGTATATTGGGGGGACGGATGAGCGGTCCTTACACCATCTCTTCGCTGAAGTGCTCGACAACTCCATGGATGAAGCGGTTGCAGGTCATGCAAGCTGGATCACCGTGCATTTGGCTGCCGATGGCGCGTTGACCGTGGGTGACAATGGGCGTGGTATTCCGATTGACCCCCACCCCAAATACAAAGACCAATCCGCGCTGGAAGTCATTATGACGACCCTCCATGCAGGCGGTAAATTTGGCGGGGATGCCTATGAAACCAGTGGTGGTTTGCACGGGGTTGGTATTTCTGTCGTCAACGCCCTGTCAGAATGGCTTGTGGTTGAAGTTGCCAAAGATCAACAGCTCTATGAAATGCGGTTTGAACGCGGGCACTCGGTTGGGAAATTGCAGAAAAAAGGGGCTGTTAAAAATCGCCGGGGGACCTCGGTCAGCTTTTTGCCTGACCACGAAATCTTTGGCAAAAACGCACGTCTCAAACCCGCCCGTCTTTATAAGATGGCACGCTCTAAAGCGTATCTTTTTGGCGGCGTTGAAATTCGCTGGTCATGCGACCCTTCCCTTCTGGATGGGAAAGACGCAACGCCTGAGAAAGAGACAATCCACTTTCCCAATGGCTTGGTGGATTATCTTGCAGCCACAACCAAGGGCCTGCCAACGGTGACGAATGAACCCTTCACCGGCAAAGTGAACCGCAATGGGGCGCACGGCGGCATTGAATGGGCGATTACATGGTTTGGCGGTGCCGATGGCTTTACCAACTCCTATTGTAATACCATTCATACGCCCGAAGGCGGCACCCACGTGGCGGGGCTACGTGCCGCGTTGAATAAAGGCATTAAGGCCTACGGCGAGATGTCCGGGAACAAGAAGACCTCCCAGATCACCGCTGACGATATCATCGGCTCTGCAGGCGCGATGCTTTCGGTTTTCATCCGCGAGCCTGAATTTGTGGGGCAGACGAAAGACCGGCTTTCCACCACGGAAGCCAGTCGCTTGGTTGAAAATGCCATTCGAGATCATTTTGACCATTGGTTGAGTGCGCGGCCACAACAAGCCAACAAATTGCTGGATTGGGTGATTGACCGTTCTGATGACCGGTTACGGCGCAAGCAGGAAAAAGAGGTCAATCGGAAATCTGCGACGCGCAAATTGCGCCTGCCCGGCAAGCTCGCCGACTGTAGCCAATCTGGGGCGTTAGGCTCAGAACTCTTTATTGTGGAGGGCGACAGTGCGGGCGGCTCTGCTAAGCAAGCCCGCGAGCGTAAATCGCAGGCTGTCTTGCCCCTACGGGGTAAAATTCTCAACGTCGCCAATGCAAGCGCCACGAAGATGGCCGCAAACCAGCAGATCGGCGACCTAACACTGGCGCTAGGTGTAGGCACGGGTAAAAACTATCTGGACGCAGACTTGCGCTATGAGAAGGTCATCATCATGACCGATGCGGATGTCGATGGGGCGCACATTGCCTCATTGCTCATCACTTTCTTCTATCAGCAAATGCCCGAAATGATCCTTGCGGGGCATCTATATTTGGCGGTTCCCCCCCTCTACAAACTCGCGCAAGGGGGCACCACGTTGTACGCCCGTGATGACGAGCACAAAGACGAATTGCTGGAAACTGGCTTTAAGGGACGCGGAAAAATTGATATCAGCCGATTTAAGGGGCTGGGGGAAATGCTTCCTGCGCAACTTAAAGTTACGACCATGAACCGGAAAACCCGCACCCTTCTCAAGGTGGTTTTGCCGACAGACGAGCGCGACGACACCGATAAAAGCGTGTCCGACCTGATGGGTAATAAACCCGAATTGCGGTTTCAATTCATTCAAGAGCATGCCGCTTTTGCAACAGACCTCGATATTTAGAAGGCGGGCGCGTTTCGATGCGTCGTTGGCGGGTATCAGCAGAAAGGTGTATTTGACACCTTAATTCTGAGGTTTTTCCAGTAAGTGTGGCTTGAACGACGCTTGTCATCGTGAAATTGCCTCTTGAGACGGCAAAAGTCACCTGTTTCTGCGCATTTCATTGACTTTCCAAGGCAATTACGTATCTTGCCGGAAACTTGGTGAAGTTTGACGCTCTCCGATGCGCTACTTCTATTAAGAATGACCCGTTCATTTGGGCCTTCCGAGCAACCCGCCGCGTTTACACAGATTGGCATTTCTGACCTGTGTAACGATATGGCAGAGAATAAGCAGTAGACCTCATACATGACTTTTGACGAACTTGGGCTTGGCCCGAAAGTACTGAAAGCCGTCAGTGACACTGGCTATGAAACACCCACTCCTATTCAGGCGGAGGCCATTCCGCATGTGCTCCAAGGCAAAGATGTCCTAGGGATCGCTCAAACCGGTACGGGTAAGACTGCGTCCTTTACCTTGCCGATGATTGAACTTCTTTCGCGCGGACGTGCCCGCGCCCGTATGCCTCGCTCCCTTATCCTTGAGCCTACCCGCGAATTGGCGGCTCAGGTTGCTGAAAACTTTGAGCTTTACGGCAAGAACCACAAATTAAGCATGGCGCTTTTGATCGGTGGCGTTTCTTTTGCGGAGCAAGAGAAAAAGCTCGACCGGGGCGTTGATGTTTTGATTGCGACACCGGGCCGCCTGCTCGATCATTTTGAACGCGGCAAAGTTATGCTGTCTGGCGTACAAGTGTTTGTGGTGGACGAAGCTGACCGGATGCTTGATATGGGTTTCATTCCCGATATTGAGCGCATCTGCAAAACACTTCCATTCACTCGCCAAACACTTTTCTTTTCGGCGACAATGCCGCCTGAAATCCAGCGGATTACAGATACGTTCCTGCACAATCCGCAACGGATTGAAACAGCAAAAACCTCAAGCACAGCTCCCACTGTGACGCAGTGCCTGTTGAACGTCCAAAAAGAAGATAAGCGCGATGTGTTGCGCGGCTTGCTCACTTCAGAAGATGTGAAAAACGGCATTATCTTCTGTAACCGCAAACGCGACATTGGTGTGCTTGAGCGTTCCCTCAAGAAACATGGGTTTGCCGCAGGTTGCTTGCACGGCGATTTGGACCAACATGTGCGGATGGAAACATTGGCGGCTTTCCGCAATGGCGACATCAAGTTTTTAGTTGCCAGTGATGTGGCTGCCCGTGGCTTGGACATTCCAGATGTGAGCCATGTGTTTAACTTTGACGTACCAACGCATGCCGAAGATTACGTCCACCGGATTGGACGGACCGGGCGTGCTGGCCGCAAAGGGACTGCCTATATGCTTGCCACAAAGGCCGAGATAAAATATCTCGACGGCATTGAGAAACTTATCGGCAACGAAATCCCAGTGATCGGCAAGACTGTTGGAACGGATAAGGCAGATGCCACAGACGAGGCAGATGTCAAAACGACCCCAGCGGCTAAGGCTAAGACACGTCGGAAAACTTCTGCGAAAAAATCTGCTTCAAGCGAAAAAGTAGAAAAGGCTGATACATCAGAAACAGCCGACGCAACGCCGACTGAAACAGTGGCCCCTATTGAGGCCAAAGAAGACGCACCGGCCAAACCACGCCGCCGTCGCAGCCGTAAATCTACAGAAGCAAAAGAGGCTGATGCAAAAGCTACGGAAGCCAAAGCTGACGACAAACCAGCTGCTGAGGCCGACAAAGCAACGGACGCTAAAGCAGATGATGCAGGTGACAACGCATCAAAGTCTGCTACAGAGAAGGCCCCTAAAACGGCTGACAAACCACGCCGCTCTCGTGGGCGTGGCCGGGACCGCGAGGATAAGCCTGTACTTGGTATGGGCGATCACGTTCCTGCCTTTTTGCTTCAGCCGATCCGCAAAGCCTCAAGCGCGCCTGCAAATACCAATGAAGACGATGAGCTTAAAGAGAGCGCATAAGCCTCTGGGTAGTTCCGTGATATTTTCAAAATAAATAGGGGCGATGTTTAGAACATCGCCCCTATTTATTTGTTCAATTCAACACCCTGATCGCGTTTGATGTATTGCCCCAAGCTCGGCACTTCGTCCTGCTTGGGGCAACCTCATCGTGTGCTATCGCTTGATCTGTCCTTTGATCCGTTTTGCGGTTGAAGTGCCAAACGGTGGACGGAACAGCTCGGCCACAAACTTGGCTTTTGCTTGCGTATAAACAGCTTTTGCATGGCTAAAGTTTTTGAAGCCATCATGACCGTGGTAAGCACCCATGCCTGCAGGGCCAACACCGCCGAATGGCAGGTCTTCCTGAGTGATGTGCATGATCACATCATTCACAGTTACGCCGCCTGAGGTTGTGTTTGTCACCACATGATTTTCTTCTGCGCTATCGCTACCGAAGTAATAAAGGCCCAATGGACGCTCATGCTGGTTCACATAATCCACAGTGTCTTGCACCTTGCTGTACGTTTTTACAGGCAGCAAAGGACCGAAGATCTCTTCTTGCATGATCTTCATGTCTTCCGTTGGATTGAGCACCAGGGTTGGTGGAATCTTACGGTGAGGCTGTTGAGAGAAGTCCTCATTTGCCGGATTGATTTCAACAATTTCGGCACCCTTTGCGCGGGCATCATCAATGTATGAATTCAAACGATCATAGTGACGTTGATTGACAATGGAGGTGTAGTCGCTGTTGTCCTTAATGGTTGGATACATTGTTGCGACGGATTTTTTGGCCTCTTCAACAAAAGAAGAAACTTTGTTTTCCGGGATCATCACATAGTCAGGTGCCAAGCAAATTTGTCCGGCATTCAGCGTCTTACCATTCATAATTTTGGCAGCGGTGTCTTCCATGTCTGCAGACTCTGACACGATAACCGGTGATTTACCGCCCAGCTCCAATGTCAGTGGCACCAAGTTTTCTGCAGCCGCCCGCATCACATGCCGGGCAACAGAGGTCGCCCCTGTAAAGATGAGGTGATCGAATGGTTGTGTCGTGAAGGCTTCCCCAACAGCGGGACCGCCTGTGACAACCGCAACTTCTGTTTCGTCATACACTTCGGCGAACATACGCGCCATCAGCTCTGACGTTGCAGGTGTAAACTCTGACGGTTTAATGATGGCTCTGTTCCCCGCCGCGAAGATGCCGCCAAGGGGAGCGAAGGTCAGGTTTACGGGGAAGTTCCAAGGGCTGATGACGCCAACCACGCCTAATGGCTGATAATCAACCCGCGCTTTTGCCCCGAAAAGACCCAATGGGAAAAGCGTTTTACGCTTCTCAGACTTCATCCATGAGGCAACATTTTTCTTGGCGTCTTTCAACGGCCCAATGGTGCCGGCCACATCGGTGAGCATGGTTGCTTCTGGGCTACGATGGCCAAAATCGGCTGAAATAGCTTCCGCGATCTCGTCTTTATAATCCACAAGCAGGCCAATAGACCGATCGATCCAGTCTTGGCGGCGTTTTACACTTGGAGGCCCCTCAGCCAAAAATGCTTCACGTTGACGATCCACTATTTGGCGGATTGACGCTTTAATGCTGTCTGTATCAGTCCCTGGGACGTTTGACTCTGCAACGCTCATGGCTGCCTCCTCTAAAATTGTGCGCCCTGAGCGCTTCGTTAGCGTCATCATGATCTTTTCATGCGACGCACATAACTTAATTCACTGCACTTAATTCACTGCACT
>JARGNZ010000007.1:131838-139589 GCA_029209985.1 Parvibaculaceae bacterium
ACTTAATTCACTGCACTTAATTCACTGCACTGCCAAAACGACTCATTCTGCACAGTTTGCGCTCCATTTAGCCCTATGGAACACCCCTTTTACCTGCGAAACGGTATCATATGTCGTTCGGAGAGCTTACCCAAAATTTTGAAATTCTCCGATACAATTATGCACACTACGACTACGCATTTATGTGAATAGCCATTTTCGGCGCCCCCATTGGATGAAATGAAATAATTATAGCCATTACATCTATATTTTGGACCTATTGGCTAGATTTCCCAACGAATGTTTACTTTCGCGTAACAGCCTATCGATATGGTTATCCCTCTAATCAAGTGGTCTATCGGATGGTGCTGGGGAAATATGGTGCACAACCAATCACATCAAGCTGCGGCAAATAAGTACGGAAATCTCGCTTTTGAAACGATGCAAAAGCACGATGTTGAACCGACGCCGGTTCACTATGAGCTTTTCTATAACTACGTGAGCGGCGAAAACCCCAGCCTTGTGGCAACCATTAATAGCCGCCTTGAGACGCATGCCTCCCTTACCGATGCGTTTTTGTCGGAGACTTTCAACGAACATTTCCAATCTGACGATGAGCTTACCAATGCAGCGGCCAGTACAGGCGCACAGCTTGATACGCAGATGGACAAAATATTGGAAGCGCTTGAGACCAACGTCGGCCATGCAAGCCGCTTCAGTGACGCCCTGCGCGGTGTCAGCGAAAACCTTTCCGACACGACCTCCCAAAGTGATCTTGCGCTCATTGTCAAAACTGTTGTCTCTGCTACCGAGCAGATGGAAAGCCGCAGTCGCGAGCTGGAAACACAATTACAAGAATCAAAAAGCGAAGTTTCTGACCTGCGCTCCAATCTGGATGCTGTGCGCCTTGAAGCGCGCACCGATGCGTTGACCGGGCTTGCCAACCGCAAAGCCTTTGATGATGGCCTCCTCGAAGCCGTGCAAGATAGTGTCGAGCAAAATACGCCTCTGTGCCTTGTCATGAGCGACATCGACCATTTCAAAGCGTTTAATGACAGTTGGGGGCACCAAACCGGTGATCAAGTGCTTAAACTTGTGGCGGGCTCCATTCGCTCTTGCATTAAAGGCCGTGACACCAGCGCCCGCTACGGCGGCGAAGAATTTGCGATCATTTTACCGCACACAGAATTGGATGATGCGACCATGATTGCCAACCAAGTGCGTGAGACCATCCATTCCCGCGAACTTGTTAAAAAGTCGACAGGAGAAAACCTTGGGCGTGTGACCATGTCGTTTGGTATTGCTTCCTTCCGGCCCGGCGAACCTATTTCCGAGTTAATTGAGCGCGCGGATGAATGCCTTTATGCCGCAAAACACGGTGGGCGTAATCAGGTAATTTCTGAGTTGAACTCGGCTGAAATCCTCACAAAATCTGCCTAAGCCCCCCCTCCCCACCTTTTGAGTGATGTGACGCGTGCGAATAAACGCAAGGGCATCGGCGCTTTTCATCAAGCAAAATTGTAAGGCTTTGCACGGCTTGTGTGTGGCTTTATGCTCCCCGCAAATGCATTTGCTTTGAAGGGGAGATAAAATGGAAACCATCCTATACACGAAGGCTGACGGTGTTGCGACGCTCACTCTCAACCGGCCTGAGGTGATGAACGCAATCAATTTTACGCTCATTGATGAAATGCGGGCGGCGATTGCTGAGTGCGCGCAAGACCCGGACGTTGGCGCACTTCTATTGACCGCGAATGGCCGTGGGTTTTGCGCAGGTGCAGACCTTGCCGCAAAGACCCCTACTAAAGAGGGCTTGAGCCGTGGGGGCAATGTTGCCTACGGTATGGAGATTGGCTTTAATCCACTTGTTCAAGAATTGCACGACCTGCCTAAACCTGTTGTCTCGGCTGTCAATGGCACAACGGCTGGCGGCGGTGTTGGTCTTGCGCTTTGTGCTGATATTGTCATCGCGGGCAAGTCGGCCTCTTTCATTCAAGTGTTTGGTCCTAAGCTCGCGCTCGTTCCCGATATGGGCTGCACATGGTTGGTGCCGCGCTTGATCGGCCTTGCCCGCGCCAAAGCCCTTGCCATGACAGGGGAAAAACTCACCGCAACCACGGCGGCAGAATGGGGCATGATTTGGAAATGCGTTGAAGACGACGTATTGCAAGAAGAAGCATTGGGCCTTGCCAAACAATTGGCGAATGGACCGGCAAATGCTTTTGCCGAAATTTCTACTGCTCTTGAAATTTCAAATGACCATACGCTTGCCCAGCAGCTTGACTATGAGCGCACCGTGCAGGGAAAATTGGGGGACCATGACAACTTCGCAGAAGGGGTTACTGCATTTTTGCAAAAGCGTCCGGCCAATTTCAAACGGTAGGGAGCGGTCATGACCGGGGACGCCCGGCACAGGCCATGCTAATTTAAGAAAAACATAGGAAACAGTATTATGGAATTCACACGTTGCACCGTTGAGATCTCTGAGAAGATCGCCACGCTTACCCTCAACCATCCAGAAGTGATGAACGCAGTATCCATGGAAATGCTCGACGGGCTTTCTGATGCCATGGACTACATTGAGGACCCCGCGAATGGTGTTCGCGCGATGATCCTGACAGGCACCGGGCGCGGGTTTTGCACAGGTGCAAACTTGCAAGGGCGCGCAGACAGCAGCAAAGCACCCGATGCCGGAAGCGCCCTTGAAACTCACTACCACCCATTTCTACGTCGCCTCCGCAACCTCCCCTTTCCGTTGATTACTGCGGTAAACGGACCGGCAGCAGGCGTGGGCATGAGCTTTGCGCTTATGGGTGACATGGTGCTATGCGCCCAGTCCTCCTATTTCTTGCAAGCCTTCCGCCGTATTGGCTTGGTGCCAGATGGTGGCTCTACTTGGCTATTGCCGCGCCTTGTTGGCAAAGCACGGGCGATGGAACTTGCATTGTTGGGTGAAAAATTACCTGCAGAAACAGCTTTGGAGTGGGGCTTGGTCAACCGCGTCTTTGCCGATGACCAATTGATGGCAGAAGCCAACACTATTGCAAAGTCACTTGCTGACGGGCCTTATTCTCTTGGACTGATCCGCCAATTGTTCTTGGAAAGCACCGACAACACTTATGAAGAGCAATTGAACATGGAGCGCCAACTACAGCGCGACGCGGGACGCTCGGATGATTTCAAAGAGGGGGTCAAAGCATTCTTGGGCAAACGCCCGGCTGAATTCAAAGGCAAGTAATTGCTCTGCATATGCTCTAAAGGCCCGGAAATTCCGGGCCTTTTTTTTGAGTTATTTCTTGGTGGTGGCCTTCTTCGCTTTCTTTTTAGCGGCGGCTTTCTTCCGCTTAGGCTTGGCCTGTTTGGCGCGGTGGGCTGCGTCTACCGACTTTCTTGCCCACTGGGTCAGCTCATCGCTTTCATCAAAAAGACGTGGTGGGATTTCCCAGAAAGACATGGCAATTTTTTTACCATTCGCTGGCTCGTAGTAAAACGGCTCCATATCTTCTTCTTCAAAGTCAGCCCGATTTTGCGCATCGACCTTGAAGTAAAGCGTTTCACTAGCGATCAAGCCAAACATCAAATCTCCGTAGTAGACCCCGCTGCCGCCAAACATATTCTTGATACGGACAGACCCAAGGTCTTCGAGAATATCTGCGACGAACCGCTTATATTCCTCGCTCACGGCCATGAACTTAGTGCCCGCTTTTTTCGGATGTAGGGTTCTCAAATTCAGCAAGCGCCTCACCTGATGCCTGATTGATGGTGAAGCTTTCGCCACATCCACATGCATCCACGGCGTTTGGATTGTTGAATTTGAATCCGCTGGTGAAGCGGTCCACTTCGTAATCCATTTCAGTGCCCAGCAAAAAGAGAACAGCTTTAGGGTCGATCAAAACGGTGACGCCCTTATCTACCACCACTTCATCAAGTGGATTCTTCTCCTTGGCGTATTCTAGTGAATAGGTCATGCCAGCGCACCCGCCGGTTTCAACGCCAACGCGCACGCCAATGATGTCTTGGTCAGAACCAGACATGATTTGGGAAACCTTATCGGCTGCCGCTTGTGTCAGCGACATTGCCTTTGGACGTTGTCTTTTTGGTGCTGCAGTTGCCATATCTGCCTCCTAGAACATATCCAGCGCAACACGCGCTTCATCGGTCATTCGGCTTGGATCCCATGGAGGATCAAAAACGAGATGCACATCTACCATGCCGACGCCTTCAACCGTGTTAACAGCATTTTCAACCCAAACCGGCATTTCGCCAGCCACTGGGCAGCCTGGAGCTGTCAGCGTCATTTCAATCGCGATGTTGCGCTCATCGCTCACATCAATTTTATAAATCAAACCCAGCTCATAAATATCAACTGGGATTTCTGGATCGTAGACCGTCTTAATGGCGGTTACGATGTCGTCAGACAAACGGGCCAACTCTTGCGGCGGAATGGCAGATACCTGTGCCACCTCCTCGGTTGGAGCCTCGATAATTTCGCCGACAGCCGCCTTTTCGTCGCTCGCAGGCGTCGAAGGAGCCGATAGGTCAATCATGTCACGTTCGTTGGTCATATTCTCACTCACGCAGATGGCACATTAACGTGCCTCAGCTTATTCAAAGAAACGAATGGCGCTCGAAAGCGCTTCAATAAATGTATCAACTTCATCTTTGCGGTTATACATCGCAAAGGATACACGCGAAGTGGCCGGAACGCCAAATCTGTCCATCACAGGTTGAGCGCAATGATGCCCAGCCCGCAAGGCCACACCAGCCCGATCAATCACCGTGCTAATGTCATGGGGATGCGCCCCTTCCACCACAAAGGAAATGATAGACCCTTTGTTGGGCGTTGTACCAATAATGCGCACCGCATTCAGTTCAGACATCCGCTGGGTGGCGTAGGCCAAAAGCTCATTCTCATGATTGAGTGCGCCAACCCGGTCGATAGATGTTACGTAGTCAACCGCCGCGCCGATTGCAATAGCTTCTGCAATGGCAGGTGTGCCCGCCTCAAAGCGATGCGGAATATCTGCGTAGGTGATTTTATCCATTTCAACGACTTTGATCATCTCACCGCCGCCGCGATAAGGCCGCATTGATCGTAGAACATCCGCCTTGCCATACAGCACACCAATGCCGGTTGGGCCGTAGAGCTTGTGCCCAGAAAATGCGAGGAAGTCACAATCTAAGTCCTGCACATCGATGGGAAGGTGCACAACACTCTGACATGCGTCAACCAGCACCAAGGCACCTTTCTCATGGGCAATGCGGATCATCTCTTTGATCGGGGTAATGGAGCCCAACGCATTTGACATATGTGTGAGCGCAACCATTTTGGTGCGAGGGGAAAACGCGGCCTCATACGCCTCAAGGTCAAGTTCCCCATTGTCGAGGACCGGCACCCACTTCAAGACAGCGCCTTTACGCTCGCGCAAATAGTGCCACGGCACAATATTGGAATGATGCTCCAGTTGAGAGAGAATGATTTCATCGCCCTCTCCAATATTGTCTTCCCCAAATGAAGAGGCGACGAGATTGATCGCGTCTGTTGCCCCGCCGGTGAAAATGACTTCATTCTCAGTGGGGGCATTGATGAACGCTCTGACCTTTTCGCGGGCGTCTTCAAATTTTTGCGTCGCTTCATTGGATAGGTAGTGCAGGCCACGGTGCACGTTCGCGTATTCGTGATCGAACGTTGAGCTGATGGCATCGATTACCGAGCGTGGCTTTTGCGCTGATGCTGCATTATCCAGATAGACCAATGGTTTGCCGTAGACTTCCCGAGATAAAATAGGGAAATCTGCGCGTACCTCTTCCACGTTGAACGAACGTGTTTCTGGTTTGATTATTGTATCACTCATTCAAACCTCCTAGTCTTAAGCTGTTGCAGACACGGTATTATCGCGAGCAAACCATTCTTCGCCCAACTGACGTAGAATATCTTTAGCGCCGTCCAGAGGGCATTTCTCAATGACCTCATCGAGGAACGCAGAAATCAACAACGCGCGTGCTGTCGCTTCTGGCACACCGCGAGAGCGCAAATAGAACAGCGCGTCCTGGTCTAGCTCACCAATGGTGGAGCCATGTGCACACAACACATCATCCGCATAAATTTCCAGCTCAGGCTTAGCATTCATCGAGGCTGTGCGTGACAGAAGCAACGCATTACTCATCTGCTCGCCGTCTACCTTTTGGGCATCGCGCGCCACTTTAACTTTACCCTGGAATACACCCACAGCGCGGTCATCCAGCACCCCTTTGGATTGGGTCATGCTGGTCGTGTTCGGCGAGTTGTGGTTCATCACCGTTGTGGCATCTCCCAACTGTGTGCCTGTTAGGGCAAAAGCAGTATAGAGTCCGGCATGCGCTCCCTCGCCCGCAAAATCAACAAAGTTTTGCGCTCGTGAAAAGGCGGCACCAAGGGTAAAGCTAAACCGCTCCAACTGGGCACCCTCGGCCAGTGTCACATTTTGGGTTGTCAGGCAAATGCTCTCGCGGGCTTCGTCTTGCACGACCACTTGATTGAGAACCGCATTTTTAGCCAACTCAAGGTCACTTACGTGATCGATCAAAAACTTGGCATTGCCTGCACCTGTGTGCGTTTCGATCACATCAGCTCGTGCGCCCTCACCTAACCGAATGACATGGCGCAGGTGAGCGGCTGAAGCGACGTTTCCTTCAGAATGATAAATAATTTGCAGCGGACGGTCGAGCGACACGCCTGCATCTATGTTCAAGACATAGCCATCTTGCGCCATGGCAAGATTAAGTGATTGAACAGCTTGATCGTCTTCCGGTTTTCTTTTACCTACGGCCTCGGCAAGCCATGCTTGGCTGAGCACAGCATCGTTCAACGATTGCAGCGTCACACCGGCGGGCAGGTCTGCCCCATCGGAAAGGTCGGCCCGCATGAACCCATTCACAAACACCAAACGATAGGGGTTGAGCGGCGCAAAGGTCGCATCTACCTCACAGGCATCTGTGCTTGGTGTCGCGGGTGCATAATCAGCGGTGACAACGCGTGACAAATCCGAATAGCGCCATGCTTCGACCCGGCGGTGCGGAAAGCCTGCCTTTTGGAAATGCGCAAGCGCTTGCGCACGGTGCGTCGCCAGCCAATCTGGATCATTCGCGTGCTGGACAGTCTCAAACTGTTTTAGATATGTGTCGGATTGAACTGTCATTGGGCAGCACTCGCACTTGCGTCGGCGTACCCTGTTTCTTCCAACTCAAGTGCCAATTCTTTGCCACCAGAACGCACGACTTGGCCATTGCTCAACACATGCACTTGATCTGGCACAATGTAATCTAGCAGACGTTGATAGTGTGTGATGACGATCATGGCACGGTCGGGCGAGCGCAAAGCATTCACCCCCTCGGCCACAACTTTGAGTGCATCGATATCTAGCCCAGAGTCTGTTTCGTCCAATATCGCAAGAGCTGGCTCCAACAGAGACATTTGCAATGTTTCAGCACGCTTCTTTTCACCGCCGGAGAACCCGACATTGAGAGGGCGACGTAACATATCATCGGAAATGTTCAGTGCCTTGGCTTTAGAGCGCACCAATTTCAAAAAGCGAACAGCATCCAACTCTTCTTCACCGCGTGCCTTGCGTTGTGCATTCACCGCTGTTTTGAGGAAGGTCATTGTTGTCACGCCAGGAATTTCAATTGGGTATTGAAACGCCAAGAAAACACCCGCAGACGCGCGCTCTTCAATTTCCATATCAAGCAAGTTTTGACCCTTATAGGTCACGCTACCGCTGATATGTTTATAG
>JARGNZ010000008.1:0-4953 GCA_029209985.1 Parvibaculaceae bacterium
AGGAGGGACTCGAACCCCCGACACGCGGATTATGATTCCGCTGCTCTAACCAGCTGAGCTACTTCGCCCCAATGCCCGGCACCCCAAAGGGTGCGGTCTACAGCCGATCCGAGAGTGTGAACACCCCGGCATCCGTCTGCTGAGAACGCCCGATATAAAGGGGGGATTGGGCACTGTCAAGGGCTCACAGGCTCACCAGCGCCTTCAATTTTGGAGGCGGTTTTGCAATCTGCACGCGCCTTGCCCTTCTTGTCGTGCAGAAGCGCATTTATGACGTCTTTTGGGCCAAAAACTGTACAAAATCACACATTTGCTTCCCCCGTCAGCACACATGCCACACCCTAGCTCCACCCCTGCCCCCTACGCTTGCGCCCGTACCGCTTGATCTTGCACCACGCCTGACGCAATCAATCGGACGATTTCAGATCGAATGATCTTTCCTTGCGGATTTCGAGGAACCGATTCCGCAATCGTCAGGAGAGCCGGTGCCTTAGCACCTAAAAGGTCTGCGGCAAACCGCTTCAGCGCCATCTCACTCATCTGGGCACCAGCCACTAAAGACACCACGCAGCCCGGCACCTCTTGATGTAATTTATGTTTGATCGGCACCACCGCCACATCTTTAACCGCCGGATGCGTGAGCAAGGTTTGCTCAATTTCTGCCGGATAAATGTTGATGCCATTAAAGATCATCAAATGATCCCCACGCCCTAAATGAATGAGCTGCCCATCATCAGAGAAATACCCAACATCCCCCGTATAAAACCACCCATCCCGAAAGTTCGCATTGTCCGGCAAGTCTGGATCTGCATATCCCTCTAACATGCACGGCGTTTTGATACGGATGCTCCCCCGCGCGTTAGCCGATACCGGACAATCCATCTTGTCGACAACTTCGACAGACCCTTCTTCATACGGCTTACCGACACTCCCAGGGAGCGCTATATACGCCTCCCCGTCTAAACGCGCCGCACCACCCGTTTCATTACACCCATAACTATTACATGCGTAAGGCGTGATGCACCGTTTTATGGCTGTGAGAAGGTCTGGATGGACCGTAGAGAAAGACACCGAAAGCTGCTCAAGACTGAGAAAGGCCGCCTTTTTGGTATTATCGAAAGTGCTCACCAACTGCTCCATTTGCAATACGGTACTCAGCATATGGGTCACCTGATACTGTGCAACAGCTTGGGGAAAACGTCGTACATCCAGAAGGCCCAAAACAATGGAATACCCCCCGGCCAACGCATAAAGGCTTCTAAAAAAGGGACTGGAAAACGTAAGGTGCACAGTAACCGAATAACGTGTGTGCTCAGAAATATCCGTGTGAGCATTGGCCCAATCCGCGCGCTGGCGGATTATTCGATGCGAAAAGGGCATCAACTTTGAGGCGCCCGTTGTGCCTGACCCCAACACAAAAAACCCAATCGCCTCTTCGTCAATCGCCGGATTGTTTTGAACCCCATACGTATAGGCGCTCAAAGCCCCACGCGAGAGACCAAGCAACTGCGTCCCTGGCGGGGTCTCAATTTCATGATCTGTAAAAAGATAATGCGCCCCCATCTGGGCAAGCGTGTTGGCCTTTTGGGTTGGCGACAAATAGAACGGCAGCAAGAAAAAAGGAATACCGGCTTTGAGGCATGCCAAACCAGCAATGAGCGTAACAATTTCATCTGCACACGAAATCGCCAGCCTATCTTTCGATGTGCACCCCGCCGACTGAAGATAGTGGTCCATGCGGCATACCAAGCCGTAAACTTCTGCCCACGTATATCCTGTGTTAGACACGCTATCGATGACAAAAAGCTGATGAGCTTTTGCCTCTGCGTAATACTGAAGGCCCTCAATCGGTCCGCGAGATACGGCTGTCGCATTCTGTTCGGTCATCTTTGTAAATCCATTGTTGCCGACGCACCCGTTGCTGTTCGTGCGTCTCCAGGAAATACAACCTAAAGTAATTAAAGATACGCACCACTCTCATTGAGGGAAGAAATACCTGCTTATACGAGTATTCGAGTGCACCGCCCGCTTGGACATACAAAACCACCCGCGAGACAAGCCTCGCGAGTGGTAAAAGCATCTAAAAGTTGTGCAAACTAGAAAGCGTCAGCCCACATTCTCAAGTGGTTTCGCCGCAGGGTCAGAGGCCACCGCCCCTTCCAACACGGGCTCTGAGGCCGACCGTAAGTTTGAAACAGACGCAGGTTTTTTGAACCGCAACAGCGTAAACAAACCCAAAGGCCAAAGCGGTTTGGATTCAACCAATTTAAGATCTGTGATGTCTGTGATTGTGTCGATCTTAAAATCGGGATGCCATCCCAGTGCCCGGCTTGCAGGCGCCATCCACCGCTCCACACGCCCACGAATACCGTGGTCCTGAGCGAAGTGATTGATGATAATGACTTCACCGCCCGGCTTACAGACCCGCTCCAACTCATTCATTACTTTTACCGGATCAGGCACAACAGTCATAACGTACATCGCCACGACCGTGTCAAATCGACCATCTGAGAAATCCATCACAGAGGCATCCATTTCCCGAATGCCTTCCACATGATTGAGTTTCTTTTCCCGCACCTTGTCGCGTGCTTTGGCCAACATATCCGGGGACAAATCAATCCCTGTGATTTTGAGATGGCGTTGGTATTGCGGCAATGACATGCCTGTGCCCACACCAACCTCAAGAACGCGCCCAACACGTTTATTGATTTCATGAACTGCATGCTTACGTCCGGATTCCGCAAAAAGTCCAAAGGAGTAATCGTAAACTGGCGCCCAACGAGCATATGCTTTGAGAACAGATTTCTCGTCAATTCTTTTGGCTACCGTCACTCTTTTCTCCCATGTCGTTGTGCGGAACGCACTGATGCGAAATTCGCAAAACGGTGGCGCATGACCCTTCAAACATCAGTCACGCACGCCCTAAACTCAACACGTACTCAATTCAAATCGTATTCACGTATATCAACAACATTGCCCGAAAGGTGAAGTTGTAAACTCGTGCGCGGAGTTTGCGGGGAAGTTACCGCAAGTGCAAGAGTCTATTCATTAATTAGTAACTATGTTGAGACCAAGGCAACAGGACAATAAGCACAGCAAATAGGCTGTGCCTCACGCGTCTGCAATGACAGCAGCGCTGGTCAAGGCATCACCAAAGGTATTGATAGATCGTTTGATCCATCCGCCACCCAGTACCCGGCAACCAGTTTCCTCATCGCGGTAGAAGACACACGCCTGCCCCGGGGCTACCCCGTGCTCACCTTCTTCAAGATCCACTTCCGCTGTGCCATCTGCCAAGGGCCGCAGTACAGCAGCTTGTGGAGGCCGAGTAGAACGCACTTTTGCACGTATGCGCAATTCCTGCCCCACGAGAGTGTCGAACGCCTCATCACCGAGCCAATTCACTTCGCCCAGCACAATCGTGCGTGTTTCCAAGGCTTCGCGCGGCCCCACAATAACCCGGTGAGCTTTTGCATCCAGCTTCACAACGTAAAGAGGGTCCCCGCCCGAAACGCCTAACCCGCGTCGCTGGCCAATTGTGTAGTGGATGATGCCGTCGTGCTGCCCCAGAACATTGCCCTCAAGGTCAACAATATCACCGGCTTCCACCGCCCCCGGCCGCATCTTTTGAATGATGTCCGTATAGCGCCCTTGCGGCACAAAACAGATATCTTGGCTATCTGGCTTATCGGCCACCGCCAATTCCAAACGCTCAGCGATTGCGCGTGTTTCTGCCTTGGTTTTTGAACCCAAAGGAAAACGAAGATAATCGAGCTGCGTTTGGGTTGTGGTGAAAAGAAAATAGGATTGATCTTTTTCCGCATCCACCGCCCGCATCATTTGCCGGTTCTGATCCAGCCCTTGCGACGCGATATAGTGACCAGTCGCCAGCGCAGCCGCTCCCAATTCTTTTGCCGTGATCAGCATATCGCGAAATTTCACGCGCTCATTGCAGCGCACGCACGGGATAGGGGTTTCGCCAGCCAAATAGGCATCAGCGAACTCTTCCATCACCGCTTCTTTGAATTTAGCTTCATAGTCGAGCACATAATGAGGAATGCCAATTTTTTCGGCGACCCGGCGCGCATCATGAATATCTTGCCCAGCACAGCACGCCCCTTTTTTCTGGACAGCCGCCCCGTGGTCATAAAGCTGCAGCGTAATCCCCACCACATCATAGCCATCTTCAGCCAGAATGGCCGCTGTTACGGAGGAGTCCACACCGCCCGACATGGCCACAACAACGCGCGTATCTTCCGGGCGCCCCAGAAGACCTAAGCTGTTAAGGCCAGTTTTTGGGTCATAAATCACGCCAGAAGGAAGCGCAGTAGAAGACCCAGTAACAGATGTAGACCCAGAATCGGGTGTAGAAATGGACAAGAACTTAAACCTTTCACGCAAATGCTACCGCACGCCACTTGGATCACACCAAGCCTAAGCGCCAACATTAAGGACATATTTCCCGTTCCCAATATATGGCCGGGCATCCTCTGCATATAAGCGCAATATAGGCATCATTTAGCCTAACGCAATCCATAAGGCCAAATCAGCCTCCCTTGCTCGGCAGCTTTTGCCCGCACTGCATTAAATGCGCACCTTTGGGCGTGACGAAAATCCCAAAGAAACAACTAACCCATTGATTTACAATGACAATATAACTCCCTCCAACTGGCCCATGGCTTGCTAATAGAAAGCCAGGACACGCGCGCAGTGTGAAAATTTGGAGTACAGACTATGGAACTAAATTTCTCAGAAACGGCAAAATCGAACATCATGAGTTCGGCAAGCACCCTTTCATTTGCCGCAGCCGCCTCAAACACGGGCGCTGAGGAAAATGATTTTGCTAGTCATTTAGATGATGAAACGCGCGGAAGTGCCCAAAAAGAAGATAAATATGATGAGAGTGCCCTAGACAGGGCCGAAAAAGACCGCGCCGAAAAAGACCGTGCCGAA
>JARGNZ010000008.1:5053-137213 GCA_029209985.1 Parvibaculaceae bacterium
CCGCAATCGCAAATGCAGTCGCGAACAGCTCAGCTTCCGCTCGCCCTGCCGCGCCTGCGCAAAGCGCCAATCCATTCAATTTTGATAGCCTCGCAGGCTTAACCACCAACCAGCCCACCACGTCTCAAAGTTCAGGAGCCGCCCTCATTCGCGTGGGAACATTGCCAGGGCAAACACAGCCCTCTCAAGTTCCAAGCTCCGCCATTGCAATGCAAATGAATAAGAACATTCAAAAAGGCGTCAGCAATTTTGAAATTCGGTTGGACCCCGCACAACTGGGACGTGTCGACGTCAAAATGGAAATCTCCACAGATGGCCGCCTAACCGCCCACATGGTTGTGGAAAGCCCAGAGACACTCGACTTGTTGCGTAAGGATGCCAATGCCCTCGAGAAAGCCTTGACCAATGCTGGTTTAGAAATGGATGACGAAGGCATGACCTTCTCTCTATCAGAAGACAACCAGCAAACGGCGTCTCAAGAAGCAGAGACCGACGGGAACCACACCTCCGCGTCCACATCAGATCAAGACGCAAGTGCGGAGGATGACGCCCTCGCAACCGCGCCCACCTACTACTTCGCAAACAACGCATCAGGCGTAGACATCCGCGTCTAATGATTTGACGCCTTCACACCGCCGCAACGTCTACGTTCAAAAGGGTAAGAAAATGGCTCTCGAAATTTACGGTTCAAATCCAGCCTACGTGTATCAGCAGGTTTCTACTGAAGCGACGGCTGACGAGGATGCCACCGCGTTCAATGCAGATTTCAATACATTCGTCGCCCTTTTGACCACACAATTGCAGCACCAAGATCCGACCTCCCCTATGGAGTCGGCTGAGTTTACAAATCAGCTTGTGCAATATGCTGAGGTTGAACAAGCCATTGCAACAAATGATCACCTCGAAAAACTCATCGCCATTGAAGGGGCAAACTCCGCAGCGACAGCCGTCAATTACATTGGCAAGGAAGTGCTCACACTCGGCAGCACCACCTCCCTCGTCGATGACCAAGCGACTTGGGACTACTCCCTCGAGACGGATGCGCCGGAAACCTCCATCACCGTTTATAATTCAGATGGCGTGGAAGTGTATTCCACAAAAGTTGAAGCCGAAGCTGGCAGCAACACATTTGAATGGGATGGAGAAAACGAAGACGGCGTTAAACAAGCTGACGGTCTCTATCATATTGAAATCGAACCTCTCGATGAGGACGGGCTAGAAGTCGCCTCTTCCATCATGGTGGCCGGCATTGTCACCGGCGTGGACTTCTCCTCCACCACCCCAATCGTCACTATTGGCGACACAGCCTTTGTTGCCTCAGACATTCTTCAAGTGCGAGAGCAAACCACTGTGAGCGATGAAGACGACACCTCCGACGATACGGACAGCACCGATAGCGAAGACGACAACAATACCACCAGTTAGGACGCTTAAGGGCGTATTTGCCAGCAATACGTATCGATTTGACACACTAAGCATTTGATTTTCATAGATTTTTTACTATGGCACTTAGCCTTTTCTTAAAACCAACCCGCTAAGTTGAATGCAAGTTTCGAGTGCGGAGATTGGACAAACATGAGCGAGCAACATTCATCTAGAGGCAACTATGTCATCGGTCCCGATGGCAGTCCCCTCACTATCGCCGACTTGCCACCAGCCAATACCAAACGCTGGGTCATCCGTCGTAAAGCGGAAGTCGTGGCAGCGGTCAGAGGTGGATTGATCAGCCTAGAAGAAGCCTGCCGTCGGTACACGCTGACCGTGGAAGAGTTCCTAAGTTGGCAACGATCGATCGAAAAACACGGTCTTGCGGGTCTGCGCGCTACTCGCGTCCAACAATATCGGCAGTAAGATTAAATTGTACTGCGTGCTTATTGCCTATCAAAACCGGCGGCCTTCCTAGGCTGCCGGTTTTTTTATCCCCATTACTCACCGATCCTTAACAGATATTAACCAAAATGAATGCAATTAATGTCGCCTCGTTAAGTATCTGTTTAGCCTAACCCGGTAATTTTTGCCTACGGGATAACCTGGAAGGGGTTTCAGGTTTGGAGTGGGGCAAAGAATTTGCACCTCCCTAGAAGTGAACTAAACGAGCGAACCGAGGAACGGTTGCCTGTTTTGCGTCAAATTGGGTGGTAGTGTGAACAGCTTTGCTGAATTTCTGAAATCTATGGGCATGGGCCGCATTGTGGCTCTCGGCATTGTCGGTATGGCCCTCATTGGTTTCTTTGCCTATGTGACCGTTCGCATCAGCGAGCCGCAAATGGCACTCATGTATTCCGAACTCTCCCAAGACGATGCCGCGCAAGTCATCAGTGAACTCGATCTTCTCTCCATCCCTTACACATTAGGGGGCGACGGCACAAAAATCTTTGTCCCACAAGACAAAGTGCTACGCCTGCGCCTATCCATGGCAGAACGCGGCCTTCCTAAAGGCGGCAGCGTTGGATATGAAATCTTCGACAACACAGACACCCTCGGCACCACAAGCTTTGTGCAAAACCTAAACTACATGCGCGCCTTAGAAGGCGAGCTGTCCCGCACCATCGGCGAAATTGTTCAGGTTCAAAGTGCGCGGGTACATTTGGTTTTGCCGGAGCGTGAAATTTTCTCTCGTGAACGTCGCGAACCAAGCGCCTCTATTGTGCTGCGCGTGCGTGGCGATTTAGGCCGTGCGCAAGTCAAATCAATTCAGCACTTAGTTTCTTCTGCTGTGCAGGGCCTCAAGCCCGGCAAAGTGTCCATCATCGACGAGCAAGGTAATCTTCTTGCCTCTGGTGCAGACGAAGAAGAAGGCGCCATTGTTTCTGGTGCACTCGAAGAACGTAACTTGAACTATGAATCACGCGTACGTAAGCAAGTTGAAACCATCGTGGCCTCCATCGTCGGCCCCGACAAAGCACGGGTTGAAGTCTCCGCCGAGCTGAACCTCAATCGCGTCACCCGCACATCCGACACCTATGATCCAGAAAGCCAAGTTGCCCGGTCAACACAAACTGAAGAAGAAAACTCTTCCGCCGCAAACGGCGCTGCAGCCCAAAACGGCGTCACCGTTGGCAACGCCTTGCCTGAAGCAGGCGCTGGAGGCGAAGGTGCTGGCGGCAACAAAGAATCTTCAAACCGCGTCACCGAAACCGTCAACTACGAAATTTCACATACGACAGAAACACAAATTCAAGAAGCCGGTGGCATTAAACGTCTCTCTGTCGCGGTTCTTGTTGATGGCACATATGCCCAGCAAGCAGATGGCTCCGTTGTTTATGCCCCACGCTCAGAAGAAGACCTTGCAAAAATCAATACCTTGGTGCGCTCAGCTATTGGCTTTGACACAGAGCGCGGCGACCAAGTTGAAGTCATCAACCTTCAATTTGCAGCGCGTGAACTTCCAGAACCTTTGATGAATGAAGAAGAAACGTTTCTATCTCTCACCAAAGCGGATTACTTCCGCATTGGCGAGTCTGCAACCTTGGCTATCCTCACCGTGATTGTCTTATTGATGGTCGTGCGCCCTCTTCTGCGCCGGGTCATTAGCGGTGAAAACATGATTGCTGCAAACGGCGCAACCCTTGCCCTAGCAGGTGCCAGCGCTGGCGGCGGAACTGGGACGGACGGAGAGCAAGCCATGCTCCCACCGGGGGTGCAAGCACAACTGGCAGGCGTTGCCGCCGGAAACGGCGCGGGCCTTGAAGGGGCCGAAAATGCAGAAAACCCGATTGAGTCCATGATCGACATCGCAAAAATTGAGGGACAAGTACGTGAATCGTCCCTCAAGAAAGTAGCCGAAATCATCGGGAACCATCCTGATGAAACGATGTCTATCTTGCGCAGCTGGTTACATGAGGAAGAATAGACATGGCTAAACCGGCAAAAGATGATATTTCCAAATTCACTGGCTCTGAAAAAGCGGCAATCTTTATGTTGTCCCTTTCAGACGACCATGCCGCTGCCATTTGGGATCTGTTTGATGATGATGAGATTAAAGAAATCTCTCAAACAATGGCGTCTCTAGGCGCTATTCAATCCACCGTTGTTGAAAAGCTACTGGTCGAATTCACCTCTCGCATGTCTTCTGCTGGGTCCATCGTTGGGTCATTTGACAGCACCGAACGCTTGCTCAAGCGCTTCTTACCAGAAGACCGTGTCGACAACGTCATGGAAGAAATTCGTGGCCCAGCCGGTCGCACCATGTGGGAAAAGCTTGGCAACGTAAACGAGCAGGTCCTCGCCTCTTACCTCAAGAACGAGTACCCCCAAACCGTTGCCGTTGTTTTATCCAAAATCAAATCAGAACACGCCGCTCGTGTTCTCGGGCACTTGCCAGAAGACTTCGCCCTTGAAGTCATCACCCGCATGCTGCGCATGGAAGCGGTACAAAAAGACATTTTGGAAAAAGTGGAACAAACACTCCGCGCCGAATTTATGTCTAACCTATCGCGCACAAACCGCCGCGACAGCCATGAATTGATGGCCGAAATCTTCAACAATTTCGATCGCCAAACCGAAACGCGGTTCATGACCTCTTTGGAAGAGCGCAACCGTGAAGCAGCCGAGAAGATCAAATCTCTGATGTTCACATTTGAAGATCTCTCCAAATTGGACCCGACCAGCGTACAAACACTTCTGCGCGCGGTAGACAAAGACAAACTCGGCCTTGCGCTGAAAGGTGCCTCAGACTCCCTCAAGGATCTGTTCTTCACCAACATGTCTGAGCGCGCCGCGAAAATTTTGAAAGAAGACATGGAAGTGATGGGGCCTGTGCGCCTACGTGATGTAGACGAAGCGCAAATGTTGATGGTCAACACCGCAAAAGATTTAGCTGCCAAAGGTGAAATTATGTTGGCAGAAAACAAATCAGAAGATGAGTTGGTGTACTAATGGCAACCTCAACCCCAGCAAAACAACCGGTCGTAAAGAAATTTGCTTTTGACACTGTGTTTGAAGAAAACGGCGCCGTGCACGAAGGCCCGAACAGCACAGCCCACCGCGCCAGCACCGACACACATATTGAAATGATGAAAGCCGCCGCCTATGAGCAAGGCATGGCGGATGCACGTGCCGAACTCGAAAACAAATCCGAAGATACGCAAGCCAACTTGCTACAAAAGCTTTTGGCTACAACCCAAACACTGATGTCGGCCGCCGATCAAAATGCACGCGCGAGTCAACAAACTGCGACCGAAATTGCTCATAAAATTGCGATGACCTTAGCCCCGGCAATGATCAAACGAGAACCTGTCGCAGAGGTTAAGGCTGTAATTGCCGATTGCTTGCAACACCTCCACCGCGAACCACACCTTGCTGTTCGGGTGAGTGAAAGTGCACTAGAAGAAACCCGCCCTTACGTGGAGAAAATGGCACACGAATGCGGGATTGAAGAACGTGTCTTGCTTTTAGCCGACCCAAGCTTGGGTGACAGCGACTGTAAAGTCGAATGGAGCGAAGGTGGCGTATCACGCTCTCAAAATGAAATCGAAGAAGAAATCACTCTCATCATTAACCGGTACCTAGATGCCTTGTCGCCCACCGGCGCAGCATAACAAACATTAACGAGCAGAAGGGACCTCCCCTTCATTGCAGGAGACTAAAATGGCTGACGATACAGAAAACATGAATCTGCCAGACCTTGCCGCTTCAAACCAAGGCACCCCGGCAACCTCTTCCAGTAATGCGGAAGATATGAATCCAGAAGATGGCGAAGCCGAACGCAATGCGACCGACCTAGAAGCTGTGTTTGATATTCCCGTCCACGTATCTGCCATCTTGGGCAAGTCTCATATCGAAGTGAGTGAACTGCTCAAACTAGACGAAGGCACCATCATCGAATTGGACCGCAAGGTCGGTGAAGCCATCGACATTTACGTCAACGACCGCCTCGTGGCACGTGGCGAAGTTGTGGTTGTGGAAGAACGCCTCGGCGTCACCATGACTGAAATCATCAAAAGCGGCATCAACTAAAAGGTTTTAGAACTCAAATGGATTTCGCCACACTCATAGGCTTGATTGCTGCTTTCGCCCTAGTCGCCCTCGCGGTTCTTCTAGGCGGCGATGCCACAGCCTTTTTCAATGTCAGAGCTGCATTGATCGTTATTGGTGGAACCTTTGCGGTGACCCTTATTTCATTCCGCATGTCTGAAATTTCAACGGCCTTTTCAGCCGCATGGCGGACACTCAAAGTGGTTGGGTCCCATGACACAGCCACCACAGAAAATCTATTACACATGGCAGATGCACACCGCAAAGAAGGCATTCGAGGCGTAGAGCGCCATCTGCCAAAATTGCGCCAGAATGTATTTGTCAAACAAGCCATCTCCCTCATCATCGACGGCATAAACCCGGATGAAGTAGAGCAAATGCTCAATTCTGAATTATCCGCACGGGCACAGAAAGATGTCCGCTCCGCACAAGTTTTACGGCGTGCTGCCGAAGTCGCCCCCGCAATGGGCCTTATCGGCACGTTGGTTGGTCTTGTTCAAATGTTGGCAGACCTCAACGACCCGACACAAATCGCACCAGCCATGGCTGTTGCGCTAATCACCACTTTTTACGGCGCGATTTTAGGCAACATGTTGTTTGCCCCGCTTGCCAGTAAAATTGAACGCAATTCACAAGAAGAAAACGCAAAGCTCTTTCTATACGCCACAAGCGTGGCTGCCATTGGCCGCCAAGAAAGTCCCCGTCGTCTTCAAATGGTTCTCAATTCGATGTTGCCACCAGCCGAACAAATTCGTCTGTACAACTAAGTTACGGTCTTAAGGAGTATTACAAATGCGCTTGCTCATTGTTGGAACCCTCAACGGACAGCTCTCAACCGCCACTAAAATGGCGATGGATAAGGGCGCCAAAGTTGTACACGCCGAAAGCATCGACCAAGCCATGGCCTCACTGCGGTCTGGCAATGGAGCTGATTTGGTGATGGTCGAAGTCTCCCTCGACATTGCGCGGTTGATCAATCAACTCCAAGCCGAACACATCTATGTGCCGATCGTCGCCTGCGGCGTAGAGGCCGATGCCCAAGCAGCGGTAAATGCCATTCGCAGCGGGGCTAAAGAATACATTCCCCTACCACCAGATGCAGATCTGATCGCGGCCGTCTTGGCAGCTGTCTCAGAAGAAAGCCATCAAATGGTTTTCCAAGACCCTGCAATGGGCGATGTCATCAAACTTGCCGACCAAATTGCCCCGTCTGAAGCCAGCGTACTGATCACGGGGGAGTCCGGGTCTGGTAAAGAAGTGATGGCCCGCTACGTCCACCGCAAATCACGCCGCAAAGAAGCCCCTTTCATTTCCGTAAACTGCGCGGCCATTCCAGAAAATCTATTGGAATCTGAATTGTTTGGGCACGAAAAAGGTGCCTTCACCGGCGCTGTGGCTCGACGCATTGGTAAATTTGAAGAAGCAGACGGCGGCACGTTGTTACTCGATGAAATCAGCGAAATTGATGTCCGCCTTCAAGCCAAATTGCTCCGCGCCATCCAAGAACGTGAAATTGACCGGGTGGGCGGCAAAGCACCAGTAAAGATCAACATCCGTATTTTGGCGACCTCTAACCGTAACCTCTTAGGCGAAGTAGAAGCTGGCACTTTCCGCGAAGATTTATTTTACCGCTTGAACGTGGTCAACCTAAACCTTCTGCCACTGCGCGAGCGCCCTGCCGATATTATGGCTTTGGCAGATCACTTCGTGCGCAAATACGCCAAAGTAAATGGCCTACAAACCAAGCCTTTCACCGAGCAGGCCCGTCAATATCTCTCCAACCACCACTGGAGCGGCAACGTACGTGAGCTAGAAAACACAATGCACCGCGCCATCTTGTTGGCAGCTGGTCCTGAGATCGATGTGGAAGCTATTCGCTTGCCAGACGGCAGTCGTTTGCAAGGGGGCGCGTCCCCACAAACTGACATCATTCAGCAAGCGGCCAACACCGCCGAAGCCGTCAGCCGCAATATGGTCGGCTCAACGGTAGCTGAGATGGAACAAGGTCTCATCATCGACACCCTAGAGCATTGCTTGGGCAATCGTACCCATGCGGCAAATATTCTAGGCATCTCAATTCGCACTTTGCGCAACAAATTAAAACAATACACCGATCAAGGGGTTTCCGTGCCCCAACCCGGTGGTGAAGCCCGCGCATAGAGCCTCTACTCTTTAAAGTCGTCTGACCGAAAGTTCGTTCATGAGTGATATAACCACAACAAATACTGCCGCTCCGGCCTCTGGCACGTCTCCTGCCGGTGGTGGCTTTAACTTAGACAGAATACTCGCGCAGCTTTCTAAGCGCAGTGATCTGGCTTTACCTGCAGGTATTTTGACCATCCTCGTGGTGCTCATCCTACCCATGCCTGCCTTTCTGTTGGATTTTTCACTCGCCATTTCTCTGACGTTTTCTTTCCTCGTTCTCATGACCGCGCTTTTCATTAAGCGCCCCTTAGAATTTAGCTCTTTTCCTGCGGTTCTGTTGATTGCAACAATGATCCGTTTGGCCCTCAACCTCGCATCCACGCGGTTGATCTTGAGCAAAGGTCACGAAGGCACCGATGCAGCCGGGGGCGTCATTGAAGCGTTCGGTAACTTTGTCATGCAAGGCAATGTTGTGATTGGCGTTATCGTGTTTGCGATCCTTGTCATCGTCAACTTCGTCGTCATCACCAAAGGTTCAGGCCGGATTGCCGAAGTGGCTGCCCGGTTCAGTTTGGATTCTATGCCTGGCAAACAAATGGCAATCGACGCCGATTTGTCCGCTGGCTTGATTGACGAAGACACCGCAAAACGCCGCCGGGCGGAAGTCGAACAGGAATCCTCCTTCTTTGGTGCCATGGATGGTGCCTCAAAGTTTGTGCGTGGGGATGCCGTCGCGGGCCTTCTCATCACCTTTATCAATGTGATCGGTGGGATCATCATCGGCGTGGGTCAAATGGAAATGAGCTTTGCAGATGCTGGCTCAACCTATTCATTGCTGACCATTGGTGATGGCCTTGTCAGCCAAATCCCTGCATTGGTTGTGTCCACCGCCGCAGGCTTGTTGGTGTCCAAAGCGGGCATCGAAGGCCCGGCAGACGAAGCACTCTTCAGCCAACTTTCCCACTACCCTCAGGCATTGGCCATGGTCTCATTCGTGATGGCGGTAATGGCCTTTTTGCCGGGCATTCCAGCCATTCCATTTTTGTTGTTGTCTGGCGCTGCGGGCGGGCTTGCCTATTATCTCATTCAAAGCCGAACGCAAAAAGAAGAAGAAGTCGTCAAGGCCGAGAAAGACAAAGTTGAGCTAGAAGCTGCAGAACCAAAAGACGAACCTATTTCTTCCACCCTCAAAATGGATGAATTGCGTTTGGAAATTGGCTACGGACTGCTGCCGTTGATCAACGACAAAGAAGGTCAAAAACTAACAGATCAAATCAAAGCGCTGCGCAAACAATTTGCGATCGATATGGGCTTTGTCATGCCGCCTGTGCGTATTCTCGACAACATGCAATTAGACGCCAACAAATACTCCATCGCGGTCAAAGAGGTAGAGGCTGGCGAAGGCGAAGTCTACATGCGTCAACTGTTGGTCATGGATCCCCACGGCAACAAAATCGACCTGCCCGGCATTGCCACAAAAGAACCAGCCTTCGGCCTGCCAGCAACATGGATTGACGAAACCCTGCGCGAGGAAGCTGCATTTCGGGGTCTCACGGTGGTCGATCCGCCAACCGTGCTCACCACACACCTCACCGAAATCATCAAAGACAACATGTCTTATTTACTATCTTACGGCGAGGTGCAGAAGTTGCTGGACGAATTGCCACAAGGGCACAAGAAGCTGCTCGACGATTTGATCCCAACGCACATCAATGTCACGGGTATTCAGCGCATTTTGCAGAACCTCTTGTCAGAACGCATTTCCATTCGCGACCTTCCTTCCATTATGGAAGGCATCGCGGAGGCAACTGGCCATACAAAAAGCCTGGTGCAAATGACGGAGCATGTGCGCATGCGTCTTTCCCGCCAGATCTGCTCAACCTTTGGATCGCACACAGGCGAGCTTGCCCTTATTCCGCTTTCCCCTGTATGGGAAGAAGCCTTTATTGAAGCCCTCACCGGGCCGGGGGAAGACAAACAACTCGCAATGGCTCCAAGCCAATTGCAAGAGTTCATTACAAAAGTACGCGAAGTATTTGAGCAAGCAGCCCGCGATGGCGAAGTCCCCGTCCTGCTGACCAGCCCAGCTATTCGCCCATACGTGCGCTCCATCATCGAACGGTTCCGGCCACAAACGACAATCTTGTCTCAAAACGAAGTGCACCCGAAAGCCAAACTGCGCACCATTGCCGCCATCTAAACTGAGCAAAGCACAGCGTGATGGATCACTAGAGAGAAAGTAACCGACCCAGTGCGACTAAGAACTTTCAGTGCGACCAGCTTAACAGCGGCAATGGAACAAGTACGCGTCGCCTTGGGCGATGAGGCCATCATTGTCTCTTCTTACACAAAAGAAGATGGGCGCGTTGAAATCACAGCCGCATTGGAACTTCGCGCACCCCCACCGCGCAAAGACCTCCCCACGAGCGTGATCTCTTTAGAAGATGAATTACGCAAACGCTTACGGGAAACGCTCAAGCCCGGCACGACAGACACCGAAAAACCGGGGGCATCGGACCAACGCCAGCCAATTGAGCCAGCTGAACCAGTGCCCAACAGACCACCCCTGCCCTTCAGCAGCGACCAACTACGCGCTTGCATGCGCCAGCACAACACACCAGACAAACTATCTGACGAGTTGGTACAAATTGCCGAAGGCAAAAGCGCCCAAGGTGCGCTTGATGCCTTGGCCTACGCATTAGATTTGCGGTTTAAGTTTGAACCCATTCCCGTGTTGCCCGCACATCCCCTGATGATGATTGGCATGGCGGGAAGCGGTAAAACCGTTACAACGGCAAAACTGGCGGTCCGCGCCATACTTGAAGGCATAGACGCCGAACTGATTACGACAGATACCAACCGCACCGGCGCTCTTGCACAATCCAAAGCCTACGGCGAACTGATGGATCTGCCCGTCACCCAAGCAGAAGATGCCAATGCCCTTGGCCTCTTGCTCGACAAACGCAGTGATTTAGCCGCGCAAATACCAACCGAAAAACAACTCCCGTGCTTCATTGATACCGCCAGCACCAATCCGTTCGATCCCCTAGATCGCAGTTTGATGATCCAATTATCACAAACTGCCGCCCACACCGGCGGCGCAGAACCAGTGCTCATTGCCAGCGCGTTGACAGACCCCGCAATTTCAATCGAAAGCGCAGACATTTATGCCCACCTTGGCGTTCGCCGGTTTGTCGCAACCCAAGTTGACATTGCCCGCCGCATCGGTGGCTTTCTCAATTTGGCAGATGCCACCGGACTGGCCTTTTCCAATGCCAGCATAACGCCCTATCTTGCGCGCGGCCTCACACGCCTCGACCCCATGCGCTTGGCACGTCTTATTCTAGGGGAATCTCTGGAAACACCAGAGCTAGCACCCCCACCTCAAAATTCGCGCGCCCTAGCGCATGACCATACGGAGCTCTCATGAGCACTCAAAACATCATCACCGTCGCATCCGGCAAAGGCGGCGTCGGGAAAACTTGGTTCGCTATCACGCTGGCCCACGCGTTTGCTCAACGAGGCGAAAACATTCTCCTCATCGATGGCGATCTAGGGTTAGCAAACGTCGATGTGCAATTGGGCCTTGCCCCCTCCCACGATCTTGGCAGCGTCATTGCGGGCCAAGTCGCACTCGAAGACGCCCTGACCCGCGTTGAAACCGGCAACAAAAATGCAGGCAGTTTCGACGTGCTTGCAGGTAAATCAGGGTCCGGTGTTCTCTCTGCCCTCTCCCATGCAGAAGTCGCCAACTTACACCAAGGCATCCAATCTCTAGCTAGTCAGTATGACCGAGTGATTGTAGATTTGGCCGCTGGTGTGGATGCAAATGTCTTACAATTATGCGAACACAACGGCACAACATTGACGCTTGTAAATGGAGAACCAACCTCCCTCACCGATGCTTATGCCCTCATAAAGTTGGTTCACATGAACCATCCCCACGCCGATTTGCGTGTCGTGGCCAACATGGCAGAAGACAAAGCAGACGGGCAGCGCATCTTCGGCGCCTTGAACAAAGCCTGCGCAACCTTCCTAGATATTAACCTTACAAGCGCGGGTATCATCCCACGCGATGACACGATCCGCGACACAATCCGCCATCAAACAGCATTATTATACCGCCACCCCGGCAGTAAGGCCGCCCAAGCTGTTCTTAAAATTGCCGAAAACCTCATAGTTTCAGCCAAAAAAACAACCGCTCCCCCCACCAGCCGGAAAAGCGCGTAAACCTACATTATACATTTTGGTTTGCGCCATTGCGTTTTCGAGTATGCTTTCAAGGTCAAATGAATGTGCGCCGTCACAGATGCGTTAACCTACCGGACTACACATGAACTCCGGTGGCACATGCACCGAAACGATGGGCATTCAAACAGCTGCCAACGCTATTCGATACGTCGACATTAATTGATACGTCAACGCGAAGACGACCATGAGACAAATTCATTAGGCAGTCTCATAGATTCACGGCAACACCATGGGGGGTTTTCATGGACAACCAATACCTAGACCAAGCTTTGATGCTTTTTCAGCAAGGGTTTGACACCGTCAACTCAATTCAAGGCTTGATCATTGCGCTGATCGCAGCGTTTTTGATGAAGTTTTACCGCCAGATTATTGTCTGGTCGCTTGTAGCCACACTGGCGCACGAAGTTGCCAATGTTGTGCAACGTGTGATGGCGAATGATCCAAGTCCGCTGCCAAATTTTGCAGACCTTGACGGCGATCTCAAAATGATTGGGATCCGGTTCCTTGGTTTTCTCATCGCTATATCTATTTTATACATGCTGCGCCGCCTCTTCTTAAAGCGCTAACAGCACAACAACAAAAGCCCGGCATCTTTGCCGGGCTTTTCGTATTGTCGGACAATCGCTGACTAATCTCTAAAATTCTCATACTGCAGCGGTTGCTCCAAGTCTTGTCCTTTCAAAAAGGCAATCACATCCTGTAGGTCATCGCGTTTTTTCCCCGTAACCCGTAGTTCTTCCCCCTGAATGGCAATTTGCACTTTCAGCTTTTGAGCCTTGATGTCTTTAACCAGCTTTTTGGCCAAGTCAGTCGCAATCCCATTTTTCAGCAAAACCTTTTGGCGCACACTTTGACCAGCCGCCTGCTCTACCACTTGATAATCCAGCACACGGGGATCAATTTTGCGCTTAGACATCTGACCTTGCAGAATTTCATGGACCTGTTTCAACTTCAGGTCGTCATCCGCCAAAATGGTCAACCCCTCCTCAGTCACTTCAACCGAGCAGTTCGCACCTTTGAAATCATAACGCTGGCCGACTTCGCGCATGACATTCGCCACGCCGTTTTCCACTTCAGCCATATCGAGTTTGGAAACAACATCAAATGAAGGCATATCCGTTCCATATCTTGAGGCGACAGCCACCAAAATCCTCAAACTTGGCTCTTTGAAGGGCCAGAGGAAATCGGCTATCACAATTTGGACAACACATTACCCCGTCACCCTCAAGGAACCAACCCCGAACATGCCCCTTACCCCCACGCTTTCCATCGGAAAGCTCAGTGATTAGGTGTTGAATTCTGCTTCGTGAGACGTGCGTCGATGCAGGGCTAACGCCACTTCATCAAGCTCTTGCTGCTCGACACGCGCCAGCTTCCCACGCACACGGCGCTTACGGGATTCCTCGATAAGCTCATATTTTTTGAGCTCTCGATAAGCTGAAGCTAAATCATCCTTAGCGGACTCAAGCTGCATACTCACATCATTGATGGATTGCAGAATATTCTCGCGACGATCACGCATAGATTTTGCAAACATTGGATATGCATAATGAGCAATATCTGAAATGCCAGCCTTTTCCTGTTCAGCTTGGACCTGTTGATCCAAGTCGTGTTCACGCCGCCGGAATTCTTCCAGCATTGTTTCTAATTCCGCCACTTGTCTGCGGCGTTCGTCCACCTGAAACCGATTTAATCGGATCAGGGATTCGCGGCTCTTCATTGGTCAGCCTCCTCGGCTATTCCTCGCCCTTTCCTAGGATTTCGGCGAGCATCGCAAACCCAGTATCTCGGTTGGTCGTTTCCACCTTCCCTTGAGACAAATAAGCCTCCAGTTCAGGTTGATAGCGGATCGCACGATCCACTTGTGGGTCAGACCCCGGCCTATAAGCACCCAGACGAATGAGTTCTTCCATATCGTCATAAGCACTTAGCAAACCCCGTGCCTGTTGGATCAACTTCTGTTGGTCCAACTCATTGCACCCTGGCATGGTACGAGAAATAGATTTCAAAATGTTTATCGCCGGGTATCTTCCCCGCTCGGCAATAGACCTTTCCATCACAATATGCCCGTCCAGTATGCCTCTTACGGCATCTGCTACAGGTTCATTATGATCATCTCCCTCGACCAAAACTGTAAAGAGGCCCGTAATCGAGCCTTGTCCTGCACCCGGTCCTGCCCGTTCGAGCAGCCGAGGCAGCTCAGAAAAGACAGTCGGTGTGTATCCTTTTGCGGCAGGTGGTTCACCAATGGACAGTCCGATTTCTCGTTGTGCCATTGCGAAACGGGTCACGCTGTCCATCATGCACAGCACGTCCTGATCCTGATCCCGGAAATATTCCGCCACAGTCATTGTTAAAAGCGCTGCTTGCTTGCGCATTAATGCAGACTCATCAGATGTCGCAACCACAACAACGGCGCGTTTCAGGCCTTCTTCGCCCAAATCATCTTCAATAAATTCTTGTACTTCCCGGCCCCGTTCGCCGATCAACCCAATCACGGCCACATCAGCTTCTGTGTTTCGGGCAATCATCGACATCATCACCGACTTACCAACGCCCGAACCGGCAAAAATGCCCAATCTTTGGCCCTTGCAACACGTAACAAACGTATTGAGTGCCCGCAGCCCCAAATCAATAGGGCCTTGCACCCGGCCACGTTGATGCGGCAACGGCGGCGCATTGCGCACAGAATAAGGCTGAATACCTTGCGGCAGAGGACCTTTGCCATCGATAGGTTCCCCCATCGCATTAATAACACGGCCAAGCCAAGCAGATGTTGGATGGAAAAGAGGTTCATCAGAGGCGACGGTCGCTTTACAGCCCACCCCCACGCCGTCCAGCGTACTAAAGGGCAAACAAAGGGCACGATCAGCCTTAAAGCCAATCACTTCAGCCGGCACATTACGCCCCAACCGCCCTTCAATCAGCAACCGAGAGCCAACGCTCATCGCATGAAGCGGACCTGCAACTTCCACAAGCAAGCCCTGCACGCTGGCCACCCGGCCATAATGCTGCACGCTTTGAATTTCATTTAGTTCTGCAAGTACTGCTTGCACGTGGTGCCCGCCCAGATTCCAATCAAACGGACCAACTCCGCTTACTAGGCGTATTTTGCCTACAAGCCGTTAAGAGGACGTAAACCTTGACGGGGCATTGCAAATTTTACGTGTGGTCGGGAGAGCAAATTAAGGAGAATTATCCCGAAACAGTCCACCAGTTAGCCCAAAAGGCCCTAAAGATGGATAATTTTGGCAATAATCCTCTCTAAATCATTCTAATTTTTCCCGGTTTGGCGCAGTTTTTGACAATTATCGTAAATTTTTCACATAAATCTTCATTCTGATTAACCTTTGTTAACCAAATCACTTTACCTTGTATTTATGGATTAACCGAGGGGGCCGGATACGGGTAACCGTTGTACCGGTGAGCAAGTCAATGCGAGTTTTGCTTATTGAAGACGACAGCGCAACAGCCCAAAGTATTGAGCTGATGCTTAAATCAGAAGGCTTTAATGTCTATACGACCGATCTCGGCGAAGAGGGGATCGATCTAGGCAAGCTGTATGATTACGATATCATTCTACTGGACCTAAACCTTCCAGATATGAGCGGCTATGAAGTCCTCAAATCATTGCGGACAGGCAAGATCCAGACGCCAATTCTCATTCTGTCCGGCATGGCTGGCATCGAGAATAAAGTGCGCGGTCTCGGCTTCGGTGCCGACGATTATATGACCAAACCTTTCCATAAAGACGAATTGGTTGCACGGATCCACGCTGTTGTGCGTCGCTCCAAAGGGCACTCACAATCTGTCATCACCACCGGCAAGCTGGTTGTGAACTTGGATACCAAAACAGTTGAAGTTGCAGGCCAACGCGTGCACCTCACCGGTAAAGAATATCAAATGCTCGAATTACTCTCCTTGCGTAAGGGCACGACCCTGACCAAAGAGATGTTCCTAAACCACCTATATGGCGGCATGGACGAGCCAGAACTCAAAATTATCGACGTCTTCATTTGTAAGCTCCGCAAAAAGCTGGCAACAGCAACCGATGGCGAGCACTACATTGAAACAGTCTGGGGCCGTGGCTACGTATTGCGCGATCCCATTGAGACAGAAATGAGCGAGCCTGCACAGGCATCCGCTTAACAAATTTTCTCCGGCCTATCTGGCGGAATAAAGGGCACCTTCTTTTGAAGGTGCCCTTTTTGTTTATCCGGCACTGAAACGACAAACGCCGAGCCTTTAACAGGCCCGGCGTTTGTCAGATTATCAAAAGCAATTGGTTGGTTTACGCGACAGCGCTGGTATTCATACGGTCTGCATCCGCACCAGCAGGCACATATACCCCCCGACACCCTTTAAGAGGCTTAAAGGCATCGGTAATACCGATCACAGTTTCTGCGGCACCCAGCACCAGAAACCCATCAGGTGACAATTGGCGCACCATGCGTTCAAGAATTTGCGCTTTGGTCTTTTGATCAAAGTAAATCAAAACATTGCGGCAGAAGATAACGTCAAAATTCCCAAGGCTTTTGAAGTCCTCAAGCAAATTCAATTTGCGATATTGAACCATGTTCCGAATTTTGTCCGACAGCTCCCAATCATGCCCCACCTGCGTGAAATGCTTCACGAGATAATTGATCGGCAGGCCACGCTGCACCTCAAACTGAGTATAACGGCCAAGCTTAGCCCGGCGCAGAACCTCAGCAGAAAGATCCGTTCCAACAATTTCCTGACGCCAGCCCGGCATTTGAGAGCTAAGCTCATCAAGTTGCATCCCCAATGAATAAGGCTCTTGCCCTGTGGACGCAGCCGCACACCAGACACGGAATTTTTTCAATCCGCCGCGTGTTTCCAACAAATGCGGCAGGATTACTTTTTCGAACATTTCAAACGGGGTCTTATCCCGAAAGAAAAAAGATTCATTGGTCGTCATCGCCTCGGTAATTTGGTCATGGAGAGGCCCCGAACGGGTCATCTTCATTTTACCGACAAGACCCTCGATATCTTCCATCCCCGCATCACGCGCGATGGGCAGCAATCGACTTTCGATCAAATATTCTTTGTTGCTCGTCAATACGAGGCCGGAACTGTCCTTTAGAAAGGTCGCCAAATATTCAAAATCAGCTTGTCTCATGCCCGTCCTCCATTAATCAATGTCACCAGCGTCTTAGCTACTTGGCCAAGAGGCACCACTTTGTGGCAAATACCTGCTTGAGCTACCGCCCCCGGCATGCCCCAGACAACGCTACTTGCTTCATCTTGAGCGATAACCGTGCCGCCTTGCGCTTGTACTTTTTGCGCGCCCGCGCACCCGTCATGCCCCATCCCAGTCAAGATGCAGGATAAAATACCTGCCCCGTAAACCGGCACCATACTTTCCAACATGGGATCAACAGCCGGCTTGCAAAAGTTCACCGGCTCCCCGTCATCAAGTTTAATAAACACATCTGCGCCGCGTTTTTTCAGGAGCATATGCTTGCCCCCTGGCGCCACATAAATACTGCCCGCCTCGACTTTCATATCGTCCGCGCCTTCAACACATCGCCCCCCCGTAACGCCGCCAATGTGTTCCGCCAGAATGGCGGTGAACGTGGCTGGCATATGCTGAGTGACGAACACAGGCACTTTCGACAAGATCGGCTTCAAGCCCTCAAAAACCTCAAACAAAGCCTTCGGTCCACCTGTGGAACTGCCAATCGCAAGCACCTTCGGCATGACATGAGACGCTGTAACCGTCGTAATCGCACCTTTATGAAGGTTCCCAGCACGTTCAGGGGTTGCCCCACGTTGAACCGTTGAGGCAAGACCAGGCCGCGCGGGAGAACGAGCGGCAAGACCAATTTTTTTGCCGCCAATAGCCCGAATGCGATTGATGAGTTCTTCTTGAAACTCTGCGGAAGCATGCCCACTTTTGGTCGCTTCCGGTTTGGGGACATAATCCGTTGCCCCCAACGCAAGTGCTTTCATGGAAATGTCTGCATTGCGCCGTGTCAGCGTTGAGGCCATCAGCACACGCACACCCGGCGATGCTTTCAACAAAAGAGGAAGAGCCGTTAGGCCATCCATGACCGGCATTTCAATGTCCAGCACAACCAAATCAACATTTGCTTTGGCAATCTGGTCTACCGCATCTTGGCCGTTCCGGCAGGCGGCAACAACTTCAATGTCATCCAACGCATTAAGCCAGCGGGAGATCAATCCACGAATGACGATGGAATCATCCACGACCATCACCCGGATTACTTTTCCCGCAGATTTTGCAGTTGAGGTTTGAGAAACAACGTTCACTTAAACCAACCCCGCCTCAGCAAATTTGGATTCAATGATTTCACGGTCGAAAGGCTTCATGATGTACTCATTCGCCCCCGCAGAAATAGCTTCCGTGATGTGCCCCATATCATTCTCTGTGGTGCAGAAAACAACAACCGGGTCGCTACCACCCTGTTCTTTACGCAATGACCGAAGAAATTCCATGCCATCCATGACCGGCATATTCCAGTCTAACAAAACCGCATCAGGCATTTGCTCACGGCACTTATCAAGTGCGACCTGCCCGTCTTCAGCTTCTTTAATAGCAAAATCCAATTCCTCCAAGATGCGTCGCGCTACTTTTCGGATCACAGAACTATCATCAACAACTAGACATGTTTTCATCACTTCACTCCTCACCCTACTGTACGAAATAGGGAAAAATCACGCGGCTTTAGATTCTTTGGTAAGGTCCAGAACCTTGTCCACATCCAGAATAATCATCAACTTCTGATCAAGACGCTGCACACCGATTGAAACAGCCTGCCAGCGCGGATCCAGATTGGTCGGGTTGCGTTCGAGGTCTGCATCACGCACGCGTAAAACTTCCCCCACGCTATCAATGACCAGCCCGTAGGACTCCCCACGATATTCCACGCCAACGGCCATATTCGTAACATCGCCTTCACGTTCCGGCAGTCCCAACCGCTTACGCATATCGATCACAGTGACAATGCGTCCACGCAGGTTCAAAACGCCCGCCACTTCCGGCATCGACAAGGGCACCCGCGTCACTTGTTGCGGCATGAAAACATCTTGTACTTTTGGCACAGATATTCCAAAGAGCTGATCAGCGATATTGACGGTAATATACTCAGACGTGTCGCTGCTACTTACCAACTCGCCACCAATTGTGTTGGGGTTACTCATGCGGCCTCTCCTTTAAGAACAAGCATTTCGTTGAGAACTTGGATCAAACCTTCGCGGTCGAATTTGGCAACATAGTCGTCAAATCCAGCTTCACGGCCTCGCGCAACGTCTTCCTCAGTCCCGTGTGCGGACAAAGCAATCACCGGCGTATCCGTCCATGCCTCATCTTTTTTCAACGAAGCAACAAACTCGTATCCGTTCACGCCTGGCATCTCGATATCAGAGATAATGACATCAAACATTTCGCCCGCATCTCGGAGTGCCCAAGCTTCTTCGGCACTGGCGGCTTGTGTCACCTTGTATCCAGACATCGAAAGCTGCGGCAACAACATGGAGCGGAAGAAAGGACTATCATCAACCAGCAACAATCGCTTGCTTGCTGTCGTCAACAGCCGCTCCGGCTTGCGGAACCAGTCTGCAAAGACACGGGTGAGATAATGTCCAACATCCAAAATTTCCGTTGCTTGATCGCGAATGACCGCAGACCCAAGAATACCTGAGGCCTCTGAGGTCAACTCAACATCGAGACGGTCTGTCACAATATCGACGATCTCATCAACGGCCAAACCAACCGACCGCTCATCTTCCGTGAAGACCAACACCGCTTGGCGCCCTTCACTACGCAGCGGCGTCCCTTCGGATACGTGCATAATCGGCATCAAACGCCCACGGTACTGCACAAGGCTCATACCGTTTGAGTTTTCTAATTGCTTAACATCGAATTCTTCCAAGCGTGTCACAAGAGACAATGGAACAGCTTTTGGTTCCGGCGTACCAGCACGGAAGACCAACAAGGATGTTTCACTCTCATCAGCAGATTGTGAATTAGACTCTTCTGCCGCTTCAATAGTATCTGACAATTCACCGCTAATTGTTTGAGCAATGCCGTTCGGGTCCATAATCATGATAACGCTACCGTCACCCAAAATTGTATTCCCAGAGAACATGCTGATGTCACGCAGCAGTGTCGCCGCCGGTTTCACAACAATTTCCTCAGTGTCAAAAACGCTATCAACAACAACCCCAAAAGACTGTTCGCCAACACGTGTCACCACAATAAAGGCTTCTTCATGCGCCCGAATACGCTCCTCAGCATTTTCAGCTGAATCGCCTGTCCGTTTGGAATGCAGCAATTCATCTAAGAAAACCAATGGCAGCAAACGGTTGCGCAACCTAAGAACAGGCGTGTCATTAATTTTTTCAATGCGATGTTCAGAATCTGATTTCGCCCGAACAAGCTCAACAACCGCGAGCTGTGGAATGGCAAAACGCTCTTTACAAGATTCAACAATCAGCGCTGAGACAATCGCCAAGGTAAGCGGGATCTTGATGGTAAAGGTTGTGCCCTTACCCGTCGTCGAACGTAGATCTACAGAACCACCGATCAACTCGATGTTTGTACGCACCACATCCATGCCCACACCGCGACCAGAAACGCTGGTTACCGCAGCCGCTGTTGAGAAACCAGCGTTGAAGATGTAGCGGAAAATTTGACTTTCCGTCATGCCCTCCAACTCAGATTCCGTCGCCAGTCCATTAGACAAAACTTTGGCTTTAATTTTTTCAGCGTCCAATCCACGACCATCATCGGCAATTTCAATGATGATGTGACCGCCTTCGTGATACGCACGCAGCGTCACTCTACCCCGGTCTCCTTTTCCCGCCTCAATGCGTTCAGCCGTGGTTTCCAACCCATGATCAGCAGAATTTCGGACCATATGGGTCAGCGGGTCTTTGATCAGATCAAGAACTTGGCGGTCCAACTCAGTGTCCGCACCAATCATTTCCAGATCGATTTTCTTATCAAGCTCTTTTGAAAGGTCGCGCACAATACGCGGGAGTTTCTGCCACGCATTGCCAATAGGTTGCATCCGCGTTTTCATCACCGCTTCTTGCAATTCACCTGTCACACCGGACAACCGTTGCAATGGCACTTTGAATTCGCTGTCATCCATCCGACGCACCATTTCCATCAGCTGGTTGCGTGTCAGCACCAACTCAGAAACCATCGTCATCAGGTTTTCCAATGTATCCACATTCACGCGGATAGATTGATTTGCAATACTAGATTCTTTGCGCGGCGCCTCTCCCCCAGCGTCTGCTTTTGCCATATCCCCAGCAGCTGGTTTGTCGTCGGCCTTCGCCTCAATGTCTTGTGGTTCAGAGGTTTGCAATGTTTCCTGCATCGACTCTGGCACCGCAAGCTCAGGACCTTCAGCTTCTTGGAAAGCCCGTTCAAGCTCATCCAACGTCACCTCGCCCGGCATAACCGCGCGTTCAGTGTTATCAGCCACATCAATAGCAGCTTCAGGCTCCACTTCCGGCTCAGGCTCAGCGACAGCTTGTGTGGCTTCAACAACCCCGCCATCTGCTTCAACCGCCAAATTAGCTAATTGCCCAATGAGGTCATTATCGTCGCCCTCAGGCTCACATTCGCTTTCTTCAAGTCCGCCGAGAATTTCTTTTAGACGGTCAATCGAATGCAAAATCACAGTCACACCGTCATTGGTAACCGGCGATCCATCCCGGTATTTCCCCATGAGTGTTTCTGCAGCGTGCGCAAGAGATTCCAATCTTGGTAATCCAAGAAACCCACATGTTCCTTTGATTGTATGTACCAAACGGAAAATATTGCCCAAAATGTCTTCATTGTTGGGATCTTGCTCAAACTTCACAAGCTCAACGTCAACAACGTCTAGGCTTTCATTTGTTTCCGTAAGAAACTCTCGTAACAGATCGTCCATGCCCTACTCCTCAATGCTCGCAGCATATAAGTCAGTTTGCGATACCCCTCCCCGAAAAATTCAAGGGACCCGCTTGGCCATATAGTTGCTGAAACATCTTAAAAAGCTCTGAAACCCTGTACCTTAGAAGGCAAAAATTCCCGCATAAGCTGATCGTAGGGTGAAACCTCCTATGTACCGGGAGCTAAAAATCCCAACCAATGTGCGGGTAAATGCAAAATGGCCCTTCGTTTGAGCAACGAAAGGCCATTGAAAAATTTTAGATAAATAATCAAAAAATCTTACGAATCTGGACCCGCAACGAACACAAAACACTCATCAAGCATGTTGGCGTGCAACGGATACCCAATTGAGCGCGCCACCAAACCGGTGAAATAAGGCTGCACCGCACGGGCATCTAAGGTGTCGTCGTTTTGACGCCCTTGAATATATTGCTCAACCTCAACCGGCACACGCGCGCCCCGTCCCGTGGACTTGATCATAAATGTAGGGCTCTCCGCAGCCCCCGTGATCGCAACATCAATAACGCCGCCCCGTGGAATGGCTGAGATACCAATCAAAATCATATTGAGAAGCAATTTGATCATGTCTTTTGGCAACGTCACAACCGGCCCAGACCAATTCATCTCCGGCTTTTCACAATCCATCAAAGCTTCGGCAACAGATTTGGCATCCATCAAATCCAAATGCGCCCCCGCAGACCCAGCCGCCCCAAAAGCCAAGCGAGCAAATTGAAGTTTAGCAGACGCTTGTTTTGCACTTTGTTTAATCAAGTCCATCGCATGAACATGCATCTCAGCATCATCATCTTCGTCGAGCACTTCCAAACCATTTGAAATGGCTCCGACTGGACTAATCACATCGTGACACACCCGACTGCACAACAGCGCCCCAAGTTCGAGCGCCGAAAGCTCCTCCCCTTTGGTCAGCACCGGCGTCGCCTCAACAGCCTCGCTTGTGTCAGCAGAAGGAGGGGTTGCGTCTGTATTTGTTGGTTCGGTCATGTTTGCCTCAGAATTTTGCCACTGAATCGTCATTAACACTCAATGAAACCGGTGACCAGCCCCAATACAACTCTAAAAAGCAGCTTACCACTCAAAACCCGCATTCCGGTCAATTTTCAAACCCTTTCCCCCAATACACTTGACGCGCAGGCCTCAGAGTGCTGATCTCGCCGAAATTAGCGACTGAAGCAGCATTGCAGGGAAAACCGGTGACCGAACACTCTACAGAACACTCTATTGACTACAAAAGCTTGACCGATGGCCTGCGTGCCATCGCTCAGTCCGCCGCAACCGTTATCATGTCTCATTACGTCACCGAAATCGTCGTCGACCACAAAGACGACAACAGCCCGGTCACAATCGCCGATAAACAAGGCGAAGAAATTATTCTAGCCGGATTGCAAAAGCTCGCACCCCAAATCCCCATTGTCTCTGAAGAAGCCGCCTCCGAGGGACATATCCCTGATTTTGGAGATCGTTTCTTTTTGGTCGATCCCCTAGACGGCACACGCGAATTCATCAATAAGAACGGCGAATTTACAGTCAACATCGCGCTAATCGAAAACGGCGTGCCCACCGCAGGCGTGGTCTATGCCCCCGCCATTGGGCGTATGTTCTTTGCCCAAGGCCCTTCCCAAGCTTTTGAACAAAAGCTCCCCAATGGGGAAGCCGGGGAAGCCCCCATTGCCATTAAAGTACGCACACCCGATGAAGATGGCCTGACCGTCGTTGCCTCACGCTCTCACCGCGACGAACGCACAGACGAATATCTCAACCATTACAAAATTAAAAACTTTGTTGCGGCTGGTTCCTCTTTGAAGTTCTGCCTCGTGGCCGCAGGTGATGCAGACCTTTACCCCCGCCATGGACGCACGATGGAATGGGACACCGCAGCAGGGCATGCTGTCTTGGCAGCAGCAGGCGGCAGTGTCACCCAACTAGATGGCACACCGTTCCTATATGGCAAATCAGAGCGCGGGCTAGACAATCCCTTCTTCGTCGCAAAAGGCGGCGTCGCCTAAAGGTGTCAATCACCCCGGCCTCAACCAGCCTCAAAACGCAAAAGAGCGGCATCCAAATGGGTGCCGCTCTTTTGCGTTAACATAAGCCGGAAGGTCACCCTCCCCTAAACCCCGTCGGCTAAGTCCTGCAAAGCCTCAAGATCATTGATCATCAATCGATTGCGTTCCCCCAAGGTAATCGCCTCGACCTTACGTAACTTAGTAAAGGTCCGGCTCACGGTCTCCACCGTAAGCCCCAAGTAATCCCCCATATCAGTCCGGCTCATCGGCACTTCAAGCTCCAGCGCACTTTCCCCACGCCCCTGCGCCCGGCAACTCATCCAAATTAAAAAGGAAGCCACCCGTTCCATCGCAGTCTTACGCCCCAATAACAACATATGATCTTCAGAGGCAGCCACATTCGCCGCCATCATTTTCACCAATCGCTGCCCCAAAGGCGGGGCTTCAACAGACAGTCCTTCAAACTTTTCGCGCGGAAGTTGGCACAACTTTGAAGCTCCCAAGGCTTCCACGGTCACCGCATAATCAGCTTGATAAGGCAACCCAACAAAATCGCCTTTGAAAGCAAATCCCGTAATCTGACGGCGTCCATCAGAAAGCAATTTGTAAAGCTTAAAAGCGCCATTGAGCACAACGTAATACGCGTTCAGCTCATCCCCCTCGAATACAAGGCAATCGCCCGTCCCAATATCTTTATGTCTGGAATGAACTGATAGTTCCGTCAATTCACCGTTATTGAGAGAGCCACAAACGGCCCGGTGGCGCACATCGCAACTCGCGCACGGATTTGGCATATTGCTCTCGTCCAACACCGACGCACCAGACTCGATATTTATTTGCGATTTCAAAACATGACCACCAATTCGCGAAACACCAACTATTCTTGAGCCCCTAGAGTACGCCTAGCACATACCGCGTTCAAGCAAGCAATCCCACACCTCAAGTGTAAAATACACATTCCCGGCCACAATCATTTCTAATCATTCTCAGTCGCGACAAATCGAGAGTAACCGCGCCATAGAGCACGCCGCATGAATAAACTGAAAATAAGATAGGTGAGCCGGCACCGGGTTCAAACTAGCCCCCCGACCGTGAACCACGGTGCCGGCCGCCGCTGCCCTTTCCAAACAGGAAAAGGCGCGGACTTGCAGTGTGAATGGAATACCAAGAGCTGCATCAGGAGATGTGTCTATAAATATCCCTAGGGTGAGCAAAAAATTGCCTCACTCTCCCCTCACAATAGATAACTACGCAATCCTTGTGCCGCTAGGGCGCTCTCCAAATGTCACATATGGGGTCATACTGACACACCCCCCTTAAAACAATAGCGATTCATATCATTCATTGCAGCAACAAATCCAGACTTTTGTCCCAATTTGATACGCCCTATCTGTTACCATGTCATATCTATTCCACGCTTAGGTGGACAAACTTAAAGTACGGCACCACTTCGTACAGCTGTCATTCACATGGCATATGGTATTTGAGGGCAAAAGAGGTGCAAAAGCTGGAAAAACCGTTCTGCGGATTTTGACCACGCCCAACGAGGGCACCAAATCGAGGGAAATCATGCAAACTACACGCTCTAAAGCGACCCAGAAACAAAACATCCTACGCACCAGCCTCATTGTACTGAGTGCATGTCTTGTAGGCGCCCTTTCCCTTGCCGCTCCGGCACTGGCCGCCAGCAAAGGCCAACAAGCCCCAGAGGTCGATGGCCGAGACAAAAACACCTACACCGAAGAAGAAGTCATCAACGCAGGTAAAGAATTTCTAGGCGGTACCGCACAGGGCCTCGCCAATGTTGTGCACAAAATTTTCGCAGAGTTTGGCGAACCAAACGCCTACATTCGCGGTGAAGAAGCAGGCGGCGCAATCGGCGTTGGTCTTATGTACGGCGATGGCCTGTTGGTGATGAAGAACGGCACCTCGCAAAAAGTCTATTGGCAAGGTCCAAGTGCTGGATGGGATTTTGGCGGAAATGCCGCAAAGGTCTTCACGCTGGTGTATGACCTACCCACAACCCAAGCTATTTACCAACGCTTTCCAGGGGTTGAAGGCAGCGCCTATTTCGTGGGCGGCTTGGGCGTAACCTACCAGCGCCGGGGAGATGTTGTATTGGCCCCCATCCGCGCGGGGGTGGGCTTCCGCCTAGGTGCAAATGTTGGCTATTCCAAATATACAGCTGAGCGTGAATGGCTTCCCTTCTAATAAGATAGCGAAAGCTCTTCCATTACTTGGGGTGGAAGAGCTTTTGACATGCACTAAGCTTATATTTACACCTAAACCAATTCACATACCGCACAGCCACTCGACGCAGCCGCTGATGCACAATATCGGGATAGAGAACGACGATGGTTGAGAGTTTAATGTTGATCGCACTGGGTTTCATGATCGCTACCTTCATCGGAATACTTCTTTCCCAATTCATCTGGCGCCGCGCTGTCACAGTGACCACACGCCGCTTGCAAGATGGCCCGACCCTTCCCCTAGAGGACACCCCGTCCCAAGCTGACAGCGCTGCGGCACGCGAAAACGAAGCCGCCCTTCACGCCGTGCGCCAAGAACTTACGCAAGCGAAAGAAGAACTCAGCACCTCCAAAGCAACCATCGTGTCCCTGCAGTCTGCAGCCCAAGGCGACACAGCCGACAAAGGGAGTTTGGCGCAAGAAATTGAGCAGAAAAACCAAGAAATTGAGCGGGTAACAGCCGAGCTTGCCAAATCCGATGCCAAGGTTGAAGCCGCCAAAGGCGCCCTCACTGAAGCAGAAACAAAAATCCTGACCCTATCTTCAGATGCCGCCACCAAGGCAAAAGAAGTGACCGAGCTAAACCAAGCACTCAGTCAATCTAAACAGGAAGCGGAGACAGCCCAATCTGGCCGCCTCAAAGCGGAAGGCATTCTTGCCAACGTGTCAGCCGCAGCCACAGCGCTAATGGCCTCTTTAGCGACAGAGGCAGAGCCTGCTCAAAACGAGGAAGCCGACGAACCCCATACAATGGCTGAAGCTGAGGACGACGAAACAACGGAAGAATCAGCAGAATCAGTCGAATCTGTTGAGGCAAGCGCAGAAGAGGTCTCTTCCGACACCCTGATTATGGCCGCATCCGAAGAAAAAATAGCGCCGCAAGAAGACGTCTCAAGCGAAACATCTCCATTAGCCGCCCTACAAGAAGAAACAGCGCCAGACCCAAGCTCTGAGCAGGACCGCTCTGCCCTTGTGGCAGCTGTTCCAACCCTTGATGAATTTAGTGCAGAAGACGAACGTCCCCAAAGCCCCAAAGACGCACAAGCAGAAAACCCAGAAGATAAGCGGCTTGCAGATGCACCTGCGGTTGACAGCAAAGCCGACGATGAGGCTTCCCTTGCCTCCGTCACCACCCTTGATGCGCGGATCGAAGCCCTCAAAGAAGGCGTTGCCTCCCCCGCCTAACGATCTAGGGGCGACTTTGACACCGCAACGCTTTTGAGGCCCTTAAACGCGTCCTACTGTCGCGCGTCAGCGAGACGCGCGACGGAAACACACCTCGAAACCCAATGTTTTCCTTCTATTTTGATAATTTTTCTCTATGCCACTTGATCTATGCCAAGGCATGATTAAGAGCAGCGGTTTAAGACCGACCTTGGAGAACCATCAACTTGAGGGAGAAACTCATGTCAGCTTCCAAAGAGGCGACATCTGGCACATTTGGACCCATGACCCTAGTGGTCGGGGCGGTCTTTATTGCGAGTGCGCTACTGAGCATCTTTGTCGCCGCCAGAACCCATGACGCCGTCATGGGGTTCCATATGGCACTATTCACCACCTTTTTCGTTCTGGGTGCCTTCTGGCTCGGCAAACGACATTTCGATGCTCTAGAACAACCATCTGAACCGACCGCACAAGACGGCATCCAATATATGGATGGCCCAATTCGTGTGGCGACAATTGCAGCCCTTTTCTGGGGTATTGCAGGCTTTCTGGTGGGGTGCATCATCGCATTCCAACTGGCATTCCCCGTTCTAAACCTCGACCTACCTTGGACCTCATTTGGCCGCCTACGGCCTTTGCACACATCAGCTGTTGTGTTTGCCTTTGGTGGCAATGCCCTCATCGCAACATCCCTCTATGTGGTGCAACGGACATGTAAAACGCGTCTGGCCGGCGACATCGCCCCTTGGTTCCTTGTTTGGGGCTATCAGCTTTTCATTGTTTTGGCAGCAACCGGCTATTTGCTCGGTGTCACCCAATCCAAAGAATACGCAGAACCAGAATGGTACGTTGACCTCTGGCTCACCATTGTTTGGGTAACCTATCTAGCGGTATTCCTCTTCACCCTTATGAAGCGGCGCGAGCCCCACATTTACGTGGCCAACTGGTTCTACCTTGCGTTCATTGTCACTATTGCAATGTTGCATTTGGTCAACAATGCCTCCCTACCCGTCTCTTGGTTTGAACCAAAGTCTTATAGCGCCTATTCCGGCGTGCAAGATGCCCTCATTCAATGGTGGTACGGTCACAATGCCGTTGGCTTCTTCCTAACGGCTGGCTTCTTGGGCATGATGTATTACTTCGTGCCGAAACGCGCAGAACGCCCTGTCTATTCCTACCGCCTATCCATCATCCACTTCTGGGCAATCATCTTCCTTTACATCTGGGCAGGTCCACACCATTTGCACTACACCGCCCTGCCAGATTGGGCACAAACCCTTGGCATGACCTTCTCTATCATGCTGTGGATGCCTTCATGGGGCGGAATGATCAATGGGCTTATGACCCTCTCCGGGGCATGGGACAAATTGCGGACCGACCCTGTCATCCGCATGTTGGTTGTTTCGGTTGCCTTCTACGGTATGAGCACATTTGAGGGGCCGGTTATGTCCATCAAAGCGGTGAACTCTTTGAGCCATTACACAGACTGGACCATTGGCCACGTACACTCAGGCGCATTGGGCTGGGTTGGCTTTGTTTCCTTTGGCGCGATTTATTGTTTGGTGCCATGGTTGTGGAAACGCAAAGAGCTTTATTCCCTACAATTAGTGAACTGGCACTTCTGGATCGCCACCATCGGCATTGTTTTCTACATCACAGCCATGTGGGTTTCTGGAATCATGCAAGGCCTAATGTGGCGGGCATATAACGACCTTGGTTTCCTCGATTATTCTTTCGTTGAATCCGTGGAAGCAATGCATCCCTACTACATCATCCGTGCATGTGGTGGCGTTCTCTTCCTCATCGGTGCACTGATCATGGTCTACAACGTGTACAGAACCATCAAAGGTGACGTCCGTTCTTCCGAAAAACTCGACCCCGCTCCAGCAGGCCCCGGCCAGCTTATGGCTGCGGAATAGGAGATCTTTGATGAAACACTCAACGATTGAAAAGAACTCCATCCTCCTTCTGGTGCTCACCCTTATTGTGGTGGCAATCGGCGGAATCGTGGAAATCATGCCGACCTTCCTCATCAACTCAACAGTTGAAGATGTGGATGGGGTCCGACCCTACTCTCCCCTCGAACTTGCCGGGCGCAACATCTATGTGCGTGAAGGGTGTTACACCTGCCACTCACAAATGATCCGCTCGCTCCGCTCTGAGGTGGAACGGTATGGCCCTTATTCATTGGCGGCGGAAAGTAAATATGACCGTCCCTTCCAATGGGGGTCAAAACGGACAGGGCCAGACCTTGCACGGGTTGGCGGCAAATACTCAAACGAATGGCACGCACTTCACATGACAAATCCTCGCGCTGTTGTGACGGAATCAATCATGCCGGGCTATGCGTTCCTTGCCACCACTCCCCTCAACTTTGAACGCATAAATGAAGACCTGAAAACATTAGCGATGCTCGGCGATCCATATAATGAAGATATGATCGCCAATGCGGTTCAGGATGTCATCGTTCAAGCCGACCCTGACGAAGATTATGACGACATGTTGGAACGCTATCCCGGCGCGGTTGTTGGAAACTTCGACAACAAACCAGGTGTGAGTGAACTCGATGCGCTCATTGCCTACCTGCAAATGCTGGGCACTTTGGTTGATTTCTCAGCCACTGATAGCACCGTTTACACCCAATAGGAGGGCACCATGAGTTTTGAAAACTTCTCACATCTCGCGGGCACTTGGGGTTTGCTTGCTTTGTTGATCATGTTCACCATCGCAATCAGCTATGCCTTTTGGCCCACCAATCAGGAAAAATTCCGGGAAGCAGCCAATCTGCCACTGGACGACCAGGAGGAAAACCACTCATGACAAGTGCTCCTCACAAAGACGAAATCTCCGGTGTCGATACAACCGGGCACGAATGGGATGGCATTCGTGAATTGAATAATCCACTGCCAAAGTGGTGGATTTATTCCTTCTACGTCTGCATCCTTTGGTCCATCGTCTACTGGGTCCTCATGCCTGCATGGCCGATCCTCACCACGGACGGATGGACATACACAAAGGGACTTCTTGGATACTCCCAACGTGCGGTAGTCACCGAAGAAATCCAAGATGCGCAGGCAAAACTGGCCCCTTTCCGCGATAAAATTGCGGCATCGGAGTTCTCAGAAATTGTCACCAACCCCGAGCTTATGAGCATAGCGGTTGCCGGTGGTAAAGCTGCTTTCGGTGATAATTGTGCTCCCTGTCACGGGTCTGGGGCGCAAGGGGCCGTTGGCTTTCCAAACCTAAATGATGATGATTGGATTTGGGGTGGATCACTTGATGAAATCCACACCACACTCCAACACGGGATTCGGTGGGACGCGGATGATGACAGTCGCTTCTCTCAAATGCCTGCCTTCTTGGCAGACGAAATCCTAGAACGCGGTCAGGTAGAGGACGTGGCAACATATGTTCTCACATTGAACGGAAGTGCCGAAGCAAACGAGCAAAGCGCACGCGGAGCCGTTGTATTTGCCGAACAATGCGCCAGTTGCCATGGGGCAGATGGCACCGGCAACATGGAGCTTGGGGCCCCCAACTTGGCTGACCACATTTGGCTCTATGGAGGAGACTTACCCACCATTGTCGAAACGGTCTCTTACTCCCGCACCGGGGTGATGCCTGCTTGGTCTACCCGCCTAAGTGAAGGCACCCTCAAAGAGCTTGCTCTTTACGTCCACTCTCTGGGCGGCGGTCAATAACGAAATCTAATCCGGCCTCATATAGTCTTCCCAAAGAACTGTATGAGGCCGGATTATTTCCTATTTTAGAAAGAACCTGCACAGCGCACCCTAAAGTTTGTCAACCAGTCGCATGACAAATCATCGCAGGGACAATGTGCACTCCCCTTTTTCGGCAGGTTCTTTCTAAAATAACGGGAATTAGACGACCCCTTTCTCCCAAACGGCACCTCTATGAGCCGTGTCTTCAAGATGAGAATCTGATGACCACTACGACCGACATAAACGACACCAGCTCACCTCTCAGCACCCTTGTGCAAGAAGCCAAAGGCCTCGCTGCCGCGCCTCATGATGCATATCACGACGACGGCGAAACCCACGTTGCGGTTAATTCAGAACGCAACCGGCCCCTCTATGCCTCACGCATCAAAGTGTACCCCAAGCTGGCAAAAGGCTTTTTCCGTCGCATTAAGTGGGCGGTTATGCTGGTAACACTTGGGATTTATTATGTCACCCCGTGGATCCGTTGGGACAGAGGGTTGAATGCGCCTGACCAAGCAGTGCTCATCGACTTCCCTCATCGCAAATTCTACTTCTTCTTTATCGAGATTTGGCCCCAAGAAGTTTACTACATCACCGGCCTCCTCATTCTCGCTTCCTTTGTGCTCTTTCTTGTCACATCCATCGCCGGGCGCGTGTGGTGCGGCTATGCCTGTCCGCAAACAGTTTGGACCGATCTATTTATTTACGTCGAAAAATGGATCGAAGGCGATAGAAACGCACGCATCAAGCTAGACAAAGCCCCATTGAGCCTGTCTAAAATCAGCAAAAAGGTCTCAAAACACAGTATTTGGCTACTCATCGCCTTTGCGACCGGCGGGGCCTGGGTTTTCTATTTTGATGACGCCCCCACTCTTGCCAACAATCTGCTCAACCTATCTGCGGACCCATCCGCCTACATGTTCATCGGATTATTTGCTGCATCAACCTACCTTCTCGGAGGATTGGCCCGCGAACAAGTATGCACCTACATGTGTCCTTGGCCACGTATCCAAGGGGCCATGTTCGACGATGACTCACTGCTTGTTTCCTACAAAGATGATCGCGGCGAAAGCCGTGGCAAACATAAAAAGGGAGCCAGTTGGGAAGGTCGCGGCGACTGCATAGATTGCGGTGCCTGCGTCGCAGTTTGCCCGATGGGCATCGACATTCGCGATGGGATGCAATTGGAATGTATTCAGTGCGCTTTGTGCATCGACGCGTGTAACGATGTCATGAAAAAAGTAGACCGCCCCCTCAACCTCATTGGATATGACACGCCAGCCAACAAAGAGCGCCGCCTTAAAGGCCTGCCAGAAGTCGCCGTCAACCTACTGCGCCCGCGCACTGTCATTTATACATTTCTGCTGATCGCTGTAAGTGCATTCATGCTCACAACTTTGGTCACGCGCGCAACGATAGATTTGAACGTATTGCGCGACAGAAACCCTCTCTTTGTTCAACTCTCCGACGGGGCTTTGCGCAATGGCTATACAATTAAGGTCATCAACAAAGAGCACGTGCCGCAAGTTTTCCGAGTGTCCCTCGAAGGCATAACAGGGGCTGTTTTAAGTCGCCAATTTGTAGGCCATGAAAACGTCTCCGACATCAACGTGCCAGCAGATAGCCTGAAAAGTGTAAAATTCTATATTACCCTACCCTATGCAAACCGAGGTCAACTGGACAATGGCGAAGCAGATCTCAATATTGTTGTGCAAAACCTAACCACACAAGAAACCGTCAAAAATGCCACCGTGTTTAGAGGCCCCGAAGACTAACTACGGGCCGGTAAGAGCAGATCCAGCGTCTCTTGAAAATAAAGGACACCCAAGATGAGTAATTCATCCCAGACCAAACCAACCACAGACTTTCGTCCGGCAAAATGGTTTGGCGAAATCAAGGGACATCATTTCCTCATTGGGTTGGTTTGTTTTTTTGGGATGATTTTCCTTGTAAACGGTGTGCTCGCCTATTTCGCTCTCACAACCTTTGATGGGATCGAAAACCCGCAAGCCAATCGCAATGGGAAAAACTTCAAAGAAATTCAACAAAACGCGCAAGCCCAAATTGCCCTCGGTTGGCAAACTGAATTTGACACACAAGTTGAAACAATTGGCGACACCCTAGCTTTGACTGTGATTGCCACCCTAAATGACAACACGCAAGCCCCCCTAGATGGCTTGACGACCACAATAGCCCTCTGGCACCCCACGACACAAAAAATGGACGTAACACGCCCCATGACCCCCTTAGGCAACGGGCAGTATCGTGCTTCCCTTCCTTTAGGCCAATTAGGAAACTGGAACTTGCGCATCATCGCAGGCGACATGGCGACACAAAAATACTCTTACCAAAAACGTATTTTTCTCAAACCGTAAAAGAAACACCCTGCCTCATGTCAAATTCAGTGGCCAATCCGCAGCAAGCACCTGAGATACCCGCAGCGCTTCCCAGCTCATCCAATCTCTATACCCGGATGAACACAGAAGGCATTGCGGAAATGGATTTGATTGTGCCCGGCATGCATTGTGCTGGATGCTTGGGAAAAGTTGAACGCGGCCTAGGCAGCGTAGACGGCATCATCTATACCCGCGCAAACCTGTCGACAAAGCGGGTCAAAGTAAAATGGCATCCCGAACAAGCCAACAGCGACGTGGTCCTCAACACCCTCTCCACACTTGGGTTTGAAGCCACCCCCTTCGACACACGCATCCTAAATGCAGCCGACACCGAAGAGAGCAAAAAGCTTTTGCGGGCTGTCGGCGTTGCAGGCTTTGCGGCGGCAAATGTGATGCTGTTGTCTGTATCTGTGTGGTCTGGCTTGGTAAGTGATATGGATGAAGGCACACGTGCATTTTTCCACTGGCTTTCCGCGTTGATCGCCTTACCCGCCGTCGCTTATTCGGGCCAAGTTTTTTTCAAATCTGCCTTCAACGCCCTACGCCACAAGCAGATGAATATGGATGTGCCGATTGCCTTGGCCGTTATCCTTGCCTCTGCCATGAGCTTATCTCAAGCCGCTGCCAATGCCGAACATGTGTACTTTGATGCCAGCATCTCTCTTCTCTTCTTTTTGCTGATCGGGCGTTACTTAGATGTTGCCGCCAGACAGCAAGCCTGTTCTGTCGCCCAAAACCTGCTTTCTCTACGTGCCCAATCCGCCCTCTGTGAAAATCCAGACGGCACATGGAGCCACCGTCCCTTACAAGAAGTAACACCGGGAATGCGCGTGATGGTCGCCGCCGGACAGCACATCCCCGTCGATGCTGACGTGGTTGAAGGCACGAGCGCCATTGATGCAAGTTTGGTAACAGGCGAAACCATGCCTATTGAGGTCCATACCGGACAACCTGTTTTCGCGGGCACGTTGAATATGGATGCCCCCCTCACCCTCCAAGTGACCAAAGCAGAAGACGACACCCTGCTGGCTGAAATCGTGCGCCTTATGGAAGCCGCAGAACAAGCCCGCGCGGGCTATGTCCGATTGGCTGACCGGATTTCACAAGCCTATGCGCCCGCTGTCCACATATTAGCGGCTATCACGTTCCTAGGGTGGGTTGCGCTGGGTGCAGGCTGGCATACAGGGCTCATCAATGCCATCGCGGTGCTCATCATCACGTGCCCCTGCGCCCTTGGCCTTGCAGTGCCTGTCGTGCAAGTGGTCGCCAGCGGCCGCCTACTCAAACAAGGCGTCCTCATAAAATCCCCCGATGGCCTAGAAAAGCTCGCGCAAATTGATACGGTCGTCTTCGATAAAACAGGCACCCTCACGATCGGTCAACCAACCCTTCTCAACCCGGAAGCCCTTTCGGGCCTTGAAAAGGAGACCACCCCAACCGTTGAGGACATCTGGCACCTCGCCTTTTCTCTTGCTCAGAAAAGCGCCCATCCCCTGTCCAAAGCACTGGTTCGCGCGGCTCATAAGCACGTAACCGCACCCTCTCTCAATTTAGAGAATGTGCAGGAAGTCCCCGGACAAGGGCTACACGCGACATATAAAGGAAAGGCGATCCACCTAGGCAAACGCAGCTTCATGCCTTCTGCACCCGCCCCTCAACAGACGCAAGCGCCCACGCAAACCCTCGAACTATGGCTGGAGCAAGAAGGGAACACGCCCATTTGCCTGAAATTCGCCGATGCGCTCCGCCCGGATGCAGTCCAAACCATTGTGCAGCTCACACAAATGGGGCTCACTGTCGAGCTGCTGTCTGGTGACCTACAAAATAATGTCGAGAAAGTAGCGTCCAAATTAAACATACCCACGGCGTTAGCGATGCAATCACCGGCAGATAAAATCGCACATCTACAAAAACTCACCACCGCTGGGCGTAAAATACTGATGGTGGGAGATGGCCTCAATGATGCCCCGGCCCTCAAAACAGCCTTTGTTTCAATGTCCCCCGCCTCAGCCTCAGACATATCTCAAACCGCTGCCGACTTTATTTTCCAGAACAAATCTTTGAGCGCCGTGCCTCAAACAATTAGCGTTGCTCGAAAGGCCAATATTTTGGTTAAACAAAACTTTGGTCTCGCATTCCTCTATAACGCCGTCGCTATTCCGCTTGCCATGATGGGATACGTCACCCCACTCATCGCCGCCGTTGCCATGTCAACCTCCTCGCTCACAGTCATCGGCAATGCCATGAGACTTAATTTTGGGAAACAGACAGACGGAGCCTCTCAACCATGAATGCACTCCTTCTGCTCATTCCCATCGCCCTTGGTCTTGGTATTTTGGGTCTCCTGGCCTTCCTGTGGTCCATCAAATCCGGCCAATTCGACGATCTAGAAGGCGCTGCCGAGCGCATTCTCTATGATGATGATGCCCCCCTCCCTTCAGAAGGGCACGCCCCCCAAAATGCCGAAAATGCGGCTAAAGAAGACATTTAGGCCTACAAAATCCCCCAAAAACTAACCTTTTGGTCAATTAAACCTTTATTTGTTTTCCTTGGCTAGACTGCACGCACAGGTCTAAAGGGGACAAAAATGGACGGGCGCACACTTAAAAAACTTGGCTTGCTTTCACTCGCAATTTTATTTGCTGGCATTGCCGCATGTGATGATGCGCCAGAACGCCCCTTACGGTTCGGGTCAACCCTTTGGCCTGGTTATGAGCCGCCCTTTATCATCAACGACTTTAATCCAGAAGCCGCCGAGACACTGACGCCCATTCAATTTTTGTCAGCAACTGAAGTCATCCAAGCATTTCGCAATGGCTCATTAGATGTGGTCGGTCTCACACTTGATGAAACCATCACCTTGCAAGCGATGGGTGCCGACGTGACGGTCATTCTCATTGCAGACATTTCAAACGGCGGCGATGTCATTCTCGCACGTCCCGGCATCACATCCATCAAAGAGCTAACCGGCAAAAAAGTCGCCGTTGAAACGACAGCTCTAGGTGCCTTCATTTTGACCAGAGCACTGGAAAAAAACGGAATGGATTCTCAAGAAATCCTACCGGTTCTGACCACAAGCATGCGCATGGTCAGCACCTATACGGATGGAGAGGTAGATGCCGTTGTCACCTATGAACCGCATCGCACAAAATTATTACGATTGGGCGCAAAAGAAGTTTTCACAAGTAAAGACATGCCTGGAGAGATCATTGACGTGGTCGTTGTCGACCGCACACTCATAGAAAAACGACCAGAAGATTTGAAAAAATTCGTCGACCTCTGGCTTGAAGGCGTTGCCATCATAAACACCAGCAAACAGGCCGATGAGCTTATCGCAAGCCGTCATCAGCTCAGCGCAGAAGAGGTGAGAAGCTCCTATCAAGGCCTCATCTTGCCAGATCGTGCTGCAAACAAAGACTTCTTCAAGGACGATGCTGTCAAGATCACAGCCTTAACAAAACGCCTAGAAAAAGTTCTGTCTGAAAATAAGTTGATCCAGCCTGACATTAAGACTGACCAGCTTTTCGATGGTCAATTCGTCGTGGAGTAATGCGATGCTTAGCATCTCCCTACGACGTTTAATGCCACTATTGGCGCTTGCGTTGGCAATGTCCGTCATTGGCTATCAATATTGGTATATGTCGAGCAAGCTTTCCGAAAAGCAATTGCAGGATGATCGGTACTTCCTCGCAGCGTTGGCCTCTCAATTACAAAACCAATTGAGCAAGGCGATTTATAGCGCCGATGATGATTTGATCCACGAAGCTTTGATGAGTTCGAGCTTTACACGTGAAATACGTACTGCATTATTTATAAACTCCGATGGAAATGTCAGCCACGCAACCGATTTCGCTCTGATAGGGCGCCACACAGCCACTCTTCCACAGATTGATGTGCACAGCTTTGCCGACATTGTAAAAAAGGGACAAGCTTTTTTAGACTTAGAACATCCCCATCATCATATTGTAAGTTACACCCCGATCAGTCTTCAGCGCCAAGAAAGTGAGCTGCGGCCCTCGCGCGTAGGGTGGCTTATTCTGGAATATGATACCGCCTACGGACAGGCAACTCTCAACAAAACCATCAATGATGTAACCGGCAAAACAGCCCTATTTGTTTGCATCCTCATTGCAGCTTTAAGCCTGCTGCTGCGCTATACGTTAACAAATCGCATGGAGAGCTTACTGCGCGTAACCGATAGTATCGCACGAGGAAATTTGGAAGAAACATCCGACCTCAAGGGAAGGGACGAGTTTTCTCAAATTGCACGTTCCATCAACCACATGGCGCGAAATCTGAACACGGTTCAAAAAGATTTACGAGCCAGCCAAACTCTTTTGACGAACGCCCAGCGATTGGCAGGTCTAACCAGTTGGCGGTGGGACCCAATCGGAAAAAAAATGATATGGTCCGAAAATGCCGAAGAAATTTTGGGGAACGGTATTGCCAAAATAAACTGGTTTACCAATCGCATCGATCTGGATTCAGTTCATCCAGAAGACAAAGAAATATTCAGCAACGCTTTAAGTGATGCCGTCCTCAGATTAAAATCAGGCACAGCAACATTTAGATTGATCAGCGCTTCAGGGGAGACGAAATGGATCGAGTTTCAAAGTGAAGTTGATGGGGATGTTGAAGGTCCGGCCACTCAAATTTTTGGGGCCTTCCTCGATATCACCAACTTGAAAAATGCAGAGGTAAATCTGCGCGAACTCAACACCAACCTTGAAAATCGCGTCGAAGTCCGCACCCAAGAACTCAACCATTCGAATGTACGTCTGCTAGAAGCGCTTGATGACCTAAAAGAAACACAAGCAGGGCTGATTGAAGCAGAAAAAATGGCTTCCTTGGGTGGATTGGTCGCCGGCATTTCCCATGAGATTAATACCCCCATTGGCGTAAGCGTCACCGCTATTAGCCACCTTGAAAGAGTCCAAGCCGACATTGAAAAAGAATTTTTAGCAGGAACTTTGGAAAAAGAGACCTTTCAAAAACAACTCGCGTCCAGTCAAGAAGCCGTTCGCATTGTGCTCTCTAATTTGCGCCGCGCCCGCAATTTGATCGCAAGCTTCAAACGTGTCTCTGTTGACCATTCAAGCGGCGCGGACGCTCAGTTCGACCTCAAAACATTGTTCGATGATGCGCTTTTGAGCCTATCGCCTAAGTTACGCATGACCAAACATAAGGTCAATTTGAGCACGACAGGGTCAGTATGCTTAGAAGCTGACCCCGGCGCTCTTCACCAAATTCTCAACAATCTAGTGATGAACGCCCTTCTTCATGCTTTTCCTGATATTGAGGAAGGGGTCGTCAGCATCAACATCGATGGCAGCGGCGAGGATGTCACCATCACCTTTGAAGATAATGGCATTGGCATGTCACCAGAAATCAGCGCCCGCATCTTCGAGCCTTTTTTCACCACGAAACGCGGACAAGGCGGCAGCGGGCTTGGTATGCACATCATATATAATCTGGTCACACAAACATTGAATGGCAAAATACAGTGCCTCAGCACTCCCGGCAAAGGCACCCGCTTTACAATCTGCTTGCCCGGCTCTTTACGTGTTCACGCCACAAGCGCGCCCAACACCTCTGTTGCCTAACAGCATAAGAACACCCGGCTTAGTCAATGTGAACCAATCCGCGATACGCATGCCAACTGGCGTGCCCAATCAGTGGAAAAGCCACAACCATACCCACCATGAAAGTCGCCATGCCCACGACCGTTACCATGGTGATGATCCATCCCCACAACATCATCGGCCAAAAGTTTTCTTGAACCGTCCGCAAGCTTAGGAGCATGGCTGATAACGCATCAACATCGCGCACCAGTAACATAGGCACCGAGATCACGCTGATTGAAAAACAGAAAACAGCAAACACCCCGCCCAAAAGGGACCCGACCACAAGCAGACCGAGCCCGTGCGGCGTGAACAACAAGGTCGGCAAAAAGTTTTCTAAACTGGGCATCACTTGTGAGCCGAAGAACAGCGCAAACAGCAAAAGCGCAATACGCATCCAAACCAGCAACAAAAGCGAAAGAACAAAGGCAAGAAAAGCTAATTGCGAGGGGGCCTTTGCCTTCACAAAAAAGACCGCCCTAAGGCTGAGTGCCTCCCCGGCCTCACGCCGTCGGCTCGCCTCATACATGCCCATCGCCAACATGGGGCCCAACAACATAAAGCCCGCCCCAAGCGCCAAAGCAACTGGCCCCCATTGGGCTACAAACATGCCACCGACAATGAGAAAGGAAAGTGCCGCAAACCCAGCCCCATAACAAAGGCTATAAAGGGGCATGGCCGAAAAATCTGCCCACCCCGCAGCGAGCCAACTCCATGGCGCATCTGCCCTAATTTTTTTAATATGTGCTTCACCAGCACTCCCAAGCGAAAGTGTCACTTGTTTTCCCCCTCCGCGTTCCGCGCTCTTTTTAGATACGTTCCGCTTTCCATTTGCCATTTCAGCCATGGCTTTTCCTCCGCTGGGGACCACCCGATCGATATAGTAGGTGTCAGAGATCAAAATGAAAGCACTTGAGCCATTTTGACGCGGTTTTTTAGTAAAAACTCAGCGAAACCATCCAAAGCAGACCAAATACAGAAATTTTGGGCATTCATTTTTCAGAATCGATTCTTGCACGGGACCGTTTTCGAGAAGTTATTTTCAGATTCGGACCTCAGCCACAGTCAACAGCCCCCATGAGTCGAGAGCTGAAAATTCTTCATAATTGAACGCGAAATATTATTACAAATCTTGGTGGCGTTGAGATAAGAAATTACAAAAAATCCGCTCCCCACTAAAGTGCGCTGCGGCATTCGGGCACAGCTCAAAAAAATATTTTGAGAATACGGAGTATTTTTACAAACAATATCAATGACTTGAGGAATTTGATACTGACTATCATGTAATTACGTATGTGTGCACCGCACAAAACATTGTTGACAATTCGTCAGAAACTAACGATAACTGCTCTCGAAAGACGCAGCCACCCCTCCTCCCAAGGCTTGCGTCTTGCGTTAAATGGCCGTCTGTGCTCCCTCCTCCTCCTCCCTTGCACAGACGGCTTTTAGCCGCCACACCAGCAGCTCCCCCTTTCAAAGTTTAGAAATTACACGGCTCTGATATGATCAGGCGCTGTCAGACGTGGCCGACCGAATGGTGACTGGACGAAACACAGCACCCACCACCGGTCCGCTCATCCATGCCCGCATGTCCCAAGTAGCCGGAGGACTGTTGCCCGCCGACGGGCCCTCAACCGGCCCCTGCGCTTCATCACGCCCCCCCAGGATCACCCACACCTTGCCAGCCTCAAAAGCGTGCTCCCTGTCAAATCTCGAAGGAACCGCTTGGCTGCTTGGATGGGAATGATAAAAGCCAATCACCTCTTGAGCATCCTGAGCCGCACGCGCACGGCGATGCGCCTCAAAAAGTGCTTTAGGGTCAATCTCAAAAAACTGGGTCTGGTCTTTAGGGCTGGTATTAAGCGTATCGATCACATCGCACACCCGCCATCCGGTTGGTGTCCTCTGGCCCATGAGGATACCGCACGCTTCATTGGGAAAAGCCACCGCTGCAGCCTTTTCCATGGCACCACGCCAACAAACATCTAAAATGAGCGTGGCAGCGGCCTCCATTACTCAGGCACGGCGACAGTTGGCGTCAACACCAATTCACGCACAACCTCTCCCGTATCAGGGTCCAGCAACATCACAGAACGCCCTTGCGGCTGTTTTAGGTCCACCGCGAGATAGTCTTTGCCAAAATATGTCCGCAAAACCTCTGCATCCGCTGGAATCTCTACCAAAACACGTCCATTGGTGGTGGATTTCATCGTCGAGAAGCGATAGGCAATGGTTCCCATGACCGAGAGGAATCCAAGAATGAGGATAATCCCCATTCCGATGACACCGGCCAACATCCGTTTCTGGCGAGCTGAAAGTTCCGGCTTAAGACCTTCGCCATCAATTGAGCTATGATGCTCGTCCACTTCTGCAGCCATTTGATGGGTACTCTCTGCCATGTCTTCTCCTGATCTTCCCAATGTTGATAGTCATTTAGACGCTGCCGACGAAACCGTCGAACTAACCGTCACCGACGCAGACACGTCCCAACGCTTGGATCGCTTTCTTGCCGCCGCCCTAGAGGACCGCGAAGCGCCCCCAAGCCGTTCTCGTATTCATGCCCTTATTGCACAAGGCCGCCTAAGCAGGCTCACCCCGCAGGGTTCGCGGACGATAAGCGACAGGTCTTACCGGGTCAAACTCGATGAGGTGTATACGCTCATCATTCCCGCCCCCTTGCCTGCAACGCCGATCGCCCAAGACATCCCATTAGATATTCTATACGAGGATGACACCCTCATTGTCGTCAATAAAGCCGCAGGCATGGTTGTGCATCCAGCACCCGGCGCACTAGATGGCACCTTGGTCAATGCCCTGCTGGCCCATTGTGGCGACAGCTTCCAAGGCATTGGCGGCGAACAACGCCCCGGCATCGTGCACCGCCTAGATAAAGAAACCTCTGGTGTCATGGTCGTGGCCAAAACAGAGCCTGCCCTGCATCACCTCCAACTACAATTCGCCGCCCACGGACGTGATGGCCGCTTAGAACGTGCCTATACCGCCCTCGCATGGGGGGAAATTCAGCCCCCAAAAGGGTCCGTTGATGCACCAATCGCCAGGTCCCCACACAATCGGCGTAAAATGGCTGTGCGCAAAACCGGCGGCAGAGAGTCAATCACACACTTTGAAGTGCGCAAATCATTTGGCGACCCGATCATCGTGAGCCAAGTTGAATGCCGCTTGGAAACAGGCCGTACACACCAAATTCGCGTCCACCTCACCCACATGGGCCATCCTTTGCTCGGCGACCCAACCTATGGCGGCAGTCAAAAAACCCGCCACAACAAGCTCACAGAGGGCGCACAAAACGCTTTGGCAGACCTCAGCCGCCAAGCCCTGCACGCCCACGAATTAGGCTTTGACCATCCCAAAACAGGTGAACATATGGTTTTTCGCCAAGAATTACCGGATGATATGGCCAAATTGATTGCTGAACTCACTGATATGTGACTTTGAGACGCGATTTTGCCCTTTTATCCCTGTCAACCATTCCCCATATAATGTGGGAAGCAGGGATGCGGTTACACAGGCCTACCTCTGCAAAGCGTGAGTACAGGGACCGGCCTTTTGGCGCTATTCTGGGCATCTAATTTAGGGGTCCAAGGTCGCATGTAAGGAACGAACCCAAGAGGGAGAACACCATGTCGAAAACACCTACCAGCACCGCTACCAAAAAAGCAGCGGCAAAAAAAGCGGCACCAAAAGCTCCGACAAAAAAAGCGACTTCCTCCTCCGCCAAATCCATCATGCCCGCCATGACCCCCGAGGGTAGCCTGTCCAAATATTTGCAGGAAATTCGCAAATTTCCAATGCTGGAACCGCAAGAAGAATACATGCTGGGCAAACGCTGGAAAGAGCATGAAGATTCCGAAGCAGCGCACCGTATGGTAACAAGCCACTTGCGCCTTGTGGCCAAAATTGCCATGGGCTATCGCGGCTACGGCCTGCCCATTGGGGAAGTCATTTCGGAAGGCAACGTGGGCCTTATGCAGGCGGTCAAACGGTTTGAGCCTGAAAAAGGATTCCGCTTGGCAACGTATGCCATGTGGTGGATCCGCGCGTCCATCCAAGAATATATTTTGCGTTCTTGGTCATTGGTCAAAATCGGCACCACAGCAGCGCAAAAGAAACTCTTCTTCAATTTGCGCAAAGTAAAAGGCCAACTCAAAGCCTTTGAAGAAGGAGACTTGCACCCCGAAACGGTCAGCGAAATCTCCACACGCCTTGGTGTGACCGAGACAGAAGTGATCACAATGAACCGGCGCATGTCCGGCCCTGATAACTCCCTCAATGCGCCTCTACGCCATGACGGGGAAGACGGGGAAGAGTGGCAAGATTGGCTCGTCGATGAAAGCGCAGACCAAGAAGTGGAGCTGGGTGACCAAGAAGAATTGAACCAGCGCCGCGACATGCTTGCCTTGGCCATGCAGGAGCTGAACGAACGCGAAATGGACATCCTCACGGAGCGACGCTTGAAAGATAGCCCTTCGACATTGGAGCAATTGTCTCAGAAATATAGCATCAGTCGGGAACGGGTCCGCCAAATTGAAGTACGGGCCTTTGAGAAGCTTCAAAAAGCAATGCACAAAGCCATGCAGTCCCAACAGATCGACCATCGCGAAGCCCTTGAAGCAATGTAGGGCGACCTATCTCGTACATGACAGACAATAAAACCGCGCCTCACAGCGCGGTTTTATAATAAGCCCCAAGGCAATCTCACATTTTCATGCCCAATTTATTTGAGCACAAGAAACGGGAAGCCTTTTAAGGTGAAACCCATCATACTTCCCCCATGACAGATCAAGCCACCTCCACATCACGGGAAGACCCAGAAGCCCTGCTATGGGACGCCATTGAAAACCGGCGAACAACCCTAGATGGCATCCTTTATTTTGGCGTGGTCACCACTGGTATATATTGCCGCCCCTCCTGCCCAGCACGGCGTCCCAAGCGCGAGAATGTGCGCTTCTTTTCATCTCCTCACGCATGCCGAGAAGCCGGTCTACGCGCCTGCAAACGCTGTCACCCAGATGAAATTGCATCCGAGCAACGCCATTTGCTGCACCTGTGCCAATTACTCGAAAACACCGACCCCATCCCCTCTCTCGCCAGCCTTGCCCGCACGACCGGATTGTCCAAATCACACGTCCAGAAGCTTTTCAAAGCAAAGCTCGGCGTCAGTCCAAAACAATACGGCGAAGCATTGCGCCATAACCGGTTTCGCGATGCCATCAAACAAGGGGCTGACATCACCAACGCTATCTACGAAGCAGGCTACGGCGCCCCCAGCCGCTTCTATGAAAAAGGGAAGAAACGCTTAGGCATGTCCCCAGCAGCCTATCGCAAAGGAGCCCCCGACATGGACATCGTTTGGACAATTCGCCCATCAGCCCTCGGAAACCTATTGGTCGCCGCCACCCACAAAGGGCTTTCCTTTGTGGCCATGGGAGAAACCGCCCGCATGCTAGAAGAAATGCATGCAGACTTTCCAAATGCACAGGTCACTGAGCTGCCCCCAAGCACAACACATCCAGTGGAAGGGTTCGCGGCCACCTTGGTCAATTACTTGGAAGGCAAAGAAGAGTGGAAACCACTGCCAACAGATGTTCAGTGCACGGCTTTTCAGGCAAAAGTATATGCCGCTCTTTGTGATATTCCCGCAGGCCAGACCCTCACTTATTCCCAATTGGCTGAAAAGATAGGCGCTCCTAAGTCAGTGCGCGCTGCGGCAAGTGCCTGTGCCCGAAACACAGTATCCCTCTCTGTGCCCTGCCACCGCATCTTGCCAAAAGCAGGGGGCGTGGGAGGCTACAGATGGGGACCAGATCGAAAAGTGAAATTACTGGAAATGGAAAGTAAACTGGGAGACGACACAGAACACTAAACGTCTGCGTCTACCCCTGTACCAATAGGGCACGTCACCCCTGTTCCACCAAGGCCACAATATCCATTAGGCACTTTCGCCAAATATTGCTGGTGATAATCTTCTGCATAGAAGAACTCGGGAGCATCGATAATCTCAGTCGTAATGGCGCCTGCCCCATGAGAAGCCAACGCGGCCCCATAAACATCCTTGCTTGCCACAGCCGTAGATTTTTGCTCATCGTTATAAGTATAAATACCGGATCGATATTGTGTGCCAACATCATTGCCCTGCTGCATGCCTTGGGTTGGATTATGCGCCTCCCAAAACACCTTCAACAGACCTGCATATGAAATGACACGTGGGTCAAAGACAACAAGCACAACTTCATTGTGCCCGGTTTGCCCACTACAGACTTCCTCATAGGTTGGGTTAGGCGAAAAACCAGCGGCATAGCCAACAGCCGACACCCAAACACCCTCTTGCTCCCAAAACTTACGCTCAGCGCCCCAAAAGCACCCTAAGCCAAACATGGCCACACTCAAATGCTCTGGGAACGGACCTTTTAAGGGGCGACCATTTACAAAATGCGTCTCAGCGGTCGGCAGAGGAGAAGACCGGCCCGGCAAAGCGGAAGTGGCCGTAGGCATTTCTGTTTTTTTTCGCATTCCAAACATAAGGGTCTCCTTGAGTGCCACTGACCTCAAACCAAGTATGAAACCAATACGGGTGGCTATATTAGCAACAGTTAAACCCGCACGCCATAAAACAAACTATCCGCAATGGCGCGGGCACCTTCTTTAGCCGAAATATGACGCCCTTTATCCATGCCAATCAATTTGCGTGTTAGCGCCCGCATCGTAAAGGGCGTTCCAATGGCGGCAAGAAGCATAATGCTGGTCAAACCCGGTGGCAAAGGCCGCGCCTCTCCACGGTCCACCGCCCGCTGGAATAAAACATTCACAGTATCAGCAACCTCGCCCACAAAATTCTCATAAAGAAAATCAAACCGGGGCCCACCCAAAGCAGACTCATCAATAATGATCTTAAAATATTCCGCATGGTCCGATGCTGTCAGTGCAATCATATAGGTCGCTTCGTAAAGGCACTCAATTTCCTCACCCGGCGCAATATCAGGCGACAATAATTTTGTAGCCCCTGGCGGGATACGGCTAAACCCAAATTCCACCGCAGATTTCCAAAGCTGTTCTTTAGATGAAAAATAGTGATGAATGAGATTGTGGCTCACCCCCAGCTCACGGGTGAGCTTACGAATAGAAACGCCTTCATACCCATGTTCAGCAAAAGCCTTCAGCGCAGCTTCCAATAAATCAGTTTGGGAAACAGCCTTATCCCCAGCCGCAGGCCGACCAGGCTTACGCTTTTTCAACAATGCAGGAGCCGAAGGGGCTAAATCAGACGTTCTCTCAGGTGTATCACTCATATTCATCTTTCAGGCGCTTAACAGTCAGGTAAGACATAAGAGAATAATTGGACAATTGTCAAGTATACGAAAAGGCCCCGTTCATAGAACGAGGCCTTTTGCATGCATGATATACCTAAAGCTAGTCGGTGGTCTTGCCAAGCGAGGCGTTCGATTGCTTGAGCGCGTTCACCTCATCCTCTTCCATATAAAGCTTAGAACCAGAGTTACGGAATTGATGGGACATATCCTCCATACCGCTTTCCGCGTAATCGCGCACCTCTTGCGTAATCTTCATCGAACAGAATTTCGGACCACACATAGAGCAGAAATGCGCCACCTTGTGAGCATCTTTCGGCAATGTCTGGTCATGGAAGTCACGGGCACGCTCAGGGTCCAGCGCCAAATTAAACTGATCTTCCCACCGGAACTCAAACCGCGCCCGAGACAAAGCATCATCCCGCAATTGAGCTGCTGGATGCCCCTTCGCCAAATCGGCAGCATGAGCGGCAATTTTATAGGTGATAACACCTTCCTTCACATCATCCCGGTCCGGCAACCCTAAGTGCTCTTTCGGCGTCACGTAACACAACATTGCACAACCAAACCAACCAATCATCGCCGCCCCGATGCCAGACGTAATGTGGTCATAGCCCGGTGCAATATCAGTGGTGAGCGGCCCAAGCGTATAGAACGGCGCTTCGTGACATTCTTTGAGCTGCTTTTCCATATTCACTTTGATCTTGTGCATCGGCACGTGGCCCGGCCCTTCAATCATTACTTGGCATCCTTTGGCCCAAGCAACTTTGGTCAACTCACCCAGCGTTTCCAACTCAGCAAATTGTGCTTCATCATTGGCATCCGCAATAGAGCCCGGACGCAAACCATCCCCGAGTGAAAAGCTCACATCATATTTTTGCATGATGTCGCAAATATCCTCGAAATGCTCATAGAGAAAGCTTTCTTTGTGATGTGACAAACACCACTTCGCCATGATCGCCCCACCGCGTGACACAATGCCTGTCACCCGTTTTGCACTCATTGGAATATAAGCCAACCGCACCCCGGCATGAATGGTGAAATAATCCACCCCCTGCTCAGCTTGCTCAATCAACGTGTCGCGGAACACTTCCCACGTCAGATCTTCGGCCACCCCATTCACTTTTTCCAGCGCTTGATAAATCGGCACTGTTCCGATCGGCACGGACGCATTGCGGATAATCCATTCGCGTGTTGTGTGAATGTTACGCCCCGTTGAAAGGTCCATCACGGTGTCGCCGCCCCAACGGGTTGCCCACACCATTTTGTCCACTTCTTCAGCAACCGAGGACGTCACCGCAGAGTTCCCAATATTGGCGTTAATTTTAACGAGGAAATTCCGGCCAATAATCATCGGCTCCAGTTCGCCATGATTGATGTTGCACGGAATAATCGCACGCCCTTCTGCAATTTCCTTACGCACAAATTCCGGCGTGATAAATTCAGGTATATCAGCCCCAAAGCTTTCGCCTTCCGCAACCTTATGTTCGGCATTTTCAACAGCTTGCGTGCGGCAAATATTTTCCCGCTCCGCAATATAGATCATTTCCTTTGTAATGATCCCAGCGCGAGCAAACTCCAATTGCGTCACCATAGCCCCCGGCAACCCACGTAAGGGACGGTGCTTAATAGGAAAAGCCTCTGCCGCTCTATCCCCGGACACATTACCATTGTCTTCCGGCTTCACGTCGCGCCCGTCGTAAAATTCAACGCCGCCACGTTCAATCGCCCAATTAGAACGGTTGCGCGGCAAACCTGCATTCAGATCGATCACTGCATCTGGGTCCGTATAAGGCCCTGAGGTGTCATACACACGCACCGGCGGCTCTTCGGCTGTCGGGTGAAGAGATATCTCTCGACACGGCACCATAAGGCCGGGGGCTTGCGCGCTCTCCACATAGACCTTGCGTGATGCAGGCAGGGGGCCAGTGGTAACGTCCGGCTTTACATGTAAATTCATAATGGATCTCCAATACACGCATCGATGCGCAGGTAATATGGTGCACAGCCAAAAGCAATTGCACACTTGGAAATCCGGGTTGGTTCAAGGCGGGGTCGGTAGAAAGACGCGCACACCACAGCATGCACACTTCTGAAAGCAGGTCACCCGTCCCTTCGCCGGCATGACCCGGATCAGGTTTTAAGGGTTCGGCTTACGCCATCTCAGACCCAATAAATAGATAGTGGGACACCCCTCGGTTAGGTGCAGTGTGCCCTGCTCACGCGCCCACGTAAAGCACGAGATTGCCTTTAGGGCTGCTGCAGCGACAGGAACCAATTTCACATTCTCCTCGGGCCGCCGCTTGCATAAAACAACGATGGGAACCAATGTTTACAGGAGCCTGACACCTCAGGGGGCCACCCCCCTTAAACCCCTTCAGAAAGGATACCGAATGACCATTGAACTTTGGGTGCTCGTGTGGAGCGCCATCCTACTTTATGGCCTAATCTCCCTAAACTCCGGCGCAAACCTTTACTTTATGGGTATATCCTGGGGGGCGGGCAATCGAGACACAGCGCCCGCACAATCACCCGAATGGGTTATCCGCACAAAGCGGGCTTATACCAACCTCATTGAAAACCTTGTGCTCTACATCGCCATAGCTGGAACCGCTCATATGGCCGGTGTCCACACAGAGATGACGATTACAGGCGCACAGATTTTCTTTATAGGTCGCCTAATCCATGCCTTCGCCTACGTCAGCGGTACAACAGTGCTTTGGCTTCGAACCATCGGTTACTTCACCGGCATCGCAGGCATGCTGCTTATTCTCATCGAGCTTCTTTGAGGAAAATGAAAAGGCCCAGCGTTTCTCAACACTGGGCCTTTCACATCGATCAGGCCTTCCTCAGAAAGCCCTTTTATTCTTCAAGCTTATGGCTGCACTTTAGCGGCAGCATCGGCAGCTGCATCAGAAGCAGCGTCTGATGCTGCATCGGCGGCAGCGTCTGTTGCTGAATCTTTAGCCGCGTCCATAGCCGCATCTGTTGCCGCGTCTTGAGCGGCATCTACAGCAGCGTCCGTTGCAGCGTCTTTAGCCGCATCAGTAGCCGCGTCGGTCGCCGCGTCTGTTGTCGCATCGCTCACAGCATCTGTCGCTGCATCCACTGCGGCACCAGCAGCATCCCCAGCCGCGTTCACAGCATCCGTTGCCATTTGACCCGCTTTATCCAACACCCCATTGCCGCTTTCTAAAGCGTCGCTGGTGTCCTCAGACGCCGCATCAGCCGCGTCAGTCGCATCAGCTGGTGTTGTGTCAGCCGCTGGCGCTTCCGTTGCAGGAACCGTCGCAGTAGGAACGGTTGCATCAGCTGCTGCCGGAGCTGTCTCTTCAGCCGCTGGTTTCGCAGATTCGGCCGCATCACCTGAATTATCTTCACAGCCCGCCACCATAACAGCGCCAACCAGAGCGAAAGGCAAAAGTGCTTTTTTCATTAAATCAGTCATCATAATCCCCGTAAGACAAGGCGATAAATCCGCCATAAACCAACCATGAGAAACTCTCATGAAGCTGCAGGCAAGCTACAACATCGAATATGAACAGTATCTGACACTCATTTGCGGCGGCTAGCTACACAAAAATGCGTAAATATCGACAGGCCAGCCAAAAACATCACGCTACGGACAATGCAACCCATTAATCCTCAAACGGATCACGCATCAAAATAGTATCGTCTCGCTCTGGAGAGGTAGACAGAAGCGCAACGGGGCACTCAATCAACTCTTCGACGTAACGAACATATTTTACAGCTTGGGCTGGCAAATCGGCCCAACTACGCGCGCCGAAGGTTGTATCTGACCACCCTTCCAGCGTTTCATAAATAGGTTCAACCCGAGCCTGCATGGCCGCATTGGCTGGCAAATAGTCATAATCTTTGCCGTCCAGCTTATACCCAACGCAGATTTTAATTTCATCGAATCCGTCAAGCACATCCAACTTGGTTAAGGCAATGCCATCAATGCCACTGGTCTTAATGACTTGGCGCACAAGCACCGCATCAAACCAACCACACCGGCGCTTACGGCCAGTAACAGTGCCCCACTCGTGTCCTTTTTCCCCAAGAAGCTGACCCGTCTCATCGTTCAGCTCAGTTGGGAATGGCCCCTCACCAACACGTGTGGTGTAGGCTTTGGTGATGCCAAGAGCATATTCAATCGCTTTTGGTCCCACACCAGACCCAATAGCAGCTTGCCCCGCAACCGTGTTGGAAGAAGTCACATAAGGGTATGTGCCATGATCGATATCAAGCAATGTCCCTTGGGCACCTTCAAACAAAATCCGCTTACCGGCTTTACGCATATCAGCCAACAACCGCCATACAGTATCCATATGCGGCAAAATCCGAGGCGCAATCTCTAGCAACTTAGCAACCAAAGGAGCCGCTTCAAGCTCGTCCTGCCCCAATCCCCGACGAAGGGCATTGTGGTGGTGCAGCAACTTCTCAATTTTGTCGGGCAACGTATCCGGGTCCGCCAGATCCATCACACGAATCGCACGGCGTCCCACCTTGTCTTCATAGGCCGGGCCGATGCCGCGTTTAGTCGTGCCAATTTTAGTATTTTTATTAGAGTTCTCACGAATTTCATCAAGCATCTGGTGAACAGGCAAGATGAGTGTCGCATTCTCAGCAATGCGCAGGTTTTCCGCCGTAACAGTCACCCCCTGTGTCGCCAATTTATCAATTTCACTGGTCAGCGCCCATGGATCAATCACAACCCCATTGCCCAACACAGACAGAGTGCCCGGACGCACAATGCCAGACGGCAACAGAGACAACTTGTAAGTCACCCCATCAATAACCAAAGTATGGCCGGCATTATGCCCCCCTTGGAAGCGCACAACCACATCTGCACGCTCTGAAAGCCAGTCAACAATCTTGCCTTTGCCTTCATCGCCCCATTGGGACCCGACCACTGCAACATTCGCCATTTCGTCACCGATAATTTGGAGGCGCCAGCTCAAAAGAGCGCGCCAAACACAAGGAAAGCCCCAATAGGCGTTGATAACCCGGTGGGACTTTGTGCAGTTGTACTCTGTTCTGACAGATTTGCAAAGCCTCGGTGTCAGAACAAATTCAGCTGAAAATTTCCGCAGGATTCAGCCAAAAAAATGGCCCCTTAAAAAGGGGCCATCCGACTCAGCTGCATCACATACAATCTTGATGCCATCTATTACGCAGTGAAGGTCAGTTCCTTAGCTTGCACAACATGCGGCAAGCCTTTCACAGCTGTCAAAACAGCATCAGGAATGGCGCTATCTACTTCGATCAAGGTAATGGCATCGCTACCAGCGCTATCACGCCCAAGATTAAAGTTAGCAATGTTCAAACCAGCATCACCCAAGATAGAACCCAAACCACCGATAAAGCCCGGCTTGTCTTCATTCGTGACATAAAGCATGTGAGGAGCCAATTCGGCCTCCATGTTGATGCCTTTCACTTGGATTACCCGAGGACGACCGTCAGAGAAGATCGTGCCCGCAACAGAGCGCTCTTGGCGTTCCGTTTTAACTGTAAGGCGAATGTAAGTCTCATACGCCCCACGTGCTTCTTCACGGGTGATTTCGGTGATTTCAATGTCACGCTGCTTAGCCAACACCGGCGCAGACACCATGTTCACATCAGCCAACAATGGCTTGAGAAGGCCGCACAAAGCCGCATTCGTCAGCGCCTTTGTATTCAACCCAGCCACATCACCTTCATACTCGATGGTAACCGCTTCAATACCAGATTCAGTCAGTTGACCCGCAAAAGAACCAAGCTGATCAGCCAGCTTCACATAGGGCTCAAGCTTAGGCGCTTCTTCAGCAGAGATGGACGGCATGTTGATCGCATTTGTAACCGCCCCATCCAGAAGATAGTCAGCCATTTGTTCAGCAACTTGCAAAGCCACGTTCTCTTGTGCTTCAGAAGTAGACGCGCCCAAGTGAGGCGTACAAATAACTTGTTCCATGCCAAACAAAGCGTTCTCTTTAGCAGGCTCAACTTCAAACACATCCAGCGCCACCCCAGCAACTTTGCCGCTTTCCAGTGCCACTTTCAAATCAGCTTCAACGATCAAGCCACCGCGTGCACAGTTCACAATCCGAACGCCATCTTTCATTTTCGCAAATGCAGACGCATCGATGATGCCACGTGTTTTGTCGATCAACGGGGTGTGCAAAGTAATGAAGTCAGAACGCTTGAACAATTCGTCCAGTTCAACCTTCTCAACGCCCATGTCTTTTGCACGTTCAGGGGTAAGGAATGGATCAAACGCCACAACCTTCATACGCAAGCCCAACGCCCGGTCAGCAACAATAGACCCGATGTTGCCGCACCCAATGACGCCAAGTGTTTTAGCCGTAACTTCAACACCCATGAATTTTGATTTTTCCCACTTGCCCGCATGTGTAGATGCATTGGCTTGAGGAATATCGCGGGCAACGGCCATCATCATTGAAATGGCGTGCTCAGCAGTTGTGATGGAGTTACCGAAAGGCGTGTTCATCACGATCATGCCGCGTGCCGTAGCCGCAGGAATATCGATGTTATCGACACCGATACCAGCCCGGCCAATAACTTTCAGATTATCCGCAGCCGCAATAACTGCTTCCGTAGCTTTGGTCGCAGAACGCACAGCCAAGCCGTCATACTGACCAATAATTTTAATCAGCTCATCACGGTCAAGGCCAGTGATCACATCTACTTCAACACCGCGATCACGAAAAATCTGCGCAGCTGCTGGGCTCAATTTATCAGAGATAAGAACTTTAGGCATATCAGCCTCCTTTAAGAGGGCGAACTGGGAAAGCACAAAGCTTGCCCGTCCGACATATATTTGAAAATCAAAAAGTCAAAAATACGAAAGCGTCTATTTAGACGCTTCAGCAAATGCCCAGTCGAGCCATGGCAACAATGCTTGCATGTCAGCCAACTCAATCGTTGCCCCTGCCCAAATCCGAAGACCTGCAGGCGCATCACGGTATGCACCGATGTCATAGGCGATACCTTCGCCGTCCAGCAGCGTTACGATTTTCTTAGCGAAAGCCGTTTGCTCCTCATCAGACAGTGCGGTAATGGCCGGATCGACAACTTTAAGGCAAACCGATGTGTTGGAACGTGCATTCACGTCTTCACACAAGAAGTCGACCCAAGAAGTTTTCTCAACCCATTCAGCCATCAATGCCAAGTTCGCATCAGCCCGTCCAATCAAAGACGACAGACCACCAATGCTTTCTGACCATTTCAGCGCATCAAGATAATCTTCAACTGCCAACATAGAAGGCGTGTTGATTGTCTCACCCTTAAAGATGCCTTCGATCAATTTACCACCTTTAGTAAGGCGGAAAATTTTCGGCAACGGCCAAGGCGGCGTATAGTTTTCCAACCGCTCCACAGCCCGTGGAGACAAAATAAGGATGCCGTGTGCAGCTTCGCCGCCCAAAACTTTCTGCCAAGAAAAAGTCGTAACATCCAGCTTGTTCCAAGCAAGGTCCTGCGCAAATGCAGCAGACGTTGCATCACAAATGGTCAAGCCTTCACGATCGTCCGCGATCCAGTCACCATTGGGAACCCGCACACCAGAGGTCGTGCCATTCCAAGTAAAAACAACATCATTGTTGAAATCGACTGCGCCCAAATCTGGGAGCTGCCCGTAAGGCGCTTCCAATTTGCGGACATTGTCCAGCTTGAGCTGTTTTACCACATCGGTAACCCAACCAGAGCCGAAGCTCTCCCAAGCCATCATGTCAACACCGCGTGCGCCTAACAATGACCAAAGCGCCATTTCAACAGCGCCCGTGTCAGACGCAGCAACAATGCCGATACGATAATCGTCGGGCACGCCCAATACAGAACGTGTGCGATCGATGGCTTCGGCAAGCTTAGCTTTACCGATCTTTGCCCGGTGCGACCGGCCCAAAGCTGCATCTTCAAGATTTTTGAGTGACCAACCGGGACGCTTAGAGCATGGCCCAGAAGAGAAATGTGGATTCGACGGACGGTGGTCCGGAATAGTAGTGCTAGCTGTCATAGCTACCCTCACAGATAGAAGCCTCTCGTTGGGGAGAGGTGGCCCGAGACCGATATAGGCTTCCCCCACGCTCAAGTCAAATCACGAAGGGCCATTCACGCATTTAGAGTAAAGAAATCCTAAGCAGAGAGATCAAACGGCTCAAAAACTCACAAGAAAATGGCGGAAAACCGGGAGTATATAAAAATTCAGCCCCAAGACTCAATCCTCCAACCCCACCCAACCAGATATCGAGCAGTCTCTAATAAGCCATCTCGGTAAACACAGGCTCCACAGACTCATTCCAAACACTATGGTAACGGTCGAGCAAATCCTGCGCCCGGCACTGGCCGCGCTCCAGCACGTCATCAATGGCCGATAAGAACAAAGTCTCATCGCTGCCCATGCCGTCCATCCGTCCACGGGCTTTCAATCCAGCCCGTGACAAAGCCGCCACTTCACGCGCAATATCCAAGACCTTGCGATCTCTAAACGGCGTTTGCAGGGCTGTTTTCGGCACTTGGTTACGCAGAGCATCACGCTCTTCCTCGGTCCAGTCTTTCACCAAGTCCCAAGCCGCATCCAATGTGTTGGAATCGTAAAGTAAGCCAACCCAAATAGCCGGGAGGCCGCAAATTTTGCCCCACAAACCATCGTCAGCACCGCGCATTTCCAAGAATTTCTTCATGCGCACTTCCGGAAAAATGGTGGTCAGGTGATTTTCCCAATCCGTCATGGTCGGCAGCTCACCTTCAAAACCTTCCAACTTACCAGCTAAAAAGTCTCGGAAAGAACGTCCCGCCACATCATGATACACACCGTTGCGATACACAAAATACATCGGCACATCTAAGGCATAGTCAACGTATTGCTCATAGGAAAAGCCCTCGTCAAAAACGAAGGGCAACATCCCCGTGCGATTATTGTCTGTATCAGTCCACACATGAGAGCGTTTAGATAGAAAGCCATTCGGCTTTCCTTCCGTAAACGGAGAATTAGCAAACATCGCTGTAATAATTGGCTGCAATGCCAACCCAACACGGAATTTTTTCACCATGTCGGCTTCTCTACCAAAATCCAAATTCACCTGAACGGTACAGGAGCGATACATCATATCCAGCCCCATGCTGCCGGTTTTTTGCATGTAGCGCGTCATAATCCCGTAACGCCCTTTTGGCATCTGCGGGGTTTCTGCCCGTGTCCACTTAGGAGAAAAGCCAAGGCCCAAAAAGCTAATACCCAGCTCTGTGCCCACCTCTTTCACCTGCGCCAAATGGGTATGCACTTCCGAGCACGTTTGGTGCAATGTCTCAAGCGGCGCGCCCGAAAGTTCAAATTGTCCGCCCGGCTCCAACGAAATATTAGCAAAAGAATTATCCGCACTCGACAGGCCAATAATATTGTCGCCTTCCATCGTCGGCAACCAGCCAAACTTCGTCATGCCTTGCAGCATTGCGCGGATGCCATTGTCTCCCCCGTAAGGGACAGGCTCATGCGTATTCACGCGGAAGGGGAACTTCTCATGCTCGGTGCCAATACGCCAGGTCGACGCATCTGGTTTTTCACCCGACTGCAGATAGGCAATAAGCTCATCGCGTCCACCGACGGTGTCGTCACCCTTCACGAGAGTACTCATATCTCAGCCCTTTTCTTCCGAACGGTTGCGCCCACACATCACTTTAGCTCAATAGCAGCGTAACGGCTCTCAGCGTCTTAACGAGGTTCGGATCGTTATTTTAGGTCTATACCCAATATATTCACCCTGATGTAGGAGGCTTACTGGATAGGTACAAGGTCTTAAAACAAAACCCACAATAAATGAGCGGATATTTTCACATCCCCCGCCATTAAGGCGACGGTTTCTGCCAATCTCCAAGCACCAACTGGACAACGCTCAACGCAGCAACAGCCGCCGTATCTGCCCGCATGATTCGTGGCCCTAATGACAGAACAACCGTATCGTCGCGCTTCAACAAGCGTGCACGCTCGCCGGGGTCAAAACCACCTTCTGGTCCAATAAGGACCGCAAGCGGCTCACCCCCACTTTTCAGTGCCTGCAAACTCTCTAAGGCCGCACCCGACTGGGCAGTTTCATCACAAAAAATGAGACGGCGCCCCGGTGCCATTTCTGCCCAACGATCCAACACCGCATCCAATTTCAATGCCGGCTCAAGGCTTGGCACGCTCACCAACCCACATTGCTCAGCCGCCTCCACCAAGTTCGCCCGCAGCCTGTCTTCATTCACCCGCGATACCATCGTGCGCCGTGTCATCACCGGCATCACTTTACCAGCACCCATTTCGGCAGCTTTCTGTACCATATAGTCTAACCGCGCGCGTTTGATCGGAGCGAACAAAAGCCAAATATCAGGAAGGGATTGGTGCGGGCGTGTCTGCTCAACAACGCTTAATGTGAGCCCCCTCTTGCCCAACTGGCTCACCTGTGCGCGCCATTCCCCCGCGACACCGTTAAACAGCAAAACACTTTCACCAAGCTTGAGGCGCATCACATGAATGAGATAATGGCTTTGGTTTTTGTCCGGCTCATAAGTCGCGTCGGGCTCAAGAGGTGCATTCACAAACAGCCGACATTTACCAGTGCCACAATGGTCTGGCCCCTCCTCGTCACGTTTTGCCATAGCCTCACCTCATGTTGCCCATTTCGTATTCCAGTGAAGACATATCACTGGGTACGTTCATTTTTCGAGCTATGCTATAGCCAACAACGCAATAACCAGCAATTCTATAAATACCTCGCCAAATCAACAAAAGAGATCCCTATGCACGCCCAGCCTCCCCTCCCAGAAAACGGCCAAGTTGCTGATGCCACAGATAAAAATTGGGTAGACCGCTGGGCACCAAAGTCAACCCGCCCCTACTTACGGCTCGCACGGGCAGACCGCACAATTGGGTCATGGCTGCTATTTTGGCCCAGCGCATGGGCGATCGCTTTTGCCGCCACGCAATATCGTCACCTTCCCATATCCCCAACATGGCCTTGGCTGGGCATGGAAGCTTACCCGCTACCCGACCTGTGGCTCCTGTGCCTTTTCCTTGTCGGCTCCTTTGTGATGCGCGGCGCGGGATGCACGATCAATGATATTGCAGATCGAAATTTTGATGGGCAAGTAGAGCGGTCACGGTCGCGCCCCCTCCCCTCAGGCCAGATATCTGTGGCCCAAGCCTTCCTTTTTCTAGCTCTTCAGTGCCTCATTGGGCTTGTCATTCTGCTCAATCTCAACACCTATTCCATTGTGCTCGGCGCAGCCTCCCTGCTGCCCATCACCATCTACCCTTTCATGAAACGCATCACCTATTGGCCTCAAGCCGCACTCGGCCTCACATTTAACTGGGGTGCATTGTTGGGGTGGACCGCTGTGACCGGCTCACTAGATGTGGCTCCTTTCATCCTGTATTTCGGCGCAATCTTTTGGACAATTGGGTATGACACCATCTATGCCCATCAAGACAAAACCGATGACGCGGCCCTCGGCCTCAAATCCAGCGCCCTCCGGTTAGGAGAAAAGACAAAGCCAGCCCTCGTCATCTTCTACAGCATCACCACGCTCAGCTTGCTGGCCACTGGGTACATTGTAGGCATGAGCGGCTTCTATTATCTCACCATAGGCTTCGCAATATGGCACTTGTATCGTCAAATTCGGCGCACAGATATTCATAACCCAGCCCGCTGTCTTTCTGTTTTCCGTTCCAACAGAGACTTTGGCGCTTTGGTATTCGGCGCTATTTTGGCTGGCGGCCTCGGCTCTGCCCCTTTTTAGAGACCCCGCGACCTCCTGACACAGAGCACACCCCTTGCATTATTGTGCACCGCACCATAAATAGAGTGAAGAGGCGTTATTCTGCGTCTCCTGACTAAATGAATGAATGAGGTAGACAATGTTCAGAGAATGGCTCCACGCTTCTGCAGTTGTCGCTGGTATCTTTGCGAGCGTCCCTTACTGGCGCGATGAAATGGAACACCAACATCGGCGTAAAAATCCCGATGCAGTACCACAACCGCGCTCGGCAACAGCATCACATGCTGCAAAAGCCCCCGCGAATGATACTGCTGCAGCGCAGCACGCCGCTTAACAGCTGTCGCGTGCGCCAACCCCTTCGGGTTGCTAAATCGAAAAACCCCGGTTTGTTCAATCAAATCGGGGTTTTTTCGGTCCGAAAAGTGAATACAAATTCACATCACCCACCTAGATGACATGAAAGAATATTCATGCCCCTTGACCTAAAAAGAGAATCCTGCTTCATTGCCGGGATGTTCATGAACTAAGATTTCCCGCTGACTTGAATATAAATTCAAGTCGCGGCCTAGAAGGATCCACACCCCATGGTCAGTCGCGTCGCAGAAAACCGTCGAAAAATCCTAAATGCCGCGCGTGAGCTGGTCCTCGAAGGGGGATTCGCTGCCGCGCAAATGTCGGCCGTTGCCGTCAGGGCAGGCGTCGCCACTGGGTCCCTGTACCGCTACTTCAAATCAAAAGATGAGCTCTGCCGTCAGGTTTTCCGCGAAGTGTCATCGCGCGAGATGAACCTATTAGCCAATATTGCAGAGAAACAAGGCTCAGCAACCGAGCGCCTCATTGAAGTGGCAGATAATTTTGCCGGACGCGCTGTACGGGGCCGCCGCTTGGCATTCGCCCTGCTCAATGAACCAGTAGACGTCGCATTGGCCGAAGAACGCCGCCGTTTCCGCCGCACACATGCTTCTATCTTCCAAGGCCTCATTGAAGAAGGCATCGCAAACGGTGAATTTGACAATGTTGATGCAGAAATCACCGCAGCGTGCATTGCAGGCGCCATCCCAACCGCGCTTGTGGGACCTTTAGCCCCTGATAGTGATGTTCTGGATGCCCGTGGCGATGAGGTAGTCAAAAGTCTCGTTAACTTTGTCCTCAAATCAGTTGGCGCAAAACAACAACTCAACCAAAGCACGCCCCAAGCAAAGCCACACCAAACGACCGTGCAATAAGCTCAAGACATCTGCCGCAATAGACGTTCAAAGAAGATACTATTCCGGGGAGGGAATAAAATGATTGCAGCATCCGACCTGCTGACCCCTGCGCAACTCGCAGAAGTACGTAAACGCTCAGACTGGAAAGGCACCGGCCTTGTCCTGCATGCGTGGGCACTCATTTTTGGCGCTATGGCCCTCTTCGCCTTCTGGCCCAACCCACTCACCTATATTCTCGCTGTCTGCATCATTGGCACACGTATGCTTGGCCTCGCCATTTTAATGCATGATGGGGCCCACGGCGTCCTCACCGAAAACCAAAAGCTGAATATGTTTTTAAGTCAGTGGTTTTGTGCGATCCCCTTGCTTGCAGACACACATGCTTACCGCACCTATCACTTAAAACATCACGCCAACACGCAAACAGAAAAAGATCCAGACCTTATTTTGTCGGCCCCATTTCCCGTCACAAAAAAAAGCTTTCGCCGGAAAATGATCCGAGACCTCACCGGGCAAACAGCCTACCAGCAACGCAAAGCCCAATTCCAAAATGCCTTGGGCAACTCAGACCTCCCACTTGGTCAACGCCTCAACAACCTGCGCCAAAAACTTGGTAAGGGCATCGCAGTTAATCTACTGTTGCTCGCAGGCTGCGCGGCCACCGGCCACGCCTATCTCTATGTCATCCTATGGGTTGTGCCATTCATGACATGGCAAATGGCCATCATCCGCATTCGTAACATTGCTGAGCACGCCATGGTGCCCGACAATGAAGACCCGTTCCGCAATGCCCGCACCACCCTCACCAATCCCCTCACCCGCCTATTTATGGCACCTTACGGTGTGAACTACCATGTAGAGCATCACTTGATGATGTGGGTCCCCTGCTACAACCTTCCTAAAGCCCGGAAGTATTTGCTGGAAAATGGTTTTGGGGATCGCATGGAAAGTATGCCGGGTTATCGCGCAGTCATCAAGCTGGCCACCTCACGCCCCGACGATGAAGACAGACGAGGTGATCTTGTGCACAATTCCCGCCGTAAAAGAGTATCGGGCACCTTCGACGAAGGATATCAGGCCCCCGCCAACTAAAGGCCCTACAAAACTTTATGAACACTCAGGCACCCGCGCCCCACCGTGACCCAGACACCTTCATTGCAACGCAAACACGTTTGTTAGCCTCTCCGCTGGTGCCTGAAATCCAACTACACCAAGCCACCGAAGACCTGCCCATTTGGAAAATGAGCGAAGAAGAGCTGGCCGATCACGGCATACCAGCACCTTTTTGGGCCTTTGCGTGGGCAGGTGGTCAAGCCATCGCCCGCTACCTGCTCGACAAGCCAGCCTATGTGCAGGGCAAACGCATCCTAGATTTTGGCGCAGGTTCAGGCATCATTGCAATTGCAGCCCTCAAGGCCGGGGCAACGAGCGCCCTTACCGCAGACATTGACCCCTTTGCCAAAAGCGCCTGCCACTTAAACGCCGTCGCAAACAATGTTCAGCTCACCGCGACCACCGAAAATCTCATCGGCTCCCCCAATACGGGTTGGGACATCGTGCTGGTGGGCGACATGTGTTATGAGCAACCCTTAGCTGGTGAAATTGAAAGCTGGTTACGCGGCCTTGTCGCCCAAGGCACAGACGTTCTCATTGGCGACCCCGGCCGCACTTATCTCCCCAAGTCTGGTATGGAGAAAAAAGCAACGTACCGGGTGCAAACATCGCGGGCCTTAGAAGACCTGGATGTCGGTTCAACCAAAGTGTGGCAACTTCTCGCCACCCGTTAAAGGGTGAAGGTGCCCTTTAGATAATCAGCACATTTCCCGCGCAAAAAGACGCGGTCACCGCGCAGCTCACACAACACTGTGCCTCCCCGCTTGGAAACCTGTCTGGCTTTCAGCGTATTTTTCTTCAACCGTTTGGCCCAAAAGGGAGTGAGATCGCAGTGAGCAGAACCAGTCACCGGATCCTCATTAATGCCGTGTGCCGGGGCAAAGAACCGAGATACAAAGTCAAACTCTGCCTCATCCGAGCAAGGAGCTGTTGCAATAAGGCCGACATCCATCGGCCCTGTAATTTGCGCAAGCTTATAGACGTTCGGGGACAAATCAGCAATTTGCTGTGGATATTCAAATACCGCCATCAGGTTCACGCCTTTCAGCAGCATAATAGGTTTGGCCCCAAGGGCCTCATCCAACCCATCCAACTTCACAGTTGGTCGCATGGGGCGCGCTGGAAAATCCATTTCCAACATGCCATCAGCCTGCTTGCTGACAATCAACTCACCACCCCCATATTGGAATTTGATCTCAGGCCTATCCCAACCTAAGTGAGAAAAAAGCACATGGGCCGTCGCAAGCGTTGCATGTCCACATAGCTCAACTTCCACCGTCGGCGTAAACCAACGCAGCCGAAAGCCATCTCCTTCAGGGACAAAGAAGGCTGTCTCCGCCAAGTTGTTTTCTGCCGCAAGCGCCTGCATCGTCTCATCTGAAAGCCATTCCTCAAGCGGCACAATAGCCGCTGGATTTCCTTCAAATACAGTGTCGGCAAAAGCGTCGACTTGAAAGAGATGCAGTTCCATAACCTATCCAATCTATTAAAACTCAAAATCACTCTGCACGAGTTGATCTGGGGTCAAAACATGGCTGCCCCAGCCGTCTATTTCAATGCGAAAAATAGAACGAGGTGAGAAAATTCAACAGATGAAGAGAGTAAAAGCGCCCCGCCAAAGGCCTACGCGTCGTCGCCAGCTTCAGGCTCAAGATAAAGCGGGTGCATATGATTGATCGGCCCATGCCCCTTGCCAAACCCGGGCGCTAAGCGAATAGCTTCGCGCACATAATCGCGGCCCACATTCACAGCCACATGCAAAGGAGCCCCTTGCGACAGCACCCCCGCAATTGCAGAAGCCAACGAGCAGCCCGTACCATGTGTGTGCACCGTCTCCAAGCGTTCAGCCGACATCACCTCGACCTGCTCTTCGGTCACCAGCACATCATGCACCAACGCATCGCTGCCATGCCCGCCTTTAACCAGCACCGCACCGCAGCCAAGGGCCAATAGAGCCTCGCCTGCACGTTTCTGATCATCCAACGTCTCCACCGGGAAGCCCGCCAGCACAGCCGCTTCCGGCATATTCGGCGTAATCAAATCAGCAAGAGGTAATAATTTATCACGCAAGACAGTCACCGCCTCACGGTCCAGCAATCTGTCGCCACTTGTCGCCACCATCACGGGGTCTACAACCAATTGACAATGTTCATCTGCCCTAGAAAGGCCCGCAATAACCGCCTCAACAACCTCAGTAGAATGAAGCATGCCCGTTTTGATCACATCTGCGCCAATATCATCGAGAACCGCCAGCATTTGCGCCGTGATCAACTCTGGTGCAAGGCCATGCACATCCTGCACACCTAACGTATTCTGCACAGTAATGGCGCTCACCGCTGTCGCAGCGTAAGCGCCCATCATCGTCACCGATTTGATATCGGCTTGAATACCTGCACCACCAGAGGAATCAGATCCAGCAACAATCAGCACACGCCCTTGCGGTGCCGGGGCTTCAGCAAACTGATTAAGAAACTCAAGGTCGCCATCGCTCCCATTCGCATCATTGTCGCTCATCATTAGGCAGCCACATGCTTGATTGCGGAAATCACATCATCCACGACGTTATTCACCAGCGACGCGTCATCTCCCTCGCCCATCACCCGGATCAAAGGTTCCGTACCAGATTTACGCACCAACAAACGCCCACCATCTTTCAAGCGGCTCTCACCTTCTGCAATGGCGTCCTTTACATGTATGTCGTCCAAAGGCGCACCACCAGAAAAGCGGATGTTTTTAAGCAGTTGCGGCACAGGTTCAAACAAATTGCAAATCTCACTCGCAGGCTTGTCGGTTGATTTAAGCACCGACATCACTTGCAAGGCAGCAATCAATCCATCACCCGTCGTAGAAAAGTCAGACAAAACAATATGGCCAGATTGCTCTCCGCCAACATTAAAGCCCTTCGCCCGCATGGCTTCCACCACATAGCGGTCCCCCACTTGCGTGCGCTCCAAGCTCAAATCAATGTCTTTGAGAAAACGCTCCAACCCCAAGTTGGACATCACAGTTGCCACAATGCCCGGTGCGGTTAGCAGCTCCAGATTTTTCCAATTGCGCGCAACAAGCCCCATGATTTGATCGCCGTCAATGATCTCGCCTTTTTCATTGGCAACAATCACCCGGTCCGCATCCCCGTCTAAGGCAATACCAATATCCGCCCGACGTTCGCGCACAACACGGCACATCATCTCCGTGGACGTAGACCCGCATTCTTCGTTGATATTAAATCCATTCGGCTCTGTACCGATGGTAACAACCTCCGCGCCCAGCTCCCACAAAACTGCAGGTGCGACTTTATAAGCAGCCCCATTGGCGCAATCGACCACCACCCGCAGGCCCTCTAGACTGAGGTTGCGTGGCAGCGTGCCTTTGACAAATTCGATATACCGCGCCTGTGCATCTTCGATACGCGTCGCTCGGCCAATTTTGTCAGAGGATGCCAAATGCTCATGAAGGCCATTGTCAATCAACGCCTCAATTTCTAATTCCACATCATCAGACAATTTATAGCCATCCGGCCCAAATAGCTTAATGCCATTATCCTGATACGGATTATGTGAGGCAGAAATCATAACACCCAGATCAGCCCGAAGCGATCGCGTGAGCATCGCAACAGCAGGTGTTGGCAAAGGCCCAAATTGAAAAACATCCATGCCAACCGATGTGAACCCGGACATCAACGCATTTTCGATCATGTACCCAGAAAGGCGCGTATCTTTCCCAATTACTACGCGGTGCTTATGGCTACCGCGAATAAATTTCCGTCCAGCCGCCATGCCAACGCGCATCGCCGTCTCAGCCGTCATCACGGTGCTGTTCGCTTCGCCTCGAATACCATCGGTGCCGAAGTATTTTCTCGACATATCACGCCTTCACTTTTGGGGTTCCATTTGGCTCATAGTATAAACCGGAAATTCTGGAGATGGGGTTAACGAATTGTTGCGGTTTTTTTCAGGAAATAAGTCAAAATCACCGGCTAGATGCCAAGTCCCTAAACAGCACCCCCCTAAGAGCGCGCATTCAAAGCATCCCAAACTGCCAAACCATCCCGCAGCGGACCTGCTTTATGCGTCCGTATAAAGTCCGCCCCATTCTGCACGGCCCTTAGCTCAGCCGCTAAACTCGCAGCGCCCGCATCAACAGCCGCCTTGCCCGTCACACTGCGTAAAAAGGATTTACGCGAAACCGAAATCAAGAGGGGCAAGTGATAGCGTGCTTTAAGTTCATCAAGACGCGCGAGCACCTCAAATGAAACCTCAGGGTTTGCTCCCAAAAAGAACCCCATGCCGGGATCCAGAACAAACCGCTCCCGAGCAATACCAGCACGTTCCAGTGCCTCTAGACGATCATCGAAAAATGCACATATATGCGCAATTATATCTTTCACACGAACATCATCCCGCGTGGCAATGCCCGCGCGTTGAACCGAATGCATCACCACCAGCTTTGCATCGCTCGCAGCCAATTCTGGATAAAATGCAGAGTCCGAAAACCCTTGAATATCGTTCAGGTAATGCACCCCCCGCGACAAAGCATATCGCTGGGTTTCCGTTTGAAAGCTATCAACCGAAATGTGAAACGGGCTTAGCCCAGAGCCTGAAAGGCCCTCCAGCCCATCAAACACGGGCGCGAGACGGGAAATCTCATCAGCAGCACTCACATGCTCTGCATCAGGATTACTCGATGCCGGACCAAGGTCCAATGTATCAGCGCCTTCTGTGAGCAAACTTTGGCAATGCTCAAGCGCCCGAGCGGGGTCAAGAAACTGTCCGCCATCGGAAAAAGAGTCCCTTGTAATATTCACAATGCCAAAAATATTTGTGTGCGTGCTCATAGGTTTGCCTAACACCCCTCTTCTTCTGAGGCAAAGAAAAAGAGGAAGCCCGAAAGCTTCCTCTTTGATCTCAACATCACTCAAAAGCCATTAGGTGCCTTGAGGAGACGGGTCTATGCCTGAAGGCGCTGGACCTGAACTTGGCACCGAAGAACTCGGCCCGGAAGGTGCTGGAGGGTCGGTCAGGTCTTCGCGCACAGGGCGAACACCCTTGAGCAAAGCAATAATTTCATCACCGCTCAAAGTTTCAAATTCCAGCAACCCCTTACCAATAAGGTGAAGCTCATCCAAATTCTCCGTGATGACCTTACGCGCCAACTCATAAGCATCTTCGACGATAGTACGTACTTCACTATCAATCATTTTTTGAGTTTCTTCAGATGCATTTTGCTGTCGAGCAACAGAATGACCTAAGAAAACCTCTTGCTCATTTTCAGCGTAAGCCAGTGGACCCAATTTGTCGGACATGCCCCACTGCGTCACCATGGCCTTCGCCATATTGGTCGCCATTTGAATGTCAGATGACGCCCCAGAAGTGACTTTGTCGTAGCCAAAGATAACTTCCTCAGCAACCCGGCCACCCATCGCAACCGCAAGGTCAGCGTGCATTTTCTCACGGGTCATCGACAATTGATCCCGCTCTGGCAAACGCATCACCATACCCAACGCACGTCCACGAGGAATAATCGTCGCTTTGTGGATTGGATCAGAAGCAGGCATATGAAGGGCAAGCAACGCATGGCCACCCTCATGATATGCCGTCAGCTTACGCTCTTCATCAGACATCACCATTGACCGGCGCTCCGCACCCATCATGACTTTGTCTTTAGCGTCTTCGAATTCAGACATGGTCACCAAACGGCGTCCGCGTCGCGCAGCCAACAAAGCCGCTTCATTCACAAGGTTCGCCAAATCAGCACCAGAGAACCCCGGCGTACCGCGCGCAAGTGTGCGAGCAGAAACATCAGGAGCCAACGGCACTTTTTTCATGTGCACTTTGAGGATTTTCTCACGGCCAATGATGTCAGGGTTGTTCACAACCACTTGACGATCAAACCGGCCCGGACGCAACAGCGCAGGGTCAAGCACGTCAGGGCGGTTGGTTGCAGCGACCAAAATAATGCCTTCGTTCGCTTCAAAGCCATCCATTTCAACCAGCAATTGGTTCAATGTCTGCTCACGCTCATCGTTCCCGCCGCCAAGGCCTGCACCACGGTGACGACCAACCGCATCGATCTCATCGATAAAGATGATGCACGGCGCGTTCTTTTTAGCTTGTTCAAACATATCCCGGACACGGCTTGCACCGACACCGACAAACATTTCCACAAAATCAGAACCAGAAATCGTAAAGAACGGCACATTTGCTTCGCCCGCAATCGCACGCGCCAGCAATGTTTTACCCGTACCAGGAGGGCCCACCAAAAGAGCCCCTTTAGGAATGTGACCGCCCAGACGTTGGTATTTTGAAGGATCGCGCAAGAAATCAACGATCTCGGACAAGTCGTCTTTTGCCTCATCAATGCCCGCGACATCATCAAATGTCACACGTCCATGGCGCTCAGTCAAAAGCTTGGCTTTCGACTTACCAAAGCCCATCGCTTTGCCGCCTCCGCCTTGCATTTGGCGCATGAAGAAAATCCACACACCAATCAACAACAACATTGGGAACCAGCTCAACAACACACTCAGAAAACTAGAGCCGCCGCTTTCCTGTTCCGGCGTCGCAACTTCAACACCATTTTTCACCAATTCATTCAGAAGCGCATCGCTTTGCGGCGGAATATCCACCACAAATTCGCGCCCGCTTTTGGTTTTCCCTGTGGCGCGGCCACCTTCAATTTTAACAGATTCAATATCGCCATTATTCGCCTTAGTGACCAATTCCGAATAGATCAATTGATCTCGGTCTTGGCGCACAGGCTGCGGATTGAATGTTTGGAACAAAACAAACAACAAACCGGCAATAACCACCCAAAGGGCTAAATTTCTATAATTTGACACCAACCGGACCTTTCGTCAGGTGTGCCTGAAAGACAATTGAGGCTTCCTAAAATACAACTGCGCGTTCAGTTGGAAGGAAACAACTTGAGGGATCAATTATCAATCCGGCCTTTTAGAGTTCTTCTAACACTACATAGAAGATAGGTATGTTTGGACCATTTACTAGGTATGAACTGATATCAAGTCCAAGAATCAGCAAACGTTCCATTCCCTTCTAGCATAGTGTCAGAGCCGTAAAAACAGGTCTAAGAACTTGAGTAAAATGAGATGAAATCAAGCTCTCTGTCCCAAATAGGCACACATTGCACCTTGTCTGTTAAGTCTAGCAAATTTGTCTCCAAACTGCACTCTTCCCGATGAAGAACCCCTTCAGGCAGCCCGACAAGGCGGTCATCCCTAAAAAAGGCCGGACAACAGGCTAAAGCTTGAAATAAAGGCCGGGGCAAACCCAACAGCTCATCACAGAATCTATCTTTCAAAGCCCGCATCGCTTCCAAACCTAAAGCCCGCACGTCCACCCCCGCACTAAGTGGGTCCGCCTCGTCGCCCTCCCAAGATACGACAAAGCGATTGTCCCATGCGCCACTTCCTTGCGGAGGCAGAGCAAAGGCCCCAGTAGCTGCTGAAATTTCACGGCAAAGCCAAAACCATTCCGGGTCCGGAAAGAGTTGCACCCCGCCCAATGTCCGCGCACCCTCAATCGTCCCTTCATCGAGGTCTTTCCATAAAGCTTCTAGCTTGGCAAAACGAGGCGCATAAGACGCCCCCGCAACAGCTTGAAAAAGGCGCGCCAAAACACGCAAGCTAATCTCATCGGGCAACGCCCGAAACGGCGCGAGCTCAACGCGCACAGCCCCCCACTTATGGCGGACACAGAACTGCGCCAAAAATTGAGAAACCGCACTTTCCAGCGCCCCGCGCGCCCGCGCCATATGGCGCGACGTGGTGACAAGGCGCTCACGTCCCAGCCCCAACCCGTCCAACACATCCAAAGCCTGACGCACTTGCACACGCAGATATTGTTCATCCGTATTGCTGGGGTCCTCTATCCATGGGTGCTCGCCCGCTTCCATAAACCGCATCAACCGCGCACGCGGCACCGAGAGGAACGGGCGCAAGAGCCTCACCTCTGCCCCCCGCGTGACCAGCGGCGTACTTGGTGCCATGGCTGCCAAACCATCCACCCCACTGCCACGCTGCAAACGCATCAAAAAGGTTTCCGCCTGATCATCCTCGTGATGCGCCACCAACAAATCACGGATATTGTGCTCAAGGCAGTAGTCCACCATGAGGTCATAACGTGCCGATCGCGCGGCAGCTTGAATGGCTCCTTGGGGCTTTTGCCCCTCCCACACCAGCGTTTTGTGAGAAAGTCCGGCGGCCCGCATCCATTGCTGAACCTGTTCAGCCTCATGCGCAGCCTCAGCCCTCAACCCGTGATCAACGGTAAGAACATGCACCTCACGCCCCGCTTCTTGGCGCTGCCATTGCGCAAGCAAAAGAGCCAACGCCAGCGAGTCCGCACCACCAGACACGCCCACAGCCACCCGTTGCCCACAAGCTAGCGAGGTCAAAAAACGATCAAATTCATCAAATGTAAGGGCGCGGGTCATCGCACAGGCTTAACAGCCCGCCCGTTGCCGTTCAAGTTGCGCCCGCTGATTGATAGCAGGTGGCGCATCTGGGAACCGCCGATTAAGCTCGCCCAATGTGCTACACGCCGCATCTGTTTGGCCCAACCGCACCAATGTCATCCCCAATTTCAACAAGCTATCAGGCGCTTTAGGACTGGCAGAATACGTTGTGTACCCTTTCAAGAACGACTGTGCGGCTTGCTTATAAGCGCCGCGCACATAATAACTCTCACCCAGCCAATATTGGGCATTCCCGGCTAACCCGTCAGACGGATATTTGTCCAAAAACTGGGTAAAACTGGCCTCAGCCACATCATATTCACCCCGTTGCAACGTGTTAAACGCTTGCTGATAAGCCATTTTCGGATCGCTGTTCAGCGCAACCGGGGCCGCTTTTTCTGGCATTGTCCCCAACGTACCCACTGTTGAGGCAGTCGCAGAACTTCCACTTGCCGCAACAGAAGCTGCTTTAGGTTGTGTAAGCTTAATAGCCGCCCCCGCACCAGATGCAGCAACAGAGCCGTCCGCCCCACCAGCACCCTGTTGGAAGCGGTAGTCCACGTCCTTAGAAAACTTATTAAATCGCTCGCGGCTTTGGTTGACTTGAAAAGATAACTCTTCCATGCGCCCGGTAATCTGGCGCAATTGCGCTTCAACGGATTCAAGCCTCAAAGAAAGCGAAGCCGTGCTTGCGGGGTCAGCTCCATAAGCAGAAGCCGCCGCCGCTGTTGTTTGCCCGGCTTGATAGGTTTGGCGCTGAACGTCCAATAAATCACGCTCAATCTTTTCCAGCCGATTATTCATCGCCCGCAACTCAAGCTCCGCATCCGCCGACAAGGCAGGGGAAGAATAACCAGAGACACCACCGAGAGACACCGCGACCATCATCGCCGCACCGGCAATCAAGCGGCTCAGCCGAAACCGACCAAGGGTGCAAGTATCCTCATGAGAGCGCACAAGGGAGGACATTTCTTGCCCATGAACAGTTCCATTTGCCATTTGACCTCTACCTTTTACCCGCATCATACTTTTCATATTCCCCTCAGTAGCGCCACTTTTCGGCAAAAATGAGGCTTACAAGCGCACGCCCCCCGCGCTGCTCCAACCCCTCACACCTTTATGAATCAAAATGCCCCCGCCAGTAAACCAGCAGGGGCATAATTTAACGTCAATGTCTCAAAACTTGCGTTTATGAGCCAGCCCGTGTGTTCACAACAGTCACACCGCGCCGGTTCTGAGACCAGCAAGTGGAGTTGGAGCACAAAGCAACCGGACGCTCTTTACCGTAAGAAATGGTACGAATGCGTGAAGGGTCAATGCCCTGCGCGACCATGTAGTTTTTGACAGAAGTTGCACGACGACCACCCAACGCAAGGTTATATTCGCGTGTGCCGCGCTCATCCGCATGACCTTCAACCAAAACAGTCACCGCAGAATTCAATTTCATCCAAGCCGCTTGGCGGTTCAGGCTGTTGCGCGCTTCTGGGCTTAGATCTGAACGATCTGTTGCGAAGAAAACACGGTCACCCACGTTTACAACCAAGTCCTGCTGAGAACCAGGAGTTGGGCCACTTGGCGCAGGCTCCACGGCTGCTGCAGATGTATTCACAGCTACTGTTTCTTCTGTTGTTGAACAGGCTGCGACACCCATCATCAAAACTGCAACCGCCGCAAACCGGACCCCGGCATTAAGATACTTCATCGAAGTGATCTCCCTTTTTTCACATGCAGCAGGCATCAGACCTCTGCCATCAAACTATTTCACCAAACAACACGTCCCACTCCACACATCCGGTCGGTCAACCTTAGACGCAAAGCGAAGCATATGATCTGCCACCAAAGTGACAAAATATTGTAAGGAAACAAATCACATTAAGTAACAAAGTGCAGATAAGCGCTCAACACCTTCTCAGTCCCTAATATCTGGCCTATTTCCTCAATTTAATCAAAGTACAACGAACGTCTAAATTCATCGTGCCGGTGCCTTGAAGGGCCACCTTATCCGTCAGTTAAGCGATGCGTAAAGGGCAATCGAGCAAAAGGCTTAATAAGCCGCGATTTTCCTAATGCATCTACCTACCGCAACAACGGCGACCAAGCCGGGTCTGAACCAAATGTTGGCGTATAAACAGGCCGCTCATTATAGCCCGTCACATCCACCGACCAAAGACTAGGCCCGCCCTGCTCTCCGCGCGTTTCGCGGAAGAAGGTCAACACACGCCCATTTGGCGACCACGTTGGGCCTTCATTGTGATAGCCCTCAGTCAAAATCCGTTCTCCAGACCCATCCGGGCGCATCACCCCAATAAGGAACCGGCCTTTATACATCTTAGTAAAGGCAATCAAATCTCCGCGCGGCGACCAGATCGGCGTTGCATAACGCCCGTCGCCATAACTAATACGCTTAGGGTTAGACCCATCAGCCTGCATGACATAAATCTGCTGCGATCCTCCCCGGTCGGATTCAAACGTTATCTGCTTGCCATCAGGCGCATAAGAAGGAGCTGTATCAATAGCGGCCGTATTCGTTAGGCGCTGTGTCACACGACTGCGCAAATCCATTTCATAAATGTCGGAGTTACCACCCCGCTGTAAACTCATCGCAATTTTATTGCCATCCGGCGAGAACCGTGGCGCAAAGGTCATGCCGGGAAAATCTCCCACCACTTCTTGCTGCCCTGTCTCAATGTCGAGGAGATATACACGCGGCCTATTGCCGTAATATGACAGGTAGGTAATTTCTTGATTGCTCGGAGAGAACCGAGGCGTCAGCACCAAATCCGCCCCATTCGTCAGCATGCGTGGATTGTGCCCATCTTGGTCCATGATCGCCAAACGCTTAACCCGTCGGTTTTTAGGACCACTTTCAGCCACATAAACCACCCGTGTATCAAAGTAACCGCCCTCACCGGTGAGACGCGTATAGATCGCATCCGCAATAATATGCGACACACGGCGCCAATTATCCGGCGTGGTAAAAAACTGCAACCCTGTCACTTGGCTTTCGGAATAAACATCCCACAGACGAAATTCCACCTTCAGCCGACCATCAGCTTCCAGCTTCGATTGTCCCGTTACCAACGCTTGTGCATTGATCACCCGCCAGTCACCAAAACGCGGCTGCACATTCACATCAGCCACTTTTTCGATAAAGGAGGCTTTCGCCAACGGGCGGAACAAACCGGACCGCTCAAGATCTGCTGAAATAACTTTGGCAATATCGGCACCGATAGTGCTGTCTTGTGTACCGCTACCGATAAAATCGGTCACTGCCAACGGCATCGGGTCCACATTGCCTTGTGTGATATCGATTTGCAGCGCGGCTTGTGTAGGCCCCACAAAGGACACCGCCACCAATACAGCCAAAATCAACGCTTGGCTCATAGCTCTCACACTCGAAACACGCTGCATCATAATCCTATCCCTCAGACCAACTCAAAAGCATCTTAGCAAAGCTTTATGACTAAAGTTTTCTCTAGTCATAAAGCCCTCTTCCCACAGGCCAAACACACCGCTTTAATGCGGCAAAATGATGGTCGCCAGCCCAACAGCCTTAACGGCCCAGCATTTCACCCGGATCAAACCGCAAATCTAACTCCTGCCAACTGCGATACTTTGCCGGTGGCATCTGAAACGGCTGGCATTGGTCAATCGCGCGCAGCGCACTTTCCGTTGCAGCCCGCAGATACCGATCCCCAGACAGCAGGCTCCCTTTGTTAACGATCTGAGTTGGTCGGGCAAGTGATCCATCAATGTTGAGGTACACTTTCAACGACACAACCAACCGGCCTGCTTCTGGGGCACCAGCTGGAACGCTCCAACATCGACGCATCTGAACTTTGAAAGCATCAATCTCAGAAACCGTCATCTCTGAGTTAGAACCCGCCGCCGCTGCAGGGGCCACCGTTTGAGACCGCGCAGGCTTTTTGGCAACTTTATCGTCAGGCTGTTTGTCCAACAAAGCGGCCAAAGACGAAGGATCGAAAGCTTTCTTCGCTTTCGCCTTCTTCACCGGCTTTTTCTTCACTGGTTTCGGCTTCGGCTCAACCTTGGGCTCTGGTTTTTTTTCTTCAACAACGGGCTCTGGCTCTGGCTCCGGTTCGGGAGCTGACGGCGCGGGAGGGGCAGCTTCAGGCTCAATAGCCGGAGCTGGAGGTTCCGGGGCTGGCACAGGTTCCGGCGCTGGCTCTTCTTCTGGCTCAGGCTCCACAACAGGTTCAGGCTCTGCCTCAGGTGTCGGCGTGCGCTTTAAGTTCGTAAACTCATCGATGGTCACAAGCTCAACAGGAAGCACCTTCTCGGCAACAGCAGGAAAAGGGTCCACTGAAGGCAACGCCACATACGCTGCCAAGAGAATGACAACGTGAAGACAAAATGAAACGATGAGCCCAATGCGCATACTATCCAGCCGCTACTTGGTTTTCTTTGCCGCGTCACGCGGCGTCTCAGTCACCAGTCCAACGCGAGAAAAACCCGCACTGGAAATCGTTCCCATCACATTCATGACTTCGCCGTACTGAATGACCTTATCTGCCCGCACATAAATGCGCTGATCGTATCCATTCTCACCAATAGCCAATAAACGCGGCACCAGCTCTTGGGTTGTCACGACGGTTTCTTGCAAATAAATCTGCCCATCCGCCTGTAGCGTAATGGTCAGCGGTTCATCATCCCCTTGCAAAGGGGGCGAAGTCGTTTGCGGCAAATCTACTGGCACGCCCACAGTCAGCAAAGGAGCCGCCACCATGAAGATAATCAGCAGCACCAACATGACATCCACCATCGGCGTCACATTGATTTCGCTCATCGGTTGATGACGCCCCCCAGCACGACCACTGGAGCGCCCTCGGCCAGAAGAACCGCGCGACGTTGACATGCCCATGGCTTAGCTCCGCTCATCAAGTTGGCGCGAAACAATGGCAGAAAATTCATCCGCAAAACCATCTAAGCGGGCCCCAAGGCGGGAGACTTCGCTAGAAAATTTATTATAAGCGACCACTGCAGGAATAGCAGCAAGCAGCCCAAGGGCCGTTGCAAACAACGCTTCCGCAATCCCCGGTGCCACAACAGCCAAATTGGTATCGCGACTAATCGCAATCGCTTGGAAGGAATTCATAATCCCCCACACCGTCCCAAAAAGGCCAACAAACGGCGCAACCGAGCCAACTGTTGCCAAAAACAACAACCGGTTTTCCAACGCCAACATTTCACGCCCAATGGTGACACCCATCACTTTATCAATCCGCTCTTTTAGACCAGCAAAATGGGTTGTCATATCTGAGGAGCGTTTCCACTCACGCATGGCAGAGACAAAAAGCAGCGCCAGCGGATTACTGGGCCGCGCGCTCACTTCGTCAAAAATTTCATCTAAAGATTTGCCAGACCAGAACAAACGCTCAAAGGCATCAGCTTGCCGGTTCACCCGGCCAAAACGGATCCATTTTTCAAACACAATGCCCCATGACCAAATAGAGGCAAAGATCAATCCAATCATCACGCTTTTCACGACCAAGTCAGCGCGCATAAACAACGACCACACTGTAAAATCAACAGCTGCGGCCGCAGCGTTCCCCCCGCCAATGCCAGCAGTGCCATCAGCGATAAGTTGGGTAGCTTGGGTGGGATCCATCAAGGCCTCTCTAAAAGCAAGTATCGTCAAAAGTCATACGATCAAAGTCACAGCGTAAAATACACGAGCCCAAGAGCGCATTCTGGTTATCCATTAAGGCGTCAACGCGACGAGAAAACGACGAAAGAACGGTTTTCTCAAAAGCATTTACCCGCCTCAAACACCATAAGGTAGCTAGCCGATGAAATGTGGCCAAACTGGGGCACAATCACCTTGGCCAACCCGATTCATGTCACGCCCTCAAAGGTTTAGCAAAATGTTGTGTAGGAACCACACGTCCCGAACACCCGCCCAACGGCACTCATGAGGATACGGTAAGCGGTCGAACAAGCGGCGACAGTTTTGCCACCACAGACTTTGGCAACCGGCGCGGCTTGCCTTGCTGGTCAATCACAGCCGCCATCACCTTAGCCCGCCACAATTCCTCGTCCCCGCGCCAGATAGATTGCAGTACTTCCAGCCGCGCCCCTTTGGCGGTGACATAGCGCGTGCGCACTTCCAACACATCATCGATGCGCGCCGGACGCACAAAATCCATTTCCATGCGGTGAATGGCAAAGGCCAAAGGATTATCACCTTCAAACAATTCGTGGTGATGCACACCCGCCAGCCGCAAAAAGTCAGATCGACTGCGTTCTGCAAAGCGCAAATAATTTGCGTGATACACGATGCCGGAAAAATCCGTATCCTCGTAATAAATTCGGATCGGCAACAAATGAATGCCGTCTTCAATGCGGCCCGCAAGATCTGGCCAAGCTTCTGGCGTACTCATAAATCACCCTCCTCCTCATCGGAAGTCTCAAAAAGGGCAGCCTGCCCTGCTGGGGTCCGCGCAATATCATTAGGCAGAGCAACTCCCAAATGCGTGAACGCTTGCGGCGTCAAAATACGCCCGCGCGGGGTGCGGTTCACAAACCCCTGCTGGATAAGATACGGCTCAATAATCTCTTCAATGGCGTCGCGTGGTTCAGACAAAGACGCTGCAATTGTCTCAATGCCCACAGGACCCCCGCCAAAATTCACCGCCACACACCGTAAATAACGGTGATCCAGCGCATCCAATCCACGTTTATCTACTTCCAAACGCGAAAGGGCACGGTCTGCCGTCGCATAAGAAATTTCGTGATCGCCATCCACCACAGCAAAGTCACGGACACGGCGCAACAGACGTCCCGCCACACGCGGCGTCCCCCGCGCTCGGCGTGCAATTTCGCGCGCCCCCTCTTCACTAATGCCAATGCCCAATACCCCCGCGCCACGCCGCACGATAGAAAGCAATTCATCTTCTTCGTAAAAGTTCAGTCGCACAGGAATGCCAAAGCGGTCACGCAAGGGCGTCGTCAGCAATCCGGTACGCGTTGTTGCGCCCACCAGCGTAAAGGGGGCTAAATCAATTTTGACAGACCGCGCCGCAGGCCCTTCCCCAATAATCAAATCCAGCTCGAAGTCTTCCATGGCCGGATAAAGAATTTCCTCCACAGCCGGAGAGAGGCGATGAATTTCATCGATGAACAGAACATCGTGCTCTTCCAAATTGGTCAACAGCGCCGCAAGGTCGCCCGCCTTTGCAATCACAGGCCCCGACGTCGCTTTGAAACCAACATTGAGTTCACGCGCCATAATCTGGGCAAGTGTTGTTTTACCAAGTCCCGGAGGACCGGCAAAAAGCACATGGTCTAGCGCTTCATTACGTTGTTTTGCCGCCTGAATAAAAACCTCAAGATTAGCTCGCACTTGAGCTTGGCCAACAAACTCAGAAAGACGTTGAGGGCGAAAGTGGGCATCCCCATCCTGCTCATTCTTTAAGGCATCGATCAACCGCTCGCTCATCGCGCCAACTCCTTCAACCCACGTCGGATCAACAATTCCGCCGTCGCATCTTCATCTGATACAGCCACTGCCGCCCCAATGGCTTGGCGCGCATGTGCATCAGGATAGCCCAGATTCACAAGCGCCGAAATCGCGTCTTCGGCTGGCCCACCACTTGACGCAATCGCGGAGACCGCCGCAGAGCCTTCAGGTAACGTGCCCACCTGCAAACTCAAGGCACTTGAAGGCACCTTGTCTTTAAGCTCACTCACAATACGTGCGGCCAGCTTAGGGCCCACCCCAGACGTTTGAGCCACGGCCTTTTTATCTTGGGTATTGATGGCACTTGTCAGGCCCACAATGCCAAGCGTGCCAAGCACAGCCAGCGCAACCCGCGCACCAACCCCCTGCACGCTTTGTAAAACTTTGAACCAATCGCGTTCTGCAACATCCAAAAAGCCAAACAACCGGAATTGGTCCTCGCGCACATATGTCTCAATCAGCAAGACTGCCGCCTCACCCGGGCTGCCAAGCCCGCGCAGTGTCGTGGCAGAACATGAAACCAAATAGCCCACGCCGCCCACATCTAGGATCACCCAATCCTCGCCCAGCTCATCAACAATACCTTTGAGTTTGCCGATCATCGCCGCGCACTCCCCACTGTTCGCTTAGCCCCGAGCCCCCGCGCGGCGGAAGCTTTTTTCGGCCTGCCAGCCCCTTCCGCCTTCGCCAAGGCTGCTTCAATCCGCCCGGAACTGCCCCGCATATGCGCATGGCAAATCGCAGTGGCCAGCGCATCAGCAGAATGCTCGCTATCTATCTCACAGCGTGGCAGTAAAATTTCCACCATCATGCGGATTTGCGCTTTGCCCGCATGGCCAGCACCCACCACTGATTTTTTGATTTTGTTCGGCGCATATTCTGCCACGGAAATACCCGCGCGCGCAGGCACCAAAAGCGCAATGCCCCGCGCTTGGCCAAGCTTTAGGGCAGCCACCGCATCCCGCGCCATAAAGGCCGTTTCAACGGCCGCTTCATGGGGCTGAAAATCCGCCATCACATGCGCCAGCCCCGTTTCCAGCATCACCAACCGCTCTGCCAAACTCAGCGTGCCGTCAGACTTAACAGTGCCATTGCCCAAATGGGTCAACTTAGCACCGGACATTTCAACCACACCCCAGCCAGTGGAGCGCAAGCCGGGGTCTATCCCCAAAAGTTTGAGTGCACCGCTCATCAGATATCAGATCGTCCCTAAAGCCTGACGCAACCCGCGTCGAATCTTTGAAATCTCACTATACCTAACTTGACCGAACATGAAACAAAACAGAAACAAAAACCCTCCCGCTGGTTGCAGTAAGGACCAAGGGGAGGGTTTGTGATCGCAAAAACGTGGGGAAAATTAATCCTCCAGCTTTGCCAGCTCTTCTTCTGAAATATCAAAGTTTGCATAGACGGTTTGCACATCATCGCAATCTTCTAGCGCATCAATCAATTTAATGACCGTACCGACTTTATCGCCCACAACTTCGATCAAGTTTTGTGGCTTCCAAATCATCTGCGCAGATTTCGGCTCACCAAACTTATCTTCCAATGCGCGCGCAACCTCATGCAAAGCGCCCACTTCGCAAATCAGCTCATGCCCATCATCGTCTGACACGCAATCATCCGCGCCAGCCTCAATCGCCGCTTCCAGCATTGTGTCCGCGTCCGCCGCATCAGGACCAAATTCGATCGAACCAACATGGTCAAACATGAAGGAAACAGCACCAGTCTCACCCAAGTTCCCGCCATTTTTGGTGAAAATAGCCCGGACATCACTGGCAGAACGGTTTTTATTATCCGTCAGCGCCTCAACGATCACGCCAATGCCCGCCGGTCCAAAGCCTTCATAGCGAATTTCAAAGAAATCTTCGCCGCCCTGCTCCGTCGCTCGTTTAACCGCCCGATCAATATTATCTTTGGGCATGGACTGCGATTTCGCCGCCTGGATGGCCGCGCGCAAACGGGGGTTATGGTCTGGATCAGGCATCCCCATCTTGGCCGCAACCGTCACCTCTTTGGCAAGCTTGGCAAACATCTTAGAGCGCTTCTTGTCCTGAGCGCCTTTTCTGTACTGGATGTTCTTAAATTTGGAATGGCCTGCCATAAGTCCTCCGACATGGAATTAAGAGATCAAATCAATCGGGAGGTCCAATGGTGCACCACCAATAGATATTGCATTTGGGGTTCTTATACGAATGCTCACGCGGAAAATCCATACTGGAATTGGTTTTACCCCGGTTCCCTCACCCCTCACCCAGAATTACACCTCTAAGTTGCTTAACGATTTGGTAACCTATCTAAGGTTTAGTTGGACACAGAGAGCAACTTATGAGAGCTTTCTGACATCGAAGCAACTTAGAGAAGAGTTGATTCGATGTGCCACCAACCTGCTCTTCCGATGAGCCCTACCTCACCCAGTAGGCCTCACTTCGCTCAGCGAAACCGGACACCCAAGACAGGTTGGCGGAACCAAGGGCTCTGGTGGCTTCCCGCCCCACTCCATCTGTCAGGGCCCGACAGACGCTGTTAACACCCCAGCAGCGTTCCAGCACTCCGTCTCCCTCGCGAACGCCTCACGAGGGAGACGGAGCATTGGAAAACGAAGCCATCAGTTTATTAAATAATATTCCCCGCAATTAAGCAATGTGCGGTCTTGCAGGCCGTGTGGGCGTCGCGGTTTTAAGCCGCCCACCCCGGCGAAACGGTTCAATGCTCGTCGCCAAGCCGGTCACAGGGTCAGTTTCCACCAAAACACCACAAAGCGTGGCTGGCCCCAAAGCCGGCGTAAAGCGGCCGCTGGATATTTTCGTCTGAAACCGATTAACCGGCTCGTTTTTATCCATGCCAATGACCGAATCGTAATCTCCACACATGCCCGCATCTGTTTGATACGCCGTGCCGCCAGAGAGAATTTGCGCATCTGCCGTTGGCACATGGCTATGTGTTCCCACAACCAAGCTTGCCCGCCCGTCGCAAAAATGCCCCATCGCCATTTTTTCAGACGTTGCTTCTGCGTGGAAATCCACCATGACAAAATCAGCAAGATCCCCCAACGGCGTTTCATCCAATGCGTCCCCCACAGAAGCAAAAGGACAGTCCAACGCATCCATAAAGACACGCCCCATGGCATTAATCACCAGCACTTGCTGACCCTTTTCCGTGTGATAGAGACAGCTCCCTCGGCCTGGCGTCCCTTTAGGGAAGTTACGCGGGCGAATAAGGCGGCTTTCTTGGTCCACATGCATCATCGCTTCACGTTGGTCCCACGCATGGTTGCCCAAGGTGATCACATCAACACCGCAATCATAAAGCTCCTCGCAAATGGCTTTGGTAATACCGAACCCACCCGCTGCGTTTTCACCGTTCACGACAACAAAGTCTAAATCCAGCTCCGTACGCAACCGAGGCATTTGATCCACAATATCCTCGCGTGCAGAACGCCCAACAATGTCACCTAGAAACAAAACACGCATACAAAATTCCTTAAAAACTGTGCCTTAAAAACAGGTCACGCCCTGCTCAGTCACCATCCAATCAAGCCGCTGGTCGTGCACGCCGCGCGGCACCTCCTCCAACAGCTGACATTCGTACCCCAAGCCAATGGCCACAACGTCGCCTGCTTGCCGCAATTTCTTGAGCGTTCGGTCATAAAACCCGCCGCCATATCCCAACCGATAACCTGCCGCGTCCACCCCAAGCAACGGCACCAACACCACATCAGGTACAAATTGGGCGGCCCCCGCTTTGGGCACACGCGTGCCAAATGGCCCCTCAGCGCTCATCTCACCCGGCGCCCATTCCCCAAAAACCAACGGCACATCCACATCAATCACCCACGGCAAGCCAGTCTGATGTCCCATCTCCACAAGCTGCGCCAACAAAGGCAGCGGACTCATTTCAGAATGTATGGGGAAATAGCCACCAATGGTCGCCTTACGCGCCAACGGCAAATCAGCCAAAACTTCAAAAAGAATAACATCACTCACCTGCGCAGCGACATTCTTGTCCGCCTGCGCCGCCGCAAGGTCCCGTCGTGCCCGTAGGTCCGTGCGCAAAGCAGTTTTGCGAGCCATCAGCTCATCGCTATCTCTTGGGTCCAAAGCTCTGCTCAAATCTGACACCTTTCCAACTGTGTCACTTCCTAGTGCGTGCCTTCATGCTGAAAGCTTGACTAGATATGGATAGCACCTCAAAAGCACCTATAGCCGAGAGAGTATCAGCCGAAAGTATAGAGTGAGAGCCGCCCAGACCGTTGAATGATGTTTCCTCGGAGACCTACAAGTGTAGGTGGGCGCCGTTTACGCAAGACCACGGTCGAGCACAGGGACAGCTCCCTAGAAGAACGTAAGGCCCCAAGCGATGTATATTCTGACGCATCGGGCAGCTCTCAAATCAACTTATCATCGAAATAGGCGCTCAACGCAACGGTTTAGACATGCAGGCCAGCCGATTAACCCTATGCGGCTTAACTGGTTTCCAAACGGATCGCCATATCTTCAATCCGTTTGGCAGAATTCACTAAAATATTAGCAATATTCTCTTCTGTTTGGTTCGACGCGGCCTGCGCATCAACCCCTTGTGCATTCAATGTGGCAATTTCATCTTTAAGCTTCTTTGATTTCTCAAGCGCATCCGACAAATCATCACAAATCAACAACCCAGCCATCAACAACAAGCGCGCATCCCCCACCTGTCCCACAGCCTCGGTCAATTCCCCGACCCGTTTATCAAGATATTGGGCCAGCTCGGTCAGGTGTTGCTCTTCGCCGTCGCCACACGCCACGGTATAAGAGCGCTGGTTCACTGTGACATTAACTTGTCCCATAGTAATGGCCTTACATATTCAAAGTAGATTTCAGATTGCAACGTCGGGTTCTCGTCCACAGCCCCTAAGAACGGCCAGACGCCACAGCATCAGCTTGCGGAGCGTCCGCCGCCTCATGCCCTGCGTCAGATTTCTCAGTATGCGGCTCAGCAACAGACCGGATCAAGGTTACCGCAGCGCCAATTTCCTCCGAAGCCCGATCATTCAACTCAGACAACCGCCGCGCCTCAGCCTTCATCACATCAAGTTCTTCAGATAACTTGGCGCGATCTGTCCGCAACTCCAAAATCTGCGTATTCACGCGATCGCGCCCACTGGCACCAATCCGACGGTTCGTCACCGCTTCTAACCGGTCCAAGGCGCGTCCAAAACGCTGCAATGCTGATTCTAAATTACTCATCGAGATCGTTACTTTCTATAGACGCTCGCACCGCGCCTAATATTCTTTACCATGACGTACGAACAATACCGCCGATGACGTTTCCAAAAGCAGTATAGCCCACACACACCCCACGACCAAAAGCATAAGGGCCCGCCCCCATAAGCACCAGCCCAAATTCAGCCTAACAAAGTCCGCAAAACAACATCCCAGCGCAACCAAACCTGCTCAAATCTCTCCCCACACCCGCTTCATACAACTTGTAGGGCCGTTTCAAGGCAAAACCACCGCAATTGGCCCAGAATGCCCCATTGACTCTGTGATAGCACATAGTCATTGTGGCGCCGCCTTTGGCAGGCAATTGCCTAAAGTGAGCAAAACGGATTTCCGATGCCGGGGAATGATGAGGCCCCGATCCGGGCGCCAATTAGTTGGCTCCATCAGACCGGCAGATATTAAGAGTTAAAGCATGTCGTCAACAGATCAGTCTGCAACCCGCACCTCCTCGGGGGGCGAGTCCGCATCCGCCGATGCATCTTTGGGTGCAACACACACGCAAATGGCCAATGCCATCCGCGCTTTGTCCATGGATGCAGTGCAGGCAGCAAAAAGCGGCCACCCGGGCATGCCCATGGGAACGGCCGACATCGCGACTGTCCTTTTCACAAAATTCATGAAGTTTGATCCGTTGTGCCCCAACTGGGCCGACCGCGATCGCTTCATTCTATCAGCCGGCCACGGCTCCATGTTGCTCTATTCTCTTCTTCATCTTCTCGGCTATGAAGATATGACAATTGAAGAGTTGAAAAACTTCCGCCAACTCGGTGCAAAAACCGCTGGCCACCCAGAATACGGCCATGCCCAAGGCATTGAGACAACAACCGGACCGTTGGGCCAAGGCATCAGTAACGCTGTTGGTTTCGCTCTCGGCGAGCGGATGATGAATGCGAAATTCGGCAATGACCTCGTGGATCACTATACATATGTGATCGCAGGCGACGGGTGCCTGATGGAAGGCATCAGCCACGAAGCCATTTCAATGGCGGGTCACTTAAAGCTGAACAAGCTGATCGTCCTATGGGATGACAACAACATCACCATCGACGGTAAAGTAGAATTGTCCGAAAGCGGCGATCAAATTGCGCGTTTCCAAGCTGCAGGCTGGAATACCATCGCCATTGATGGCCACGATCCAGAAGCCATTGAGGCCGCCATTACAACGGCCCGCACCTCAGACAAGCCAACAATGATCGCGTGTAAAACAATCATTGGTAAAGGCTCCCCAAACAAACAAGGCACATCCGGCATTCACGGGGCGCCTTTGGGTGAAGATGAAATCGCGTTAGCCCGGAAAGAACTTGGCTGGACAGACGAACCCTTCGTCATCCCAGCACCGATCCGCGACGCATGGCGTGTGGCCGCACTAAAAGCGGCGAAAGCACACAAGACGTGGGAAGCACGGTTGGCAGCAACAAATGCTGACACCCGCGTTGAATTTGAACGTCGCATGGCAGGCGACACCACAAAAGCTGTGGGCGTGGCCATCAACGAATTCAAAAAGAAAATTTCCGCAGAACAACCTGGCTGGGCAACACGCAAGTGTTCAGAAGAAGTGTTGAATGTTGTAAACCCCATCATGCCAGAAAACGTGGGCGGCTCTGCCGACCTCACCGGGTCCAACAACACCAAGTCTAAAGATCAGCTTCCTGTTCAAGCCCCGGACTATAACGGCTCCTACATTTACTACGGCGTACGTGAGCACGGCATGGCCGCTGCAATGAACGGTCTCGCACTGCACGGCGGGTTCATCCCCTACGGCGGCACATTCATGGTCTTCACAGACTATTGCCGCCCCTCCATTCGCTTGTCAGCCCTCATGGAAACACGGGCCATCTACGTGATGACCCACGATTCCATTGGCCTTGGCGAAGATGGCCCAACCCACCAACCGGTTGAGCACCTCTCCGCCCTCCGCGCCATTCCAAACCTGATGGTATTCCGGCCTTGCGATGCGGTTGAAACCGCTGAGTGCTGGCAGCTCGCTTTGGAAACAAAAAAATCGCCTTCTATTTTGGCTCTAACCCGGCAGGGCTTGCCAACGCAACGCACAGAGCACACGGATGAAAATCTTTGTGCACGCGGCGCGTACGAACTATCTCCTGCCAAAGGCGCAGCAAAAGTAACGCTGCTTGCGACCGGTTCAGAAGTTAAAATCGCTATGGCTGCACAAGAGCAACTTCAAGCAGACGGTATTGCCGCCCGCGTTGTTTCTGTGCCATGCCAAGAACTATTCGACGCTCAATCTCGTGAGTACCGAGAACAAACATTGGGTGAAGGAACAGTCCGCGTGGCCATTGAGGCTGGCACGGGCATGAGTTGGGACAAATATCTCGGGTTCGAGGGTGCCTTTGTGGGCATGACCGGCTTCGGCGCGAGCGCCCCAATTGACGACTTGTACAAACATTTCGGGATTACAGCTGAAGCAGCCGTCGCGGCGGCGAAAGAACGGCTGCAAAACGACTAAACTATTAGGAGAAGAGGCTCATGGCAGTACGTGTTGCTATTAACGGTTTTGGCCGTATCGGACGTCTGGTTCTACGCGCAATCGCAGAATCTGGTCGTAAAGACATTCAAGTCGTTGCAATCAACGATCTAGGGAACGTTGAATCCAACGCTCACCTGTTGAAATATGATTCTGTGCACGGCATTTTCCCGGGCAAAATCCGCACCACCAAGTCATCAATGAACGTTGGCCAAGGCGCGATCAAAATTCTGTCTGAGCGCGACCCAGCACAATTGCCTTGGGACAAGCTCGATATTGATATTGCGCTAGAATGTACCGGTATTTTCTCTGCCCGCGATAAAGCAGCATTGCACCTTGAAGCTGGCGCGAAAAAAGTGCTCGTTTCTGCACCATCCGCAGGCGCTGACTTGACCGTCGTTTACGGCGTCAACGAAAAGAAATTGCGCAAAAGCCACAAAGTGGTTTCCAACGCATCTTGCACCACCAACTGCTTGGCCCCTGTAGCCCAAGTGCTCAACAAATTGTGCGGCATTGAGCAAGGCTACATGACAACAATTCACGCCTTCACAGGCGACCAACAAACTGTTGATACATATCACTCAGACCCACGCCGCGCCCGCGCAGCTTCAGTCTCAATGATCCCAACATCAACAGGTGCGGCAAAAGCTGTTGGTTTGGTCTTGCCAGAACTCGCAGGCAAATTCGACGGCACCGCAATCCGCGTTCCAACGCCAAACGTTTCCATGATCGATCTGTGCTTCAATGCAGGCCGTGAAGTAACGGCTGAAGAAGTAAACGCTGCGATTGTGAAAGCTGCTGACGGCCCGCTTAAAGGCGTGTTGGGTTACACAGATGAGCCATTGGTTTCCATCGACTTCAACCACAATCCAAACTCCTCTACCTTTGACCTAACCCAAACACAGGTTATCGAAGGCAGCTTGGTGCGTGTGTTAAGCTGGTATGACAATGAGTGGGGCTTCTCCAACCGTATGGGCGACACTGCTGTTGCCATGGGTAAATTGCTTTAAGCAGGCAAACGCTGTTACCGCAGCGCTGATTTAACTTAGGAGAAGAAACATATGGCCGAGCACAAAACGCTCGACGATCTGTTCGCAACTGGTTCGGTGGAGGGCAAACGTGTCCTCCTCCGTGCCGACTTGAACGTTCCGACAGACGGCACCACGATCACGGACACAACCCGTCTAGAACGCCTCTGCCCTACCCTTGACGCCCTTGCGGCCAAAGGGGCAAAGATCATCATCCTGTCCCACTTCGACCGTCCCAAAGGCAAAGTGGTTCCCTCGATGAGCCTCGCTCCCGTTGCACATGCTCTGAGCGAGCTGATCGGAAAACCCGTCGCCTTCGCAAGCGACTGCATTGGAGAAGCTCCAGCAATCGCCTCAAGCGTATTGCCTGCTGGCGGCATTCTCGTGCTGGAAAACACCCGATTCCATGCTGGTGAAGAAGCTAACGACGCTGAATTTGCTCAAGCGCTTGCCGCCAATGGCGATTTCTTCGTCAATGACGCTTTCTCCGCCGCACACCGTGCCCATGGCTCAACAGAAGGCATCACTCGCTTCCTCCCCTCCTTCGCAGGGCGGGCAATGGAAGCTGAGCTCGACGCTCTGAACAAAGCCCTTGGCACTCCGGTTAAGCCCGTTGTGGCGATTGTTGGCGGCGCAAAGGTTTCCTCCAAGCTCGACCTACTCGGCAACCTTGTGTCCAAAGTAGACGCCTTGGTAATTGGGGGGGGCATGGCCAATACGTTCTTAGCAGCTCAAGGCCACGACGTTGGCAAGTCACTGTGCGAACACGACCTTGCAGACACCGCCCGCGACATCCTAAGCAAAGCAAAAGACGCTGGCTGCCGCATTGTGCTGCCAACCGACGTTGTTGTTTCAGCTGAGTTTGCGGCAAATGCACCGTGCAAAACCGTGGCCGTTGACGCCGTACCAGCCGACATGATGATTTTGGATGCAGGCGAAGAAACCGTTCGCACATTGTCTGGGCATTTTGAATCTGCCAATACAGTGGTCTGGAACGGGCCATTAGGGGCTTTCGAAATTACCCCCTTCGACACCGCAACCAATGCAGCAGCGCAACAAGTTGCCATGCTCACCAAAATAGGCGAGCTCACATCTGTTGCAGGGGGAGGAGATACCGTCTCCGCTCTCAACAATGCAGGCGCAGCCGACGATTTCACATATGTGTCTACCGCAGGCGGTGCCTTCCTTGAATGGTTAGAAGGCAAACCGCTTCCAGGCGTCATTGCTTTGCAAACCAACTAATTCACGATATTAAATGACAAGACCCCCAAGGCAGGGCGCCGGGGTCATCGACAATAGGACTTTGAAAGATGAGCGAAACACTCGAATCCATTGCACTCGCCATGGTTGCCACTGGTAAGGGCATCCTTGCCGCTGATGAAAGCTCTGGCACCATCAAAAAACGTTTCGACGCCATCAACGTGGAGTCAACCGAGGACAACCGTCGCGATTACCGCGAAATGATGTTCCGCACCACAGACGCCATGACCAACGCCATCTCAGGCGTCATCTTGTTTGACGAGACGATTCGCCAAAAAGGCGCTGATGGAACGCCATTGGTAGACATTATCAAAGCCGCAGGCTCTATCCCCGGCATCAAAGTAGACGGTGGGGCAAAAGAACTTGCAGGCGCACCGGGCGAAATGATCACAGAAGGCCTCGACGGCTTGCGGGACCGCTTTGCTGAGTATTACAAAATTGGGGCACGCTTCGCCAAATGGCGCGCAGTCATCAACATCGGCGAAAACATTCCTTCTGCTTATTGCATTTCCACAAACGTACATGCCCTCGCACGCTACGCGAAATTGGCGCAAGAAGCAGGCATCGTGCCAATCGTGGAACCAGAAGTCATCATGGATGGCTCACATTCCATCGAGCGCTGTGAAGAAGTAACCCAAACTACTTTGGTTGCCCTCTTCGACGCCTTGCGCGAACAAGAAGTCAACTTGGAAGGCTGCATCCTGAAACCAAACATGGTGATTTCAGGCTCAACAGCTCCCAACCGGGCAGGCGTACAAGAAGTAGCAGAACGCACCCTTAAAGTGTTCAAGCGCACTGTACCTGCAGCCATCCCCGGCATTGTCTTCCTTTCAGGTGGCCAATCAGACGTGGAAGCAACAGCCCACCTTGACGCAATGAACAAAATGGGCCCTCTCCCGTGGAAACTCTCTTTCTCCTACGGCCGTGCCCTCCAAGCTGCCCCACAAAAAGCATGGGCGGGTAAAGCCGACAACGTGCCAGCAGCTCAAGCAGCCTTTGACCACCGCGCTAAAATGAACAGCTTGGCGGCAACAGGACAATATTCTGCTGACTTAGAAAAATAAGCCAAGCACAAGCAACACAATCAAACGCCTCGGCTCACGCCGGGGCGTTTTGCGTTTGCCCTCACAACAGCATGGATTGCCGGAACAAGTCCGGCAATGACGCGTGGGATGAGCTGCTCATAACATCTTGAGTTGGTAGCGCACTGACCCCTTCCCCACGCCCTCGCATTGCGCCCTCTCCCCTCTCTCCAGCGTCCAGCGTCCAGCGTCCAGCGTCATCTTCGGGCTTGTCCCGGAGATCCAAGAAACGGCACAGAAAAGTAGATAAATTGCTCAAGGCGTCCCTCCCAGCATAAGGGCCACAGAACCACCACACTCAACAAACCACTCCCCTTTAACGGCTCATCCACCCGCTTTCCCGGGACCACTCACCCCCGCAAACGCCCTTTCGCCCTATTTCTGCCTCGACCTCACCCTAGAAAGGCGCTATGGGAAAAGCATGAGCAAAAAATCTAAAAAATCTAAAACGCCGCCAAAGCCACTCAAAGAAGAAGTGAGAGAGCCCTGCCAGCTTTATCTCATCACCCCTCCGCGCTTTGAACCTGTGGGCTTTGGGGACACCCTTCGGGCCGCCCTAGACGCAGGCCCCGTTTCCTGCCTTCAACTCCGCCTCAAAAACGAAGATGAAAGCAAAATCGCTGCTGATGAAGTCAAAAAAGCCGCTGAAATCCTCATGCCAATTGCCCACGAATATGATGTTGCTTTCTTGGTAAATGATGACCCGGTCCTTGCCCATGAGATAGGGGCTGACGGCGTTCACATCGGCCAAAAAGACATGCCATACGCAGAAGCCCGCCAGATTGTGGGTGAGAACCAAATCGTCGGCGTTACCTGCCATGACCAACGCCACTTAGCGATGGAAGCAGGCGAAGCCGGTGCGGACTATGTTGCTTTTGGCGCCTTTCATCCTACTGTCACAAAACTCGCGTTGAGTGCCGCCGAACCCGATATTCTGACATGGTGGTCAGAACTTTTCGTGGTCCCGTGCGTCGCCATTGGCGGCATAACGACGGCAAATGCCGCACCTCTCGTAAAAGCGGGTGCAGACTTTCTTGCTGTGTCGTCCGGCGTATGGGGATTTGAACAGGGCCCTGCCGCTGCTGTAAAAGAGTTCGATCGGTTGTTGATCGAGGAAAGTAAAAACAGATGAATAAAACCTTCGCCAATGCTCTCGCTGCCGCAGTGATCACCCTGCCACTCACTCTGATGTCAGGATCTGCCATGGCCGAAACCGCTTTTGAAGCAGCCGCGAAACTCTACGCCACACACCAATACGAACTCGCCTTTGGCCGCGCCATGGAAGGCGCACAAGGCGGCGATACCAATGCACAATTATTGCTGGGCACCATGTACCTCAATGGAGAAGGGGTCGAAGCCAATGGCACTGAAGCGCTACGCTGGATCGAAGCCTCTGCGGAGAAAAACAATGCCTCCGCGCTCTACGCCCTCGGCGTGATCTATCGCGATGGCGCAATCACCCTCCAAGACCTGGGCCGCGCCAGATCACTCATTGCCCGCGCCGCCGATCAACAACATACCGGGGCCGAATTTCTCTACGCACAGTTTTTAGCCACCGGCACTGGCGGGAAGGCAGACCCCGAAACCTCCATTAAATATTATGAGCGCGCGGCCAAAGAAGGCCACCCCGACGCCCTCTATTCATTGGGAGCCATCTATGCCGCTGGCACAATACGGCCCCAAGACATGGCAAAAGCGGTCGACTACTTCCAAAAAGCTGCCGCTAAAAAACAACCCGACGCAGCCTTTAACATGGCCCAACTTAAACTCGATGGAACCCATGTCCCTCAAGATCGCGAGGGCGCAGCCAAATTGTTAGAAGTGGCTGCGAAAGAAGGTCTGGTAGAAGCACAGACCTACCTCGGGCAACTCTATTTCAGTGGAGACGGCGTAACTCAGAGCGACGAAAAGGCTGTGATTTGGTTCGGCAAGGCAGCAGAAGCCGATGAACCCTTTGCTCAAGCCCGTCTCGCACGCATGTACGCCCTAGGGCGCGGTGTCGAGCAAGACCCACTCATGGCCTACACCTACTATCTGATTGCACGTAAAAACGGCTACGATGACACACAACTTGGCGATCTGCTTTCCAGCGAGCTCACGCCCGAAAAAGTCGCACAAGCCGAAGCCCGCATGAAAAAATGGTTTAGCCAATAACAGTGCCAAACCGGTAAAAAACAAGCGCTCCTCTGGGGCGCTTGTTTGTTTTAAGCTCTAACACCCCTCCAAATTCGTCCATTTTGGCCCATTTGCGCCAATAATCCTTCATTCGTTAGTGATTTGTTTGTGGAATGGTGCAGCAAATGCTATCAGAGCGGCCAAACCAGTTTTTGAGCTCCAAGGGAAGAGCGCGCCGCAAGGCTGCCTCTCTGCCTAAAGCCGACCTCAAATGCTCCGATCGCCAATTTATGATCACAATACGATCAAACCTGAGAGCAGAACCATGAAGATCAACGGCAATGAAATTCGTCCCGGCAATCTGATCGAGCATAAAGGGGGTCTTTGGGCCGCTGTGAAGCTCCAACACGTTAAGCCCGGCAAAGGCGGTGCATTTGCTCAGGTTGAACTAAAAAACCTTGTCGATGGCACAAAGCTCAACGAGCGTTTCAGATCATCAGAGACTGTTGAAAAAATTCGCCTCGAACAAGAAGAGTACCAATATCTCTACGCTGAAGGCGACATGCTGGTATTCATGAATCAGAAAAATTACGAGCAAATCGAATTGCCTGCTGATTTCATTGGAGAGCGCGCGGCGTTTCTTCAAGACAATATGATTGTCACTCTAGAAACATATGAAGAACGCCCCATCGGCATTTCATTGCCAGATCACGTCACGCTCGAAATCACAGACACGGAGCCTGTTGTAAAAGGTCAAACAGCGACCTCTTCTTACAAGCCTGCGAAACTAGAAAATGGCTTGCGGGTTATGGTGCCGCCATTCATTGGCACAGGCGACAAAGTCATTGTCGATACCAATGAAGTCACCTATCTCAAACGGGCTGAATAGCACTCGTTTCCCCCTCACTTTAAGATACGGACCAACTGCCTGATGCAGAATCTATCTCCCACTTTGACTGTCATGGTGAACGCCGCCCGCAAAGCCGCACGCGGCCTCCAACGGGACTTTGGCGAAGTCGAAAACCTCCAAGTTTCGATGAAGGGCCCCGGCGACTTTGTCTCAAGCGCGGACCTCAAAGCGGAAAAAATTCTACGCGAAGAGCTTCAAAAAGCACGCCCCGGCTACGGCATGTTACTTGAAGAAACCGGTGCGATTGAAGGCTCTGACAAGAGCCACCGTTGGATTGTTGATCCATTAGACGGCACCACAAACTTTCTGCACGGCATTCCACAATTCGCCATTTCAATTGGCCTAGAGCGCCAAGGACAAATGGTTGCAGGCGTGGTCTACAACCCCGTCAGCGATGAAATGTTTATTGCCGAAAAAGGCCGTGGATCTTTCCTCAACAACCGCCGTTTGCGGGTCGCCAATCGCCGCGACATCAACCAAGCTGTTGTCTGCACCGGCATTCCCCACATGGGCCGTGGCAACCACCCCCAAGCACTGGCTGAATTGGCTGCTGTGATGCCCCACGTGGCGGGTATCCGACGCACCGGTTCTGCCGCACTCGACCTCTCCTATGTCGCTGCGGGACGTTTTGACGGCTTCTGGGAAAGCGACCTTGCCCCATGGGATATGGCTGCAGGTCTCATCATCTTGCGCGAAGCAGGCGGGTTTGCCACAGACATCACAGGCGGCGAACAGATTTTCAAAACAAAATCTGTTATCGCGACAAATGATATGCTGGCAAGGCCCTTGCTGGACCTCATTCGTAAAGGTCGCCGCTCAGCCCCAACCGCAAGCTAGTTCACAGAACCTCTTCGATAAAAATCAAATAGTTCTTACAGCCAAGCCGTCACACGCTTGGCTGTAATCGTTTCAGCACCCTAAAATGACCGTTTGTTTCGCCAGACCACACAGAATCGGATAAAAGCTTTATGCAAGGGGGAGAAATTTAGGATGCGATTTGATCGAATATACGCCACTATTAGGCTGTATTTCGGATGAGTAACCAGCCTATTTCCTCACCCTCACCGACATATGCTGCAACGTCGACCAAAATCACGAACGATGCGCAGGAAGACCCGCAAACGCAGGACGCTTTTGCGGCGGATGGAACTGACAGGCAAACCGTGCCGAACGGCGCGAAATGCTGGATTAAATGAGAACGATGAACGCCTTAGCAACGACATTGATACGGCTTAGCACCGCGAGCAGTCTTGTTCTTCTAGCCCTCCCTGTAACAACCGTTACGGTCAGCGCTAACCCTGTGAGCATTAATTGGGATGCCCTCGAGCAAGCAGGTCAAACCAACGCGCCCATCGTTTTGAATCCAAGTAAAGCAGAAGCCCCAACATCTTCTGCCCCGCAAAAAACAAAAACCTTCAAACTCACCGCGCCCAAACTACTCAACCCGAAAAACAAAACAGCCGGGGCAAGCCCTTCCCCCAAAGCGCGTCCGAGTAAAAAGCCTGAAGACCTACGCACATCTGATAGCCAGCCAACACGTGCCCCCCAACCCCCTGCTGTAAAACAAAAAGCGCCGACCACCGTATCAGCTCAAAAAAAGACACCCGTCAAAAAGACGACATCAGTCGCCAGCAAACCAACACCGCCTGCCACACCAAATGTGCCGTCATCGGACGCCGCAAACACAACAGCGCGGGCAGCCCCAACAAAACGCATCCCAACCAAATTACCTGCCGCACAAGCAACAGCAAAAAAGGCACCGGCACGCCGCCCAAGCCATGCGCAGACCATGCAGGAATATGCACACACGCTGTCCACCCCCCGCGCCCAAACAGATGCCCATTGGGGGGCCGAGCCTAAAGATAAAATCCTCCCTGCAGCCCCCACGCAAAGCTTTGCCGTCGCCACCTTTGGTTCTGAAAAACGCGTGAAGACACCTCCATCAGCTCAAGCAATAGCGCCAACCTCCACGCCAGCCAAAGCAGCGACCAAACCGGCTCCACAAAAAGAGCCTCAACAGTCAGCAAGCGTGTCCCGCCCGCCCGCGCCCGCCCGCCCCGCAGAGGCCGCGCCAGCAAAACCAACAAAGCCCGCCGCGTCAATCATCGCCACAAGCCCCGCAGCACCACGCAGCGCTCCCGTCGATACATTTGAAGCAACAGCACGAGAACTGGCAGCGATTGAAGACGCCCCAAGTTCCCCCAAAACCTTGCGCTCTCCCGAACCTGCAGAAGGACGTATCGTGTTTGATGTAGATAGCGCGCAGCTCATGACCAGTGGCCGCTCAACACTTGCTGCGGTAGCTAAAAAGCTCAATCAAACAGCAGCCCGCATTCAACTCAAAGCCTATACCAGCCAAAGCACACTGACGTCCGTTTCAGCCCAGAGACGCCTCTCACTCAAACGCGCCATGGCTGTGCGACAACACCTAACGACAGAATTTGGTATTTCCAGCAGCCGCATCGATGTGCGCGTGTTGGGCACCGTGGAAGACAGCGGTCCTGGCGACCGTGTTGATATTGTGATGACCTCAAGTTAACAACAATGAAACAGAAACAAGGCGGAGAGTTTAGGCGTGGCAAAGGATTATTCAGACAGTTTCACCCTGTCCAAACCACGGGCTTATTTAACCCGCATGGCGCTCTTCCTTACCCTTGTTGGGTTTTTATTGCTGATCCTTTATTCCAAATTGATCACGGCCTTTCTCGCAAACCCCGGCCTAAACGGGTTGATCGTTTTTGTTTTGGTCATCGGCATCCTATATGCCGTCCGCCAAGTGTTCATGCTCAATCCAGAAATTAACTGGGTCAATTCCTTTCGTCGTGCCGACCCCGGCTTAGCCCTTCCCCCGCCTCCCCAATTGCTTGCGCCCATGGCCACCATGCTGGGCAATCGTCGAGGTCGAATGAACCTTTCGGCTCAAACCATGACGTCATTGCTCGACTCCATCGGCTCCCGCCTAGACGAGCAACGCGAGATCTCACGCTATGCAATTGGACTGCTGGTTTTTCTGGGGCTGCTCGGCACCTTCTGGGGTCTTCTCTCCACCGTTGCCGCTGTCGGCGACACCATGCGCAGCCTGAACGTCGAAAGTACCGATAGCACCGCCGTGTTCACTGAACTGCGCGCAGGTTTAGAAGCGCCCCTTAAAGGCATGGGCACAGCCTTTTCCTCATCCCTCTTCGGCCTTGCAGGCTCTCTCGTTCTAGGTTTTCTAGATTTACAAGCAGGCCAAGCTCAAAATCGCTTCTACAATGAATTAGAAGAATGGATGGCAACAGTTACCGATGTTCTTGGCGAAAATGAAGCCCACGCGACCCCAGCAGCCGAGGCGGGCGTTGAGAGTGCGGCGGCGGCCAACACAGCCCTACTGGCACTCACCGGCCAAATTGCAGCCCTTACCGAGCAAATACAGCTTGAACAAGGCCTGTTACAGCAAGTGTCAGCAAATCAAACCCAGCTCAAACCAGCTCTTGAAAACTTGCTGATTGAACTTCAAAAACAACGCGACTAGGCGGAGGCCCAGCTATGGCGCTTTCACGCCGTCGGAAAAAGAACACCCCATCAGCTGACTATTGGCCGGGCTTCGTCGATGCCATGGCAACGCTGCTGCTCGTCCTCATTTTTCTGCTGTCCATCTTCATGCTCACCCAGTTTTTTCTCGCCAAAGCCATCACCGGAAAAGATTCTGCTCTGGAAGCCCTGCGCTCCCAGATGGCCGAACTCACCAGCCTTTTGGCCCTAGAAAAACGCGAGAACGCCAGCCTTCAAGCCACCATATTTTCGCTTAACGATGACATTGCAAACGCCGAAACTGAAAAGGCAAGACTCAGCGCCCTTTTGGCAGAGGGTGCGGGATCAGGGGATCAGCTCGCCAGCTTACAAGCAGACTTAGACAAAGAGCGGAAAGTCTCCGCCCAAGCACTTGCCCAAATTGAATTGGTCAACCAACAGCTCGCAGCCCTGCGCCGTCAACTTGCCACTTTAGAAAAAGCCCTCGAAGCGTCCGAAGCAAAAGACCGCGAAAGCCAAGCTCAAATTGCAGACTTGGGCAAACGCCTCAACAAAGCATTGGCACGCAAAGTACAAGAGCTTGCCCGCTATAGGTCAGAGTTTTTTGGCCGCCTCCGCTCTATCCTTGGTAACCGCACCGACATTGAAGTTGTCGGAGACCGCTTTGTCTTCCAGTCTGAACTATTCTTCTCCTCCGGGTCAGCTCAAGTCAGCGCTGCCGGCCAAAAAGATCTCAGAAAAATTGCCGTCGCCCTGCGCGAAATCGCAACACAAATTCCAGAAGACGTGAATTGGATTTTACGTGTGGATGGTCACTCAGATGCAGCCCCCATCAACACCCCGGAATTTCCGTCCAACTGGCACCTGTCCGCAGGGCGCGCCATTTCAGTGGTGGAATTTCTCGTCGCCAATGGCGTACCGGCAAACAGATTGGTTGCCGCTGGCTTTGGGGCCTATCAGCCGCTTTCACCGCAAAAGTCAGCAGAGGCGTATAAACGCAATCGGCGGATCGAGTTCAAACTCACCCAAAGGTAAGTCCGACCTCCATCCGCCGATGATCACACTCAATGGCACCTTGGTGCCCTATTGAGGCAACGCCTGTGGCATGTCACACGCCAAGACACGCGGGTCAAACACAGCACCAACCAACATCGTATCTTTATAAGACGCCGCGACACTAGACGCTGAAAGCTCTTGTCCCTCATTCAGGTAAATTGTACCCGCAGCACCACCTTGTCCCTCAGCTCCCGGCACCACCAAAAGCACTTGGCTTGGGGCAAAGATATTTTGATCTCCTGCATGTTCCAGAAAATCCAAAATCCGAATATGCGCGCCAATCAGCAAAGCCCCATCCGCACGCACATCGATATTATCAACGCCAGTACCAAGGTCCACAATTTCACTCAGCGCCAAAGCACCCGTTTCAATCGTGCGGTCATAAATGCGCAGCGTGCGGTCGAGGGTTTCTGCCACGTAAAGCGTCTCACCATCCCCGCTCACATTCACACCATTGGTCATGGTCAAACCATCTGCGGCAACGGATGCTTTTTCGCCATCCCAATAAATCAAATCAGCGGCATCCCACGCCATAAATGTTTCAAGCTGCCGCACCAATGCACCGCTCGTCCCATAATCGTTCCCCACATAGAAGGCGTCATGGCTCACAGGCACAAGGTCATTCGGCGACGTAATCAAGGGATCCTCAATAGACGTTCTATGCGCCAACATACCGTCCGCCAACACGTCAAACACTTCGATCACTTGACGTCCATCAGAAGGATGGCTGGCAGCAATGAGTGTGCGCCGCCCCGTTGGCCCAACATAAAGCCCAATACCATGCGGACGAAAATCTAGGGGCGCTTGCGGGGTCACATTCCACAAAGCCCATTCAGCCCGTGGCTTGTTCAAATCTATGCCGTAGATACCGCCCCGGATCGCATCCGTCCCAGGCCCTCCCGCGGCCACTTTCCGCCGATCATAGGCTGAAACATAGGCAATGCCGCGCTCTCTATCGACCAAAATATCCTCTGGTCCCGGCACAGCCTCAATAACGGTGCAATTTGCATCAATGTTTTCCGGCAACGCCGTAAAGGCACCTGCCCCCGACAATGTTTGAAACACATAGAAACTAATGAGGGTCAACACCACAACGATTGGCAGTGCGATTTTCATACTTGTGGACATAGCTCTCCCCTAAATTAAGGGGGCCAATCTAAACCAGTCCAAGCAAAATGAACAATCGAAACGCCGTCAGCGCCCGACAATAGTTTGTGAGGTCAATGCCCCGCCAAAGCGTCACGGCCAAATTGCAGCTTCGCAAGGCGTGCATAAAGGCCATTTTGCGCAATCAATTCTTCATGGCGACCAATGGCAACCACACGGCCCTCATCCATGACGACAATCTGATCTGCTTTTTTCACGGTCGCAAGCCGGTGGGCAATCACAAGCGTCGTGCGCCCTTTTTCCAAACCATCCAAGGCTTGCTGCACCAGTTTCTCACTCTCAGCATCCAAGGCACTTGTCGCCTCATCCAGCAACAAAACAGGGGCATCACGCAAAATCGCCCGCGCAATAGACATCCGCTGGCGTTGCCCGCCCGACAATGTAATGCCGCGCTCCCCAAAGGCCGTGTTCAGGCCATCAGGCAAGGTCTCGAAGAAATCACCCAGCAAAGCATCTTGCGTCGCCTGCCGCACTTCCGCGTCAGTCGCATCGGGACGTCCATACCGAATGTTGTCCGCGGCACTCATACCGAACACAACCGAGTCTTGCGGCACCAGCGCCATCTCTGCACGCAGCGCGGCCGGGTCTGCCTGACGCAACTCAACCCCATCCAAGGTTACAGACCCATGTTGTGGATCATAAAAACGCAGCAACAATTGGAAAACTGTACTCTTACCAGCCCCAGAGGGGCCGACAATCGCAACTGTTTGGCCCGGTGTGATTTTCAACGAGAAGTCATTGAGCGCAGAAACACCCGGACGCGTCGGGTAGGAGAAGGTGACATTAGAAAACTCAATGGCGCCCTGTGCAGGAGTAGGCAATGCAACTGGGTGAGCAGGCCCTTGAATGTCGCTTTCCACTTCCAACAATTCGATCAACCGCTCGGTCGCCCCGGCAGCCATTTGCACATCACCCCAGACGTCACTCAAGGCAGTCAAAGCGCCTGCGACCAAAAACGCATAAAATACAAATTGGGCAAGCTCCCCGCCCGACATCTGCCCGGCTTGCACTTCTAACGCGCCAAACCACAGCACACCCACCAACGCACTAAACCCAATAGAAACAATCAAAGCCGTCAAAATAGACCGCGCCAAAATCCGCTTGCGGGCTGCGTCAAAGGCTTGGTTGACCGTGCTCATAAACCCGCGCCGGTCAATTTCTTCATGGTTAAACGCTTGCACCGTTTGCACCGCTCCAAGCGTTTCCGTCCCAAAAGCACTCGTATCAGCAATCCGGTCTTGGCTATCGCGCGACAACCGGCGCACCCACCGCCCAAAGACCACCAACGGCAAAATAATAAGAGGTGTTGCAGCCAAGGTCAGCCCAGACAAGGTAGCACTAGTCAACACCATGCCAATAGCTGCCCCAAACAACGTAAAGAGATTACGCAACGCAACAGAGGCACTTGAGCCAACCACGGTTTTAATCAACGTCGTATCTGCAACCAAGCGCGACACCACTTCACCCGTGCGCGTAATTTCAAAAAACGAAGACGAGAGGGTCAGCACATTGGCATAGACCGCTTGACGAAGGTCAGCGACCAACCGCTCCCCAAGCCAGCTGACAAAATAGAACCGGATAGCACTTGCCGCCCCCAGAACCACGCCGACCAAAATCAACAGCGCAAAATACTGACTGATCACGCCCGCATCAGAATCAGCAAACCCTCGGTCCAGCACCTGCCGGGCCGCAATTGGAAAAGACAGCGTTGCCGCCGTTGCCACCACAAGCGCCACAAAGGCCGCCGCCAACATTGACTTATACACCAACAAAAAGGGAAGCAACTTCGCAAGCGGGCCAATGCCCTTACTTGGCTTGCGGCGCAGGGCCTCTTCTTCAATAGCTTCAACAACAGTATTTGAGGTGCTCATGCGATGGTCTCTTAAAATACGATAAGGCAGCGCGGAGAGATGCGCCGAAGTCAGCTATGGAGATATAACAACCTCAACTCCAGATTGCCATGCGACATCGTTATTTAGCGCCTGTTTCTGCCCGTCTCAATGACGCACCACCCCCAAAGCACGCCCAAGGGTGAAATCGGCGGCAAATAAGGCGCTAAAGGCGCGATCATGGTTTTGCAGCCCACAACCAATCTCATAGGGCGCACATAGGGGCACAAACGGCACAAAACCGACTCTATTTGGCCAGAGAAGCCCATCATTTTCTTGCCATGCCCTCAAAGCTCAGCTATACACCCGCAATCTCTAGATTCACTGTGGAAAGTGATGTGCCGCGCGTTTCGCCCTTGCTCGGTAAAGGCCTTTTATTTGGCCCTCTCTTTTCACCAATGGGCGGTAGAAGTACGGAACGAGCGCGATGAAAAAAGACACTCACCCAGATTACCACATGGTTACGGTGCAGATGACAGACGGCACAACTTTCCAAACCCGCTCTACCTATGGGTCAGAAGGCGACACAATCGTATTGGACATTGATCCAACAACGCACCCAGCCTGGACTGGTGGCGATGCTAAATTGATGGACCGTGGTGGTCGCGTTAGCCGCTTTAAAGATAAATTCGCTGGTTTCTTGGGCGAATAAGTCGATCTGGCCTACGAGCCAACCGAAGAATCATGAAAACCCGCCTCTCCATCTGGAGTGGCGGGTTTTCTATGGTTCAGGCACCTGTAACGTCAAATCTCCTCAAAAGAGGGCCAAAGCCCCCTCTCAAAGTCTGTGAGAGATCAATAACGACGCTCTAAGTTTTCCTGAAAAAAGTTTTCCACTTGGGCAAATTGCTTCGCCAAAGGTGAAGCCTGTTCAGCAACCACAGGCGTCTGGTTCACCAACATCTGCTCAAGACGCTCAATCCGGTCATAAATAGAGTGCGAGCGGGCAACCATATCTTTTAGCGCTTCTGGCAAATCCTCAGCCCCCTCAACGGGCTTAGCACGAGAAATCTCTTTGCCCCCCAAGCGGTACTTATTTTGAGCAGCGTCCGCCGCGCTCATTTCGCCCTCTGCCACAGCCTTTTGCACCAGCAACCAAGCGGCCACCTGCATGAGACGTGTCGTCAAACGCATACTTTCAGCCGCATAAGCAAGGCTGGAATTACGGGGAAGCAATTTCGACTCACTACGTCCAGCCCCATCCAAATAAGACGCTGTTTCCTCAACAAGAGACATGCCTTCACGGTACGTACGGCTAAACAACTCACTTGATGCAAAATCACTTGTAAAGGCCCGCACTTCCGCACCTTCAACATTACCTTCACCAGAAACTGTACGATCCTCAGACATAATTCACTGCTCCTCAAACTCAATTCAACCAGAGCGTCACCGACAAAACAGCTTAGAGGGCTGTCCTGCCCATGTCCCGCATCCGAACACTTTCCCCAAATGTTTCAACATATGTGCCAACCCCTGTTTCCTGCCAGTTTTACCAAAAACCAGCACAAAACAGCGCCATTTGACCCAAATCCTTACAGATTGAGGCAAATAGCGATGATGAGAGAAAGGATACGCGCAATTTGGGAAAACCAAACGACGGATAGGAATAGGGGCAAGAAAAACTGAGAACAAGCTGAGTTGAGAACAAGCTGAGTTGAGAACAAAAAGGAGCCGCGGGCTAACCGCGGCTCAAGTTCTAACAGGGAGGCGTCAAACAAAGTGGATAGGAACCACTCAAATCCATAGAATTGGATTACGCTTGACTACAATGGCAGTGTAATACCCAATGAATAGTTAAGGGAAACACCAAAATACTCAGAAGATGATATAAATCAGGGCAATTTTTCAGAAGATTCAAATTATGTAGTTGTATCAACTGCTTAATACAAACCTGACACAAAGTCATTTCTTGAATAATTGTTCAGCAGCACTCAGCGTACCCTCTTTTGAGACGATATCAGCCCGACTTCGTGCAATTTCACCTTCTAACGCTGTGATTCGTGCTTCGAGCTCACCAACCCCATAAGCACTCAAATCTTCGCTCACAAGCGCCCGCAGCACCTCGCTTTGGTTGCGCTCAACCCATTTATCATCCGCCATTTTACGTCCTCAACCTTCAGCTATTTTCAAAACCAATGATGCGACCAACAGCCTGGCCCACTGTAGAGATATAGTCTGCTCTCAAAGATAATGAACCAGCCAGCCCTGAATAACCACGCCCCAAATACATATCCCCGATTTTCCAACGCTTCGCAAAAGGGGCAGCGTTTCCCTTCTGGCGCAGACTTTACCAGTGCCATAGAGTATCCCTATTCAAATTCATCTGAGCGATTAAGGAACGACAATGAGCCCATCTCTTGCCCAAAACGCCCCCCTTCCCGAAACAATGGAAGCCATTTCAATTCGCGAACCGGGCGGCCCGGAAGTTCTGGAGCTGGTCAATATTCCTCTCCCCATTCTCAAAGATCAGGAAATTTTGGTGAAAGTGGCTGCCGCCGCCATCAATCGCGGGGACATCATTCAACGTATGGGCTTCTACCCCGCCCCTCCCGGTGCATCCCTCACCCCCGGCCTTGAAGCGGCTGGAACCGTTGTCGCCGTTGGCAAAGGCGTGACCAAGTGGAGCGCAGGCGATGAAGTCATGGCACTTCTTGCAGGTGGCGGATATGCCCAATATTGCTCAGTACACGAAGATCATGCCCTCGCCATTCCAAAAAACTTCTCCATGGAAGAAGCAGGCGCCACACCAGAATCCATTTTCACGGTGTGGACCAATGTATTTGAAGACGCAGCCCTTAAAGCCGGCGAAACGCTTTTGATCCACGGCGGCACCAGTGGCATTGGCTCCATGGCCATTCAAATGGCCAAAGTTTTCGGAGCAACGGTGTATGCTACAGCCGGCTCGGAAGAAAAATGCAAAGCATGTGAAGCTTTTGGGGCCGATCGCGCCATCAATTACAAAGAGGAAGACTTCGTGCTGGTCACCAAAGACCTCACTGACAATGTCGGGGCCGATGTCATTTTCGATATGGTGGGCGGAGACTACATTCAACGCAACATCACCACCGCCGCACGGCGCGGGCGCATCGTCAACATCGCCTACCAAAGCGGCTCGGTGGCAGAGGTCAACTTCTTACCCATCATGCTCAAACGGTTGGTAATGACCGGCTCCACGCTCCGCGCCCGCTCCATTGATGAAAAAACAGCCCTGACCCAAGCCATTACACGCGAAGTCATGCCCCACCTCACCAGCGGCGCTCTTAAACCCATCGTGCACAAAACCTTCCCTTTAAGCCAAGCCGCAGACGCTCAAATCCTTATGGAAAGCAGCGCCCATATCGGGAAAATCGTACTCATTCCCTAAAAGGCACTTGCCTCATGCGCACGTGAAAGGCGGGACCTGCACATCAGGTGCCGCCTTTTGTGCGAAACACCGAAAAAAAGCCGCAGAAATCAGGGGAAAAACGAAAACTCTTTTCATCCCCCTCCAGACCGCTTATACATAAAGCAATCCCTATTTGTTTCCGAAGTTACGAAGAGTCCCCCGCTAAAACCGGGTGGGTCAAAGGAGAAGAAATGTCTCGGCCTCTTATGCCAAAGGCAACTGCCGTATGGCTTGTTGACAATACATCACTGACATTCGACCAAGTCGCAGAATTCTGCGGCCTTCATGTGCTCGAAATCAAAGGCATCGCTGACGGTGATGTCGCCCAAGGGATCAAAGGTATGGACCCAGTTTCCAACGGTCAATTGAACCGTCAAGAAATTGAGCGCTGCCAACAAGACCCCCGTGCGCGGTTGGTGTATCTAAAACCTAAACACGACGTGCCAGAGCAAAAGCCTCGTAAGGGACCCCGCTACACGCCCCTTTCACGTCGCCAAGATCGTCCGGATGCAACAGCATGGTTGCTGCGTAATCACCCAGAGCTAACAGACGCGCAAGTGGGTAAATTGGTAGGCACCACCAAACCAACGATCCAATCTATTCGCGATCGCTCCCATTGGAACAGCTCCAACATTAAACCAGTTGATCCCGTCACCTTGAGCCTTTGCTCACAGGTTGAATTGGATGCGGCTGTGCAAAAAGCTGCCAATCGCATCGCTAAGGAACGCAAGAAAGCCGGTTTGCCACCATTGGAACAAACCAACACCTTGCGCCCTGCTGAGGAAACAACAGGCTACGCAGCGATTGCTGGATCAACAGTAAATGAAGAGAACAGCGACGATCCTTTCTCTAATCTGCAAGCCGCCCCTGAAAAGGAAGAAGAGCAAGAATATGATGCCGCTTCTGTCTTCTCCAATCTGCAGGGCAGCGCCGAAGACGACGACAACGCCTAAGTTAAGCGTTTGACGTCAGACAGAATGTATAAAGGGGCGCTGTAATACAGCGCCCCTTTTGCATCCATCATCCGCCCGATCGACCTACCCACGCCCGATCGACTGGAGCGCCAACGCAATCTCAGATAAAATTTCTGGATCATCAATGGTTGCAGGCATATTCCATGCTTCCGCATCCGCAATTTTTCGCATTGTCCCACGCAATACTTTACCAGACCGGGTTTTCGGCAAGCGCTGCACCACAAGCGCCTGCTTAAAGGCCGCAACAGGGCCGATCTGATCGCGGACCATCGACACAACTTCTAACTCAAGCTCGCTCTCCACCCGCTCAACACCTGAATTGAGCACGAGAAATCCCAAAGGCACTTGGCCTTTCAAGGGGTCTGCAATGCCAATGACCGCACATTCAGCCACGTCGGGATGTGCAGAAAGAACCTCTTCCATTGCCCCCGTCGAAAGGCGGTGTCCCGCAACATTAATAATATCATCCGTACGCGCCATAATATAAAGATAGCCATCTTCATCCTTATATCCCGCATCAGCAGTTTTGTAATATCCGGGAAATTCGGCCAAATAGGCATCGTGGAATTTTTGGTCATTTTGCCAAAGAGTCGGCAAGCATCCTGGCGGCAACGGAAGCTTCACAACAACGGCCCCACTTTCACCCGCGCCCACCGGATGCGCCCCATCATCAACAATCTCTACTTGATACCCCGGCATCGCGACACAGGGCGATCCATATTTTACAGGTAAACGCTCCAAGCCCATCGGATTGGCCGCAATTGCCCACCCCGTTTCGGTCTGCCACCAATGGTCAATCACAGGCACCTTCAAAGCATTTTCCGCCCACTTAATCGTATCAGTATCCGCCCGCTCCCCCGCGAGGAAAAGCGTCTGGAGAGAAGACAAGTCATACTTCGCCATCAGCAACGCATCTGGGTCTTCCTTTTTGATCGCCCGAAAGGCAGTCGGCGCCGTAAACAACGCCTTTACTTTGTGCTCTTCAATGACGCGCCAGAATGTGCCTGCATCCGGCGTACCCACCGGCTTACCTTCAAACAACACGGTCGTGCACCGCTGCAGCAATGGGGCATAAACAATATAGGAATGGCCCACAACCCACCCCACATCTGACGCGGCCCAGTACACATCACCGGGGTCCATGTCATAAATGTTTTTCATAGACCATTTAAGCGCCACCATGTGTCCGCCATTGTCCCGAACAACCCCTTTCGGCTGGCCTGTCGTGCCAGACGTATAAAGAATATAAAGAGGATCCTCGGCCAACACTGGCACACAGTCTGCGCGCGCGTCCCCAACCGCCAACAGCTCTTCAGCCCAGTCAAAATCGCGACCTTCTTGCAGGGTGGCTTTTTGCTGAGGGCGCTGCAGCACCACACAGCTTTCTGGTTTATGGCTCGCCAACTCAAGGGCGGCATCCATAAGCGGCTTATACGCCACCACTCGATTAGGCTCAATTCCGCACGAGGCCAGCACCATTACTTTAGGTTTTGCATCATCAATCCGCGTCGCCAATTCCTGTGCCGCAAAACCACCAAAGACAACCGAGTGGATCGCCCCAATGCGGGCACAGGCCAACATGGCAATCGCAGCCTCGCTAATCATGGGCATATACAAAATAACCCGGTCGCCCTTGTCCACACCGCGCCGTTGCAACACAGCAGCAAAGTGCGAAACAGCCTCAAGCAATTCAGCGTAGCTCATCTGCATTTGTGTATTGGTCACAGGAGAATCGTAAATCAAAGCGGTTTGTGCCCCATGCCCGCTCAGCACATGACGATCAACGGCATTGAAGCAGGTGTTGCACTGCGCTCCGGCAAACCAGCGTGCGCCCCCGCCATTCCATTCCAAAACGCGATCCCACGGGCTTATCCAGTCGATCTCGGCGGCTGCGTTGGCCCAAAAGCCTTCTGCATCCGCTGTCCACGCATCATAACTATCCTGATACAGCCCCATCGGGTCCTCCATTTGTTTTCTAAAGCTCTTCGGCTTCATTTGGTGCTAGTTTGCCATTCAAAGGTAGGGCTTGCGAAGCTTTTTTCTACCCCGACCCCTTTAATATGGACGACGACAGAAACACGCAGGAAGCAGCACCTTATTTATGATCACCGACATTTGGTTTTACGCCGCCGCCATCCCTGCCATTTTGCTTGTGGGTCTCTCAAAAGGAGGCTTTGCAGGGGGCCTCGGCATCCTAGGGGTGCCACTCATGGCCCTCGTCATCTCCCCCTTGCAATCGGCTGCCATCATGCTGCCCATTCTTGTGTTGATGGACGCCATCGGCGTATGGGCTTATCGCAAAAGCTTCGACAAAACCAATCTGCTGATCCTCGTTCCCGGCGCCATTATTGGCATCCTCATCGCCACATTCACGGCAAGCTATGTCACCGAATCTTTTGTGCGCTTGCTCATCGGCGGCATCGCCCTCAGCTTCGCCCTCGATCATTGGATAGGACGGCGGGCACAGGCCGAACCAAAACCACGCAATCGACTAAAAGGAACATTTATGGGAATGGTCGGCGGGTTCACCAGCTTCGTCGCTCATGCAGGCGGGCCACCCTTCCAGATTTACATGTTGCCGCAAAAGCTTCAAAAGGTCATTTACGCAGGCACCAGTGTGATGTTTTTTGCCAGCATCAACGTCATCAAACTGCCGCCCTACGCTCTGCTAGGACAATTCAATGCGGAAAATTTGTGGACAGCTTTAGTGCTTGCCCCGCTTGCCCCCATTGGCATGGGGCTGGGCATCAAGGCGCTGCATGTCATCCCAGAAAAGCCATTCTATCGCTTAGCCTATATTGTTTTGTTTTTGGTTGGCCTCAAATTATTCTGGGAAGGCCTCACCCCATTTTTTACCGCTTAACAAAACGATCTCGTAACAGGTTAGCCTGACGTGCCAATACGCGGCTCATCACTTTCCTCTGACGCGGGGCCAAATGAGCGGTCCAATACATGCGTGGAATCTTCAGCCAATCGAATGGACTGAGACAGCAGCTGCAAAATTTGAATATTGTTTTCCAACACCTGAGCTGCTTCATGCCGGTTATCACCGATAATTCGGTCACAACGTTTAATAATATCTGCCCGAATAACGGTCAGAATATCTTCCAACTTAAAGCCATTTGCATTGGCCTGAGACGCAAGAAAGTGGGTCATAACCCTCTCCTAAGCTAAACATTTCCAAAAGTTGAACCAAAAGAGTGGCATAGACCCCTTAACAAACTCTTCGAAACTTGTCGGTTGTTAATAGGTTGTTTAGCGTGGTCACCGTAAGGGCCGCCAAAGAATCGGCCTAAATGCGGCAGAAACACCACCAAACGCCGCCTAATAAAGCTTCAGGGAGATCAAAATGGACGGCACCCACATCTACGAGCAAGGCCTCGACAAAAACACGGCCAATCATCAGGCCCTTTCCCCCTTGTCCTTCCTCAAACGCACAGCCAGCATTTACCCGAATAAATGCGCCGTTATTCACGGCGACCTCCGCCGCTCCTACAGCCAGTTTTATGAGCGCTGTCTGAAACTCGCCTCCGCCCTGAATGCACGCGCCATCGGTAAAGGCGACACGGTCGCCGTCATCGCCCCCAATGTACCCGAAATGTTGGAGTTACATTACGGCGTGCCAATGCTGGGTGCGGTCATTAATACAATCAACATCCGTTTAGATGCAGCCGCCATCGCGTTCATTTTAGATCACGGGGAAGCCAAAGTTCTAATGGTTGACCGGGAGTTCTCCCAACTGGCCCATGAGGCTGTGCAACTGGCAAAGGCCAACCCAATCATCATCGACATCGACGACCCAGAGTTTGATGGCCCCGGCGAGCTGATCGGCGAAATGGATTATGAAGCCTTCATCAAAGACGGCGATCCGGCTTTTCAGTGGTCCCTCCCCGCAGATGAATGGGACGCCATTGCGCTCAACTACACATCGGGCACAACAGGCAACCCCAAAGGCGTCGTCTACCACCACCGAGGGGCCTATCTGCTCGCCATGGGCAACATCATCACCGCCCAAATGGACAAATCATCCAACTACCTTTGGACCGTCCCCATGTTCCATTGCAACGGCTGGATTTTCACATGGTCGATGAGCGTCGTCGGCGGCACCCATGTGTGCCTGCGTAAAGTCACAGCCCCCAATATCTACGCGACCATCAACGAGCATAAGGTCACTCATATGGGGGGCGCCCCCACCGTGATGGGTTTCCTCATCAATGCCGAGCCAGCAGACAAAAAACCTCTTCCCAACACCGTGCACTTTTTTGCAGCAGCAGCTCCCCCACCAGCCGCAACCATTCAGGCATTGGAAGAAGAAGGCTTCAACGTGATCCACGTCTACGGCCTGACCGAAACATATGGCCCGGCGGTCGTTAACGCATGGCATGACGAATGGGATGAGCTGCCCCCCGCCGAACGTGCCCAAGTTAAAGCCCGCCAAGGTGTCAGCTACCCAGTGCTCGAAGAGCTCAGCGTCATCGACCCTGAAACCATGGAACCCGTACCCCAAGACGGCGAGACCATTGGCGAAGTCATGTTCAGAGGCAATGTGGTCATGCGCGGCTATCTCAAAAACCCAACCGCCACACAAGAAGCGTTTGAGGGGGGCTGGTTCCATTCTGGCGACTTAGGTGTTTGGCATGACGACCAATATGTGCAGCTCAAAGACCGCTCAAAAGACATCATCATTTCCGGCGGTGAAAACATCTCCTCTATTGAAGTAGAAGACACGCTCTACAAACACCCTGCCGTATTGGAAGCCGCTGTTGTTGCAGCTCCAGACGAAAAATGGGGGGAAACACCGTGCGCATTTCTCACTTTAAAGAAAGGCGCACCCGCATTGACCAAAGAAGATGTGATTGCATACTGCCGCGAGAATTTGGCGCACTTTAAGTGCCCCACAAAAGTGGTCTTTACAGACCTACCTAAAACCTCCACCGGCAAGGTTCAAAAGTTCAAGCTACGGACCATGGCAAAGGATGTTTGAAGCACCTGCCATAAGTAACAGCGTATTTGGTGCCTAAAATACAAAAAGCGTCGGGCCTTCTGGCCCGACGCTGGATATAACGCCTAATAATACGGGGGATACACTAGGCGGCGTCTTCTACCTCGGTCTGCAAACGATCAATTTCGTCTTTAAGACGTAGCTTGTGCCGCTTGAGTTCTGAAATTTCTAAATCATCACTGCCCGGACTTAAAAGTTCTGCTTCAATACGACCTTTAAGTTCCTCGTGCCGACGCTCAAGTTCGGCTATATGTGACGTTAGAGCCATACGCTATCCTCCTGTTGAAGTTTCTGCAGTACAACAAAAGTGTGACTCTTCTACAGTGCTTTGTCGACAGTCATTTTAAGAATAAAACCCATCATTTTTCTAAAATTTTATCCAACTCGATCAAAGCCCACAGGCACACATTTCAAGCCCGAATATAAGTTCGAATAAATGAGAACGAGGGATCAATATTTCACCCTTCCTATGGCTTCATTGCCCGTCGCGCCCTATGATGGGTACACAGCATGCCCTCCACATACGCCCTATTGGATAACACGCCCATATGGATGATTTCGAAGAACAAGAGCTACGCCAAACTCTTTTCCGTCTCAAGCAAGAACACCGAGACTTAGATGATGCCATAGCAGCCTTGCAAAACACCATGTCACCGGACCAACTTCAGCTTAAACGCCTGAAGAAAAAGAAACTGAATTTACGCGATAGCATTATCGACATCGAAGACAATCTGTTTCCCGACATCATCGCCTAGTCGCCCCTTGAGGCAAACACAGCTATTGATCCGACGATCCGTCCCGTGCCTTTTTCATCGCATACATCAGCGCATCAGCACGCGCGAAAGCCTGCTCCGGGTCTTCTTCCAAATTCAAGCCAACCGCACCGACAGACGCGCTAATAGAGAGCGCCTGATCCTCAAATGCAACTGGGGTCGCACGAATGCGGCGCTCAATATCCGCCGCTTTTTGCCGAGCCCCCGTCTCATCAATATGCTCGAGCAATATCCCAAATTCATCCCCGCCCAGCCGGGCCACAACATCAGATTCGCGCACTTCCGCCATCAGCAATGTTGCAACCCCGCGCAGGGCCGCATCACCAGCAGCATGACCATACATATCGTTGAGAGGTTTCAGGCCGTTCAAATCCAGGTAGATCAGCCCCAAAGAAGAACCATACCGTTTTGCAGCCGCCATCGCCCGCGTAACCTCGCGCACAAAAGCCCGCCGGTTATAAATCGGCACCAGCGCATCAGTGTCCGCCAAGCCCTCCGCATCGCGCAACCGCTCTCGCACACTAGAGAGTTCTTTGCGTAATTCAGTCACCTCTCCCATCAGCTTCATCAGCGCATCACGCACAGCAGGCGTCAATTCTGTTTCAGAGATGCCCTGTATGCTCGTACTATCACTCACAACCCGTGCGGGGGCCGTTGGTGTAAGCTCTGCATTCGCCCCATAGGCAGCGGCGCCAGCAGCATGAGAGGAAGACATGCTCGCAGCATTGCTCTTAGCCGCCCCCACATCCCCTACGGGCCGTTTATCACGAATTTTCATGTGTACCCCAACGCCCCTCATCACAATTCCACCTGAATGTCCCACGCATCCTGCCGGAATTCTGCGATTTTTTCCAGAATAAGGGCTCCCCTGCCTCAGAGCAAGCACTCCACTCTATACCTTCACCCACCAGCGGCCTTGCGAAACCAGCACCGATGCCTATACTCCGCCGCTTCCCGCACTTCTCACAACAGAATTCGGGTCTTGAGCGAAACCAATTAACAGCACCTGTGGGGTTCCATTATGGCTGACACGCAGCCTCTCATCGGCATTATTATGGGAAGTCAATCCGATTGGCCCACCATGCGCCTTGCCGCCGACATTCTCACCGATCTGGAAATACCCTTCGAAGCCAAGATTGTTTCTGCTCACCGCACACCTGACCGCTTGGTCTCTTATGCAAAAACAGCAAAAGAGCGCGGTTTACAGGTTGTTATTGCAGGAGCAGGCGGGGCGGCCCACCTTCCCGGCATGGCAGCTGCCATGACCCCGCTACCCGTTTTTGGCGTGCCCATTAAAAGCCGCGCGTTAAGTGGAAAAGACAGCTTACTGTCTATCGTCCAAATGCCCGGCGGCGTCCCTGTCGGCACGCTGGCGATCGGCGACGCGGGCGCAAAAAATGCTGCATTATTAGCAGCCGCAGTGCTCGCCTTGCATGACACCGCCTTACATGACCGTTTGGTCGCATGGCGCCAAGCTCAAACTGATTCTGTAGCAGAAGAACCTAAAGATGACTAAACGCATAGCGCCGGGTGGCCGTATTGGTATTTTGGGAGGCGGTCAATTAGGCCGAATGCTTGCGCTTGCCGCAGCCGAAATGGGTTTTTCCACACATATTTATTGCCCTGAAGAAACCTCCCCAGCAGCAGAAGTTGCCACCCATACCGCCCGTGGTGCCTATGAAGATGAAACCGAATTGGCCAAATTTGCAGCCCAAGTCGATGTCATCACCTATGAATTTGAAAATGTACCAGCTCATACAGCGGAATTTCTCAGCACGCTAAAGCCAGTGCGCCCCGGTGTGGCAGCACTGGCGACCGCACAAGACCGCCTCGTGGAAAAAGATTTCATGCGCTCAAATGGCATTGCCACAGCGCCATATGCACAAATCGATAGCCTCGAAGATCTGACCCAAGCCTTACATGAGATCGGCACTCCCGCTATCCTAAAAACCCGCCGGTTTGGCTATGACGGCAAAGGCCAAACAAAAATTGATGCCCTAGTCGACGCAGAAAACGCATGGCAAATCATTGGCAAGCAACCTGCCATTCTTGAAGGTTTCGTCCCATTTGCTCGGGAAATATCCGTCCTCGTGGCCCGCAACACCAATGGCGACCTTGCCGCCTTCGAGCCGGGGGAGAATATCCACCGAAACCATATTCTGCACACAACCACTGTCCCCGCCGCCATTGACGCATCTTTAGTGGCGTACGCAATGAAAATAGCCGAGCAGATCGCGGCGAAACTCGACTATGTTGGTATCATGGGCGTAGAGTTTTTCCATGTGGCAACCAATGAAACCACCCCACTGGTGGTCAACGAAATTGCCCCCCGGGTCCACAACTCCGGTCACTGGACACAAGATGCCTGCCAAACCTCTCAGTTTGAACAGCATATCCGTGCCATATGCAATTGGCCTCTTGGACCAACAAAACGTCTGTCAGATGTGATTATGACAAATCTTATTGGCAACGATATAGATGAGTGGGCTGCCTTGCTAAGCGAGGAAAATACAACCCTCCACATGTATAATAAGGCTGACGCCCGCCCCGGTCGAAAAATGGGTCACATCAATCAGCTCAATACCCGTAAATCCTGAAACTCTGCACCGTCCGATAACGGAATATTTACCCAGAACTAACATTCTAGGTCTCCGGCAAATGACAGAGTGCGGTGACGACGTGAACGATTCGAGATTAAATCGCGAAGAATTTATTGATTTTCATGAGGATGATAATCAATGGATGACGCGCGTTTTAATGACCAGTCCCTTCTCGGACCTTCTATCCGACTGGCATGCGGCACGCCAAACCGAACCAACACCCACAAAGCTCCCGGACGCAACTGTTTTAACAGCCGAGAAAATGTCTCCTTACCTAAAGGACATTTCAATCTTTGACTGCATCTCTGAGGACGAAGTGGTTTACCGCTTTGTCGGCACAGAGATTGTAGAACGCATGGGCCATGATGTAACAGGCGAAAACGTTCTCACGCTCACAGAGGGCGAAGGCACGAAACAAGTCAAGGAAGTCTTCCAACGTGTGCTCAACACACCTGAGGCCGCTCTTATATTCTATGTAAACGGATATTCTTCCGGCCGACAGGCAGGGGTTATCAGCCTCATCCTACCAATCCAAGGACCAGAAGACTGCCCACCGAGAGTCGTGGCAGTCCATAGACCAGCCTCCGTGCGTTCTTATTTGAGCAAACAAGAAAAAGTACAGATAGGCAAAACCATCGACCGACAGATCAGAATTTCCATATAAGCCGATAGCCTATAATGCCCACCCCAAAGCTCTCTAAGAGCGAGATGTGCGATACCGCAAACGCGCCAGCAGGCCTAATGGATCTGGAAGCTTGCCCGCAATCTTTGTGACTTGCGCTTTCACTTTCTCAAACTGCATAACACCGGCAATGCGCCGATCCAAGAAGGCCCATGTTTCTGCAAGGTCATCAGAATCATCGCCCAGCCAAATCGTCAAAGTCGATCCATAAACAATCGAGAGCGTGGCCCGCTTCGTATAAAAGTTATAGTCCGTTGATGTATCGCCAATAGCGCGCCAGATCGCATCAACAGTGTGATAGATAACCTGCGGTGCCCGCGTGCCAGAAGTAGGCATCGCCAGATACGTACCCGCCCGCCGCACGGCCTCACGGTGCTCTGTGTCCACCTCAAGGCGTGTACGCACGGCCAATGTCACCTTTTCCCGAATTTTCAACGCATCAAGGTCTACTTCACCTAACGCCTCCGTCATGCGGCGGTCCCCATCAGCCAAAAAGTAACTGACCAGATCCACAGGGCCACATGGAAAAGCCAATTGCACTTCCCCACGGTCAATGCCCAATCGATCCGCCGATTTCATCATCACGGTCCGGGTCCAGCCATCAAAAGGAACATCAGGTAAGACGTCGCTCAAAATCCGCGCCTTCAAACTATTTAAGACATCTTGATCCTGACCTGTTGCATTATCAGTCATCACATCACTCTTTCTGCAGCCAAGTAGACATAAACATTTACGGGATGGATGAGTTATTTCTTCATCCAATGGACCGCTTCAGTCTCAAAAATCAATTCACTCAAATCATCCATACGTTCAGGGTAAAGGATACCCTCCAAATGGTCGCACTCATGTTGCACCACCCGCGCATGAAAGCCCCGTGCACGGCGTTCCAAGACCTCACCGTCCACAGTTGTCCCCTTATAGATAATGTCTGTATGGCGTGGAACCAAGCCCCGCATGCCCGGAATAGAGAGGCATCCCTCCCAGCCTTTTTCCATCTCATCTGATTGAGGGGTGATCACAGGATTAATCAACACCGTCAACGGCGCAGTATGATCAAACGCCTCTTCCTCTGAAAGACCGGGGTCCACACTGCGCTCACCGGGGGCCTGAAACATCACCAGACGCAAAGGCTCATAGACCTGCGGTGCCGCCAAGCCAGCGCCATTGGCGTCAATCAGCGTCTCCAGCATATCATCCACAAGGTGCTGAATTTCGGGCGCTGTAGGATCATCGATCCATTCAGCCGGTTTAAGAAGCACAGGATGCCCCATGCGAGCTATTTTGCGTATTGCCATGGCGATAATATGAGGCCCGCCCCCCATCGGGTAAAGGCCAATTTAGACTCACTTCAGCCCACCCCAGCTACCCCCGCACAGCGAATTGCACGGTTTACAGCGCAGGTTTCGACAAAAGCCAGACAGAAATCCAAGGAAATCCGTACAAAAACAACCAAATAAGGGCGAAACTGCTGATTCAGCCTCGATTACCCCCTCACACTATGGACAACCTACGATTCTTCTGCTACCTAAGCGCCCCTATGACGCATTTGCGTTTGGAAACTATTTCCACTAATTGACAGACTTTTAGCCACCAAAAAGGCAGGAATTACACGTGCAGGTACTCGTTCGCGATAACAATGTTGACCAAGCCCTTAAAGCTCTTAAGAAAAAAATGCAGCGCGAAGGAATCTTCCGCGAAATGAAATTGCGTGGCCACTACGAAAAGCCATCAGAAAAAAGAGCACGCGAAAAAGCTGAAGCTGTTCGCCGTGCGCGCAAATTGGCACGTAAGCGCCTACAGCGTGAAGGCCTTCTCCCAGGCGCTAAATAAGCCAGGTTGAGACGACAAAAGTTTGTCACTTGAAATGCCTCTGAGTCTGACTCAGAGGCATTTCGCGTTTGCGCTACCGCCCCCTCAGTACCAGAGAAGAACACACAGAGAAGGGTAGACCAACAACGCCGCCGCGCCACCCACTGGCAACAGTCTCACCCGGCCCTCTCCAGCCCTCCTCAGCGCTCGCCAACAAAAAAAAGGCGGCACCCGAGAGCACCGCCTTTTCAAAACATATATCAAACGACTAGAGCGCTTTGACAATATCCTCGACCATCTTCTTGGCATCCGCAAACAACATCATTGTATTGTCCCGGAAGAAGAGTTCGTTTTCCACGCCCGCATAACCAGAGCTCATGCCCCGCTTAATGAAGAGAACGGTTTGTGCTAACTCCACATCAAGAATAGGCATGCCATAAATGGCACTCGATGGGTCTGTTTTCGCCGCTGGGTTGGTCACGTCATTCGCACCAATCACAAAGGCAACATCAGCTTGTGGGAACTGAGAGTTAATGTCTTCCAGCTCAAACACTTCATCGTAAGGCACATTAGCTTCAGCCAAAAGAACGTTCATGTGACCCGGCATCCGCCCCGCAACAGGGTGAACCGCATAAGACACTTTCACGCCTTCTTTCTTCAACTCATCCGCCATTTCACGCAAAGCATGTTGAGCTTGAGCAACCGCCATACCGTAACCCGGTACGATGATCACAGAGCCAGCATTCTTCATGATGAAAGCTGCATCATCGGCAGAACCCCGTTTAACAGGACGAGTTTCTGCTTGGCCACCCGCACCTGCTTGCGCTGCATCTGAGCCAAAGCCGCCCAAAATAACGCTGAAGAAGGAACGGTTCATCGCCGCACACATGATGTAGGAAAGGATCGCCCCAGAAGAACCAACCAAGGCCCCCGTGATGATCAACGCCATATTACCAAGCGTAAAGCCGATACCTGCTGCAGCCCAACCGGAGTAGGAGTTCAGCATGGACACAACCACGGGCATATCCGCGCCACCAATTGGAATGATGATCAAAAAGCCCAGAACGAATGACAGCAACGTCACCAGCCCAAACATTTCAATTGTCTGATAAGAACTATCAATGCAGATCATGGTAATGCCACCGATGATCGCAGCGGCCAACAGAATGTTGATCAGATGACGACCAGGAAGCATGATCGGTGCGCCCGACATATTGCCGTTCAATTTGGCAAACGCGATCACAGAACCTGAGAAGGTGATCGCACCAATAGCAACACCCACTGACATTTCAACGATCGAAGCAGCGCCGATATTGCCCAATGTGCCAACACCGAAAGCTTCTGGCGACAGATAGGCCGCCCAAGCGACCATCACCGCCGCAAGCCCCACCAATGAGTGGAAAGCCGCAACAAGCTGAGGCATTGAGGTCATGGAGATGCGGCGTGCAATCACAGCACCGATCAGACCCCCAAGCCCAATACCGGCAACAATCATCCCGATAGTTAGGCTATCAGATGACTGTACGAGGCTAAGCGTCGTGACAATGGCAATCGCCATCCCCACCATACCGAACATATTCCCCTGACGGGAGGTGTCCGGTGAAGACAAGCCCCGCAATGCGAGAATGAAAAGAACGCCAGAGGCGAGATAGAGTAGTGCAACAATATTTGCAGACATATACGCCTCCTATTTCTTTTTCTTATACATGGCAAGCATGCGTTGAGTGACAAGAAAGCCGCCGAAAATGTTGACAGAAGCAAGCACAATGCCGCCGAAACCAAGCCATTTCGACCACCCAGCTGCAGAGCTCAAGTCCACAACTTCAACGCCAACAGCAGTCAGCGCGCCAACGATAATCACAGAAGAAACCGCATTCGTTACAGACATCAACGGCGTATGAAGCGCTGCGGTCACGGACCACACAACATAGTAACCGACGAAAATCGCCATTACGAATACACTGCCTAAAAAGACAATTGGATCAATATCGCTCATTACTTAGCCTCCGTCAGAGCCGGATGAACCACCGCACCATCTTTGGTGAGCAGCGTTCCGGTGATGACTTCATCTTCCCAATCAATGGCAAGCGCACCGTTTTCGGTGTCTACCAAAGGCTGGATGAAGTTGAGAAGATTGCGGGCGTAAAGGGCAGAGGCGTTCACTGGCAAACGACCAGCAACGTTCTTATGACCAAGAATAGTCACCCCATACTTTTCAACCACTTCGCCTGCAACAGACAGCGGACAGTTGCCGCCTTGCTCTACAGCCAAATCAACAATCACTGAGCCAGACTTCATGCTTTTGACCATTTCTTCGCTCACAAGCACAGGCGCCGCCCGGCCAGGGATCAAAGCAGTCGTAATAACGATGTCTTGCTTCTTAATGTGCTCAGCCACAAGTTCTGCCTGACGGCGCTTGTAGTCTTCACTCATTTCTTTGGCATAACCAGCCGCCGTTTCGCCGTCACCTTCTCCGTCATCTTCAACCATGACGAAGGTGCCGCCCAAACTTTCGATTTGTTCAGCTGCTGCCCGGCGCACATCTGTCGCCGACACAATTGCGCCCAACCGTTTGGCCGTCGCAATAGCTTGCAAACCAGCAACACCGGCCCCAAACACGAAGACCCGCGCTGGTGCAACGGTACCCGCCGCCGTCATCATCATTGGCATAGCACGTGTAAATGTCGCCGCCGCATCGATAACAGCTTTGTAGCCTGCCAAATTGGATTGTGAGGACAGCACATCCATAGACTGCGCCCGCGTAATCCGAGGCATGAACTCCATGGAGAACGTATTAATGCCAGCTTGTGCAAGCTTAGCAATCCGTTCTTTCTCCCCATGTGGGTTCATGATCGCGGCGAGCATCGCGCCTTTTTTGATCAAGCCGATCTCATCATCCTCAGGACGACGAACTTTGAAAATAACATCTGCATCTGCATATGTTTCAGCCGCAGTGGCAGCAATGCTGGCCCCTGCTTCTGTAAACTCAGCATCTGAGACATGACTAAGCACACCCGCACCCGTTTCAACTACGACGTTAAAACCTAGGCTGGTGAGCTTTTTGACGGTATCTGAAGACGCAGCAACGCGTGTCTCTCCATCAAACCGTTCTTTTGGGATTGCGAGTTTCATAGTCTGGCGCCTACCCTTTCTGGCGCATGGCACGTCTCGGGTTTCCGAGGGTCCATGGACCGATTGCACGAACAGGGACTTACCTGCAGTTTAAAATTACTGTGAACATTTACCTAGTAAATCTAGGAGCTGATGTACGCGCCGCGCCTTACTTGGCCTATCTCCAAAGGGTCGGAAACAGGCTGTTGAGCGCGGTTAGATCGTCAAATGGGCCTACCAAAGGCAGGCAACCTACCCAACAACCCGTGTCGATCTCATCAGCCGATGCATCGTTGCGATTCTTGAGATGCGCCATTGCTTCTCAAGTAAATCCTGAGCGTCGCCGAAGCCACGCCAAAACTTTCGTAAGGGACCCAAGCCCCTCACAAAAGCAAGCTGTTTACACGAGGAAAAAAGCCATCCCGGCAACAAGCACAATACAAGCAATCGTGCCGTATTTGGTGAGCTTGTAGAAACCGTCAAACGTGTTCAAATGCGCTTCCGCATCCATTTCTTTGCCCCAAGTGGACTGATCATCAAATCCTGACATATTTTTGCCTTCTACTTATAGGTCCATTGGCCCGGACTATACCAGACACCTTTGTCGCGGCAAGCGCCCTAACGTCGTGTTTGCTTAATTGTGAAAATGAATGAACATTTTTGATCAAATTGTGTCCGTCATTTCATGCGGAAGTACTCACACCCGCCGAGTAGGGTCTGAATGTTCCCAATCTGCCAAAAGAGCCCGCAAAGCGCTGACAAAAGCCAACGGCTGGTCCAGCATCACATGATGGCGTGCTTGTGGAATTTCGACAATTGGTGCCGCTTTCCCGAGCAGTCCAAACATATAAGTCCCAATATCTTCTGGCAAAAGCACTGAGTATTCGCCGCGAAAGACAGCGATTCGACATTTCGTGGCTCGCAATCGTTCCGACGGATCGCCAATCGTAAAGCGCCGCCAGATGCTCGGGTCAAATTTCCACGTATAGCCACCCGAAATTTTCTTCAGTGACATTTTCGCGATGTAATCGAGAATATATTGATTTTCGCAAGGCTGCGGGGGCGCCAACCGGAACCGCTCATGCGCCTGCTCAAAGGTAGAATAAATTCTATGAGGTCGCCCGCGTCGGCTAGGAGGCGAGTGCTGGCGGTCTGGGGGATTTACCGGACTATCAACAATGATCGTGCCCGCCAACCGCTCGCCGTAAAGCGCACCAGCCAAAATCGTCGCAAAGCCCCCAAAGGAATGACCAACGATAATCGGCGCTTCTTCATTATCGAAAAAGCCCGCGTCTTCGCACACAGCCATCAGCTCTTCGGCAAATAATTCCATTGAATAATGCGACCGGTGGCCACTATCGCCCATGCCTGAAAGATCCATGGCCACAACGCAATATTCCCGCGCCAAAAACGGTGCAATGAAGGACCACCAATAGGCATGCGCACCATTGCCGTGCACAAGCAGCAAGCCCGGCTTTTCAGGGTCTCCCCAGCGCAAATAATGCACAGGGACGCCTTCCACATCCACGTAAAACGAATCTGCTTTAGTCTCCACCGCACGGGTAAACCAAAGAGGTGCATCACGCACAATCGGCCCCTCAGCATCGCCGGGTGCCAAACTAAATTGAGTGTCGCCAACTTTTTGATCCGCGACTAAAGGGTTATCTTTTTCACTCATTTCAGTCCAGACTTTCGCTCTAGGCCCTTATAAACAGCAGTTCCCGTCATCAGCACACGCTCCGCGCACCACAATTGGCCTTTGGTTGTCACAAACCCATCTATATCGGAGGTGATATCGCCCCCGCCTTCCACCCACTCCCCAAGTTGGGCAGAGGACAGAAAATCAGTCATCAAACGAACGGTGACCCATTTGTCATAAGTATGCCCTACTGCCATACCAAAACAAACATCTGCAAACGCAGAAAGCATGCCACCGTGACAGGTCCCATTGCCATTCAAATGATGTTTTTGGACAAAAAAACCGCGCCGCGCGGTGCCATTGGAAAATTCGCGGCCATATACGGGGCCCATCTGCGCCCCAAACCCAGAAGTCCAGGTCAGCAGCTCAAAGCCATCTGGAGGGCAAGGTTGGGCGGGATCCGTTGCAGGCTCATACTGGTCTGCAGCTTGAACACCAAGCACACCAGCATCGCCGTCTCTTTGACGGTTTTCTATCACTTCAAGGGAATCGGTCATGTCGTCCTCACGCAACTACGTGACACCGAAATCAGGAGGGAGATGGCACGCCAGCCTTGTTTAGCGCCATTTCTTGCCGTTTTTCAAGCTTTCTAGGGTCAAAACCCTCAAAAGTTTCATTAAAAAGACGGTAGAAGTTCAACTCAGCACCCAAATGTAGAAAAACGCCTCCCAACCCAATCGCGGCACGGTCCATAAAGACAAATTCTTTGGGCGGCGTAACCGGTCCATGCTGCTTAAGAGCTTTGTGCACAGCCATCGCTTCCTTGCGCCCATATTCTCCCGGCGTCACACCGTCCGCAATAGAACGCACACGGTCATCCAACATCGGCCCATAAATAAATTGCGCCCAGACATTCAGCGTATCCACCAGCTCATTCGAAAGCCCCTGAAAGCCCCAGATTTCATAGGCGGCGACAGAACGGTCCCGGTCATCGGTCAAAAGGGCTTGGTAAAGCTCAGATATCCCCTCAACAAATCCGGGGCGGAAAACCCGAATACAGCCAAAATCGAGCAAATTAAGCGTCAAATCTTCGCGTACAGAATAATTGCCCAAATGCGGGTCCCCATGGATCACCGCATATTGGTTAAAAGGCAGCCACCACGCCAAGAACATGGCTTCCGCAATCTGATTACGCTCTGCCAAGCTCCGATCCTTAAACGAGAGCATGGGACGGCCCTCCAACCAGCTCATCGATAAAAGCCGCCCAGTCGAAAGCTCAGGCTGGCATTCAGGGATATGCACGCGCGGCTCATGAGCAAAAATATCCCCGTAAAGCCGCATATGCGCCGCTTCCCGTGTGTAATCCAGCTCCTCGCGGAGCCGGTCACCAATCTCAACCGCCATTTGCGATGTATCCACAGAGCCATCAATACGGCGCTGCAAGGAAAACAACATCGATAATTGAGAAAGGTCTGCTTCTACAGCCGATTGCATATCTGGATATTGTAATTTGCACGCAAGGGCTGTCCCTTCAAGGGTGGTCGCTTTGTGCACCTGCCCAAGCGATGCGGCAGCGCAGGCATCTTTTTCAAAGCTACCAAAGCGCCCTTCCCAATTTGCCCCCAACTCCGATCGCATCCGCCGTTTAACGAACAATCGCGACATAGGAGGGGCAGCAGACTGCAATTCTGAAAGCTCAGCTGCGTATTCTGGAGGTAAAAAGTCAGGAATAGTGGCAAACATTTGCGCCACCTTCATCATGGGGCCTTTTAAGTCACCCAGAGCGTCTTTCAGCGCCCGCGCATTATCTTCCGGCGTGCCACTGCCCATCAGTTTTTGGCCCGCCATACGCGCTGCAAAGCCACCCATATTGGCACCGACCTTTGCATACCGCCCAACCCGTCGCCCAAGTCGATTGGCCTCTTGGTCTCTTACAGCTTGGTCATCGTCTTTTGAATCACTCACCCTCAAGCGCCTCCAGCTCATCAATCAACCCGCTGATCACAGACAATCCCCGCGACCAGAAAGTGGGATCACTCGCATCCAGCCCAAAAGGTTCGAGTAATTCTTTATGGCGCAATGTGCCACCCGCCCGCAGCGCGGCAAAATACTTCTGATCAAAGCCGTCTGGCGCCTCTTGGTAAACCGCATACAGGGAATTAACCAAACAATCGCCAAATGAATAGGCATAGACATAAAACGGGGAATGAATGAAATGCGGGATATAGGCCCAATAGGTTTCATAACCCGCGCCCAAGTTTACGCTCGGCCCTAAGCTTTCCACCTGAACCGACATCCACGCGGCATTAATATCCTCAACAGTTAACTCGCCAGCCACACGCGCTTCATGCACCTTGCGTTCAAATTGATAGAACGCGGTTTGGCGCACGGCTGTATTGATCATGTCTTCAACTTTAGAAGCCAGCATAATACGGCGCTGCTCTACTGTTTTGGTATTCGCCAACAACTGCCGGAAGGTCAGCATTTCCCCAAACACACTTGCCGTCTCTGCAAGCGTGAGCGGTGTTTCAGCCATCAATAATCCTTGGTCAGCTGCCAAACGTTGATGCACCCCGTGCCCAAGCTCGTGCGCCAAGGTCATCACATCACGAGTACGTCCCAAATAATTCAACAGCACATAGGGGTGAGCAGAGGGAATCGTCGGGTGTGAAAACGCTCCCGGCGCTTTTCCCGCGCGCGGTGCTGCATCGATCCAGCCTTGCGTAAAAAATGGTTCGGCAAGCTCTGCCATCTCCGGCGCAAATCCTCGGTAAGCATCCAAGACAATATCTTGCGCCTCCCCCCATGCAATGCGCTCACCACCATCTCCCGGCAAGGGCGCGTTCCGGTCCCAATGCTCCAGCTTTTCTAAGCCAAGCCATTTGGCTTTCAGCGCATAATAGCGATGTGAAATATCTGGATACGAATCACGGACCGCATCCACCAGCGCACTAACAACATCACTTTCCACTCGGTTAGAAATATGGCGCGGGGTGGCAACATCATCATACCCACGCCAGCGCTTTTCAATTTCCATATCTTTCATCAGCGTGTTGTAGATATGCGAAAACACTGGCAGCTGTGTTTGGAATGTCGTTGAAAGCGCCTGAGCGGCAACTTGCCGTTTTCCACGGTCCACATCAGACAACTGGTCCAAGGTGGCCTCCAGAGGCAGACTTTGCCCCGAGACATCGAATCGCAACCGGGCCATCGTATCGTCAAACAACCGATTCCACGCTGCACGCCCCGTTACCGACTTTTCCAATAGCAAACGTTCTTGGGCATCATCCAATTGGAACGGCTTTTCCAATCGCAAATCCCGCAACCAAGGCCGATACCGCTCCAATGCAGAACAATCAACCATCAAGTTTTCTAACTGATGATCTGAAATATCATTCAGCTCAAGGGGAAAAAACAGCATGTCAGCCGAAATCGTCGCAGCCTGTGCCTGCACATCACCGTAAAGCTTGCCATGGGCTGGCGCGGTTGTATCCGTCGCATACAGCAAGCCAGCATAGGAATAAAGCCGACCCAGAATTTCTTCCAGCGCTTCAAATTCTCCAATAGCCCCCGCAAGCGCAGCCCCATCCCCTGCCTGCGCCAAAGAACCCACCTGTCCTTTGTAGCGTGCGGAGAAATCTTTAGCGCCCTGCGTTACCGTTGCAATGTCATCCGCGACTTTTGGATCTACGGGAGCCTCATAAAGAGCTGACAAATCCCAAACCGGTAACGCTTCTTGCTTAATCATTATGATCTTTCTATCGAACGTTTGCAGCGCAATGTTTACAGTCCATGAGCTGACAGTCACCAAATACCTTCAACATATATCGGCCCTTGGGCCTCACACTTCAACATTATGCGATCTAGAAGGCCAGACCTGACCGCATAAAGATACAGCCTTAGAGTCGCAGCCTCGTTATTCAAAGTTCCCGGAAACCTGCCCATAAAAAAAGGGCCTCGGCGAATGCCGAGGCCCTTCTCATATCGGTTGAAACAACCGAATTAGTCCATCGATACGACAGCACGACGGTTAAGAGGTTCGCGTACACCGTCACCGGTAGATACTGCGAGATCGCTCTCACCATATGTTGACGCGCTAGATACAGTTGCGTTTTGTGCACTAAGAGCACCAGCAACTGAGTTAGCACGACGCTGACCAAGACCTTTGTTGTAAGCTGCGCTACCGGACGTATCCGTGTAACCAGCAACAGACAAGGAAGAGCTGCCAACTGAAGAGGCAATCTCATCAACCACAGCTTGCGCTGCAGATGTCAGGTTGAACTTGTTGTATCCGAAGTAAATAGTCCAAGGACCCATTTTCTTCGCTTCACATTCTGTAAGCGCTTCATAGAAAGCAGCTTTTTCGGCTTCTGCGCGGTTTGGTTGAACTGGACCACCGGCGCCACCAAAATGAGAGCCTTCAACGCCCCATTTGTTGTCGCTAGCTTGTTCTACCCAACCATCGTAGTAGCGCTGAGCTTTAGCACATGCACAAGCACGATCGCCTTCACGACCGCCATTGTCCAAAGCAGCCATCAGGCGCGAACGCCCAGATTGCAGCTCGCCAAGATCAGATGCTAGAACACCGTGGTTTGCCGGATCGTATGGCAACACGGTTTCACCAGCAGCAGCAGCGCGACCTTTTTTCACGATTGCAGCGGTATCAACCCAGTTGCAATCTACATAGGCTTCGGACGTTGCCCGATCCTGATATTCCCGAGCAAGACACGCGTTAAACGTGTCGCCAGAAATAGTTTCTTCTAGATACGATTCTGCATGCCAGGTGCCGCAAGCTGCTAGCCCTAGAAATGCCCCCATCGCAATCAGCCGGGATAGTATTTTCATCCCAATCTCCGTCATAAGCTTTTTCGACTAACCACTACCCCTCGCGAGTAGCAGCCCGGACCCCACGGGTTCGCCTTATCCCTTCATAGATCGCATAGATCAATCTATTGCATCAATGAAAAACGTCTGAACTTCACCGTTTAGACCTAATGAGTCACTTCACCGCAACACTTCTAATCCAACAAAATCAATTAATTAGCGGCTCCCGACCATAATTTACGAGAATCCCCTAAAGAAGTGTGACTTTTTTATGCATCTGCCAAAAACAACATCATTTTAATACTAAAACCTCGCACTTATGTTTGAAACGTATTTTACCTGCCTCTTTCTTTCTTCAAACCACTGCTTGTCCACAATGAGACACTTTCGGCCCCAAGAAGGTAAATCCCTTAAACTCGTCTTTACCTGTCTGCATCATTATGACCCAAACCCGGCACGTGCCGGATGGGGGATTAAAAGGTGCGTGGCGCAACCCACACACATTGTTGGTAGAGGTTAATAGGGTATGACGCATACGATCCTGATCGTAGATGATGATCCAGCGCAACGCCGCATACTAGAGGAAGTCGTCAAACGCGACGGCTACCGCGCCATCACAGCGCAAAGCGGCCAAGAAGCCTTGGACAAAGTGATGAACGCAGGCACCGGGGCCAGCGAAGTCGCCATGGTCATCCTCGATTTAATTATGCCTGAAATGGACGGCATGGAGGTGCTGGAACGTCTGCGTCCAACACACCCCTCTCTACCTGTCATTGTTCTCACGGCTCATGGCGGCATTGAAACCGTCGTAAAAGCCATGCGGGCAGGTGCTGATGACTTTGTTGTCAAACCTGTCAGCCCAGAGCGTTTGCATGTGTCGATTCGCAACGCCCTCAAGGTCACAGCCTTAACCGGAGAAATTTCACGTCTCCAAAAGAAAAAGACAGGCGCCCTTACATTTGATGACATCATTGCGGGCAGCCCCGCCATGACCAACGTCTTAAAACTCGGCAAACGTGCGGCCCAATCAACCATCCCCGTTCTCATCGAAGGTGAAAGCGGCGTGGGTAAAGAAGTCGTTGCCGCTGCCATACAAGGCGAAAGCGCCCGGGTTGGCGCGCCCTTCATTACCGTAAACTGTGGTGCCTTGCCCGAAAACCTTGTGGAAAGCATTCTCTTTGGACATGAAAAAGGGGCATTTACCGGCGCCAATGAAAAACATGCGGGTAAATTTGTCGAAGCCAATGGTGGCACGCTCTTTCTAGATGAAATCGGCGAACTCCCACTCGACATGCAAGTCAAATTGCTCCGCGCCATTCAAGAAGGCGAAGTAGACCCGGTTGGCGCGAAGAAACCTGTCAAAGTAGACATTCGGTTGATTTCCGCTACCAACCGCGATCTCATTCAAATGGTAAAAGACGGAGACTTCCGGGAAGACCTTTTCTATCGCCTCAATGTCTTCCCCATGACCATTCCCCCTTTGCGCCAGCGTAAAGATGATTTGCCAGCACTCATTGCGCACTTCACCCGCCGCCTTTCAGCAGAAGAAGGCAAGCCTGTGATGGGCATTGCCCCCGACGCATTAAATTTGCTATCCGCGTTTGATTGGCCCGGCAATGTGCGTCAACTCGAAAACACCATTTTCCGCGCGGTTGTTTTGTGTGATGGCGACATGCTGTCTCTTGCAGACTTCCCTCAAATTGCCAGCCAAGTTGAGGGCTTTGAGCAAGCCTTGCTCACCCCTGACCTGAACTCTCAGATGGTCGGACAAGCAGCGCCCCAAACACCAGGCAGCCAAATGTCTGAGCCATCCGCAATGATTGGCGACAATTCCCGCCATACACTTGCTGACTTTGCCCGCTCAAACTTCGGATCATCGTATGAAGAAAACGTCGAAGTCACCGACGACACAGGCAACATGCGTAAGCTTGAAGACATTGAGGCGGATCTCATTCGTCTGGCAATAGAGAAGTACAAAGGGCATATGTCCGAAGTGGCCCGCCGCTTGGGCATTGGCCGCTCTACTCTTTACCGTAAGGTCAGAGAACTTGGGCTAGACGTGCGCGGTGACTAAACCGCCCGCTCTCCCGAAACACAAAAGCCGCGCCCAAAGTTTTGGACGCGGCTTTTGTTTTAAATACGTACGTATTAAGCGGGGTGCTTAATCAATCGCCATACCGAGCGCATGTAAGTAAAGGTCCAATAACGCTTGCTCTTCTTGGCGCTCAGCAGTTTCTTTCTTACGCAGCGAAACCACTTTCCGCATAATCTTCACATCAAAGCCGGTGCCTTTGGCTTCCAAATAAATCTCTTTGATGTCCGCCGCAATCGCGGCTTTTTCTTCTTCCAATCGCTCAATCCGCTGAATAAAAGCATGTAATTGATCGTGCGCAATTGTGCTGGCCCCAACGGGACTACTGCCATCAGCCATGATTGGTCTCCTGAAAACGGTAGGGCCAGAAACAATTCCAGGCCCCGCTATCTCAAATGCAAAAGGGCTCGCACCATAAGTGCCCCCTCGTCCCCTCGCAAGCATTGCCATCAACAAATCTGTGGATGCCTGCAGCGCCTTGACTTATCCGCCCTATTTATGGGCCTTTTGGGCCGCCTCAAAGGCCGCCATCTGTTCCGGTGTCGCAGGTGCTTGGTGTTTGGCCTTCCACTCACTAAAAGGCTCGCCGTAAATCAATTCCCGCGCCGCGTCCTTCGACACGCTCTGCCCACCGTCTTCTGCCGCTTCGCGATACCAATCCGCTAAACAATTCCGGCAAAACCCCGCCAGAATCATCAAATCAATATTCTGCACATCTTTACGCGCGTCCAAATGGCTCAAAAGCCGCCGAAAAACCGCTGCTTCAAATTCAGTCTGACGGGTCAACTCGCTCATAGATACTCCTGATCAATCAATAGTTAGCAGTAGGGCAATCATCGCCTTCACACCGAACCAAAAACAGGTTCATTTCGCGATCCAAAATGCTCAATCTCATACGGACCCACAGAGTGCGCGATATCCCTTAGCACATCAGCAAGAATAGTGGCCCACCGCTTCTGGCCGTCAGGTGCCGCAATCAAATCTTGGCGCACTTCAATCAAAACATGCGGTAGCCCCCGCGCGGTGCCGTGCTGGCTCATGCAATCCCCGTGAATATAGCCAACGTAGGGCTGATTATTCCCAACGCAATACCCAGCACCTTCCAAACGCTCAATCAGCGGCGTGACCAGCCGATCATCCTTGTCCCACAGCACTCCTATTTCCCAGTCCCGTTTTTGCCCTTTCCAAGCCGGGGTAAAGCTATGAATGGAATACACCGCCGGAAGCAATGGCCCTGCCAGCTTGCGCTCCACAATATCTGAGACAGCCTGATGGTAAGGCTCATAAAAGTGGCGAATGCGATGCTCAAATTCATCACGGTCTTGATAAGGATCCACCAATCGGTTACGCGGAATAATATCCCCGTCCGACAATTTCATCACCAACGTCGGGTCATGGCGTCCTCGGTTCAAATCAATCAACAACCGAGAATAAGACGCCAGCACCGCCGGACAGTCCAACATCTCAGCCAAATGCCGCGAAACTTCTGCCGCCCCAATGTCATAGGCGATATGGCGTTCAAAAGACGAAGGGGCCATGCCTAATTGCTCATACTCAGGCGGGACATGCGGGCTGGCATGATCACACACAACCACCGCCGCGCCGCCACCACCAGGATTAACCAGCTCATACGCTGCTGCATTCGCCGATTTGTGGTAAGAATCTATAGTATCCATAGGGTCATTATGATCCAAACCACAGTGCTGCACCACCATTCAAGGCCGTGCGCACCACAGATTTTTAGATTGATAGGCCCCATGCGCTCTGCCCCATATGCCATAAACGGTGATTTCATCCCTGAGGCTTTCCTAAAGGGCCTGTTCGACCATGCGGTCGCCGCCTGCCACCCGCGCAAAACACTGAAAGCCCACCTACCCCCACCACCTGCGAAAGGCCGCCTCATCGTCATCGGAGCAGGCAAAGCTGTGGCCGCCATGGCCCGTACTGTTGAACAGCACTATGTGCATTCCCTCGCCCCAGACCGGCTCACCGGACTTGTCATCACCCGCCTCGGTCATGGCCAACCCACCCATCTCATTGAGGTGAGGGAAGCAGGTCACCCAACCCCAGACCAAGCAGGCATTGATGCCACTCAAGAGATGATGGCCATAGCCAACAGCGCAGGACCAGATGATTTAGTCCTCGTACTTCTGTCTGGCGGTGGCTCCGCTCTCACCCCCGCACCTGTGCCCGGCCTCACCTTGCCAACCCTTCAAAACATCACCCAAGCCTTGCTTAAATCCGGCGCACCCATCCAAGACATCAACACAGTGCGCAAACACCTTTCCCAAATTCAAGGCGGACAATTGGCCAAAACCATCTATCCAGCCCCCTCTCTCACCCTTGCCATCTCCGATGTGCCCGGTGACGATCCAACGCTCATAGCCTCTGGCCCCACAGTGCCCGACCCAAGCACCAAAGCGGATGCCCACGCCATCCTCAAGCGCGTCGGCATGGCCCCACCAGCCTCTTTGGTTGAAACACCCAAGCCCCATGACAAAGTTTTTGACGCCGCTCGCTACCAGCTCATCGCCACACCAAAAGACTGCCTCACCGCAGCTCAAGCCTATGCATCAGCCCATCAAATCCCCACAACTGTTCTGGGCGAAAACATGGAAGGGGACGTCGCCGACCTCGCCCACAAGCATCTGTGCGCGCTCAAAGAGGCCAAGCTGACAAAACCACATTTGTTTTTATCGGGAGGCGAAGCAACTGTCTCCATCCCGCCCAAAACACCTGTCGGCGCGGGCGGCCCCAATCAGGCTTTTGCCCTCGAATTAGGCTACCAAAATGCCTCCGCATCCAGACCATGGGTTCTATACGCCTTAGCCGCAGATACAGATGGCAATGATGGCGGCACTGGCGCCCCAAACGATCCAGCAGGCGCAATCCTGACACCCCACACGCTCACGCAAGCGAAAGCCCATGGATTAGACCCAAAAGAGGAGCTTGAGAGATTTAACGCCGGCGGTTTTTTTGAAGCTGTGGATGGTTTGCTCATCCCAGGGCCAACTTTTACGAATGTAAACGACTTGCGTGCAGTGTTGGTATGCCCACACGAACCACGTTCAACCGCCTAGCCTTGCAAATAAGGAGAAACAGGAGGATAAATGGACGAACGGAACGGATTTATGTTGATAAAAACGCACCTGCTCTCCATTGCGACCTTTCTTTGTGCCTTAGGCAGTGCCTTAGTAGGCTCAAACAGCAGCGCATCTGCCAACTTTACGGTCTGCAATCCAACGCAAGAGCCTGTTGCGGTCGCCATTGGCTATTCCGACGGAACAACGTGGGTTTCTGAGGGCTGGTGGCCCATTTCTGCGCAAGACTGTAGCGTTATTCTACAAGGAGAATTAACCGCTCAGTATTACTATGTACGAGCGCAAAACAGCACAAACACGATTAGCTGGGGGGGATCAGCCACATTATGTATGCTGCGCGAGGCTTTTGTCATAAAAGGTCGCACAAATTGCGCACAACGTGGCTACCAAGAAACACGTTTTCGCCAAGTAGATACGGGTGAAGCTAAGCAGTGGGATTTGCTGCTAGAAGTGCCCCTCACAAAATAGATGGAACAATTATGCGGCATCGCAACGTCAAAATTTTAGCGACCTTAGGACCAGCCTCCAATTCTAAAGAAATGATCCACGCCCTCCACAAAGCCGGAGCCGATGCCTTCCGCCTAAACATGAGCCACCTTGATATTCCCGGCCTCAAACAACAACACGCACTCATCCGCGAAGTAGAAGAAGAAATCGGCCGCCCCATTTCAATTTTGGTTGACCTTCAAGGTCCCAAATTGCGGGTTGGGAAATTCGAAAACGACGGCATTGATTTAACACCGGGCGCTACTTTGCGCTTCGACATGTCAGACGAACTTGGCAACCAAGACCGCGCTCAACTGCCCCACCCTGAAATCATCAAAGCTGTGGAAGTGGGACACACGCTGTTGCTCGATGACGGACGTTTATCTGTCGAAGTCACAGAAGTCGGTCCAGATTATCTCATGACCAAAGTGCTTCTGGGCGGAAGGTTGACCAACCGCAAGGGCGTCAACGTACCGCAAGCGGTGCTGCCGGTAAGCGCCATGTCAGACAAAGACCGGGGCCATGCAGAAGCCGCCTTAGAACTTGGCATTGACTGGCTCGCCATGTCATTTATCCAACGCCCCGAAGATGTCGCCGAAGGTAAAAAGCTGGCCGCTGGTCGTGCGGGCATCATGGCAAAAATTGAGAAGCCACAGGCTTTCGATAATATCGAAGAAATTCTAGAGCTTTCCGACGCTCTCATGGTCGCGCGTGGAGATTTAGGCGTTGAACTGCCGGTCGAACAAGTACCCGGTCGACAAAAACAACTCATCCGCCTTACCCGCAGCCAAGGCAAGCCGGTCGTCGTCGCAACACAAATGCTTGAATCGATGATCTCCTCTCCCATGCCAACACGCGCCGAAGTGTCCGATGTGGCAACAGCCGTGTTTGAAGGCGCAGATGCCATCATGCTTTCCGCCGAAAGTGCCGCCGGAGACTATCCCATCGAAGCTGTTCAAATGATGGACCGCGTGGCCCGACAAGCAGAAGATGACCCAACCTATCCCGGCATCATCTATGCGCAACATGCTGAGCCAGAAGCCACCGGTGCCGACGCCATTGCAGGGGCCGCACGCACTGTGTCAGAGACCCTAAACGCCGCTGCCATCATTTGCTGGACCAACTCAGGCTCTACAGGCTTACGTGTTGCCCGCGAACGACCACAAGTACCAATCCTCGCCCTCACGCCCATTGTTGAAACAGCCCGCCGCATGACCCTTGTCTGGGGCCTACACTGTGTCTTCACAAAAGATGCCCAAGACCTAGATGATATGGTGGATAGAGCGTGCCGCATTTGCTTCCGCGAAAACATCGCCCGGGCAGGCCAACGGGTCATTATTACGGCTGGTGTGCCACTGGGTACGCCGGGAGCAACCAACATGCTCCGTATTGCCTTTGTCGGCGGGCGGGATGCAACGACCCTTTAGATTAGGACGACACTGGAGCCTCAAGCAGCACATGCGTGCCCGCTTGAGGGGCCTCCCCACGTACCAAACGGTCCAACGCCTCCCTCACAATATCTCCATGCACATGATGCGGCATATGCCCCACACCTTGTAGCTTGATCAGCTCTGATCCAGAAATTTGTTCATGCAATGCATAAGAGTGAAGCTTAGCCCATACCGTTTTATCTCGGTTCCCGGTAATCACAATCGTCGGCACACGAATGTTGCCATAGCCAACACTTTGAGCCCGTAAATAATTTTGCAGGCTGCGCACATCTTCGCTGTTATGCCGAAAGTTTTTCGGACGAAACAAAAGCGCCAACCCCATAGAGTCAGCATAGCCCTCAGGTGCCCGGTCCGGCGCGAAATTACCAATCACGCCTTGGTCTGTCAGTTTCAATGACGCAGGCACAAGCAAGGTCCGCAAAAACAACCACCCAATAATTGGGGCTTTGATAAGCCCGTGATACCAAGCCACCTTGCCTTCCCATGCATGGGTCGCTCCTGACAACACCAATAACCCGGACAATCCATCGGGATAGGCCAGCGCATAAGCTGCCGCCAGCCCCCCACCCCACGAGTGCCCCAACAAAACTGGTTTCTCAATGTTCAAGCTAGCAAGAGCCTCATGAATAATATGAGCCTGTGCTGCAGGGTCTGAAATATCAGCCCGCGCCACACGCTCACTCCACCCATGACCGGGACGATCAAATGCAATCACATGATGTGTACGGGCAAGGTCCGGCATAATCGACACGACAAAGTCGCGCAAATTACCACTCGCCCCATGAATAAGAACAATACTGGGCCGGTCTGTACGCGTGCCCATTTCATAATAGTGAAGCCGCGCCCCTTGCACATCGACAAACCGCCCAACCGGCGGATAGGTCCGCTCTGCCCGGCGGTTGCGCACAGCCGAGAACAGCGCCATGCCCACCAAAAGGCCCACGATCACCATCAAAAAAATCGCCACTGAAATCACCAATTGTTCAAACGACTAAATACCGCGCCCCTCAACCACAAGAACCAGCTCGGCAACCGCTTCTTGTGCGCCGGGAAGAAAAGGCCGCACCGCCAAGGCTTTGCGGTAAGCAGCCAACGCCCCCTGCGGGTCGCCCAACTCCTGCAAAATAACAGCAAGGCCCGACAACGCGCCAAAATGGCGTGGCTCTAAGCGAAGCACATGCTCCAAGTCACCGAGCGCACCTTGATAATCATCCAATATAAAATTGATGGTCGAACGCTTATGCCAACCCTCTGCATAGCCCGGTGCCAAGGACGTGATATGATTAAAAATGCGCAACGCTTCTTCCGGCTCCTGTGCTTCCAAAGCCTCAAGCCCATAAGCCATCAGCAAGTCCACACTATCACTGCCAGAGGCGGCCCAATGACGCCAAATGCGCGTTTCCAATTCCTGCGCTTCTTCTGCATCCACACTGGCCGCTAAGCGGTCAAGCAAAGCATCAAGCACAAATGCCCGGCTTTCCTGCTGGCTCATAACAGGTGTTTCTTGCGCCCCACGCGGAGCCGCCGCGACAGCAGCACTGCCCAACACCACAACCCAAAGACCATATGCGATATATTTCAACATACGAGAAGGATACGGCCTTGTAAGCAGAACAACAAGCTGCACGTCAGAAAGA
>JARGNZ010000038.1 GCA_029209985.1 Parvibaculaceae bacterium
TTTTGGGCAAAGCGCGTGCGAAACAGGATCAGTTTGGCCGGGACCGTAATACAGCCATTCCTCTTTTACTTCATGGCGATGCGGCTTTTGCGGGTCAAGGTGTTGTGGCGGAATGTTTGGGATTGTCGGGCCTTAAAGGGCACCGTACGGGTGGGTCAATCCACTTCATCGTGAACAACCAAATTGGCTTTACAACCAGCCCGCATAATTCGCGCTCTTCGCCTTATCCGTCTGATATGGCGAAGATGGTGGCGGCTCCGATTTTCCACGTGAACGGGGATGATCCGGAAGCGGTGGTTCATGCGGCGAAAATTGCGACTGAATTCCGTCAAAAATTCAACCGCCCAGTTGTTATTGATATGTTCTGTTATCGTCGTTTCGGTCACAACGAAGGTGACGAGCCGATGTTCACGCAGCCATTGATGTATAAAAAAATTGGCAAGCATCGCACCACGCTTGAGCTTTACGGCGAGCGATTGGTGGCTGATGGGTTGCTGACTGCGGATGAATTTACAGAACGCAAAGCGGCTTTCCGGGCCACGCTTGAAACAGACTTTGAAGCGGCGCGGGCGTTCCGTCCGAACAAAGCTGATTGGCTTGATGGGCGTTGGGCTGGCATGGAAGCTGCCCAAGGCGAAGCACGTCGAGGCGAAACAGCTGTGCCTTTAGATACGTTGAAACGTGTCGGGTCGGCTTTGACCACTGTGCCGGATAACTTTAATGAGCACCGGACTGTGAAGCGGTTGCTCGATAACCGTCGCAAGATGATTGATACCGGCAAAGGTATTGATTGGGCGATGGGCGAAGCGATGGCGTTTGGCACGTTGTTGGATGAAGGTTTTGGCGTGCGTTTGTCAGGCCAAGACTCTGAACGTGGGACGTTCTCCCAGCGGCATTCTGTTTTGAATGACCAAGAAGATGAGTCTACCTATGTGCCGCTCAACTCTTTGGCGAAGGATGAAAATTCCGACTATGAAGTGATTAACTCCATGTTGTCGGAAAACGCTGTGCTTGGTTTTGAGTATGGGTACACCTTGGCTGAGCCGAATAAGCTTGTGATGTGGGAAGCCCAGTTCGGGGACTTTGCCAACGGTGCGCAAGTGGTGGTCGATCAGTTTATTTCATCGGGCGAGCGTAAATGGTTGCGCATGTCTGGTCTGGTTATGTTGTTGCCGCATGGGTTTGAAGGCCAAGGTCCTGAGCACTCCTCAGCCCGGCTTGAACGCTATTTGCAGCTGTGTGCTGAAGACAATATGCAAGTGGTGAATTTGACCACGCCTGCCAACTACTATCATGCGTTGCGCCGCCAATTGCACCGGAATTTCCGTAAGCCATTGGTTGTGATGACACCGAAATCTTTGCTGCGTCACAAGCGGGCGGTTTCAACCTTGGCTGAGCTGGGGGATGGGTCTTCCTTCCACCGGGTGCTGTGGGATGATGCGCAATTGCTTGCGGACCAGAAGATCAAGCTGAAAGAAGACAACAAAATCAAACGTGTCGTGCTCTGCTCTGGCAAGGTTTATTTCGACCTTTATGAGGAACGTGAAAAGCGCGGCATCGATGATGTGTATTTGATGCGTGTGGAACAGCTTTATCCGTTCCCTGCACGTGCGTTGATTACGGAGCTTTCCCGCTTCCCGCAGGCAGAAATTGTCTGGTGTCAGGAAGAGCCCAAAAATATGGGGCCTTGGTTCTTTGTGGAGCCGAATATCGAATGGGTGCTTAATCACATCGACGCGCGGTATCACCGAGCCCGTTATGCTGGGCGGAGTGCTGCGGCATCGCCTGCTACTGGGTTGATGAGTAAACACCAACAAGAATTGCAACTGCTCTTGAACGAAGCGCTTGTCGTTGCTTAACGTCGAGTTGTCTGAGAAGGAATGAACTAATGGCTACCGAAATCCGCGTACCAGCACTTGGGGAATCAATTACTGAGGCCACTGTCGCACAATGGTTCAAAAAACCGGGCGAGGCTGTTGCTGTTGATGAACCGTTGGTGGAACTTGAAACTGACAAAGTCACCATCGAAGTGCCTGCACCTGCTGCGGGCGTGATGACGGAAATTTTGGCGGCCGAAGGTGATACGGTTGAAGTCGATGCGTTGCTGGGTTCTATCGGCGAAGCGGGGGGCGCAGGTGCTGCGAAACCTGCGGCTTCCGCCCCGGCTCCTGCTAAAGCGGCTCCGGCGCCTGCTCCAACTCCTGCCCCTGCGGCGGCGGCCCCCGCTGCGGCTGAGAGTGCCAGCGATGCGCTGTCTCCTGCGGTGCGTAAATTGATTGATGAGAACGGTTTGGATGCCTCGACCCTGAAAGGGAGTGGCAAAGGAGGCCGGTTGGTCAAAGCAGATGTCTTGGCAGCGATTGAAGCCAAAGCACCTGCCGCTCCAGCAACTCCTGCTGCACCGATTGCTATTCCAGCGGCGGCGACGCCTGCTGCACGTGCACCAAGCGCGCCAGAAGACGGGGCACGTGAAGAGCGTGTGCGTATGACGCGGTTGCGTAAAACCATTGCCACCCGGTTGAAGGATGCGCAAAACACAGCCGCGATGCTGACGACTTTTAACGAAGTCGATATGGGCGCGGTCATGGACTTGCGCAAAGAATACAAAGACCTGTTTGAGAAAAAACATGGTGTGCGTTTGGGCTTTATGGGCTTCTTTGTGAAAGCCTGTATCGCGGCTCTTGGCGAAGTGCCAGCTGTGAACGCTGAGATCGATGGCGACGAATTGATCTACAAAAAATATTGCAACATTGGTGTGGCTGTTGGGACCGAAAAAGGGTTGGTTGTGCCAGTTGTGCGTGATGCGCAAGACTTGTCTGTTGCCGGTGTTGAATCTGCGATCAACGCATATGGCCGCAAAGCCCGCGAGGGGGGCTTGAAATTGGAAGACCTGCAAGGCGGGACTTTCACCATTTCAAATGGCGGCGTTTATGGATCGTTGATGTCGACCCCTATTTTGAATGCGCCCCAGTCTGGTATTTTGGGCATGCACAAAATTCAAGAGCGCCCCATGGTGGTCAATGGGGAAATCGTGATCCGTCCGATGATGTATCTCGCTTTGTCATATGATCACCGGATTGTTGATGGCAAAGAAGCTGTGACTTTCCTTGTGCGGGTGAAAGAAAATCTCGAAGATCCGCAGCGTTTGTTGCTCGATCTTTAAGTCTGAATTGAGGATGGACGGGAGCCTCAGGCTCCCTTTCTTCCTTCTGGCTTCTTCTGGAATTTGAGAGGCGATTATATGTCTTATGATTTGATTGTTATTGGTGCCGGTCCGGGTGGATATGAATGTGCTATTCGCGCTAGCCAATTGGGAATGAAAGTTGGCTGTGTTGAAAAGCGGGACGCTTTGGGCGGTACCTGTTTGAACGTGGGCTGCATTCCTTCCAAGGCCATGCTGCACGCCTCAGAAGCATATGATGAGCTGAGCCATTTGGAACCAATGGGTATTTCGGTTTCCAACGTCGCGTTAGATTTGCCAAAAATGATGGACTTCAAACAAGAAGCGATTGATGGCAACACCAAGGGCGTTGAGTTTTTGTTTAAGAAAAACAAAATCGATTGGCTGAAAGGCACCGGCAAAATTTTGGGTACTGGCAAGGTTGAAGTCACAGATAGTGACGGGGTAGCTGTTGTGCATGAAGCCAAAAATATTGTCATTGCCACGGGGTCTGATGTGGCCCAGCTGCCGGGCATTACGGTGGATGAAGAAACAATCGTGTCTTCTACTGGCGCGTTGGAGCTTAAAGCTGTTCCCGAGCGTTTGTTGATTATTGGGGCCGGCGTCATTGGGCTGGAGCTTGGGTCTGTTTGGAAACGTCTGGGGTCCAAAGTGACCGTGGTTGAATATCTCGACCACGTGTTGCCGGGCATGGACGGTGAAGTTTCTAAGACCTTCGGGCGCATTTTGAAGAAGCAAAAATTCGATCTCAAGCTGGGTCATAAAGTATCGAGCGTTGAAAAAACGGGATCTGGTTTGGCTGTGTCGGTGGAGCCTGCAGCGGGCGGCGACGCAGAAGTGATCGAAGCTGATGTTGTTTTGGTTGCGATTGGCCGGGTTGCTTATACGGATGGCTTGGGCTGCAAAGAGGTTGGCATTGAAACTGACGAGCGCGGCCGGGTTGTGATCGATGATCAATTCGCGACCAGCCTTGCGGGTGTTTATGCCATTGGCGATGTGGTTGTGGGACCGATGCTTGCCCATAAGGCGATGGAAGAAGGCACGGTTCTGGCTGAGAAGCTGGATGGTCAATTGCCGCATATCAACCATGATGCCATTCCGGGGGTTGTCTACACGCACCCAGAAGTGGCCTCTGTTGGAAAAACCACTGAGCAGTTGAAGGCGGAAGGCGTTGAGGTGAATGTGGGTAAATTCCCGTTCACTGCAAATGGCCGGGCAAAAGCCAATCGCACAACGGATGGTTTTGTTAAAATCATTGCCGACAAAAAAACGGATGCTGTTTTGGGTGTCCACATCATTGGCGCAGGAGCGGGTGAAATGATTCACGAAGCGGTTGCTGTGATCGAATTTGGTGGATCGTCTGAAGACATTGCGCGGATGTGCCATGCGCACCCGACCATGTCGGAAGCCATTAAAGAAGCGGCGATGGATGTGACGGGTTCGCCCATCCATATGTAGAGCTTTTACATCACCTCATGCAAAACACCCCTCGTCTTTTGGCGGGGGGTGTTTTTGGTTAAGCGCGTGGGTGGGCCTTTTTGTAAGTTTCTAACAACCGGGCTTGATCGACTTCAGTATAAATTTGCGTGGTCGATAGGCTGGCATGGCCCAGTAATTCTTGAATGGTGCGCAGGTCGCCGCCTGCGTTCAGCAAGTGTGTGGCAAAGGAATGACGCAGGGCGTGAGGGGTGGCTGTCTCTGGTAGGCCGAGGCGTTTGCGCAGGGTGCGCATCAACGCTTGTACTTGGGATTGGCCGAGCCGTTTGCCGCGTATGCCGACGAAAAGCGGGTCCCCCCCAGATAGGCCGTGAGGGCAGAGAATTTGATAGCGGGCAATGGCCTCGCTTGCGGCGGGTAGGGTCGGCACCAGCCGGTCTTTGTTGCCCTTGCCTTTGAACCGCAGCATTTGGGGGAGGGGCATATCTGATTGATTGAGGTTCAGGGCTTCAGATACGCGCAGACCGCACCCATAGAGCAAGGTTAAAATCGCCACGTCGCGGGCGGCCACCCATTCGCGTTCTTCTTTTACGTTGGCTTCCGCGATCACATCCTTGGCGGCTTTGGGGCTAAGGGGTTTTGGGATTGAGTGGGGTATTTTGGGTGTGCGTATTGTGGTCAACGCTGCGTTGGATAGGACCTTGCGTCGTTCCATGAATTTGAAAAACGAACGAATGGCAGACAGGGTGCGGGCGGTTGACCGATTGGCGAGACCTTGGGCACGGCGTTGGGCGAGGAAGGAGCGGAAGTCGCGCACGGTGAGCGCCTCAAGGTCTTTCAGTGTGGCCTCTCCTCCCAGATGATCGACTAAAAACTCAACAAAGCAGGTGAGGTCGCGCTCGTAGTTGATGAGGGTGTGATAGGCCGCGCGTTTTTCACTTTCAAGATAGGTGAACCAATGGGCGGCTTGCGTGCGCACGTCCTCTGCCGCCATCAAGCCGCGCGCTCGTTGCTCGCTGGTCATGTCGCCAGATTGGCTTGTGCCGTCTGGGATGTTTATCCCTTTGCGGGAAGGTCCAGCCATAGTGCCACGCTTTGTTCTACAACGCGGGCAAGATAGTCCAGCAGGTCGCCCGCCTGTTCTGGGTGGAATTTTTGCGGATCTTGTGCCCCAAGCGCAAGCAGGCCGGGGGGTGTCGCGTCAGAAAAATGCAATCGGATGAGCGCTTCGGAGCCAACTTCTTCTGCCTGTTGGCCGTATAGCCCTCGGCTTGCCTCAACATTGGCGGTGAGCTGATAGGCTTGGGTGCCCAGCACACGGTTTACGCCGCCTTGCTCCAATAAGCGAATGCCGCGAATGCCAATGCCGGCTACCTCATTGTTTGATTCAATGCATAGGGTAACGGTTTCCAGTCCCAAGACATCGCTCATGCCATCTTTGGCGATCATATAATCGACAAGACTTTCAAACGAACGCTGCGCCATCATCTCCAAGCTGGCTTGGTGCACGCTTTGGCTGGCGAGGGAATTGAAAGATGTGGCTTCGATGAGGTCTGCTTGAATGTCGCGTAATTGGCGCACTCGTTTTTGCAACTGTTCGATCATCAATGCTTGTAAATCGACCACATTGTCTGCGTTGGCGCGGGTTGGGGCCACAAGATCAGCAATCAAGTCTGGGTCTTCGGTCAAAAGGCGTGGGTTGGCGCGCAGGTACTCTTTGACCTGTTCTTCCATGAGATCTGATACCAATTGTGAGGCATCTTGTGTGCTCTCTGGATCGTTCGTATGCGCCATGTGCCCTCCAGCGTGCGTGGTACTGGTGTTTCCAGTTTATCTTTAGGTCCTTAAAGGGACCTTACAGGTTTTGACCTGTTTTTTCCCAATCAGCCATAAAAGCCTCAAGGCCTTTGTCGGTTAATTGGTGGTTGATAAGTTGACGGATTACTTGGGGGGGAAGTGTTGCGACATCGGCGCCGATTAATGCGGCGTCTTTTACGTGATTAGCGGTGCGAATAGAGGCGACCAAAATTTCGGTCTTAAAGTCATAGTTGTCGTAGATCTGGCGAATGTCTTCGATCAGTTCCATGCCGTCGAGGTTGAGATCATCGAGACGGCCGACAAAAGGGGAAATGAATGTGGCGCCTGCTTTGGCAGCGAGCAAAGCTTGGTTAGCAGAAAAGCACAAGGTGACATTCACCATGGTGCCTTCTTTGGTCAGGGTTGAGCAGGCTTCAAGACCAGCCCATGTGAGCGGCACTTTTACGGTGACGTTTTTGGCGATCTTTGCCAAGTCACGGCCTTGGGCAATCATGCCTTCTGCATCTTGGGCAACCACTTCAGCTGATACTGGTCCGTCTACAATGTCGCAAATTTCAGCGATGACTTCTTTGAAGTCGCGCCCTGACTTTGCGATGAGAGAAGGGTTGGTGGTGACGCCATCTAACATGCCTGTTGCGGCGAGGCCCCGAATCTCTTCAATGTCGGCGGTATCGATAAAAAACTTCATGTGTCGCTCCTGTAGGTGTCGGCTCTTGTCCGACATATATCCGGCAGGCATGTTTACCGGAAGTCCATTTTTGGCGCGTGTGCGTGCAATGTGCAAGCGGAGAACGCATCAAAAGCTGTGTGAAAATTATAATCAGCGTTAATGTGGCCCCTATATGACTCGTACCGCGCAAACCAGTTCCCTATTTGAAGAAGACTCTTTTGAAAAAAAGGGTGAGATCGTGCGCGTCTTGCTGCCTTTGGGATTGCCGCAGGCATATGACTACCGTGTGCCGGTATCCTTAATGGTGGTGCCAGGAGATTTTGTTGTTGTGCCTTTGGGATCACGCCAACTTGTCGGTGTGGTTTGGGGGGAGGGGCTTGGAGACATCGCCTCGTCGCGGATTAAAAGCATTATTGAGAAATTGCCCGCCCCAGCGTTGCCGGAAACAGTGCGCCGTTTTATCGATTGGGTTGCGACCTACACCATGACGCCGCCGGGCATGGTGTTGCGCTTAGCCATGCGCGCGCCCGGTGCTTTGGAACCAGCGGCAATGCGGCGTGCCTACCGTTTGGCCGGGCCACCACCTGCCCGTCTAACGCCTGCGCGCAAGCGGGTTTTAGAGGTGGCCGCCGATGGGTTTGCCCGCCGGGCGGGGGAGCTTGCTGAAGAAGCTGGAGTTTCAAACGGGGTGATTAAGGGGCTGGCGGATGCGGGCACGCTGGAGGCGGTGGACTTGCCGTCGGAGGCGGACTTTGCCGATCCAGACCCTAAGGCTCAGCAACCCATCCTATCGCCAGAACAAGGTGAGGTTGCCGGACACTTGCGCGACCGTATCAAGGTAAACGAATTTTCGGCAACCTTGCTGGATGGGGTGACGGGGTCTGGTAAAACAGAAGTTTATTTTGAAGCGGTGGCAGAAGCGATTGAGCAGGGGCGTCAGGTGATGATCCTTGTGCCTGAGATTGCGCTGACGGCACAATTTCTCAAACGGTTTGAAGTGCGCTTTGGCTGCTTGCCGGCTCAATGGCATTCAGATTTATCTTCGCGCGAGCGGCGTCGGGTGTGGCGCGGTGTGGCGGAGGATCGTGTAAAAGTTGTTGTGGGGGCGCGGTCTGCTCTGTTCCTGCCCTATCCCAACTTGGGCCTTATCATTGTGGATGAGGAACATGAAAATGCGTTTAAGCAAGACGAAGGGGTTTCTTATAATGCCCGTGACATGTGTGTGGTGCGGGCATCGCTGAGTGGTTTTCCTGTTGTTTTGGCCACAGCCACACCGTCGCTTGAAACGATGAGCAATGTTTGGTCGGGGCGATACGAGCACGAAGTTTTGCCGCGTCGTCATGGGGGCGCGGTGTTGCCAACAATTAAGCCGATTGATATGCGCCAGTTCCCTCCAGAGCGGGGGAATTGGTTGTCGCCGGTTCTAGTGTCTGCGGTGGCCGAAACCCTGGCGCGGAAGGAACAGGCTTTATTGTTTCTGAACCGTCGGGGATATGCGCCGCTTACCTTGTGCCGGACATGTGGTCATCGGTTGGGCTGTCCGCAATGTGATGCGTGGTTGGTGGAGCATCGTTTTCGCAAACAATTACAATGTCATCATTGTGGATATCAAGCGCCCAGCCCGACCGCCTGCCCGGAGTGTGGCGATGAAGATAGTTTGGTGGCATGTGGTCCGGGGGTTGAGCGGATCATGGAAGAGGTGCAGGTGGCTTTTCCTGAGGCGCGCATTGCCTTGTTGTCGTCCGATTTGTTGCGCGGCCCGGCGGCTTACAGTGAGGCGATCCGTCAAATTCAGGATCATGAGATTGATTTGATTGTGGGCACGCAGATTGTGGCCAAGGGATTGAATTTCCCCTTGCTCACGCTTGTGGGCGTTGTGGATGCGGATTTGGGGTTGGAGAACGGGGATTTGCGTGCGGGCGAGCGGACCTATCAATTGCTCCATCAAGTATCGGGCCGGGCGGGGCGGGCTGAAAAGCCGGGACGTGTGTTGATGCAAACGTATATGCCTGAGCATCCGGTGATGGGGGCTTTGGTGTCTGGTAATCGGGATACGTTTTTGAAACGGGAAGCTCAGGGGCGCGAAATGCTGGGCTACCCGCCGTATGGGCGGTTGGTGGCGTTGGTTTTGTCGGGGCCGGAGTTGGATCAAGTGCAAGGCTTGTCGCGGGAGCTGGCCCTGCGGGTGCCCCATTCTGACAAGGTGAGCGTTTTGGGGCCTGCACCTGCGCCCATTTCTTTGTTGCGGGGACGCCACCGGGTGCGATTCTTGGTCAAAGCAACACGAGAAGCACATGTGCAGGGCTTTGTGGCGCAATGGTTGGACGGGGTCAAAGTGCCCAGTTCCATGCGCCTAAGTGTGGATGTGGACCCGCATAACTTCCTTTAACGGCGCAGCGGATGAGGGATGGATCCCCGGAACAAGTCCGAGGATGACGTATTCTGGGTCCCTCTGCGTCTTATAGGTTCCTCTGTGTCTTATGGGCTCCTCTGCGCTCTCACGGGTCCCCTCCGCGTCATTGCCGGACTTGTTCCGGCAATCCATGGTGCGGCAGTCTCATACCAGCCTCGTGTCCCTCAAACGACTCAGCCCTTCGGGGCGGTGTGTCAAAACATCGCGATTCTGGGCTTGGTGTGGGGCTTTGAAGGAGCGAATAGGAGAAATGCGGCCCAAATTGTGTAAATTGGACCCACTGGTGTGATTTATTCACATGGAAAAGGCGAAAAATTCGGGACTCTGGTTGCCAGTCCTGAAACACTATGTTACCTAACCCGCGACCTTGAGAAACCTGTTTTCTTTGCTTCTCAATGCGGTCTTTTTTGGTCAATCATTTCAAGAGCTTATGCTTTTGTCCCGATAAGCGGGACTTAAAGTCTGGTTCTTACCAAGCACAGCGAGCTTTAGCACGTGTCAGCTGATCAAACTCTTGCAACCGGCATGGCCGGACGTTACGCCACAGCGCTCATTGAGCTTGCTGAGGCACAAGGCGTTCTGGCGCAAGTCGAAACCGATCTCTTGGAGCTCGGTACTCTTCTGACAACTTCAGGAGAGTTGAACGCTTTTGTATCCAGTCCCCTTTACGGCGCAGACGAACAGTCCGCTGCCCTGTCAGCTTTGTTGACGAAGGCTGGGGTGCAAACGCTTACCTCGAATTTTGTAGGTGTGATTATTTCCAACCGGCGCTTAGCGGCGTTGGGCGATATCATCAAAACCTTCACGCAGATGATGGCAGATCGTCGGGGAGAAATCTCCGCAGACGTGATTTCGTCTCATCCGCTTAGTGATTTGCAAACCGAGCAACTCAAAGCCACTATTAAGGCTGCGGTTGGACGGGATGTACAAGTAAACACTACTGTTGATGCAAACTTGCTCGGCGGTGTGATCGTGAAAGTGGGCAGTCAGATGATTGATTCATCCCTGCGCACAAAACTCAATAAACTCAAGTTTGCGATGAAAGAGGCTGGCTGATGGACATTCAGGCCGCGGAAATTTCTGCAATCCTTAAAGATCAGATTAAAGGCTTCGGTTCCGAAGCTGAAGTATCTGAAATTGGTCAAGTGCTGTCAGTTGGTGACGGTATCGCCCGTGTTTACGGTTTGGACAATGTTCAAGCCGGCGAGATGGTCGAATTCCCTGGTGGTATCCGGGGAATGGCTTTGAACCTTGAACATGACAACGTTGGTGTCGTGATTTTCGGTTCTGACCGGGAAATTAAGGAAGGCGACACAGTCAAACGGACTGGCTCAATTGTGGACGTGCCTGTTGGCAAAGGTCTGCTGGGCCGGGTTGTTGACCCGCTAGGTAACCCACTCGACGGAAAAGGCCCAATTGAGGCCGCAGAACGTCGCCGTGTTGACGTGAAAGCTCCGGGGATTATTCCTCGTAAGTCTGTTCACGAACCAATGCAGACTGGTTTGAAAGCGATTGATGCGCTGATCCCAATCGGCCGTGGCCAGCGTGAGCTGATCATTGGTGACCGCCAAACTGGTAAAACAGCTGTGGCGATCGATACGATCATCAATCAGAAAGCTCTGAACCAATCAGATGACGAACACAAAAAACTATATTGTGTTTATGTCGCGATTGGCCAGAAGCGTTCAACGGTTGCTCAAATCGTTAAAACGCTCGAAGAAAATGGCGCAATGGAATATACCGTTGTTGTTGCCTCAGGCGCGTCAGACCCTGCTCCATTGCAGTATCTTTCACCGTTTGCGGGTTGCACCATTGGTGAATATTTCCGCGATAACGGCATGCACTCTTTGACAGTTTATGATGATCTGTCCAAGCAAGCTGTTGCCTATCGTCAGATGTCCCTCTTGCTACGTCGTCCTCCGGGCCGCGAAGCGTATCCTGGTGACGTTTTCTACCTTCACTCTCGTTTGCTCGAGCGTGCGGCGAAAATGAACGATGCGCATGGTAATGGCTCTATGACTTCTTTGCCTGTGATTGAAACACAAGCGAATGACGTGTCTGCCTACATTCCAACCAACGTGATCTCCATTACTGATGGTCAGATCTTCTTGGAAACGGAATTGTTCTACCAAGGTATTCGTCCTGCTGTGAACGTGGGTCTGTCTGTTTCTCGTGTGGGCTCTGCAGCTCAGGTTAAAGCGATGAAACAAGTGGCGGGTCCTGTTAAAGGCGAATTGGCTCAGTACCGTGAAATGGCTGCGTTCGCGCAGTTTGGTTCTGACCTCGACGTCACAACACAACGGATGCTTAACCGTGGTGAGCGTTTGACTGAACTTCTCAAGCAGGGGCAATTCTCGCCGTTGCAAATTGAAGAGCAGGTTATCGTGATCTACGCTGGTGTGAACGGCTACCTCGACAACATTCCGACCGCAGATGTGGGTCGTTTTGAAGAAGAAGTATTGCGTGCATTCCGTGATAAGTATGTCGATATTCTTAATGCCATCCGCGATGAGCAGAAAATCTCTGACGACACCGGTTCCAAGCTGAAAGATGCTATGGAAGCCTTCGCCAAAGCTTTTGCTTAATTTCCGCCTCGTTTGAAGGGATAAAGGGCTATGGCTAGCCTTAAAGACCTAAAAAACCGGATCGTCAGTGTGAAATCCACACAGAAGATCACCAAAGCGATGCAAATGGTTGCGGCTGCAAAGCTGCGCCGTGCGCAAGAAGCTGCGGAAGCGGCACGGCCTTACGCTGATCGTATGGACGCTGTTATGGCCAACCTTGCCGCAGGCATGGCTGGTCAAGCAACAGCGCCCGAATTGATGATCGGTACCGGTAAAGACGACGTTCACCTTGTGGTGGTCACGTCGTCTGAACGGGGTCTGTGTGGTGGGTTTAATACCTCTATTGTGCGTCAGGCGCGTACTCACATTGACACTTTGCTCGCGCAAGGTAAGCAAGTGAAATTGTTGACTGTCGGCAAAAAAGGCCGCGATCAACTCAAGCGCGAATTTGGCAGCAACATTGTAGACCATGTTGATATGGGTGATGTGAAGAAGCTTGGCTTCGTACACGCATCTGATATCGGCGATAAAATCTTGGCGCTTTTTGAAGCGGGCGAATTTGATATTTGCACGCTTTTCTTTGCTCGGTTCGAATCTGTGATCTCTCAGGTTGTCACGGCCCAACAGCTTATTCCAGCTGCGGTGTCTGATGCTGATGTTGCAGAAACGACTGCGGACGACGATGCGACTCCGTATGAGTATGAGCCGGAAGAAGCTGAGATTTTGAAAACTTTGCTGCCGCGCAATATTGCGGTGCAAGTCTTTAAAGCCTTGTTGGAAAACGCGGCGTCTGAACAAGGCGCGCGGATGACAGCGATGGATAATGCAACGCGGAATGCGGGCGATATGATTGATGATTTGACCTTGCAGTACAACAGGTCACGCCAAGCTCAAATTACAAAAGAGCTGATCGAGATTATCTCCGGTGCCGAAGCGCTGTAGAACAATTGGATATAGTCCGCTTGTCCTCAACTGAGGGCGGTGGGTTTACGGTTTTAAGGCGCACGACGCGCCTCTTAGATAGTGAAGCAGGGATAGACGACATGAGCACACTTGCTGTCGGTAAAGTTACCCAAGTTATTGGCGCTGTTGTTGACGTTAAGTTTGACGGACAATTGCCCGCTATTTTGAATGCGCTTGAAACAGACAACGGCGGCAACCGCTTGGTTCTGGAAGTTGCCCAACACCTTGGCGAAAATACTGTTCGCGCGATTGCGATGGACACGACTGAAGGTTTGGTACGCGGTCAAGAAGTGCGTGACACTGGCGATGCTATTCTGGTTCCTGTTGGGGACGGCACATTGGGTCGGATCATGAATGTGATCGGCGAGCCAGTGGATGAAGCAGGCCCAATCAAGTCTGAAGGCACACGCGGTATTCACCAAGAAGCGCCTGCATTTGTTGAGCAATCCACAGAAGCTGAAATGCTGGTAACAGGCATTAAAGTTGTGGACCTTTTGGCTCCTTACGCGAAGGGCGGTAAAATTGGCCTCTTCGGTGGTGCTGGTGTTGGTAAAACAGTTCTCATTCAAGAGTTGATCAACAACATTGCGAAAGGCCACGGTGGTTATTCCGTGTTCGCGGGTGTTGGTGAGCGGACACGTGAAGGTAATGACCTTTACTGGGAAATGATTGAATCTGGTGTGAACAAAGAGGGCGGTGGCGAAGGCTCCAAATGTGCTCTTGTTTACGGTCAAATGAATGAGCCTCCTGGAGCGCGTGCTCGTGTGGCGCTTGCTGGTTTGACAGTTGCTGAACACTTCCGTGACCAAGGCCAGGATGTGTTGTTCTTCGTGGATAACATCTTCCGCTTTACTCAAGCTGGTTCAGAAGTGTCCGCGTTGCTCGGTCGTATTCCTTCTGCTGTGGGTTATCAGCCTACATTGGCAACCGACATGGGTGCTTTGCAGGAACGGATTACAACAACAACCAAAGGTTCTGTTACTTCAGTGCAAGCCGTTTACGTGCCTGCCGATGACTTGACCGACCCTGCACCTGCTGCGTCTTTCGCACACATGGATGCGACAACAGTGTTGAACCGTTCTATTGCGGAAAAAGGTATTTATCCTGCGGTTGACCCACTTGACTCAACCAGCCGTATTCTTGAGCCACGGGTTATTGGTGACGAGCACTACGACACTGCGCGTGCTGTGCAAGAAATCCTGCAGAAATATAAATCTCTGCAAGATATCATTGCGATTTTGGGCATGGACGAATTGTCTGAAGAAGACAAATTGGTTGTGGCTCGGGCACGTAAAGTTGAGCGTTTCTTGTCTCAGCCGTTCCACGTTGCTGAAATCTTTACGGGTCTTCCAGGTGTGTTCGTTGACATCAAAGACACCATCAAAGGCTTCAAGGGTTTGGTTGAAGGTGAATACGATCACCTTCCAGAAGCTGCTTTCTATCTCGTCGGCACGATTGAAGATGCGATCAAAAAAGCTGAAACTCTTGCTGCGGAAGCTGCGTAATTCAGATTATTTGCTGAGAGGCATAGCTTATGGCTGAAAAATTGACATTCGACCTTGTGTCCCCAGAGCGTAAACTCTTGAGCGCTGATGTTGACTTTGTGACCGTTCCGGGAACAGAGGGAACCTTCGGTGTGGGGCCGGGTCACGTGCCATTGATGTCTACTTTGCGTCCAGGTGTTCTGGATGTTGAAGGCGATGGGGCTAAACGTTTCTTCGTGCGGGGTGGTTTTGCAGAAATTACAGCTGAAGGGCTGACAATTTTGGCAGAACGGGCCATCGATTTGGACGATCTGGATGCAGCAGCGTTGGATCAAGAAATCAAAGACGCCAAGGAAGATGTGGCCGATGCTAAAAGCGACGATGTGCGCGATTTAGCGGCTGAACATCTGGCCAGCTTGGAAGAGTTGCGTACGTCTTTGTAAAACTATGCATCATTGAATTTGAGGGCGGCTTTTGAGCCGCCCTTTTTTCGTTTGGGGGCAGACATGTGTTCAAAGGCCAGCTTAAAGGGCGTTTGAATGATGTATTTGCCACAATGTGTTGGAAAAGACGCGCTGCGCTGCCTAGAGTCTGTGCAACGGCTTAACCCTGCGGATGTTCTAATATATAATAGTTCGCAACTAGAAACGGAGATTTGAATGTCCGCGCGATGGAGCCTTGACGATATTAAATGGGATGCGTTCGATGGGTCTAAAGTTGACCCTGATTTGCTGAAGGCTGTCAAAGCTGCAGCGATGGTAGAATATAATGCCACGGATTATGTGACCTATTTATGTAACGTCTTTGATGACCGCCCCGATATTCAAAAATTAATCGTGCAATGGGGCGATGAAGAGGTTCAGCATGGGGCGGCCCTTGGCCGTTGGTGCGAAATGGCGGACCCCGGCTTTACAATGGAAGCAGCTTTCGAGCGTTTTCTTGATATTTACCGGATACCGTTGGACGCGGAAGAATCCGTACGTGGCAGCCGGGCTGGAGAGCTTGTGGCGCGGTGTGTCGTGGAAAGCGGCACTTCATCCTTTTATACCGCCATCAAAGAAGCCACCCAAGAGCCGGTGCTCAAGCAGATCGCGCAAAAAATTGCTGCTGATGAGTGGGCACACTACAAACTCTTTTTAGATACATTAGGCAGCTTGGATGAAAAACCAAGCATGTTGGAAAAAGCGAAAGTTGCCCTTCTGCGTGTAAATGAAGCAGATGATGATGAGTTGGCGTCTGCCTATTTTGCTGCCAACACGACAGCCGGTGACGGGGCTGTCTATGACCGTAAAAAATATGCGGCGGCCTATGAAGCACGTGCGCTTGTGCTGTATCAGCGCCAACACACCAATAGTTTGATTAATATGATCGCCAAGGCAATTGGTTTGGCGCCTCATGGGCGGATCATGAAAGCGCTCAAACCTGTGGTGTGGAAAGTGTGGCAACGGCGTCAACGCAAGGCAGCGGCCATCGCTGCTTAATCGCGGGGCCGCAGGGTGTGTCCGGCGTTAGCCTCTGGTGCGTTCGGCCTCTACGATGTCGCGGAAGGCTTCGGCTACTTTCTCATATACAGGCTGTTTGAAGGGCACGATCAGCTCGACCACTTCGTCTAGCTCTGCCCAGCGCCATTTTGAAAATTCTTGTTGGTGGTGAGAGGTCAGACTGATCTCATGGTCTTCGCCCAAGTACCGCATGGCGAACCATTTTTGTGTTTGCCCACGGTAGCGGCCGCGCAAGGCTTTTCCCACGACGGCTTTGGGTAAATCGTAATTGAGCCAATTGGGGGCTTCGCCGATAATTTCGGCTTTAGGTGTGCCCACTTCTTCTTCCAATTCGCGTAGAGCGGCCACATTGGGGGCTTCGCCTCGGTCGATGCCACCTTGGGGCATTTGCCAGCTTTCGGGGCGGGGGTCTGGTGTGACCTTACCTTGGGCAATGCGGTCGCCAATCCATACCCGCCCGTTTTTGATGAGCATGATACCGACGCAGGGGCGATAGGGGAGGTTTGTCATGAGTTCTCTTTCGTTATTGCAATTTGTAGCGGGCGCTGACAGTCGCCGAAACAGGCACAAGAGTTACCCCCCGTTCTTCCAACTTTTTCGACCAAGCGTCAATACGGTCAATGGTCAACGGAAAGCCTGAGCCAAAGCCTACGGCCACGCCGTCTCGTTTTGCTTGTTCTTCTAGGCGCAAGAGGGCTTCATCGATTGCAAATTTATTGAGTTTGGGATCGATTTGGCTGGTGCCTTTGGTGAGGGGCATATCGACTGCGAGGGCGATTTCTTTGGCGCGGGAGCGGCGCACACTTGGATGATCCACGTACATCAGGCCGCGCTTTTGCAAGTCGCTAAAAATAGGCTTGAGGGCTTTTGTATCAGCGACGAAGCGGGCGCCTTGGTAGTTCGACACGCCAACATAACCGGCCCCTCGGCTGAGCAACCATTGTAAGCGGTCGAGGTTCTTGGCTGGTTCGCTTTGGGCCAACAAGGTGTAAGGGCCGGGATCATTGTTGGGATAGTCGAAGGGTTCCATCGGTAATTCAATTAGCGTTTCATGACCTTGGGCGCGGGCGCGGTTCATCCAGCGTTGCAGGCCGGTGCCATAGGGGGCGAACGCCAGTGTTACGGCGGCTGGGAGTTGGGTAATGGCGTAGTTGGTGCTGTTTTCTGAAATGCCCATGCCGCCAATTACCAAGGCGACGATGGGCCGGTCGGCGGGGAGGGGGCCTGTGGGGCTGGCGTAGGCTTGCCATGCTTTTTCTCCGCTCTTGGAGACGATAGGCACCGGGCCGTATTTGCTGTCTTCCAACAAGTTTGGATTGGGGGCGATGTTTATGTTTTGCGGGCGCTCCTTTGGCTCTTCCTTTTTTTCCTCAGGTTGGGGAGGGTCAATCGGGAGCACGAAGGCGCTTTCGATTTTCGGGCTTGGGTCGGGTATCTCAGCAGGGGTCGCGGGGGTGTTGCCCTCGGGTTCTGTTCCGGTTGGCGTGTTTGTTTCTAGGTCTGTGCCTAGGTCTGTGTCAGGGGGCGGCGCGGTGCGCAGAACAGTGAGCACTTCGGTTTGAGCTTCGCGTGTGACTTGGTCGCCGCGCAACAGTGCGTGGGTATCGACGGTTCCTTGCGCGGGAGCCAGTTCCAAGGTCAGGGTGTCGTCGTTGGTGTGCATCTGCGGTTCTGGTGGTCCGGCAAAAAGCAGCCAGAGAAAAGCCAAACCATAAATCACTGCTGCCCCCATCACGGCAATCAGCAGTGCGCTCATGCGCGTTGGGATGCGGGCAAACAACCGTGCGGCACTTGTGCGTGTCGGCTCTTCTAATATGTCTGCGTTGGATTTGGTCATGCCGTCTCAAACCGATGTCGGTAAATGAAAGTATCGTCAGTTTAACCTGATTGGTGTTTGAATAAAGCCCTGTCTCTGGCTTTCTATGGCTTCCACTAAAAAGGGCTTGGAGAGATCGCTGATCTCACCCAAGCCCTTTTGATTGTGTTGTCTTCGTACAGCTTAATTTGCAACCGTTGTTGGCTGCTCAGTTGTATTGCTTGCCGCTTCGGTTTTTGCCACCGGCCATTCTACTTTGCCGGTCAAAAGGTCCAAGGCTCGGTTGAGCTGGGTGTCTTTTGTTTTGTCGGATGGCACGAAAGAACCAGAGCTGCGGCGTTCTACTTTTTCGCCTTCTTCATTGCTCAAGTGGCCCGGCAGGCTTGCTTCACCGCGAATAAGTGCTTTCTTGGCTTCTTCGCTTTCTTGGAACACTTCAATGTCTGGGTCGATGCCTTTTGCCTGAATGGACCGGCCAGCGGGGGTGTAATACCGTGCTGTGGTGAGGCGAATGGCGCCATCACTGCCCAAAGGAATGATGGTTTGCACTGAGCCTTTCCCAAAGGAGCGCGTGCCCAAAATGGTGGCCCGTTCATGATCTTGCAATGCACCAGCAACAATTTCGGAGGCAGATGCGGAGCCGCCGTTGATCAAGACGATCACTTTTTTAGCATTTGCATCGTCGCCAGAGCGGGCGTTATAGCGTTGGGTATCTTCTGCGTGGCGTCCGCGTGTGGAAACAATTTCGCCGCGCTCAAGAAAAGCATCGGACACGGAAATCGCTTGGTCGAGCAGGCCGCCCGGATTGTTGCGCAAATCGATGACGAACCCTTTGAGGTTCTTCGCGCCGATTTTTTTGGTCAGCTCTTTTAAGCCGGCGTCTAGGCCACTGGCTGTTTGCTCGTTAAAGGTGGTGATGCGGACATAGCCCACGTCGCCTTCTTGGTGGTAGCGCACAGATTTGATTGTGATGATCGCGCGGGTGAGGGTGAAGTCGAGAAGCTCTTCTTCGCCTTCGCGCAACACGGTGATGGCAATGTCTGAATCAACAGGACCGCGCATCAGCTCCACGGCTTCTGATAGGTTCATGCCCATGATCGGCGTGCCGTCGATGGAGGTGATCATATCGTTGGGGCGCAGGCCAGCGCGTTGAGCTGGGGTGTCATCGATGGGTGTGATGACTTTGACCAAGCCTTTGTCCATTGTCACTTCAATGCCCAAGCCGCCAAACTCGCCGCGTGTCTGCACTTGCATGTCGCGGAAGTTTTTGGGGTTGAGGTAGCTGGAGTGAGGATCCAACGAGGTCAACATGCCGTTGATGGCATTGTCGATCAAATCGGCATCTTCGGTTTCTTCAACATAGTCTGCCCGAACCCGCTCAAATACATCGCCAAAGAGATTGAGTTGGCGATATGTATCTGGACTGGCTGCTTCGGCGCCTATCGATAAAGGATTAAGGGTGACGAGTGTCAGCGCGGTAATCGTTCCGAACACAAAGCTGGCAATAAGGGGCCTATTCATATGTCTACACGGACCTTCCCGTTTTAGCCGCGGGCTTTAGAAGCTGCGGTAACGAACCAGGGACCCGGATTAACAGGGGTCCCATTTTTTCTAAACTCAATATAGAGCGCCGGGCGCTGACTTGCAGCACCTTTCCGCGCACTTTCTGCAGGCTTTTGCGGCATTAAGCCAATTGGTTCGCCTGCCAGCACTTTTTGGCCGACAGAAGCATCAATTTGCGCCATTCCCGCCAATAACAAATGGTAGCCTTCTCCTACTTTGAGGATCAGAAGCTGTCCATAGCGCCGAAAAGGGCCTGCGAACGCTATTTCACCATCAAAAGGTGAAGTAATTTGGGCAAGCGGGCGCGTTTCAAGCGTTATTCCTTGTGTTTTTGCCCCATTTTTGCCCCGAGACCCATATTTTTTGACCAAATGGCCATTTGCCGGGAAAGAAAGTTGGCCGCGCGCTTGGCTGAAGCGGTGCACTTCACCTGAAAACAGCGGCGGCAGGGAGGCGATTTGGGTGTTTTCTGTCTCTCCAGAGGCTTTTCCGCTGTTGCTTGGGGCATTTGCCGAAGGAGTGGGGCGGCTTACGGGCAGGCGGGCGGCGGCGCGGGCTTCCAATTTGGCAATCAGATCGCCCAACGTCGTGGCTTCTTTTGACAGTCTGGCCACTTCGCGGGCTTCTTGGGCGGCTTGTGCTTTGGCCTTTGTTTCCGCGATCTGTTTGGCGGCCAGTAAGCGTTCCAACTTTTGGCGCTCTTTGTCCAAATCCACATTGGCTGATTGCAGCACGGTGCGTTCCGACAGAATGCTGGCTCTGAGTAAGCGTAGCTCTTCGATGCGGGCGCGTAATTCGTTGGCCTCTGCTTCTAATTGCGGCACCAAGGTGGAGAGCAACATTGCCGAGCGCATGGCGGCCACGGTGTCGTCGGGTTGAATGGCCAAGGCTGGTGGAGGATTGCGATCAAGGCGTTGCAATGCTGCTAAGGTTTCGGCCATGTCTTTGCGGCGGGTTTTCAGTTTGGCGCTTAATACAGCTTGCGCCGCGACCAGCCCATCAAGGCGGTCTTCGGAGGCGGTTACGTCGCCCTCGCGGCTGCGCACTTTGGCGGCAGCGTCTACGAGTTGTTTTTTGATCGCCAGCACTTCGGCGCTGAGTTGGGCTGCTTGTTCGCGCAGCAGCAGTTCGCGTGCTTGGTGATCGACCAACTCTTGCTCAAGCACTTTGAGCCGCTTGGGATCTGCTCCATTTTCATCTGTGCTGGTGAGGGGCGCGGGGGCGCTCAATGCCGGGCCTGTCTGCCCAAGGATTACGCCAAGAGCGCCAACACTTGTCCATACTGCGACACCTAAAACCCGATACCTGAAATTCCTCCGGGTACGGTTTAAGAGTGAATGCGTGTGGCTTAAAGGTTGGTGCACGTAGTGTCCTGGAGAAAGCTGGTTAATCTTCAGAAGAGCATAGCAGGGTCTGGCCTGTCATGGCAGGGGGTTGGTTGATATCTAAAATATCCAGAATTGTTGGGGCCAAATCTGCCAAGGTGCCCGGTCTTAGAGCTGCGTTATTAAGGCGGTCTGCGTTCATCAAAATCAACGGCACATCATTG
>JARGNZ010000039.1:0-11274 GCA_029209985.1 Parvibaculaceae bacterium
TAGAGCTGCGTTATTAAGGCGGTCTGCGTTCATCAAAATCAACGGCACATCATTGATTGTGTTGGTAGGATCGACTGCGCCTGTGTCTGCATTGACTTGCTGTTCGGCGCTGGCGTGGGTGGATGTTACCAACATAGAGCCATCGCGTTTCTCAAGCTGCGCCATCAATTTGCCTAAGCATTTATCCAATACCTCTACCGCTTTGCGGGTGTTGGCGGGATCGCCTGAATGTGCGGCACGAATAAGAGGTGCATAGTTGATCACGATCAGATCATGGCTGGCATTTTTGATTGCATCCACGGCATCAGTGGTCATGGCAAAAGCCGCGCCCTCTGGTTTTTTGATAAACTTCGCCCGTGGTTGCGTTGGATACAACATGCGTTGTTCTTGCGGTAAGGGATTGGGGGAGGCGCAAAACAAATTGAGCGTGGCTTGATTAAGCGTTTCGGCAAGATGAAGTTGTGTCAATCCAGCAGCAGACACTGCCTCGCGTAGGGTTTGATCGGACCGCGATTGGGCAAACAAGGGACTGACATTCTCTTGTGTGTCGGCCCCAAAATTGGTGAGGCTAAAGGTGCCCATCAAATCGGGCAATGTGTCGCGATTGAACAGCTCAAATGTGTCTGATGAAAATGCCTGCATCAATGCAGAGGCGCTATCTGGACGTACATTGACAAGCAAGATGGCATCATCTTGGCGCACGCCCCCGTAGCCCTGCATGATGGCGGGCGGAATGTCGCGATCATTTATCTTCTTTGCATAATTTTCCAAAATGTAAGACGGCCCGTGGGCAATCGCGGGGGCGTCGGCTTCTACAATTGCTTTGTATGCGCTTTGGATTTGTGCGGCCTCTTGGAACGGATCCATCGCATAGGCGCGGCCTTGCACGGTGGCAAGGTGGGCGTGTTCCGTTCCGGCGATGTCATCCAAAAATTCTGCCAAATAGTCCACGCCCATTTGTTGCGGGCTGTCTTCCCCGTCCATGATGGCATGGATCCAGACCTGAAACCCTTCATGGGATAATTGGGCGGCTAAAATGGCGAGATGTTGTTGATGTCCATGTACGCCAGCCGGTGACATTAGGCCCATGAGATGGATAGACCCGCCCACGCTGCGCAAGCGTTGCTTCATGCTGTGGAGCACTTCGTTCTCTGCCAAAAGTTTAGAGCTGTCAGCGGTGAACTGTTCATGCACTTGAATGGACAAAGAGGGAAGGGGCCGTCCGGCTTCTAGCGTTTGGTGTCCGGCTTGTGTGTTGCCGGGGCGTCCTTGAGGCAAGCCAACGGCTGCGCCTGATGAGCGCAACTGCGTGGTTGGCCATTTGGCGGCCAAGCGATCAAATATAGTCGTTTTGGCTTGAGCCACCGCGTTGTTCTCGCGCAGCTCACTGTGGCCCCAGCCATCTAAGAGGGCGACGACAACAGGACGCGCATGGGTAGGCTTCGCCATGACTGGAAACTTTCTTACGGTTCGCTCACGCAGGGTTACGAATCGGTTGATTTCAGAGTGGCCCAATCTACCGGAGCCATCTTGGAGTGTCTATCGAGAGAGGGACTAAGGCTTAAATTGATTTAAGAGAAGGGTGCGCATTGTCCCATTTTGAACGGGGACCTTATGCTCTGTGGTAGGGGTGACCCGTTAAAATTGATGCAGCTCGGTAAAGCTGTTCTGCAAGCATGACGCGTACCAGCATATGAGGCCATGTTTGCGGGCCTAATGCTAATTTACGGTCTGCGCGTTTTAGAAGGGCAGGGCTGTGCCCGTCTGCCCCGCCAATGGCGAGCGCCCATTCGCTTATGCCTTGGTCCAGCAGTGATTGCAGCATATCGGCAAGCGCCATAGAGGGCATGGCCTTGCCGTGCTCATCTAATGCCATGAGTTGTGCTGTGTCTGGTAAGGCGCTCAGTAATTTTTCGCCTTCGCGGTCCTGTTGGCCGGGGCGATCGCGTCCTTTGCGGTCTTCCACTTCCACCAGACGCACGTCTGTCACGCCTAAGGGCCGAGCAATGGCCTTTAAGCGGGTCAGGTAATCGTCGAAAAGATCTTTCTCAGGCCCGGCTTTCATTTTGCCGACGGCCAGAAGGGTGATGCGCATCGGGGTGGGTTAGCTCAATGCAACGCGTTCGGCGTCATCTTCATCGCCGTTCACATCTGCTGCCCACATTTTTTCCAATTTGTAGAATTCCCGAACTTCGGGACGGAAAAGATGAACCACAACATCACCGCCGTCGATGAGCACCCAATCGCCCTGTGCCAAGCCTTCTACACGGGCGGCAGCAAAACCTTCTTGCTTAATCCGACTGATGAGATGGTCTGCGCTTGAGCTTACGTGGCGTGCTGAGCGGCCGCTGCCGATCACCATTGCATCTGCGATGGCGCTTTTGCCTTCCAGGTCAATGGAGACAACCTCTTCAACCTTGTTGTCTTCAAGGGTGTCAAGAACGAGCGCGAGCAACCGCTGGGAAACTTCTTTCCCGGCAGGGTCGTGCGATGTTGAATTTGCGCTTTGTGTGGCAGCAGTGGAGGCATTTTGCCCGTCCGATGCAGCCGACTGGACGTCTTGGTCCGAACTTTCGGTGGCCAGGAGTATCTCCCATGGTAGCCGTTAATCATACGCTCCCTCATGGGGGCGTTTAAGACCCCTTATATGGAGGAAAGAGCGGGGATTTACAACTTTTCCTCGCGACCGGCGTCACGTTTTTTATTCAGTGTGGACTTCTAGCCAATGCAGGCTGAAAAGCCCTTCTGGGTCTGTCCAACTGTGTTTTGCGCGGAAACCTGCTGTTTCTGCTAATGCAGCGAATTCTTCTAGACCGTATTTGTATGAATTTTCTGTGTGGATCGTTTCGCCTGCGGAAAAAGTAAATTCTTGGCCATCTAGGTGCACTGTCTGGTCGGTTTCACTTTGTAGATGCATTTCGATGCGCCCTTGGTCGTCATTATAAAATGCTTTGTGGCAAAAGGTGTTCTGATCGAGCTTGGCACCTAATTCTCCGCGCATCCGGGTGAGTAAGTTGAGGTTGAAAGCTGCGGTTATTCCTTGCTTATCGTTATAGGCGGCATTGAGAATGGCAGGGTCTTTTTTCAGGTCCACCCCCATGAGCAAAGAACCGTCCTTGCCCAGCATTTTTGCGGCACGGGCTAAAAAAGCTCCGGCTTCTTTAGGGGCAAAATTGCCAATGGTTGAACCGGGCAGGAACCCGACGACGTTGCCCTTTTCCCGTGACATGGGGGGCAGGACGATGGGAGCGGTGAAGTCGGCACAAATCGCGCCGATGGCAATGTCAGGATAATCATCGGCTAACACACGACAAGCATTGATCAGATGGGTTCGGCTAATGTCGATGGCGAGGTAAGAACTTACATGGTCCAAGCCTTCGAGTAAGGTTCGCACCTTCACAGATGCCCCGCTGCCATATTCCACAATAGCGGCATTGGGTCCGGCTAATTTATTCAGTGTCGGGATTAAACTTTTAAGGAGGTCAATCTCGGTTCGGGTGACGTAATATTCTTGAGTGTCGCAAATGGCGTCAAACAGTTGGGAGCCTTTTTGGTCATAGAAATACTTTGGAGACATGTTTTTGGGTGTGGCTGACAATCCGTTGACAGCATCTTGCAGAAAGTCATTTGCGGGTGGCTCTAAGTCCTGAAAAAAAGCGAGTGTGTCGGCGGCTTGGGGGCGGTTGTTTTTTGCGTCGATAGATTTGGGCATAAGTCTCTACTTTTAGGGCTGATATCGGGCGGCACGTGCGGCGTTAAGTGGGGGTGTCTAACGCAAGGCGTAGGCCGGAAAACTGCCAGCGGGTTCCGGCGGGAAAAAAGTTTCGGTAGGTGGGGCGCATATGGCCGTGGGGGGTGGCGCAAGACCCGCCCCGTAAAATCATTTGGTTGCACATGAATTTGCCGTTGTATTCGCCTACTGCCCCGGCAGGTGCGCGATATCCGGGGTAGGCGCTATAGGCACTTTGGGTCCATTCCCAACAATCTCCAAAGAGCTGTTGAAGGGGCGCTTCGTCTCTTTGGGCACGTTGCGGATGGGGAGCTATGGCACCCGGCGCGTAGAAGTTTCCAGTTAGGGCTTGGCCTTTTGTGGCGTGTTCAAGCTCGGCTTCACGTGGCAAGCGTGCACCAGCCCATTGGGCATAAGCTGCGGCTTCATAGGCGCTTAAATGGGTGACAGGTTGGGTGAGGTCGAGGGCTTGGGCACCTGCGAGGGTGTATTCTACGTAGCTGCCATCTTCTTGGGGGCGCCAATAAAGGGGGTGGGCCCATTGGTGGGTTTGCACTTCTGCCCAACCATCGGACAGCCAAAGCTCTGATCTGGCATAGCCTGCGTCTTGGATAAAGGCGAGGTACTCCCCATTGGTCACCAATCGGTTGGCGAGCAGGTAGGGTTGGAGCAGGACGTCGTGGCCGGGGCCTTCGTTATCAAAAGCAAAGGTGCTTGGGTCGAGGTCGCGTCCTTGAGGCACGATGCCGCCCTCAAATTCGCTCCAACTGAGGGGACTCAGAGGGGAGACGTTTTGCGGTGTGTGTTGGAAGGGGCGCTCAAAGGGAGCAGGAGACAAGGGATTTTGCGCCAGCATGTGTTTGAGGTCTGTGGCCATCAGCTCTTGGTGTTGTTGCTCATGGTTGAGGCCTAATATAATCAGTATGCGAATTTCTTCCCATGTCGCGTGAGAGGCATTGGCGATCAATTGCTCCATGGCGGCATTCACATGGGCGCGGTAAGCGAGGACTTGGGAGACGGTCGGGCGTGACAGCTGGCCCCGTTGAGCGCGGGCCCATTGGGGGCCAATTTGTTCGTAATAAGAATTGAAGAGGACGGAGAAATTTTCGTCATAGGGGGTGTAGTTTGGGAGGTGGGGGAGGAGGAGAAAGGTTTCAAAAAACCAACTTGTGTGGGCAAGGTGCCATTTGGTGGGGCTGGCGTCGGGCATGGATTGAATGGCCATGTCTTCGGGTTCCAGCATCGCGGCAAAGGCTTGCGAGCCTGCGCGGACCCAATGGTAATAGGCTAAGTGTCCGGGGCGGTCGGTGAGAACAGCGGGAGGCGGTACAATAGAAAGCGGCGGACCTGCCTTCGCCTGTTTACGGTTAAGGGGGGTGGCCTGATGAGTTGGTGCCGTTTCAGGCTTTTCCTCAGGACTTCCCTCTGGACTTCCAGCCTGTACTTGCGAGCTCATATGGTCCCTCCCGACCCTAATCATGCTCTATCTACGATAGAGGCGCCAGCCAATGTTCTTCTTTTGGTCCCATCTATATAGGAGGCTTGCGCCCTAATACCAGAAGCCTAACACGCTTTTTTTACAGGTCCATTCAAATGGGCGTGTAGCAAAGGGCCAATGCTTTTAGGTGTGTGTTTGGGCGCGAATGGCTGTGGCGGAGGCGGGATGTTCTGGGCCGTCGAGGAAAACCAAGGCGGGCGTTTGGGTGGTTGCTAAGTTTTTGGCGGCTAGGGTGTTGAGCTGGTTGTCCCCGTACCATTTTGCGGCGGGCGATAGGCGGGCCTGCAGGCTGTAGCCGGGGCGCGGATAAACTGCGACCGGCACGGCACGGGCGATCTCTTGCCAGTTTTCCCATTTGGTAAATTGGATCAAATTATCTGCGCCCATCAACCAGACGAAGTGCACGTGAGGGTTGCGGGTTTTGAGGGCTTGTAATGTGTCGGCGGTAAAACGGGTGCCCAGTTTCTGTTCGATGTCGCTGAGGACAATGCGAGGGTGTTTGGCCATGCGTTGCGCACTTTCAAAACGCTGCGCAAAGGGGGCCATTTCGTCTGTGCTTTTGAGCGGGTTTTGCGGGCTGACCATCCACAAAAGGCGGTCTAATGCCAGCGCTTGAAGGGCCATGCGAGAGACGTGCAAGTGGCCTTCATGAGCTGGATTGAAAGAGCCGCCGAAGAGACCAACGCGCAGGCCGGGGGCGAGAGCGTTGGTCCGGTAGGGGGCATGGAGGGGAGAGGTCATCGTTATGGCCGTGTTTGGCCCTGACCACGGACCTGATATTTGAAGCTGGTGAGTTGTTCTACACCCACTGGGCCACGGGCATGGAATTTTCCTGTGGCGATGCCAATTTCTGCGCCCATGCCAAATTCTCCCCCATCGGCAAATTGGGTGGAAGCATTGTGCAGGACAATGGCGCTGTCTACTTCGTTGAGGAATATGGCAGCGGTTTCTTCATTGTTGGTCACAATGGAGTCAGTGTGATGGGAGCCAAAGGTCGCGATATGTTCAATGGCTTCGTTCACACCGTCGACAATGCGCACCGCGATGACGGCGTCCAGATATTCTGTGGACCAGTCTTCTTTTGTGGCGGGTGTGACCATGTCGAGTTTGGCAAGCACTTCGTCGTCGCCTCGTATTTCACATTCTTCGTTCATCAAGGCGATCAAGATGGCTGTGAGATGGGTGTCCACTGCGGCGCGATCAACCAGCAATGTTTCTGCTGCGCCACAAATGCCGGTGCGGCGCATTTTTGAGTTCACAGCGATGTCACGGGCCATGGCGATATCGGCGTCCTTGTCGATGTAGACATGGCAAATGCCGTCGAGGTGGGCAAAGACAGGCACACGGGCTTCTGCTTGTACGCGAGCCACCAGCGAGTGACCTCCGCGTGGAATGATCACATCGATGTTGTGGTCGAGGCCGCGCAACATTTCACCCACAGCCGCGCGGTCGCGGGTTGGGACGAGTTGAATGGCGTGCTCTGGTAAGCTTGCGGCGGTAAGGCCTTCCACAAGGCAGGCGTGAATGGCCCGCGAGGAATGAAAGCTTTCAGATCCTGCTCGTAGGATGGCGGCATTGCCTGCCTTCAGGCATAAGGCTCCAGCATCAGCGGTGACGTTCGGACGACTTTCAAAAATAACACCGATCACGCCTAAGGGAGTGCGGACCCGTGAAATGTTGAGGCCGTTGGGGCGGTCCCAATTTGCGATCACGTCGCCCACTGGGTCTTTGAGGCCTGCAATATCTTCCATGCCTTTTGCGATGGCTTCGATGCGGTCGCTGTCTAATTTTAGGCGGTCTAGCATTGACCCGGAAAGGCCCTTTTCGATGGCGGCGTCCATGTCCAATTTGTTGGCGGCCAAGATATCATCGACATTGGCCCGCAAGGTCATGGCGGCTGCAAGAAGGGCCGCGTCTTTTGCTTTGGTGGGAGCGGTGCTGAGGATGTTGGAGGCGGCGCGTGCCTGTGTCCCGAGCTGCGCCATTTGCTGGGCAACTTCTTCTTGGGTAGCGGTCAATGTCACAACACTCATGATGTTCTCTTTTTCAGTACCAGATCGTCCCGATGGACCATTTCAGCCCGGCCACGATAGCCGAGTTCTTGTTCAATCTCGTTCGAATTGCGGCCCATAATAGCGCTGGCGGCTTCGTTTGAATAGGCCGCGAGACCGCGTGCGACTTCTTGTGCGTCTGGGTCGACGATGGATATGGCGTCGCCGCGCTCAAAAGTCCCTTCAATCCGCGTTATTCCGGCGGGGAGAAGGCTTTTGCCTTGTTCAAGCGCGTTCAGTGCGCCCGCATCAATGTGCAGGGTGCCGGAGCTTTGTAGGTGTCCTGCGATCCACCGTTTACGTTCGGTGTGAGGGTTGGAATGGGCTTTGAACCATGTCGTGCGTGCCCCGTCCTTGATGGCTTTGAGGGGGTGGATAACATGGCCGGAACCGATCACCATGGAGCAGCCGGCCCCTACAGCAATTTTGCCCGCTTCGATTTTTGTCTTCATGCCGCCTCGGGATAATTCAGATCCGGCGTCCCCGGCCATGGCTTCAATGGCGGGTGTGATTTCTTCAACACAGGCGATGTGTTCTGCCCCTTCTTCGGAAGGGGGACGCGTGTAAAGACCGTCGATGTCGGAGAGAAGAACCAGACAATCGGCACTCATCATGGAGGCGACACGGGCCGCCAGCCGGTCGTTGTCGCCGTAGCGAATTTCACTTGTGGCAATGGTGTCATTCTCATTGATCAACGGCAGCGCGCCAAGTTTGAGCAACGTCTCGATGGTCGAGCGGGCGTTGAGATAGCGGCGGCGTGTTTCTGTGTCATCAAGGGTGAGTAGAATTTGGGCACAGTTGATGTTGTGCTTTTCTAATAAACTTTGAAATGCTTGGGCCAAGTGGATTTGGCCTGCGGCGGCGGCGGCTTGGCTCTCTTCTAACTTCAGTGGACCAGAGGGCAAGCCCAATCGACCACGCCCCAGAGCAATGGCTCCTGAGGATACAAGGATGACCTCTTGTCCACGTGCTCGCATGTCCGCGATGTCTTGGATTAAGGTTTTTAGCCAGTCACGTTTAAGCGTGCCGTTGGTTTGATCGGTGAGCAAAGCTGAGCCGATTTTTACAACAATCCGTTTTGCCTCGCCTAGAGATGTGGCGGTGGTTTGGCTCATGGCATCCTCAATCATTCAATAGCACTGTGCATATCATCCGTAGGCTGACTTATGGTCTCCATGCCTGGGAAGTGGGTTTGCCTTCGGCTTCCAATTGTGCACTTAAAGCATCAGCCCGTTCTTGGGCGCGGCGGGCTTGGACCATTGCCAGCAGTTCGCGCAAAATCTCCGGCAAGCCCGCGCCTGAGACGCCAGAAATAGTTGCCACCACTGCGCCGCTTGCTTCTTCAAGGGCTTTTTTCTTTTCTTCGATCTCTTCTTCGAGCAAGGCATCACATTTGTTGAGTGCAATGACTTCGCGTTTTTGTGCGAGGCCGTCGTCATAGGCTGCAAGCTCGGTGCGAATTGTTTGATAGGCACCGACAACATCTTCTTGGGTGCCATCGATCAAGTGAAGCAGGCTGTCGCAGCGTTCTACGTGACCAAGGAAGCGATCGCCCAGGCCGTGGCCTTCATGCGCGCCTTCGATGAGACCGGGAATGTCGGCAATGACAAAGCTATCGCCGTCTTGGCTCACGACTCCTAGATTGGGGGCGAGTGTTGTAAAGGGATAGTCCGCGATTTTTGGTTTGGCGGCACTGACGGCTGCCAAGAAGGTGGACTTGCCTGCGTTGGGGAGGCCAACAAGGCCCGCGTCGGCAATGAGTTTCAACCGCAGCCAAACCCATTTTTCAATGCCTTCAAGGCCGGGGTTGGCATTGCGAGGGGCTTGGTTGGAAGGGCTTTTGAAATACGCATTCCCAAAGCCTCCGTTGCCGCCGCTGAGGAGAACTTTCACCTGACCGACTTCTGTCATGTCGGTGATGAGGGTCTCATTGTCTTCTTCAAAAATTTGCGTGCCAACGGGAACAAAGATGCGCACGTCTTCGCCGCGCGCGCCGGTGCGGTCGCGTCCCATGCCATGGGTGCCGGTTTTGGCTTTGAAGTGTTGACGGTAGCGGTAATCGATCAATGTATTGAGACCATCGACGCATTCCACCACAACGTCGCCGCCACGGCCCCCGTCCCCTCCATCAGGGCCGCCAAATTCAACGGATTTTTCCCGACGGAAGCTTACGCAACCGGCGCCGCCGTCACCTGAGCGAACGTAGATTTTGGTTTGGTCGAGGAACTTCATGTGTTCAGCTTCGCTTTAGACAGCCTGCCTGCAGACTGCTTCTCGTTTCAACAAATAGTCTTTTGTCGCGATTTCTTCTTCGTCTCGCGCCAAGGCCGTCATGACATTGTCGCCAGTGTAGCAGAAACCACATTTGGCTAATACATAGCCGGACGCCGGATTGTCTTTGGCATGTGTAGCTTTTAATACAGGAACTTTCCACACATCGAAAGCCTGACGAATCAATGCCTTGGCAGCCTCGGTTGCATAGCCACGATTCCAGTAAGCCTGTCCGTACCAATAGCCGATCATCAGCGTGTCAGGTTCATTGCTTGAGCAGATGAGTCCAGCGGTTCCGATCAGCTCCCCCGATTTGAGTGTGACGGCATAACTGAGGTCGCCATCATCCCATACCCGGTTCAAATCGTCTGTGTCTTGGGTGCGCTCGGTGACCCATTTTTGTGCCATTTCCAGCGTATATGGATAGGGGGCACGGGACAGCATGGAGGCCACGTTCCAATTATTGAGGAGCGTGTGAACTGGCTTCACATCTTGCAAAGTGAAGGTTCTGAGCACCAACCTGTCGGTGGTGAGGGTCGGTAGGGTCGTCGGCATCGCGTGGGCCCTCCTTGCGGGCGCCTTCTCTTCTGTTTCCCTGTTGGGGAGGTTTTTAGAAGAGTGAGCAAAATAAAAGGGAGATGGCGTGCCATCTCCCTTGAATCTATGCTCGATGGTGCCATCCGTTGGGATGGCGCTTCCATCCGCGATTTAGTCTGCAGCTGCCGGCATGGATGCCGGTTTGACGTTGACGAAGCAACGACCGTTTGAGCGGGTGCGGAAAAACACTTCGCCTTCAACAGATGCAAAAATTGTGTGATCTTTACCCATGCCAACGTTCTCACCAGGGTGCCACTTTGTGCCACGCTGCCGAACGATGATGTTGCCGGGAATGACGACTTCGCCGCCATATTTTTTCACGCCAAGACGACGACCTGCGGAGTCGCGACCGTTCCTGGATGAACCACCTGCTTTTTTATGAGCCATTATTGATCTCCTAAAGCGTAACGCGTGCCCCTAAAGGCTCAGCTCGCAATATTTGTAATTTTGAGCAGAGTCTGGTGCTGACGGTGACCAGCCTTGCGGCGATAATTTTGGCGGCGCTTCTTTTTGAAGACCAATACTTTTTTGGCACGGCTTTGTTCAACAACTTCAGCTGTGACTGTCGCGCCTTTGATGAGTGGGCTGCCGATTGTTACATCAGCGCCTTCGCCACCAATCATGAGAACTTCAGCGAGTTCGACGGTTGTGCCGGCTTCAGCTACAAGTTTCTCGACGGTGATCACATCGTCTTTAGCGACTTTGTACTGCTTGCCGCCTGTCTTTATGACTGCGTACATGGACGAAATCCGTTCGTAATAGAGATAAAGCCGGGTGGCAACTGCGACCCAGCTGAGTGGCGGGCACTATAGCTGCGACTCTTTTTCTGTCAAGCCGATGTCCGCCCTTTATTGGCTTTTCTGCGGAGTTTCTTTTATCAAATCTCTCCGCGCAGGGCTAGAGGCTCGGCTGAGGGGGTGAACGGGCCGAAGATCAGGGAAATCTACGGCCCGCTCCTTAGGTGCGCGGCTATCTGTTTGGGATGCTGACGACCGGGGTCGCCTAGATAGATTCGCTAAACAGGGCGCGCTAGGGATGGGCTGAGGAGAGACCAAAGGGCGCGCCTTACCTGTCATATATATTGAACGGGGAGGGGATGTGTTTCCGTCGCTTTAATTTGGGCGGAA
>JARGNZ010000039.1:11374-20800 GCA_029209985.1 Parvibaculaceae bacterium
TCATATATATTGAACGGGGAGGGGATGTGTTTCCGTCGCTTTAATTTGGGCGGAAGCCTGAACGGCAGGTGGCATCCACTATGTGGATGTGCCCCCGCGAATCGATAGCCTGTTGGACGACTAGAGTGAGTGACGTGATGGGGCTCAACGTCTTTACGCTCCGGCTTTGATTCTTGGTTATCCACCTGCCTTCATGCTGAATGTGTGTATTTTTCCCACACTCAAGAACAAAATGCACAATTCCAGGGGGTGGGTCAAGAAAAATGGGTGAAATTCCCACGCCTGTCTGATTAACTAAGAGTATGACTGACATGAGCACTCAACCAGAACGTCAAATCCGCATGCTTGGGGCGGTTCGCAGCTTGATGCGTCCGCTTGTGCGGGGGTTACTTCGCCACGGGGTGACTTTGTCGAAGTTGGAGGAAATGCTGCGCGCCCTTTATGTAGATGAGGCGCGGCGAGAACTTTCAACACAGGGCAAGGTGACGCAAAGCGCGGTGAGCTTGATGACGGGGGTGCACCGCAAAGATGTGCGCCGGTTGTTGGGGGGGGACTTGCTGGAGGAGGCTTCGTTAGACGCGGCTGCTTCAGAAGAGGGGGCGCAAGAAACGGCCTCGAACGGGCCTGTTTCGCCGGGGGGCGTGAGTGCATCCTCTATTGGGGCGCGGGTGTTGATGATGTGGTCGGGTGATCCTGCCTATAGTGATGGGCACGGCCAGCCCTTGCGGTTGGTGCGCCGGGGGCAGGCGGGGGATGCAAGTTTTGAAGCATTGGTACAGCAGGTGAGTAAAGATGTGCGTCCACGCGCCGTGTTTGATGAATGGCACCGCTTGGGATTGATCCGCCTTGAAAAGGATGCGGGAGGAGAGGAACAAGTGGTTCTTCAACAAACTGCTTTTACTGCTGAGCCGGGGGCGCAGGAGCGTTATTTTTTCTTTGGGCGTAATTTGGCCGATCATGTGGCTGCTGGTTTGCAAAATCTCTCGGGGGCGGGGGAGCCGACGATTGATCAGGCAGTGTTTTACGGTGGCCTGACGGCTGGGTCTGTGACGCAGTTGAAACAGTTGAGCCGTACATTGGGCGAAGAGGTTATTCGACGCCTTAACCGTGAAGCATATAAATTGAAACAAGATGACCGGGACCAAGAGGGCGCAGATTACCGCATGACCTTCGGGGCCTATTTTTATGAAGGGGTGCGTGAGAATGGCCATCAGGAGGCGCGTGATGATTGATTTCCGATCTGCCTTTCTCAACCTCAGTGTACCGATTAGTTTTCTGTGTCTTACGGCGTGCGTGTCTACGGCGCGCCCGGTGACTGAGCCAAGAGCGCCTGTTTATTTGGAGCAGATGGAGACAGGCGGAGACGAAGACGGTATTGGCGGTACGGGGCTGCAGCGCCCGGTGAGTGACCCTTATGCGGGGCAGGCAAAGCCGGGGCTCGGGCCAGACAGTGACGGCACCGACGGTGCTTGTCGCGGGGGGCGGTCTTCTTGTTTGGATATTGGGAAGAGTATGAAGGGGCGTTGAGGCCCGGCTATTGCTTGATCCAATCTTCCGCCGAGCGCCAGATACATAAGCCTAAAAAGTAAGCTGAACTGGCGTACCAAAGCCCGTAGATGAACGGTGCTTGGGTGTGCGCGTGGCTTATGTCGGTTGCCCAGATGAGCCAAAAGGTGCTTGCTGACCATGCCACTGTGACCGCGACGGTGAGCACGCGCCATCGGACCACCCGAATGGGGTGGACAAATTTCAACGGTATAAAAGTGAGCAGACCCAGCGCTGTAATGGCGACAAGGTTGGTGATTAAGCTTGTGCCCAGCAAAAAGAAAAAGAGAACGACAAGGTTCCATGTGGCGGGAAAGCCTTGGAAATAATTGTCGTCGGTTTTCATGTCGCGATTGCCGAAGCAATAGAGCGAGGTGAGCATGATGAAGCTTGCTGCGGGAATTTCCCAGCCCGGTGGCACCAAGCCAAAGTGATAGACCATGAGGGCGGGGATGACTGCATATGTGAGGTAGTCGATGACGAGGTCTAAGATGGCCCCGTCAAAACGGGGGGCGTAGCGGGTGACGTTGACCTTGCGGGCGAGGGGCCCGTCTAGCCCGTCGATGATGAGGGCTGCCCCCAGCCATAAGAGCACCATGCGGGCATCGTTTTTGATCAAGGCATCAATGGCCAGCAGGGCGGTGATGACGCCTGAGCCGGTGAACAGATGCACGCTCCATGCTGAAATACGGTTGAGGGCGGGTGCTTTTTCGGTGTTGTCGGTCATGTTGCGGGCCCCTGATCAATAGATGTGGGGGGAGCTTATCAGAAAATGTTGGCAAGGGAGAGTGGGCACCTACATCTGCGCAACGGCAGGGATTGCATGTTCATCTGAAAGATTGGCAGAAAATGCTTGTGTAAGCTTATTGCGCCAAATGAGTTTTTGAGGAAAGCTTGCCGGGTTCAACTCTCCTCTGACTTTAGGAAAACGGATTATGCAAATTGCTTTTGTTCTCTATGAAGGGTTTACGTCCCTCGACATTATTGGCCCTTATGAAGTGCTTAAACATATGCCCGGTGTGGATGCTGTTTTTGTGGCGGATAAGACGGGTTTCATCATGACTGATACTGGTGAGACCGGTTTTAAGGTGGATCATACGTTTGCGGATGTGCCCCAGCCTGATGTGGTGGTGGTGCCGGGTGGTTTGACCGGCACGCAAGCGGCGATGCAAAACGACGCGTTGGTCGGCTGGCTGAAAGTGGTTTATCCCGGTGTGACCTATATGACGAGCGTGTGCACAGGCTCGTTGATTTTGGGGGCGGCAGGGCTGATCGATGGATTGACGGTGACAACGCACTGGACGGCAGCAGATACGCTTCCTGAGTTGGGGGCCAAATATACCGCTGAGCGGGTTGTGGTGAATGGCAACATCTGGACAGCGGCGGGGGTCTCGGCGGGCATCGACATGGGACTGACTTTAGCGGGAAAAATTGTGGGCGAAGATATGGCCAAAGCTTTGCAATTGGCGATTGAGTATGACCCGCAACCGCCGTTTGAGGCAGGCTCTCCGGCGAAGGCGGGGCCTGAGCTGATGGCCTTGGTGCAGGCGACGTTTGAAGGGCCAGCAGAGGTTTAAGGGCGCGCGTCTAAGGGCAGCGGCCACCGGATGGGGTGGCCGCGCCTTCGTTACACGAGACCTGCCAACACGGCGAAGACGTTGTAGAGCATGGCGGCGACGGAGGGATAGAACGTCAAGCCGAAGCCCGTGGCCCGATGGAGCGGATTGAGGTGATAGCCGATCCAAAAGGCAATGCGTCCGACCACAAAGAGCCCTGCGTAGATGGGCAGCAGGGTGAGGGCGGGGGCGGGCAACAGCAGGGAGAGGGCCAATATGTTGATGATGAAAAGCGAGAACTGTTCGTGGGTGTTGCTGAGATAGCGAATGTTCACCTTCATCGCTTGTGAGCTGGCTTCACAGGCGGTGGGGTCTTCTGCCTCATTGCCAAACCGCGATTTGCCAAGGGTGAGGATGCCAGCCAACAACATGAAGCCGGGCAGAATAGCGCATTGGATGGTTAAGGTGAGGCGGTCCTCAAAGGTGGCGGCGTGGGCAAAGGGGCCGAGCAGATAGAACAGAGCGGCGGTGCTGAGAAGGGCTAAGGCGAGGGAGGCGATGATCCCGGTTTTCACGGTCTTATTATGGGCTGCTTGTGTGGCGCCTTCGGTCTGTGTCATTCCCTGTCCTTCCTATTTGTCAGGCCCTGTTCTTGGCTGCAGTCTAGGGCGTTTTGTGGGGAGTTGAGAAATAATATTTCAGACCGCTTGTAATCTGATCCGCGCTCTCGTTTGATGGAGGCTCATTCCTGCGAAATCCTTTAGGGTTCGCGCAACTTGGTGCCTCTCATGCGTTTTAATATTAGAAAAAGTGGTGTTGGATTTGTAGCGGCCTTGGTGGGGAGCCTTGCCTTGTCGCCAGTGGGCGCGTGGGCGGAACCGACGCCGACCTATCTTGATAATCGCTCCACGCCGCAGAGCTTGGTTGCCAGTTATTATAATGCGATCAACCAGAAGCAATATGTGCGCGCATACAGTTATTTTTCGCAAGGGGCCGCGCCGACGGGCTTTAAGGCATGGGCGACTGGGTATGAAACAACTCAGCATGTGTCGATTAAGATGGGCGATACGTATCCAGACCCGGGTGCGGGGCAAATTTATTGGGCGCTTCCGGTGGCTTTGTCGGTTGTCTCAACCGATGGGCCGCCTGCGGTTTATGCGGGGTGCTATCACCTGCACCTGACGAGTGTGTCCATGCAGATCGAGCCGCCGTTCGTGCCGATGTCGATCCAGTCAGCCACGCTTAAAAAATCATCCCTGGCGTTTGAGGAAGCTGTGCCCTCGTCCTGTTAAATTTGAAACATGTTCGGGCGCGGCTTTATCGGCTGTCGGCTGATTGGAATTGAAATCTGAATGGGCACAGGGTATGACTCCACACCTCTTTTGAAGAGGTGTGGAGAGGTGCCAGAGTGGCCGAATGGGGCGGTCTCGAAAACCGTTGTGCGCTTGCGTACCCAGGGTTCGAATCCCTGTCTCTCCGCCAAATCCCCGTGTTTCATAGCTTGCGCCACACGATGGTAACGTACCTTGGATAAGAGGGCGTGCCTGAACCGCTATATCAGGAAATCGTGGGCCATGAATGCTAAGGTGGCTGGCAATAGGTCTGTTTCAAGGAGGGCCATATGTTGGATCAGAAGCAAGAGGCTATTGAGAGGTTTTCTGTTTGAAGAGTGGGGTCTCCATCGCTAGAATGCGACTTTCCCAGAGCGGACATTAAAATCAGATTAGCTTGAATGAGGCCTAGATAGTGCTGAGCGGAACAAATCTAGTAAGAGCATTATATTTCCTCCTTAATCAGGGACAAAGGACCAAATTGGTAATGATTTGGAGCCACTGCTCTAATAGCACTAACTTTCTGAGCTCATGCGGCGTTGAGAATCTGCTGCAGAACCGTCGAAGGTTCGCCTCGCGCTGTACCACTATCTTGTTCAGTAAATACACCAACTAAGGAAACATGTCCCTGCACCAATCGCAAGCTGTTCAACATTGGCCCGCCTGAAAGACCCCGTGGTATAGGTGCGGTTTGAGGCAATTTTCTGTTGGTAGATTTAACCTTACTGCGCCTGTATTGTAGGCCCACCAAACCACCAGATACCTCTGCGGACAGGTTGGTAAATATGTAAGGCTTAGGTTGAAGCGTCGCATCTGCGCGTTTAAAATCTCTCGCAAGATACCCTCCAATGGTAATCAGCTTGGCATCTGTGGTTTCGATATTGCGCGACTCCAGGCAAGGTCGATCTGCCAATGTGTCTGCATAGAAACATGCAATATCGTGATCAGGGCTCTGGAATACTTTGCTGCCGTCGTCTCCGACGTAGACCCACTTTCCATTGTTGAAGAAGGCCTTTCCACTAGCATCATCGTTGCCATCATGCCCAACCAAAGTGTGTTTGGCGGTGATCAACATCGGGCGTGAGTTATGCTTTAGAATAAATCCTGTACCTATTTGGTCGGGCTGACTGGCATCTTGATCTTTCGATTTATAAATTGGAACCAGAGTTGGCAAAACGAGACAGGTGAACTGTTGTGCAACTAATTGCATGTGACTTACTATCAAACCACCACTCTTTCCACTGCATCTGTCGGGCTGCGCTAAGTTTCTTAATTCAGGCGCTTGACCTCACAAAATCTGTCTCAAAGTCGCCGTTAATAGCGTCTCCGATTGCTGCGATTAAATATCTCTAAAGCAAGTGTTCGCACTGCGCAAATCAATTTGATGACGATTAGATGAAGTCACCATTCGAATCTATTGCTGTTGAAATCTAAGGGTGAACGCACGATATTTAGCTGGTATAAGTGATAGCTGCGCAAAGTATTGGAGTTGGGCCTATGAAATTGATGACTGTTAAAATAGACCATTTCAAGCACGTATTGAACTCAGGTGAGGTTAAAATTGAACCAGACATTACCTGTCTGGTGGGGCAAAACGAGTCAGGGAAGTCTACTTTCCTCGAGGCTCTTCGGCGCTTAAAGCCAGCGCAAGGGGCGGTCGAATTTGATTCCCCTAAACACTACCCAGCATGGCTTGAAAAGAGACACAGGCGGCTAGCGAGGTCTGAAGGCAAGGACCTTAACGACAAGACGCCCATCACAGCAGTGTTCGAGCTTGAATCTTCTGATGTCTCGCATGTTGGGCAGTTTTTCGGACCGAACGTACTAACCTCAACTAAATTTACGCTCTGCAAGACTTACGCAAATGCCTTCAATTACTCTGTTTCCGTGGATGAGAAGCAGGCAGTTGCGAATGTGCTCAACGAATTCAAAATTGGTGCAGAGCTGCCAAGTTTGCGAGAGGCGCAAAATTTCGAGGAACTTCGCACATTGCTTGCGCAAAGCTCGGCAGATGAGGGTATTTCTGAAGCTGCCGCTGAAATAGTTGGCTCAGTTCAAAAGCACATTGCGAAACGGTTTCCGGAGGAGATTGATTTCTCTCTAGAAGTCTACAGACACTTGGCCACGAAGGTACCCAAGTTCTTCTATTACTCCGAATACAGCAGCCTTCCCAGTAAGGTGCCAATCCGTACCTTACTCGACGCGGACCCGGACACTTTGGATGAAAATGATCAAACGGCCCTTGCGTTACTACAGCTTGCCGAGTTTGAGAAAGATCACTTACTTGACACAGATTATGAGACCCGAAAGCGGGAGCTGGAAAACGTCGCCAATGAGTTGACGCAAGATGTTCTACAGTACTGGTCTACAAACAAAAACTTACGGGTACTCATAGATCTGACATTACAAACGCAAGACGTTCAGAACGGTAAGTCAACTGTCGTGAATGAGCTGTTGGTTAGAATGCAGGATGACCAGCACATGCTCTCTCTTCCTTTTGATGAGAGATCATCAGGGTTCCGGTGGTTCTTTTCATTTCTAACAGCATTTTCGAGATACGAGTTTGACGATACGCCCGTTATCATCCTACTGGATGAGCCGGCCCTTGGGCTTCATGCCCGAGCGCAAAAGGACTTCTTGAGGTTTATCGAGGAAAGGCTGTCGAAGCGCTGCCAAGTTATCTACACTACACATAGCCCATTTATGATTGAACCCAGTAAGCTGGAAAGAACGCGTTTAGTAGAGGATAAGGGACAAGAACTTGGTTCGGTTACAACCTCGGAGGTCCTAACGACGAATAGTGATACGCTGTTCCCTCTCCAAGCGGCATTAGGGTACGATATTGCTCAACACCTATTCATTGCCAAAGATAACCTCGTTGTCGAAGGTCCTTCTGACCTGATTTTCATGGACACTATTTCAGAACATCTGAAAGCGCACGGGCGTGAAGGCCTCAACGAGCGTTGGGCCGTTATGCCGCTTGGAGGTGCAGACGTTATCCCTGCTTTCGTCGCTCTACTTGGAAATCACTTGGATGTGACTGTCGTTGTTGATTCACGAAAAGAAGGACATCAAAAATTGACCGCGTTGGCAAAGGCAGGTTTTTTGGCAGAGACGAGAATTATCACAATTGGCGAAGTGATAGATCAAAATATGGCTGACATCGAGGACCTTTTCAGCAAGGGCGACTATGTTTCTATCTACAATAAGGCGTTTGGTAAGAAAGTTAAGGTTGCTGACCTTACTGGCTCGGACCCAATCGTGAGGCAAATCGCCCGTGCTGAAGGCGGGGATAGATTTAATCACGAGGCGCCAGCAAATGCTCTTCTCAGGTCCAAGGAGAGTATTTTGTCAGAACTGTCAGAGGAAACGCTAACTGCTTTTGAAGGGCTGTTCAAAAGAATCAACGAGACCTTGTCCTGACATGAGGCCATACTAAGATTAAATGGCTGCTTTTGTTGCGCCGGGATGTTGTCCTTGCATCTGCAGCGAATGATCTTTCTCCTTGTTGGGCATGGAAGTTTACGGCTTCCTTGTTTCAGTTGATCCGCACGCTCGGGATCACACTCCTATGTCGCCTCGCAATGGGTTCTTACTGGTCTCTTTTCTACTAGGTGGGGCCTAGATTCGGATGCACCCCTGTCTCTCCGCCAAACCTCTAAAATCAGTATAGTAGTATACGGGGCATAGCGGTTTTAGCCAATATATTATGGGTGCTGTATTTTGCGGCGCGGGAGCGGCTTTGTCCGATGACGTGACGGTTACATTGAATGCCAATGACCATAGTGAGTGGAGCGCGAACGGTGAAGTTATTTCCTCCACCGTCCGTGTTCACAAACCTGATCGTTGAGCGGGTTAAACCTCGGTCAAAATATCTGAATAAGGTAGCCGTGATTTTGGCAGGTTGGCGTTGTAGTCGTCCGTTTTGTGGCGATAGCCAACGGGCACAACCACGAGGCTGGTGTAGCCTTTTTCTCTGAGGTCGAACTCTTCATCCAACACCTTTGTGTCGATGCCTTCCATGGGGGTGGCGTCTAGGCCCAGTGTTGCCACGCCCAGCAAAAACTGTCCAAGGTTGAGATAGACTTGTTTGTCGAGCCAATGCTGTGCGTCTTTGAGGTCGTGCTTGTGTATGTTGGTGAACAATTCGCGCCCTGCGTGGCTGAGCTGTTTGAACTCTTCCCCAGCGGCAAAGCGGCCATCGGCGTCTTCTTGTTTCAACACTTTGGCAAGGTGGGCGTCGTCTGCCTCTAGCTTGCTGGAGAACACCACCACATGCGATGCGTCCAAAATTGAATTTTGGTTAAAGGGATATTTTTCCGCCGTTGCTTTGGCGATGCGTGCTTTGCCTTCGGGGGTGGAGGCGATCACAAAGTGCCATGGCTGCCAATTGGTGCTGGACGGGCTGAAGCGGAGCAGCTCTTTCATTTTGGCGACATTTTCATCGGAAATCTTTTTGGAGCTGTCATAGGCTTTTGTCGTGTGGCGGTGTTTGGCGTAGTAGGTGATGTCGTTGTTCATGTCATTGCTTCCATCTGTGTACGGTGTGTCCTTCTGTTGTGCTATATAGGGGTATTGTGATAATATGGTAAGTATGGATATTTTTGTGTTATAGGCACAAAAAAGTAACTATTGAGGAATACTGCGAGATGGTAGCGGAAAATAAATGTGACGGGCCGTTTGGCTGTGCGGTTGGAGCCACCTTATCGGTGATCGGCGGGCGCTGGAAACCGGTCATCATCTTTAAGCTTTTGCAGAATGACTTTCTTCGGTTTGGGGCATTGCGCAAAGAAATTGACGGCGTGACCCAACGCATGTTGACCCAACAACTTCGGGAGTTGGAGGGAGATCAAATTGTCACGCGCAAGGTCTACGCGGAAGTGCCCCCCCGCGTAGAATATTCCCTCACCCCCTATGGCCGCAGCCTAGAGCCCATCATGCTTGCCATGCGCGAATGGGGCGCGGAACATATGAATGTGGTGAGTGAGGGGTGA
>JARGNZ010000040.1:0-8974 GCA_029209985.1 Parvibaculaceae bacterium
TGGGTGTTTACACCGCAAATGGAAATACGATGATTATTCAAAAGCTTCGCCTCGAAAAAGGATGGTCCCAAGAACTCTTAGCCCAATTGTCTGGGGTGAGTGTGCGCACGATTCAGCGTGTTGAGGGCGGACATAAGGCGGGATTGGAGACATTGAAATCTCTTGCTGCGGTGTTCGACATTAACGTCGCCACTCTGATGCAGGAGCACTCCATGACTTCCAAGAAACCTATGACTTCCAAGCACCCCACGCCGAATGTTGGACCCGTGACTTCTGACCCCCTCTCCCCGTTAAATGATGACCTTCAAGGCGCGCCTTTGGGTGCTGACCGCCCTGCGACTTCTCTTGATGAGGGGGCGATAGGGTTGCAACGGGAAGAGGCTGAAGCATTGGAATATGTTCAGAACCTGAAAGCCTTCCATTTGAATTGGATTACCGCGCTGTTGGTTCTACCGTGCCTCACCGTGCTGAATGTGTATTTGACGCCCAACGTGCTGTGGGTGATTTGGGCCGCTGCGGGATGGGGGCTCAGTCTTGTGTTGCATGCTTTGACCATGTTTGGACTTTACGGCATGTTCAATACAAAGTGGGAACGACGTGCAGTTGAAAAACGCCTGAATAAATTGCGTGCCTGAAACGGGGCGGCGGATGTGTTTAATGGTTGAGATGAATGGTGGCAGATGGAAACTTTAATGGCGGATTCGCAGGATGCTTTGGTTCGTCGATTGGTTATTCCGGTGGGGGGGGGTGCTTCCACAGATGGCGACCCTGCTAATGGGGCGGCAACGGGCAGCATTGAATGGTTGCACTTTGACCGGAGTCATCCAGACACACGGGCGCTGCTCTTAACGCAACATGATGTCGATAATTTGGTTGTTGATGCGTTGCTTGCAGATGAAACCCGCCCACGGTGTTCTGTGTTTGCCAATGGCGTTCTTCTAAATTTCCGGGGGGTAAATCTCAATCCGGGCATGCAGCAGGATGAAATGATTTCTCTCAGAATATGGGTGAGCGATGGGCGTGTGATTTCGCTTCGCAAGCACCGTATATTTGCAGTGCATGATGTTTTGGCGGAGTTGGATCGTCAGTTGATTTGCACATCTGAATACCATTTGGTCAATCGTTTGGTTTGGCATCTGACGCGCAAAATAGGGGACAGTCTGGCTCCTCTTGGGGAAGAGTTGGACGAAATTGAAGAGGCAATTATCAGCGGTGCGAACGACACGCTTCGTTTGCGTTTGGTTGAGGCCCGACGGCAAGCCATTGTGCTGCGGCGGTATTTGGCTCCCCAACGTGAGGCGTTGGCGCGGTGGACTGAGGTTCAAGCCGACCGAGAGAAAACGGTGGAACGCGAGCAATCGCGTGAGAACATCGACACTGTGGTGCGCTACATCGAAGATTTAGATTCGTTGCGCGATCGGTCTTCGATTGTGCAGGATACTTTTCTTGCTTTGCTCTCCGATCGGCTTAATCGGAACATGTTTCTCCTTGCCATTCTGAGTGCCTTTTTTCTCCCCCTCGGATTTATCACGGGCCTACTTGGTGTCAATATTGGTGGTATTCCCGGCACGTCGTGGGATTGGAGTTTTGTGAGTCTGTGCCTTGCTCTTCTTGCGTTGTGCGGGGTGCAGTTATGGGTTTTTGTTAAGTTGGGATGGATTGGGCGGGTGTCTGCTCAGGCCCTCACCAAGGCGGGGCGTTCGCACGACGAGATTTGATCAGGGCACTGCTTTGTAAAAACTCTCTGTATTTATTTTAAGCAATCACACTTCAGGCAACCCTTAGAGCTTATGGTTCTGGGGGTTGCTTGTCTTTGCGTTCATCGACCTGATAAGCTTTGGGCAATCAAAAACAAAATGGGAAAGTGAAATGTCACAAGCAAATGCAGGGATAAAAATCAACGGGCACGTTGCACCGGGTTTTGAAGGGGTGCGCGAGGCGTTTGCGGCTCACTTTGAAAGTGGTGCGGAAGTGGGTGCGTCCTTTGCGATCTATAAGGATGGCGACTATCTGGTTGATTTGTGGGCGGGCCATGCGGATGGTGCCAAAACCAAAGCTTGGGCGCGTGATACGTTGCCAAATGTGTGGTCTACAACGAAGGCTGTTACGGCTCTTTGTGTGGCGCTGCTGGTTGAGCGTGGGCAAGTTTCTTACGATGATAAGGTTGTGAAATATTGGCCTGAATTTGGCGCGCATGGCAAAGACCAGCTCACGGTTGGGCAGGTCCTGTCGCACCAAGCGGGACTGTCTACCTTGCGTGATCCCATTTCAACCGAAGACCTTTATGATTCTGAAGGCATGGCTGCGCGGATGGCTGCGGCAGAACCGCTTTGGGAGCCGGGAACGCGTTCGGGCTATCATGCCATTACTTTTGCTTATCCTGCTGCTGAATTGATGCGTCGGATTACGGGTAAAACTTTGGGGCAGTTTTTTAGAGAAGAAATTGCGGAACCTTGGAAGATTGATTTTTATATTGGGCTGCCTGAAAGCGAAGAAGGGCGGGTTGCTGAGATGATTGCGGCTCCCAACTCAACCGCGATGGACCCGACCAATATGACAGACTTGCAGAAGCTGACATTTGGTAACCCAACGCCTGCTGAAACCTTGCCGAATGAACGGGCATGGCGCGCGGCTGAAATTGGCTCTGCAAATGGGCGGGGGGCTGCCTCTGCATTGGCAAAGCTCTTTGGCAGTGTTGCGGCTGGCGGCACGGCAGATGGGGTGTCTTTGTTTAGTGCTCAGAGCCTTGAGGCGTTGACGAAAGAACAAATCTTCAACGAGGACTTGGTTTTGGGTCTGCCGGGCAGTTGGGGGGCAGGTGTTTTGCGCAACCTTGGCGGCCTTTTATATGGACCTAATGATGCGTCTTTCGGGCATTCAGGCTGGGGTGGTTCTTTTGCCATGAGTGACCCGGTTGCGGGTCTTGGGATGGCGTATGTCATGAACCAAATGGGTCCCGACCTTGCCGCAGACCCACGGGCCATGGCTTTGCTCGCTGCGTCTTATGAAGCGATTGGCTGACGTTGCGTAAATGAAAAGGGCGCCTGTAAAGTACAGACGCCCTTTTATTCTCAGCTTTGTTGAGATTAGCTTGCGAAGCGTTCTACTTCTGCACGCAAAGCCACAGCTTGTTCTGAAAGCTCGCTTGCGGAGTCAATCATCATGCGCGTATTGCCTTGGTTGCGTTGCACAGACTCTTTAACTTCAGCCATATTGGAATTGACCTCTGACGTGCCAGCGGCAGCTTGTGCCACATTGGCTGCGATTTCATTTGTCGCCGCGCCTTGCTCGTCCACAGCTGTTGCGATGGATTGAGCGATGGTGCTGATTTCGTCGATGGTCTCTTGAATAGACGCAATCGCTGTGACTGACTCATCGGTTACGCTTTGGATCGCAGAAACCTGATTGGAGATTTCCTCCGTAGCGTTTGATGTTTGGTTGGCCAGTGCTTTCACTTCGGACGCCACAACAGCAAAGCCTTTACCAGCTTCACCTGCACGGGCGGCTTCGATGGTCGCGTTCAATGCCAGTAAGTTGGTTTGGCTGGCAATGTCTGTGATCAAGCTCACGACTTCGCCGATCCGACTTGCCGCTTCGGTGAGGCTTTGTACGGTTGCATTTGTGTTGCGCGCTTGTTCAACAGCGCGGGATGCAATTTCAGAGCTTTGGTTTACTTGTTGGCCAATTTCACGCACAGAGGCTGTCAGTTCTTCGGCTGCGCCTGCAACTGTTTGAACGTTCTGAGCCGCGTTTTGCGATGCGTGGGCCACAAGCTCGGCTTTGTCAGAGGCGTTCTCTGATGTCGCTGCCATTTCGCGGGCGGTTGTTTCAAGGCCTGCAGCTGCGTCGGCAACAATGTCGACAACATTCTTGACGTTTGCGGCCAGCCCTTTTTCTTTGCTTTCTTCCGCCCAGCTCACCATAGCGGCGGAGGGAAGAGAGGCAATTGTCAGCTCTACAGTTTTTCCACCCATTTGCGTGGTTTGCTTGAGAGGCAATTGATTTGGATTGTGCAATGCTGAAGACGGTACGTTTGATCCGCTCAATACATTGTCGATGGTTTCGCCCACAGTGGCCCCAGCTTGCTGGCCTGCTTTGTTGGCAAATGTGATTTTTCTGTCGGTTGTGTCAACAGCCACCATGGAGGTGTCGAGTGTGTCCAACATTTGATGCAATGTATGAGAAGCGGTCAATTGCGATTGGATGTCGAGCAGAGCTTTCCATGCCGGGTCTAAGTCACCCTCTGGTGGTGTAATAGACTGGCCTTGTGCCATCGCTGAAATCGCCTCAACGAGGGACGCGGCGTTCTTAGTGCCTAGTGATCCCCCATTCCCCTTTACTTTTTTCCCCAATGCAGAAAAAAGACTTCCTTCATTCTTAGATACAGACACGTAGACACTCCCACTTTCACCCTAAGAAATTGAGCAGCAAGTTGTTGTGACACTCTTTCTGCTCTGTTCAAGATGCATTGTGAGGTTAAATAGTAAGCAAATGCATAAAATTGGATAGTTTTTCCATGCTTATTTGCTGGAGCTCTCGCTCATCATTGATAATTCTGCGTTATATATTTGTATAATAGAATATTAATGATTTCATTCTGGGTCTCTTGTTTATTACTTAGTACAAAAGTTAGTTTTCCCTTTCTTTGTATATGGACAAATAACCTAACTACTTTCATTATGCGTGCGTTGGCACTAGCTCTTTTTGAGCTGATATTAAGTTTGGGTAATAGCGTTGTGAGGGTTTTGCGACCTTTACACGCGCATGTTTATTGAGAATTCTATTCTCGTAGGGGGATTGCATGAGGTTGGTACTCATGAGCGATCAGCCGATTTTTCGCGCTGGTTTGAAGGAACTGTTACAAACATTAGATCAAAACGTCGATATCTTAGAGCTGTCTGTTACAGATAGCTTTGGGGATATGGGCCGTTTTGACTTGGTGTTAGCTGACGTGCCTCTTCGGGGGGGCACAGGGCAATGGGATTACGTTTCTGATCTGATTGGCCGGTATGAGACAACACCGGTGGCTATCATGAGCGAGCACGATACCTCGGTTTCAATTCGACGATGCTTGGACTTAGGCGCCAAGGGTGTTTTGTCGAAACGGTTGGATGGGGGGGTTGTCCTCAATGCGGTCCGTTTGATGTTGTCGGGCGGTCGGTTTGTTCCTGACAGTGTGCTGGATGATGATCCGCAAGAAGGATTGGGCCTGAATGAAGCGCTGCCTGCGGGGATTGAACGTCTTACCCGTCGCCAGCTTGATGTGTTGAAGGAATTGGGTCGGGGCCGCTCCAACCAAGAAATTGCAGGTCAGTTGGGCATTGCTCTTGCGACCGTTAAATTGCATGTGAATGCCGTGCTCAATGTTTTGGGTGTTCGCAATAGAACAGAAGCCGCGATTATTTCTTATCGGGCGGGCCTCACGGATTTTGATAGAGATTTGTAAGCCGACCGACTGAGCACCCCTGAGACGTTTGTCAGGTGCTTATGGCGGATTAAAATGATTGGAGAGGCGCATGCGATCTTGTTGCGTTTTGTGTTGTCTCTGTCTTTCTCTTGGGGCGTTGCTTGTGTCATCCCAGACGCAAGCAGCGCCTTTTTGTTTTGCCGGGCTTCCCATGACGCAGGTTAGTGGCTTGAAGCTGGGTGCAGACCCGACCGTTTTTACATCCCTTCCTTTATCGCATCATGAGCCGCGATTTTTGCATTTGCTTTTGCCAGAGGGTGAGGCTGACACCCGGCGCGCCCGGCAAGCCGTGATGTCTTCCTTGAAGGCGGGGCGCCATGGCTTTGAATGGCATGCGCAGGCCTTCGATCGTTATCAACGACCTCTGGGGCATCTCACTACTCAACAGATTTGGTTGCAAAAAGCATGGGTCACGCAAGGGGCTTTCCGGGTATTGCCGGGCATGGTGGCTTCTAAAGTCGGCGCGGAACAAGAGCTTGCCTGTTTGGCAGCACTTTTTCAGGCGGAAATGGATGCGGTGGCGGCTCGGCGCGGGCTGTGGTCTGAGGCAGGACATGTCCTTTTAGCAGCACAGGATATAGAGGCACTGGAAAAACACGTTGCCAACTTTGTTCTGGTGGAGGGGCGTGTGCAGGGGGTTGGCCGTGCGGGCGTGCGTCACTTTATTAATTTTGGAGAAGATTGGCGATCGGACTTCACGGTGGTGGTGCCGCAGCCTGTCTTGGCAGCTTGGCCTCAGGGTCTGCACCATCCCGGATTTTTGCAGGGTCAGGCCCTTTCGGCTTTGATTGGTCAAAAACTGCGTGTGCGGGGGTGGTTGACATCTTACCGGGGGCCCGAAGTGATCATAGATGACCTTTCTCAACTTGAAGTGGTGAGCGCTCCCTCAGGCGAGGCGCTTGAAAAGTTGACCCCCGTTGGGATTAAGGGAATGGCAGAGGATTTACCTTAACGTCTCATTTTGAAATAAGGGCGCGCGCGAACCCGGCCTTCGGTTTAGGCTTGTGGGGCGTGGTGATCGCGACAGTGACGTGACAGTACAGCGATTGGAATTGGAATCGTGATCGTTGAGTAACCCAAGCCCATGAGATGAGAGAGTGCAGATTGTGATGCAGGTTTTTTTGACACGACTTTCAAATGCTCAAAAGATGATGAGCTACGGATTGATGTTGGTTTTCTGTGGATCTCTTTTAACCGGTTGCACCACAAACCCGGCTACGGGCGGGGCAAACTTTACCCCCTTTATGGCCCCAGATGAAGAAGCAGAAATTGGCGCGCGGGCACACCCAAAAATTTTGAAAGCTTATGGCGGGGCCTATGAAGATGCGGCGCTGCAGTCTTATGTGGACCGGGTTGGGGTCCGATTGCGAAAGGCTTCTGACCTGCCTGATCAGGCGCTGACGATTACCATCTTGGACAGTCCGGTTGTCAATGCCTTTGCGTTGCCCGGTGGGTATATTTATGTCACCCGAGGGTTGATGGCGCTGGCGCAAAACGAGGCTGAATTTGCGGCCGTTGTTGCCCATGAAATGGCTCACGTGATGGCCCGTCATGGGGCACAACGCCATAGTGCGGCCATGGGCACACGGTTGGTCGGCACGCTCTTGGGTTCTGTTGTGGGTGGGTCTGCGATGGTGAATTTGATGGGGCAGGGGGGCGACCTCGTGCTTGCCAGTTATTCACGGGATCAAGAGTTTGAGGCAGATGCCATCGGTATGCGCTACTTGTCTGGAGCGGGGTATGAAGCTGGGGCGTCGGCGTCGTTTCTAACCTCATTGGGGCGCCAGTCTGCGCTACATGCTCGGTTGGCAAACCAAAGTCATGACGTGAACCGTGTCGATTGGCTGGCCAGCCATCCCGGCACGACGGAGCGGATCGAAGAGGCCCAAACTCTCGCCCATAAATATGGTGCGGCACCGCATGGCACACGCTCAGACCCGATGTTGTATTTGTCGGCCATTGATGGGTTGCTGTATGGCGATGCCCCAGAGGCGGGGCGCGTGGAAGGGAAGGTCTTTTCCCACCCCGTTTTGAAATTTCAATTTGAAGTGCCCAATGACTTTCATTTGGCAAATACAGTTGAGGCTGTGTGGAGTTATGGTCCCAACAAAAGCCTCATGCGATTTGATCATTCCAACAGGCCAGCCAGTATGTCCTTGGAGCGATACTTCTATGATGTTTGGGGCAAGCGCCTTGCCTTTCGAGATGTGACGAGGTTCAAGATCGCGGGGCAAGAGGCTGTTTCTGGCTGGACACGTATTGATGGCCGCCGCAGTTGGGCTGTGGTGATTGCTGGGCAGGGCACGCGCACCTTCCAATTTCTCTTTGGTGCTCTTCCGCAAACCGGCACGCATTATGATGCTGCCTTCCGGGACACTGTTGAGAGTTTCAGATTGCTCAGTGATGCAGAGGCACGCGCCATTCGTGCACGTAAAGTCAAAGTCGTGGCCGTTAAGCCGGGTGATAGCGTGCAGTCGATGAGTGCACGCATGAAATTGGGCGATGCCTTGGAAGACCGCTTCTTGGTGCTTAATGGCTTGGAGCAGGGGAATGCCTTACGTGTGGGCACTCATGTGAAACTGGTTGTTGATTGAGTAGCCACGTTAAAGCGCATATGAAAAGGCCCCGACAGGTGACTGTCGGGGCCTTTTCGTTCTAGAGAATATTGGAAGGTGCTTAGGACGCAGCTTCGGCAGCACTTGCTGCTTTAGCTTCTGCTTTTGCCTCCGCTTCTGCTTTGCTGGCAGAGGCTTTAGATAGAACATCCTCTAGGCGCTTAACGCCTGCCGCTTCATCAATTTTTTCTACGACGGCGACTTCGCGGCCCATCCGTTCAACGGCTGCCTCATAAAGCTGGCGCTCCGAATAGGATTGCTCTGGTTGGCGTTCAGACCGGTAGAGGTCGCGCACCACTTCAGCAATAGAGATGAGGTCGCCGGAGTTGATCTTTTGCTCATACTCTTGGGCGCGTCGGCTCCACATTGTGCGCTTTACTTTTGCTTTGCCTTTGAGAGTTTCCAGCGCATCGTTGACGAGAGACTGAGAAGACAATTTGCGCATGCCAACAGATTCAACTTTGTTGGTTGGAACGCGTAGGGTCATTTTATCTTGTGCAAAATCGATGACAAAAAGCTCTAGTTTGAAACCGGCAACTTCTTGTTCTTCAATTGAAACAATTTGGCCAACACCGTGTGCTGGATACACAACATACTCATTCGGGTCGAAGTCAATTTTCACGCGTTCTATCTTCTGTTCTACAGGCTTTTCTTCAACAGGTTTTGTTTCTTCTGTTGGAGCTGGTGCCTTAGGGGGTGCTGATTTAGCAAGGAGTGTCTTGGTTTTAATGATCTTGGTTTTCGTAACCTTGGTCTTCTTCGTTTTATCTTGGGTTATCTTGGTTTCTGTTTTCTTTGTCACGGTCTTTTTTGTTACGGTTTTGGGCGCTGCGGCTGCTTTGGTTGCCGCAGGAGATTTTTTGGTTGTTGTCTTTTTAGCAGCTGCCTTTTT
>JARGNZ010000040.1:9074-19012 GCA_029209985.1 Parvibaculaceae bacterium
CTTTTTAACGGCTACTTTTTTCGCGGCTGGTTTTTTGGTCGTTGTTTTTTTCCCGACAGGTTTACTTGCTGCCTTGGCTGCCACCTTTTTCTTTGGGGTGGCTTTTTTCGCAGCGACCTTTTTTGCCGGAGCTGTTTTTACAGAGGCTTTTTTTGTTGTTACTTTTTTCTTCGGTGTCGCTTTTTTTGCGGCAGTCTTTTTAGGCGCTGTTTTCTTTGATGTGCTTTTTTTCGCGGCAGTCTTTTTGGTCGCTGTTTTGGCTTTTGTGGAGGATGTGCCGGTTTTTTTGGAGTTCGTCGCCATCGCTCTTTCCTCTTCTCCCTCAGACACTCTAGAAGACGCGTTTCGGCGTGGTGTAGAGTTCTATCGATTTTGGGTCAGATCGCCCTTATTTTTCCATAATATAAACTGGTTTCGTGCCAGTCCTTACTGGTGGAAAATGGTGTTTGACCAAAAAAATCCTACAACGCCTCCTGTGTAGGCCGCGCGTAGGAACGTACGTCTGCATTCTTCTACGGCCCTACATATCACATTTTTCGCTTGGATAAAAGATGACCGGTAGAAATTGCTTTTAGAACAGCAGCATAGCGGGATTTTCCGGTGAAACAGGTTAACGAGAGGGGCTAAGTCCATGTCAACATGCGGTGGACACGGGCGCAGATTGGGGCGTTTGGGAGGGGCTGTGTAAGGCCTTAGAACGAAAACCGCCCAGTTCACGGAGAAGCTGGGCGGTTTGATTGGTATAGAGCTGGTCGGCGCGGCGTGCGTCAAAGTATGTCTTAATCGCCTTCGCCAGGTTCTTCGCTGAACAAGCCTGCTTCTAGTTTGTTCTCTTTCCCATCAAATTCCTTGGCTTCAGGTAATTCGTCTTTTTTCAGGGTAATGTTAGGCCAAATATCTGCGAACTTGGTATTGATCTCCAGCCACTTTTCGAGGCCTGACTCTGTGTCGGGGGAAATCGCATCTGCGGGACATTCTGGCTCGCAAACACCGCAGTCGATGCATTCGTCAGGGTGAATGACGAGCATATTTTCGCCTTCATAGAAGCAATCGACCGGGCAGACCTCGACGCAGTCGGTGTATTTGCACTTAATGCAATTGTCGGTCACGATATAGGTCATTACATTTCTCCGAGTCTTGATGGGCGGTCAGGGTCGGTTTCCGCCTGTATCTTGCTGCTTCCGGTTCGCGTTACGCGGGCGGAGTTTGGCTTTATGTCACTTGCTTCATATCAATTGCTTCAAAGCGCTGGTTAGCCTTCTATACCAAGTCGCTTAAGCACTCTTAAACGGGCTTCGCCAGCCTCGCGGTCGGGAACGTATATCAGTCCTGCCACGCGCCGCAATAGGTTTGCTTCATAATCACTGAGGACGCCATCGGCATATACAACCTCCCAGAGCATTTCAATCAATTCCACCCGGGCGGTGTGATCATTTGTGTCCGCAAACTTCCGGGTCCATTTGAACAGGTCGGTTGCTTCTGTTTCTGCGGCCTCTGCATCAGCCAGCAATGTCGCCAATTCTTCGGCATTCAATTCAAAATGCCGGTGAAGACAGGCCGAAATGGCGTCAATTTCTGAGCGGTCATACTGCTCATCCATACGGGCGGCACGGACCAGTAAAGCGGCGGCTGCAAGGCGGCCATCTTCCGGCAGAGCGGGTGCATCTGCTTGCGGGCCAGCGAAAAGATTTTTGATACGATTTAACATGGGTTTTACATAGTGCGAGACGGGAATATAATCAACTACAAGATTTTTGTGGGTTTTATTTTGTTTGTTGATTTGACGCGTCTCTATGGGTGTCGAGCTTGCGTCGATCACGTTTTGTCGGGCGGCCTTGGCCAGGGTCCCGTTTCAAAACCCCTGCATTTTCAAGCTTTTTAGCTTCTTTTTCTTGGGGGGAGGCCTTTTGGGGCGGCTCTAAGTCTTCGTAGAGTGCTTGTGCTTCGGGGGCGGGGCCACGCCGAGTGCCTAGGTCAATTATTTTTATCACGCGAATATGATCGCCTAACGGGAAGGTCAGCACGTCATTTTGACGGATGAGGCGACTGGGTTTGGCAACTTTTTCGCCATTTACCCGAATGCGTCCGGTTTCAACCAGTTTGGCAGCTAAGCTTCGGCTTTTGAGGAAGCGGCCATACCAGAGCCATCGATCTAAGCGGAGACCGGGGCCTTTGGGGTGCGCGTCGGTTGTTTGCGCACTGGTCATGGCCGCCTTTTCCCTCATTTTTTGTTTTTCAGAGCCATTAAGGCAGCGAATGGAGAATCTGGGTCCATTGCTTTTTCTGTTTTGCGTGGGCTGGCTGACATGGCGGGCTTTTGGCCGCGCGCGCCTTTATGAGGAGGCTTCTTGCCGCCCTTGCGAGGCTTGTTGTCAGATTTTCCATCTGCTTTTTGTGAATTTTGGTTATTTCCAGAGCGGCGCTTGTTGTGCTTGGAAGGGGCCCCATGACGACGGCGGGAGGGACGCCAAACTTCTGCGTCAAACATCTCAACTTCTGGTGCTGCCGGAGCGTCGTCTGGCTTTATCTCTGCGGTTGGGGTCTCAGCTGTTGTTGTTTCAGCTATTGGTGTCTCTGGGGTCGGTGTCTCTGAAGCATTTGCTTCTGAGGCATCTGTTTCGGGTGCTGCGTCTGTCTGTGTCTCATCTGGTGTGTTTGAGGTTTCAACAGGCTTTTCTGGGGCCGGTGTGGCAGCAGCTTCTTCGGCGGCTTTTTTGAGCTCGGGTTGCATCGTCAAGGCCGTATGTGCCGCTTTTGACACGCTTTCGGTGCTTGGGCGGTAATCAAGCCCCTTTAGGAGACCCGCAAATTCTTCGCCAGAGCACCCAACAAGGGACATCATGTCTGGGGTAATGGCAAAGGCGCCATTGAGTTTGCGATCTGAAATGATAGGGCGGATAAGGTCTGCCAGCCGTTCCAACATGTCGATGCGCACAGCACGGGTGCCGCATACGCGGAAGCCGAGGGCGTCATAAAAACCGGCCGGAGCGACTTCGGCTGAAACTGATGTCAGGCCAGCGGAGGGGGCTTCCGGGAAATCTGCAAAGGGGCTTTTGTCGCCAACGTCTCGGGTCAAGGCCCATAAGGTGAGAAGTAAACGGGCAGGGGCGGGTTTGAGCAGCAAGGGCATGAAAATCGAGTATGCCCCGAAGCGCACGCCATGTTTGCGTAATTGCCCACGGGCTGTTTGGTCTAGCTGTTTAATGTCATCGGCAATGTCTTGGCGTTTCATGTGGCCAAGATTTTCCACCAATTGGAACGCAACACCACGGGCCAGCCCGGCGACATCATTGGCTTCGCTTAAAATCATCAGAGGTTTGAGGACTTCTTCGATGTGGTGGGATAGCCATGTTTCGAGGCGGGCGACAACTTTTTCGCGGTGGGGGCCTGTGAGTTGGTCCCCCGCGATGAGTTCAAGGCGAGGCTTTAAGGCCGTCTCACCCTTCACTAGGCGTGCAATTTCGGTTTCTTCCCAAATCAGGTGGCCTGTGTTGGATAGGGAGATGGCGGCATTGTCACTTGCGCCTAAACGATCTGCGCGGACGATAATTTCGCCAGCGAGTGCTTTTAGAGATGCTGCCTTTATAGCTTTGCCATGGACACCATCAGCACTTTGATCGATTACGAAAGTGAAGCCGTCTAGCTTACCTGCGAATTCACCTTCAACGAGGACTTCCCCGTTTTCATTTATTGCCGTCATTAATTCCTCGTTCTGTCTTAACCGCTTCAATAGCACAGATGTCCGCCGATCTATAAACCGTTGGGTCAATCGCTCGTGAAGCGCATCTGACAGCTTATCCTCTAGCGCGCGCGTGCGCTCCTGCCAATACTTATGATCATTTAGCCAGCCTGACCGGTGCGCAATATACGTCCAGGTGCGTGTATGTGCAATTCTTGCTGATAATGTATCGATGCCGCCTTCGGTTCGGTCCAGCCTTTTTACCTGACTGGCAATCCAATCTTGTGGGATGTGACCTTGGGAAGACATGAGATAAATGTAAATCTTCATCAGTAAACTTGCATGATCTCCGATCATGATTTTCTGAAAATCTGGTATTTGTGCCACTTCCCAAAGCCGTTTTACTGCTGCGGGGCCAGCGGCGAGGCGTTTTATGTCCTCATCTCTACTCATAATGAGGAGCGCTTCTTGGTCCGTTGCTGTGGGAACGCGGGTCAGTCCCTTTTGGCTGGCGGGGGTGTCTAGGGAGCGGATCAGTGCATTGATGTTGGCAAAGGTTGGATTGGGGTTACGCCACATGAAGACACGTTCAAAATCGAAGTGGTGTTGTTCAATTCTGTCGAGTGTGTCGGGGTCTAAAGGGCTAGCTTCTCCCGTTACGCCGAAGGTACCGTTGTTTTGGTAGCGCCCTGCGCGCCCTGCGATCTGGGCCAGCTCATTTGCGTGCAAGGGGCGGTGGGTTTTGCCGTCAAACTTGGAGGTTTGGGCAAAGGCGACGTGATCCACATCCATGTTCAACCCCATACCAATGGCATCGGTTGCTATGAGAAAATCGACATCTCCATTTTGGTATAATTCGACCTGCGCATTGCGCGTGCGCGGAGAGAGGGCACCCATAACAACGGCGGCACCGCCGCGTTGTCGGCGCACCAGCTCGGCGATGGCGTACACTTGGTCGCTTGAGAAGGCGACAATGGCGGAGCGGCGCGGGAGGCGGGTGAGTTTTTTTGACCCTGCCCATGTGAGCTGCGAAAACCGGGGGCGGGTTTCTATTTCTGTATCGGGTAATAATTTGCGAATGAGAGGGCGGGCGCTGTCGGCACCGAGGAACATTGTTTCATATTCCCCGCGTGCATGGAGGAGGCGGGCGGTGAATACATGGCCGCGATCGCGATCTGCGGCGAGTTGAATTTCATCAATGGCGACAAATTCAACGGTTCGGTCCATCGGCATGGATTCGACGGTGCAAATAAAATACCGAGCATGGGGCGGAAGAATCTTTTCCTCGCCTGTGATCAGGGCCACATCGCGGGCATTGACGCGTTTGCAAATGCGGTCGTAGACCTCGCGCGCCAATAGGCGAAGGGGCAGTCCCATAATGCCGGATTGATATCCCAGCATCCGTTCAACCGCTAAGTGGGTTTTACCGGTGTTGGTTGGCCCTAAGACGGCGGTCACGCGGCTTCCTTCGCCAGAGGGAAGGGGGGCGCGGCGGCGCAGGGCTGGATGGGGGGATTGGGACACACTCATGGGGGCGCACAATCAGGGCAAATGTGTTTACACGCAAGTGAAAGTCTAATGGCAGATGAAATTAGGTTCTTGGACTTCTGACAAGTGCTGTGCTTGAGCCTCAATTTTAGGCATGTCTAGGCAGAGTGAAACGCGATTAGACCGTAAGTATTGGGTTGCTGCAGTTGGTAGGCGTTGGGGGTTCGCATAGCTTGTCCTGAATGCGTCGAAGATGGATCCTCGTGACAAGCCCGAGGATGACGCTTTGGGGTGGTGTGCATCACGATATGTCATGACGTTCCTCATACACCTCTCCCGCGTCATTACCGGCACCTCCCCCGCGTCATTACCGGATTTATTCCGGTAATCCACCTTGCCTTAGGACCAGCGCCGAAAATTCAATAATTCGAATCCAGCATAACGCCTTCGTAAGCGAGGGAAATGGGGTGGATTGGCTCTCTATGGGACTTGTCCACAGGCGTTAACGCTTAGGTTGTTAACAATTGAGACCATTGGGGAAACGAATCAGGTCCGAATCGCTACCGCACTCGTTTTCGTGTTTTGTTCACGGCTAAATGTTGTGGTTTTGCGGTTTGTTGAGCGGATATTCCGTTAACGAATTATCGACAATTTTACTAAAATTAACACTTTTGAGCGATGGGCCTCGCCCTTATCCCCAGATGGGGAGGCTCAAAGGGGGGGCAGAGTTTCTTCCCGGACCGGTGTTACCAGTCCTCGGCTGGGTTCCATTGAGGGGGGCTATGCAGGCTGAACGTAGAATTTTTACGTTGTCTGTCATTAATTTTTGGCATTGGGCAAGGCAGCCCCTACGGCAGCGCTTGACAGCTGACAAATTGCCCTTTTCCTGCGGGCATTGCGGGCTATAGTTTGGCATCAAAATTTAAGGGAGGCATTATGAATTTCGACATTCCACAGGATATCCAAGACTACTTGGTGGTTCTTGACGATTTTATTGAGAAGGAAATTAAACCCCTTCAAGAGCAAGACGACAACAATCGCTTCTTTGACCACCGGCGCGAACATGCGCGCACGGACTGGGATAATGAGGGCTTGCCACGCGAAGATTGGGAAGAACTGCTCGGCGAGATGCGTCGCCGCGCTGATGCCGCTGGTCATTTGCGATATGCCTTGCCTGAAGAGTTTGGCGGGCAAAATGGCACAAACTTGGGCATGGCGGTTATTCGGGAACATTTGGCGGCTAAGGGCCTTGGGCTGCACAATGACTTGCAGAACGAAAGCTCAATCGTGGGCAATATGCCAACGGTTTTGATGCTGCGTGACTTTGGCACAGAGCAGCAAAAGAAAGATTGGCTGCAAGGGTCCCTGACCGGAAAAGTGCGTATTGCTTTTGGACTGACAGAACCAGAGCACGGTTCGGATGCGACTTGGATGGATACCCGTGCCACCCGCGAAACGCGCGATGGTGTGGACGGCTGGTCTATTACAGGTGAGAAAATGTGGAATACCGGGATGCATGTGGCGACACATGACATGGTGTTTGCGCGGACCAGTGGCGACGATGGCTCGGCGATTGGTATCACTTGTTTTGTGGTGCCGACCGACGCGCCGGGCGTGAAGATTGAAGAATACTTGTGGACTTTCAACATGCCCACGGACCACCCACGGGTTTCCTTTACGAAAGTTTGGGTGCCGGAGACGGCGGTTTTGGGGCGCTTTGACCGTGGCTTGGAACTTGCCCAACACTTTGTGCATGAGAACCGTATTCGCCAAGCTGCTTCCAGTGTTGGGGCGGCTCAATTCTGCGTAAATGAAAGCGTGCGCTATGCAGGTGAGCGCAAGCCTTTCGGCAAGCCACTGGCAGCTAACCAAGGCATTCAATTCCCCTTAGTAGAAAAACACACAGATTGTGAAATGATCCGTGGACTGATTTTGAAGACGGCGTGGCAAATGGATCAAATGTCTAAGCCAGATGTGGCACGCTATCTGTCAGATAAGGTGTCTATGTGTAACTACCGTGCGAACCGATTGGTTTGTGAGGCGGCAGACTTGGCGATGCAAGTGCATGGGGGCATGGGGTACTCTCGGCACAAGCCGTTTGAGCATATTTATCGCCACCACAGACGCTACCGCATTACTGAAGGCGCGGAAGAAATACAGATGCGTAAAATTGGCGGTCATATGTTTGGGTTTATTTCTAAACCAAAAGCTTAGGCTCTCGTCGAGGCGTCAAGGGCTTGGTTCTCATACCCTATGAGGCGTTCATGAGGCAGGGTGATGGTCACGGTTGTGCCTTCACCCTCCTCACTTTGAATGCGCATGCTGCCGTCATGCAATTCGAGAAGTGATTTACAGATCGGTAGCCCAAGGCCGGTGCCTTCAAACTCTCGGGCAGTGTGGCTGTTTACTTGTGCAAATGGCTGCATCACGACTTCCAGCATTTCATCGGGAATGCCGATGCCGTTATCTTTGATGATGATTTCCATTTCACCGGATTCTGCAAGATTGCCCAGCACTTGGATGGTGCCGCCATCTGGTGTGAATTTCACAGCATTTGACAACAGGTTGAGCATCACCTGCCGTGCCGCGCGACGGTCAATCCACAAAATTGCATTATGAATGAGGCCGATGGAAAGCACTTGTTGTTTTTCTTGCATTTTAGGTCGAATGAGGTCAGCGCACCAATTGATGATATCAAGAATGCTGACTTCACTTTCTTCTACATCATATCGACCTGCTTCGATTTTGGAGATGTCCAAAATATCGTCGATGACCGCTAGAAGGTGGTGGCCGCTATTGTTGATGTCATTTGTATATTCTGTATATCTTTCGTTTTCTATGGGGCCAAACATTTCGCTTTTCATGATGTCCGAGAACCCAATGATGGCGTTGAGCGGTGTGCGCAGCTCGTGACTCATGGTGGCTAAGAAACTTGATTTGGCTCTGTTGGCCATTTCCGCACGCTCTGTTGCGCGTAGTAAATCATCTTCTGACTGGCGACGTTCAACTGCCAAATTGATGAGATGGATCGCGCTATGTAACAAAGCACGCTCCCGGTCTGAGGGCTGTCGAACGGTATCGAGTAGAAGGCTGATACAACCTAGAGGCTTTGCTTGGCGGTCGTAGATTGGGAAGGACCATAACCCCTTAAACGCGTTGCCTGCCATTTTTTGTATTGCGGCTGCCCCTTGTGTCAGGGGACTGGTATCGGCATTTTCAATGAAAACCGGTTTGCCAGTGTGAAGAGCCTGCACCATGGCATGGTCGCCTAGTTTGAGGGGCCCGGTTGGGACCATCGGTTTAATATCTCCCTTGATGGAAGGGACGATGACTTTGGTAATCTCATAATCTTCATTGACCAGCACAATGCCAGCTTGTGCCCCGGCTAAGCTTTGGTCTAACGCTTGGCACAGAATTTCTAGCACTTCGTCTAGGGTTTTGCTGGTTGCCAGTGCATCGAGCACACGCAGGTGAATGCGCAGCTCATCATCTGCATGTTTGCGTTCGGTAATGTTGCGCACATTGAGGATGATGCCTTCTACATTTGGTTCCCGACGCATGTCTCTTAGGGAGCCTTCAATCCAGATCGCTTCACCGTCACTGCCAATGATCGCTTCTTTGAATTGAATAGACCGCTTGCCATCTACTGCCATCGCATCCAACCAATCAAGACTGCTGTTCTTGCTGTGAATTTTGAAAAAGGATTGGATGGGCCGTCCAATCAATTCTTCTTTCGTGAAGCCCACTTGACGTGAAGACGGCGAGGCATATCGAATATGGCCATGCTTATCGGTCAATAAGGTTGTATCAAATGTGTTGTCCACGAGTGCGCGAAACAGTTGTTCGCTTTGCTGTAGGCGTTTGTTGGCATGCTCAATCCGGTACAGGGAAGCGTCTGATTTGGCTTTTTCGCTGGCCAAGTCTTGAATGAGGGTCTTGTGTTGAATTTTGACCGACAAATTGTCTGAGAATGTTTTGCGCGCGTGATGAGCGATGTACACCAATGCGCAATACCCAAGACCGGCGGCAAGGTACATTGCTGGGTCGGTGCTACTGTAGGGGAAAAAATCTACGACAATGAGTGTGACAAACGGCGGGAGTGTTGCAGATAAGAATATCGCGCGATTGGCAAAGGACGTGATGGCTGCGATGAGGACTTGCCCAGCTATTATGTTGACGAAAAGTGTGCCGTTTGCCGTGCTTGTACCTTCTAGCTGAATGAACAGCGGCGCTACGCAGCTATAAAATGATGCGCAAATGAACGTTGTGACGGCGATTTTTGTCGTCAAGTGCTTGATTGGTTGGTTGCTGTTCACCAATGCGAGATAGTTTTTGGTGAGCACAATAAATGCGGTTATGCATGAAGCAATGAGCCCGATCAGCCATGCCACTACGACGGCTTGGGAAGCCTGCGGGGTAAGGAAGTAGGCGATGCCCGTACCGATCAATAACATAATAAGCGGTAGGATGCGGGAAAGTGACAAGATGTGTCTTATTTTTGTGAGCTCAATTTCTATTTTCAGCTCAGGCGGGGTGGGGGTGCCTGCTTCAACCTGATTTAACACCCATGCGCGCGCAAACTGGCGCCCCTTAGCGAAGATCGATTTATGGGCGACAGTGCCATCATTATGGCCCGACTCCTGTTCTTTTTTAGGTTGTTTAGTACCTATTCCCACAGCTTCGCCCCTTACTTTCTCATCCACCAACTCTCTACCTTTGAATTGGTTTGCCTTTGAACTTGGGTAAGTATCATGCCTATCTATTAAAATTT
>JARGNZ010000041.1 GCA_029209985.1 Parvibaculaceae bacterium
CGAATACGGTGCCGCTGTTGTCCAAGCCGCCGGAGATGCTACCAGAACTATCAATGTTAATACCGTAGTCAGAACCGGTAATCGCGCCAGAGTTGTTCACGCCGCCGGAGATATCCGCACCTGTGTGCACGAGGATACCGGTACCTGCTGTACTGCCGAGATTTGTCCCTGCAACCATTGCGTCGAGCGCGATGCTAATACCACCGGTCAAGTCTGCTGTCAGGCCTTGAACTTCGATGCCGACGCCGTCGCCATCGATCTCGGGTCCCACGACCGTATCTGTGACTGTGATTGAATCTGCAAGGTCGATGACTGCAACGCCAGGACTTACATCATTGATTTCACCAACACCGTTGATGGTCAAGCTATCCGCTGTCCCGCTACCGAGAACAAATGTGCTCGTCTCTGCTGTGTTGACGATGTAGTCAATCGCGTGCGCACCCGACGCTGACGCCACCAGCGCTGTCGAGCCGAGAAGCGCGGCCCGCGTGCTTGATTTTAAGATTGATAAAGAAGCCAATAGATTAATCCCCATTGTTTAAGCTCTGAAGCGCACGTTCCAGAATGGATCGACGACTTTTGCTTATATATTTGGTTACACCCAATATATTCCGATTCATTGAAAATCGTACTTAATTAATCATAGAAGGCAAATGTTAATTCGGCCTAAACGTTGCGATTTAGCCACAACCTTACCAATCACTTACTAGATGTAGGGAAAATGTCATAATTCACCATATTCTCACCAACCTTTGGGTTAATAATTTCGCCTCTCGCCACCTTTGGTTGTTAATTATAATGCCTCCTCATTACTTGATTCTCTTGGTGATTTAGGCATAACCGACCCAACCGCCCAAAGCCCCCTCCGATGTCTCAGAGGGGGCTTTGGGCGGTCTTGAAAGATCGTGTGACCTCGGCTGGGGATCAACCGAGGCCACCGATTGTTCTACCAGCTCACTGATAGACCAATTGTGCCTGTATTCCGGGAAGCTTCATCCCCTAATGCAGCATCCCACCCCACGAAAGCCGTCACAGCTTGGGAGAGCTTCACATCAAAGCTCACGCCCAGATCTACTGTGGCTTGGTCTTCGAAGTCTAGGGATGCTGTGGTTGAGCCGGTGTACCCCACGAACCCAACGTCCGTTGAGCTGTCGCCCCCGTTCCATTGTTGGGTCACGCCTACTTTAAGCGCCGGGGTCACTTGGATGCTGTCAGGAGATCCAAGATCAATGGCATACCGCAGGCCAGCGCCCAAACGTGTCTGCTGGGTTTCAACTTCGCCCACTCGCATGGCCCCCGCAGCTCCTGATTCAGAGTAGCTGTCGATGGAAGCTGAGTGGATGCCCATTTTCACGAATGGGCTGAGGCGCCCCCCAAGAGCTGCAAGCTGGAGACCTGCCTCTAGGTTGGCCCCATAAGAAGTGGCATCGGTGGCCCCTGAAGCCTCACCCGTTGTGAGCTTGCGTGTGGTGTCGATCGATTGCTGGCCCACCATGAGCGTCCCATCAAGATAGAACTCGTCGCTCATGTAGTTGAGGTAAGCCGCCCCGAAAATGCCATCGTTCTCCGCTTCTGAGGTTGCGCTGTCGATGTCGATATCACCGTCCATGTAGCCGACAGCCACACCCACTTTGAGGTCTGGTTCTGAAATCACGTCCACGCCGACGTTAAAGCCCCATGCATCTTGATCGAAGTCTGCACCATTTGTGCCCAGACCTTCGTTTTCAGCGTTATAGAGATAACCGGTCGCCCAGAGGTTGCCATCACGGCGGGCGCCTTCTTGCAGGTTCTCAAGGAAGACAAAACCAGCGTCAGATACGGTGCCCGTGGTGGCCACGATTGCATCGGTTTTACCAGCCACAATGGAGACGGTATTGGCATCTGGGTAGATGATCATAGCTACCAAGTTATCTTCATCATAGACAAGCGCATCGTAGGTGCCTGTGACCCCTCCCGTCGCTGTTAGGATGTCATCCGCAAACCCATCTGATCCCGGTGCCACATCCAGCTGCACGGTGACGCCTGATTGAATGGTGGCAGACCCAGCCGTGACGTCTGTTCTGTCGGTTTGGGTGATGCCGACGTGATTGGCATCATGCTCCACAATGTAGGTACTGCCTGTGCTTTGCACGAGAGGGCCACCGATGGATAGGACGCCGGGAGAGTTACCCGGAGATAGGATACCATTGACGGTCACAGCGCCGGAAATCGTACCGGATCCATCTACGATCCCGTTGACGGTGAGCGTGCCACTGCCAAGGTCTAACAGACCTTCCACATCGATATCGCCCCCTTCCGCAGCGGTTGCAGATTCGGCGACCAAATCGCCTGTGATGAGCAATGTACCGGAGTTGACCATGACATCCCCGGCAATCTCGGTGGTGTCATCTGTGAGGCTCCAAATGCCGTCGCTATCGGCGTTCACGATCAGGCCTTCAAAATCGGTGAAGGTGGAATCTTCCGTACCCGACCCTTCCAGAACAAGGGTGTCTTCTCCGCCGCTGCCCCCATCGACATTCCCAATGAGATTGGACCCTGTCTGTAGGACCAACGTGCTCACCCCATCATCGAATTGGATGGCTTGGCTTTCTTCATCCCCGCCGCTAATCGTGCCGGAGTTGGTGATGGTACCGATTGTTGCATCGGTTTCCGCATAGATGCCGGTGCCGTATGAGGCGACGATCAAGCCCGCATTATTGATGCTGTTGGTGCCATTTGTGAAACTGCCGCCTGTATCGATGCGAATGCCGTAGTCTTCGCCCCGGATTTCACCCTCTTCGCCATTCAGCAAAGATGCCATGGCGCCGCCACCGGCCATATAGATGCCCGCGTCCTCGCCGCCGATAAAGCCTGTGTTGGTGACACTGCCCGTAATCGTACCGCCGCTATCCAACACCAAACCCATTCCCAAATAAGAACCAACGATCGTCCCTGAATTGGTTAAGCTCCCCGTGACCGACCCACCGCTGGTGATTGTGAGGCCATTGCCTTCGTCCTCACCAAGGATCAACCCGGAGTTGTCGATATTTGCGACTGTTGCTGACTGGTGAATGAGGATCCCAGTGCCATCTGTGGCGGCCACAGTACCTGAGTTCTCCAGATCACCTGTCAACTCGGCGCCGCCGCCCATAATGATACCGTGCTCATCCCCCCAAATCTCACCAGAGTTGGTGATGCTGCCAACACTTGCATTGCTTATGAGCAGCCCTGCATCATCTTGCCCTATGATACTGCCTGCATTGGTGATGCCACCGGTGATTTCCCCACCGCTGGTGACGCGCACGCCATAGTCGTCGCCGATGATACGGCCAACATAGTCTTCGCCATTGATCACGCCTGCATTGTTTTGCAAGGACCCGGCGAGTGTCCCACCAGAACTGATGGCGATGCCGGTGCCTGTGTCTTCGCTTTCAATGAGGCCAGAGTTTTGAATGTTGCCGGTGAGGGTGGAGCCTTCGCCGATGGCGATACCGGCCACATCTGAGGAGCTATCGGTTGTTGCGACGATGCTGGCGAACGCGTGGTTGACGATGTTTGTTGTGACAGACGCTCCATCCAAAATGCCGATGGCAATGGTTTCACCGGTGATGGTGCCCCCCGCCAAGTTGACAATATCGCCGGAAATTTCAGCGCCGCTGCCCGTAATTTCAATGGCGAATTCCTCGCCCTCAATAAGACCTGCGTTGGAGAGGCCTCCGCTTAACGTGCCGCGCACTCTGATGGCGGCTGTATCACCAAAGATCACCCCGCCGTTCTGATTTGAAATGCCGACCCCGGTTGCGGCCCCCACGGTCCCGCCGGACGAGAGGTCGATGCCGAAGTTATCGCCGACGATGACGCCTGAGTTTGTAATGCCCGTTGCTGTAACGTCTGACGTTGGAGAGGCAACCGTGATGGTGGTGGCAGGAGATGCCGTTGTCGACACGATAGAGCCTGCCCCAATACGAATGCCGACTTCGGAGACGGTCCCTTCATCCAACGCGCCGATGGTGCCGCTGTTTTCGATGCCGCCGATGACCCCATTGGCAGTGGCGCGAATAGACACGTCTTCCCCGAAGATGACCCCCCTATTGTCGATGCCGCCTGTAATGGCGCCTCCCGTTGTCACGTCAATGGCTGTCCCATGACTAGAGCTGAACGTGCTTGATAGAATATACCCTGAGGCTTCGTTCACGATGGCCCCGGAAATGTTGGAGCCTAGCCCCGCCACTTTAATGGCGGCATCTTCACCAATAATCAGCCCTGAATTGAGAATACTTGTTCCGGCCTCGATAGAGGTGGGGACCATGCCCGTGGTGCTGCCCGTTGCAAGGCTGGAAATGACGGAACCGTCGGTTACTTTGATGCCGTAACCAGATGCCCACTCCCACACGGATTCAGGTTCGCTATCAATCAGAACCCCAATGGCACCGGAATTAGAAATACCGCCAATCGTTGCGTCTGTCTCTGCTTGGATCGCGGTGTCCTCACCAAAGATTCTGCCCTGATTGTAGATACCACCAGATGCAGAGCCGTCTTCATCCACCTCAATACCCACTTCGGACAGGATAAAGCCGTTGCTGTCTTCCCCGATGATGCCAGATGAAGTGTTGATGATGGCTCCGGCAATATCTGAATCCTCGCCGCTCACAAGAATGGCTGAGCTTAAACCAACAATGGTGCCTGAATTGGTGATGCCAACAGCAGCACCCGATGTATCGGTTGGCGCGTCATAGGTGAGGCCAATCCCGCTGCTTGAGGTGCTGATAATTCTTGGTATGGATGCATGGCTGGACAGGATAGAGCCTTGAACGATGCCAATACCATGCCGCGAAATATCTTCTTCGTCATCGCCAGCCTCACCGATCGTGCCGCCTTCATTGTTGACAATGCCGCCAATCATACTGCCGGACGCAGCAAAAATTGCGACATCCTCGCCAAAAATGGCACCAGAGTTTGTGATCCCGCCAGAAATCGCGCCTGCATATACAGCCCCAATTCCGTATTCGGATATTATGTCGTTGCTTGATGAGCCTGTTCCGACCACAGCCAGCCCAATGAGGCCATCTGCTTCATTCACAATGCCGCCGGAGATGTCGCCCCCCGCAGCAGAACCGATGCTCGCATATTCGCCAAAAATTACGCCTGCGTTTCTGATCTCTCCAGAAATGTCGCTATTGCCAAGAGATATAATGCCGACTTCGGATTGGTCGAAACCATCCTCCGTATCCACGCCAATATAACCGTCCTCGCCATTCACGATGCCGCCGGAAATATCCCCGTCGATGGCTGTCGCGATGGCGGCAAACTCACCGAAAATGGTGCCTGTATTATTGATACCGCCAGAAATATCCGCGCCAAACCGGTTTGGCTGCGCAAAGTGGCTGGTATGAAAGGTGAAGCCTGTTTCGCCAATGACGAGGTCTGGGCTGGCCCCAATGGACGCGATGCCCACGCCATAGCCCGCGATGATGCCATCATTATCAATGCCCGCGACTTCGCCACCGGTTGAGCCTGCTATATCGCCCCCCGCGAACACAACAATCCCGGCTAATGCGCCGCCAATCTCACCGTCTTCGCCGTTGACGATCCCGCCGGAAATAGAGCCGCCATTATAAGCGACAATCCCGCCGAAATCTTCACCTGCGATCAACCCGGAGTTCTCAATGCCACCGGAAATAGCGCCGCCGGAGTAATACCCCCCGGTTGTGCCTTCAGCGGTCGTGTTGCCGGTCACGAATGTGCCCGAAATTCCAATGCCTGCGATGTCACCGGTCACCAAGCCCGAGTTTTCCACGCCGCCTGATATATCTGCGCCGGTAGAAACCCGGAGGCCAAAGCCAGCATCGAGTTCAGGGTCAAGTTCGCCAGTGCCCCCAGCAATGATGCCCTCATTGTGAATGCCGCCGGTTAAGTCGGTGTTCTCGCCCTCTACTTCGATGCCAATTTCCAGACCATCAATATAGCTATCCATATGCACTGTAATGCTATCGGCAATATCGATGACCGCGACGCCGGGGCTTACACTTGAGATAGAGCCGGGGTCTTCGTCCGTCGTGAGCAATAGGCTATCGGCTGTCCCCAAGCCCAAGATAACTGTGTCTTCGGTTGCATCATCGATGACGTAGTCAACGGCAAAGGACGCTGATGGCAAAGCAACAAGCGCTGTTGTGCTCAACAGGGCAACACGGGTGGCGGTGCGAAGGCGTGAAATTGTTGGCATCTATATTCCCCAATATGTGTGCTTGGCTTGTCGCCAAAACTGAACAGGTAAAGTGAGAGACATTTCCTCGTCTCCTCCCTTATTGAGGGCATCTTATTCACGCTACAACCTGAATTTTAATGAGGACGCATTGGCCTGCAATCTCCCTTTTTATGCAACTCAGCACTCTTTTTTGAGAATGACGGCTCATTTGTTTTACTTCTAAAGGTCTATCTATGCGCCTAAATTGCGCGCACAGAAACACCCCTATAGAGGGAATTTTTAGAAATTAATTCAATTTATGAGTGCTTTTTGAAGATTTTGGCGGCGTAATATTCAGAACCGGGGATCAAGCCAAACTCATGGAAATGCATTAGAAAAGTTGCAAACCCTTCCCCCAACACAGCTTGATGCCGTCCGGCGCTCACCCATCGCTCTTTTTATCTACTGAAAGGCCTAGCCGACGGCACAGCACGCACAGTCGATTCCATCTTGTTGGTTGCAAAAATGCAACGATACAACTCTTGGTATTTTCGGCGGTACTCCCTAGGACACCTCTTGATTCTGTTGAACTGCCCCTCTGCCCCCTTCCCTCTGGCACCCTTCTTCTCCGGCTGTTGGGCTGTCATGTCGTTGGTATCGGCTGTGCTCCTGCTAAAATTGCTTGCTTGTTCGGTATTGGCAAAATCTATCATTTGCTTCGCCCTGCCATTCCGCTAAAAAGATTGCTGGTGTGCCCCCGGTTGGTGAGTATTACAGGGCACGGGATTGGACTTCATCGCAGCGTATATTTTGGCGCGATGACGAGAGGGAATGAGATGGCTCAAGAAAATACAGGTGGTTTGGATGATTTATTGGCGACGTCGATCGTCAACGACCCACCAAAACAACAACAAAAGGGCCTCTCCATCCCCCAAGCTTTGGCACATGCAAAAAATTTGATGGACCAAGGCCGTTTGTCGCAAGCAGAGGTTGTGTTGAAGCAGGTGCTGCAAGCCACCCCTCAAAACGCCGTGGCCTACCACATGCTTGGACTTCTGGCGCATCAGGCGAATAATACGCCGGTCGCGATTGAGTTGCTCCAAAAGGCCATTGAGCTGGATGGCACCCAAGCAAGCTATTTGAGCAATTGCGGCGAAATGTGCCGCCTTCTTGAACGGCTTGATGAGGCGATTGAGTATGGCACGCGTGCAACTGAGGTTGACCCGAACGCGGCGGGCATATGGTGTAACCTTGGCATTGCCTATTTTGACCAAAAGGATTTTGAGAAAGCACAGGAGTGCCAAGCCAAGGCTTTGTCATTGAACCCTGAGTTTCCGAATGCGCTCAATAATATGGGCTCAATTCTACGCGAGCAGGACGACATTGACGGTGCGATTGAACATTTCAAAAAAGCGATGGCGGTGGCTCCCGACTATGTTGAGCCGTTTAACAACCTTGGTTCTCTCTATGCGACGAACGAACGGCCTGAAGAAGGCATCGCCGTCCTGACACAAGCCCTCGAAAAACGCAAAGACTACCCAGAGGCTTATTGCAACCTCGGGTATTGCTATAAATTTTTAGAACAAAACGAAAAAGCGTTGCACCATTTTTCCCAAGCCTTGTCTTTCAGGTCTGTTTATCCCGAAGCCCATTTGGGCATGGGGGGTGTGCGCCGGGAAATGCGTCAATTTGAAGAAGCAGAAGCGCTGCTTGCACTTGGCCTTGCTCAAACCTCGGACCACATGGACCTCACACTTGCGCTGGCAAGCATTAAAGGGGAAATGGGGAAAATTGAAGAGTCTGAGGCGCTTTACAAATCGGCCCAGAAACTTGACCCGGAAAGTATTCCTGCACAAATTGGCAATGGCATGTTGTGGCTGGAGCAAGGAGAAACAGACCGTGCCAGTGGCTTCATTCGCAAAGCCTTAGAGCTGAACCCTGACAGCCCAGAAGCGGCCTATGCCCTGACGCGCCTCAAACGGTTCAAAGAAAATGATCCAGACTTTGAGCTTCTCAAGTCCTTGGAAAAAGCCATTAACGACCCGAGCAAGTCACGCAAAAGGATCCAAGCCCGCTATGGCTTAGGCAAAGCCTATGATGACTCTGGCGACCACAGCACCGGCTTCAAACACTACATGGAAGGGGCGGCTCTGAAACGGGAAACCTTTGAATATAGCGCCAGCCATACCACTGCCGTGTTTGACAGTGTGATGAAAGTGTTTACGCCTGAACTGCTGAACCGCGACGACATGGAAGCCAATACATCAAAGGCTCCAATCTTTATTTTGGGCATGCCGCGCTCAGGCACCACATTGACGGAACAAATTATTTCCAGCCACCCAGACGTTTTTGGCGCGGGGGAACTGCCTGACTTTGAGATGGCGTGTAATGCTTGGGGCGGCAAAAAAGGTGATCGGTTGTATCCGAGCAATATTCACCAAGCGAGCACCAAAGGGCTGCTGCGCAAAGCCTTCCAAGACATTGGCAACACGTATATTGAGCAGACTTCTGCTTTGGCAAATGGAGAAGCCCGCACGACAGACAAAATGCCTGCGAATTTCCTCTTCATTGGCGCCATCAAATTGGCGTTGCCGAACGCAAAAATCATTCACATCAACCGCAACCCGATAGACACCTGCGTTTCCAACTTTGTGCAATTATTTGGGCACAACCAATATCAATCTTATGAGTTGGAAGAATTGGGTCTGTACTACCGGGATTACAAACGCTTGATGGCATATTGGCGCGAAAACCTGCCCGCAGGCACATTTTATGACCTGCACTATGAAGAGCTGGTCGCTGATACAGAGGGCGAAGCGCGCAAAATGCTCGACTATCTGGACCTTGAATGGGACCCAGCGTGCCTCGATTATGCCAACAGTAAACGGCAAGTGCGCACATCCAGCCTTACCCAAGTGCGTGAGCCAATTTACACACGCTCTGTAGAGCGTTGGAGAAAATATGAAGAGTTCCTAGGTCCTTTGATTGAGGCGATTGACCGCCCCCATAAGGGCTAGGCTCCGTCTGTTTACTCGATTAGTTTGGAGGGCGCGCCGTATTGGTTGCGCCCTCTTTATTTTAGCTGACATTTTCTGCCGTTTACTGAGAGACCTTATGACTGCCTCGCCCGATGAAGACACTCAATTTTTGACCGACTTCCAAAACTTACTCGCTGCCCGGCGCAACGAGGTGAGCTTTTTGGACCGAGATGTGAGTGCTGAAAAAATTGAAGACATGCTGGCCGATGCAAATATGGCTCCCTCTGTTGGTTTGAGCCAACCCTGGCGATTTGTGGAAGTGCGTTCGCAAGAGCGCCGCAAAGCGGTTTATCAAAACTTTTTGCACGCTCGCCAAATTGAGATTGAAACCATTGAAGCCGACAAGCGGGCCCATTATGCCAAACTAGGTCTCACCGGCTTGGACAGTGCGCCGGTGCATGTGGCGTTCTTTTTAGACAACTCAGAACAGCGGGGACACGGGCTTGGGGTGTCTCAAAACCCCTTAGCCCTGAACTATTCGGTTGCGCTGGCCGCCTATACCTTCTGGCTCACGACCTATGCGCATGGGCTGGCTTCTGGTTGGGTTTCCATTTTGGAACCGGAAGCTGTGACACAGGCGCTTGACGTGCCTTCTGACTGGGAATTGGTGGCTTATATGTGCGTGGGATATTCAGCGACGGCGCTGGATGGACCAGACTTGGAAAAACGCAAGTGGTCTCGCAGGCAAACACTCGACCCTTATTTTCTTAAAAAATAGAGGTCTTCGCCGCGCCGTCCTAACACCGTGTTTCAACCCATGCGGCCAGCCTGTTGTGACGTTCTGCCAGCACAGCGTAGGCGTTCATATCGTCCAACCAGATTTTTAGTGCTGCATCCAAGGGTATGTTCTCTGCCTCTACTTTTGGTAAGGCCTGCGCTGGAACGAGCACATGGCTTGGCGGCTCACAATGCGCCGCGTAATTGGTTGAGCACGCGGACAGTATCAGCATTAAGGCGGCAAGCAGAAGTATGCGGCACATGAGAAATGATCCCCTTTTTTGCGGTGTTCAAACGGGTGACGGCTTTGAGGGCGGTTTGCGCGGCCTGAGCGGCGCTGGCGATACGCGCGGCCCGGTTCACATCAGCATTTCTAGCTTGCGCACGTAACGCAGAAAGTTCCTCAAGCGCATATAATTTGTGTACTGAATACCCTCCAACGCTCATACCAAGAGTTATGCACAAGACATAAGGGAGCAGGCTTGATGGCAGCAGAGAAAACAAGGAGACGGCTTTTTTGATCATCCACATTCTTACAATCCCTTTTTAAGAGATAATTTAACCAGCTCCACCGAAGGGCCGATGAGATAGTAGGTGATGATCAACCCCGCGAGCGACAACAGGCCATAAACAGCGCTATCCCCCCGACTGCCCGCAGGGGCCCAGAATACAATCGCGGGCAGCGTAAGGGCGATATAGACCAAAGATATAAAAACAAGTTTGCGACGATTGCGCCACGTCGGACGATAAGCCATGAGGGCCTCCTAATTGCAGGGGTCTATCATGATGGCGATCTATCTATGCGGGATAACCTTGTGCAATTTTGGGTTACACCCGCCCAATATTGCCGCCGGCCTCTTCCTAAAATGCCAGTCACTTAAAGGCTTTGTGACGCTTTTGTTAAATGTGGGCGGGCACGCCCTTCTCTGCGCATTCGTTAGAATTACGTTAGCCTTTTCCCCGCTATCACAGCGCTCTCACAAAGGAGTTGCGTGATGCGTATTGATTTTAAGTTGCTGGCCCTTTTGGGATGTACCCTCTCCACTCTCATGGGCGGCATGACGTTAGCGACACTGTTTTTATTGTCAGAAGTGGAAACACTCAACGCAGATCGCATGACGCACCTCACCCAACTCAATACAGATATGCGCGCCAATTTGGTTGCCCTGCAGGATGATTATCTCAGCATTCCCGATCGCCTGCGGCCCAACACAATTGTGCAGCTTCATAAACGTGCGCGCCCGTTTCTCAAACAAGAGATCCTTCACACAGGGCGGAAGGATTTGACAAAACGCTTTCCGGGGCGAGGTAACCGCGTTCATCGCCGGGACCTTCAGAAGGACGGCAGCATTGTGGTGGAGGCATTAACGGATGGCCAGATATCGCTTTCTTACGGCGAATTTGTGGAGGGAAAATATCAAGACCGTTTTCGCGAACTGGTGCTCTTAGGACCGGGCCTGGATGAGGTCAGCACATGGACAAAAGAATTAGCCGCGTTAAAGGAGCGCGGTGCGTCGGGCGCGGCATTGGAAACATCTTTGAACAAGCTGGAAAAGGATGTTTCAGATTTGGCGTGGCGGGTGGAACGCAACCGATCTCAATTTTCAAATCAATTGGGTGTCGCACGTCAGCTCACCAACCAAGCGGAGAACCGTATGACCACAGCGCGCCTCACACTCATTGGGGCCACGCTGCTTATCATCACGCTGGCTATCTTGAGTGTGTATTGGGGCGCCCGCCTACTCGTGACTAAACCGCTGAGTGATTTGGATGATGCGGCCCGTTCATTGGCCCAAAATGAATATGCCGAGCTAGAACACATTGACCGCAAAGATGAAATCGGCACCCTGTCGCGGTCGTTGCTTTTTCTACGCGATGCCAATGAACGTAAGCACGTGTTGGAAACGGAACAGGCACAACAACAATCTGCATTGGCCACACGGGCACGCCGCATGAGTGCGTTGATTGACCAGTTTCAAGCACATGCGGATAAGGGCCTTACCATTGTTGCGGATGCCAGCGGATCGTTAGCCACCTCCGCGAACCTTATGAAAGGCGCCTGCACCACATCCACCCAAAAAGCATCTCACACCTTAGGCTTGGCGCAAGATGCGGAGCACGCGGCACAAAATGTTGCGGGGCAAGCCAATGACCTTGTGACCACGATTAACAATACCTCGCAGCAAGTGAGCCAATGCCAATCTCGGTCTATGGATGCTGTTGGCGCTGTGCATTCTGCCTCCAGCTCAATTGGCTTACTCGAAGACCGCTCCCAACAAATTGGGTCGATCGTCAAACTTATTTCTGAAATCACGGATCAAACCAATCTACTTGCCCTCAACGCCACCATTGAAGCCGCGCGGGCTGGGGAAAGCGGACGCGGCTTTGCTGTTGTGGCAGACGAAGTGAAACAATTAGCGGGCCAAACCCAGCAAGCGACGTCCGACATCAACAAACAAGTCCTGTCCATTCAAGACGCCATTGCAGAAACAATTTCTCGGGTTCAATCCATTGATACCTTTATAAGCTTGATCAATGACACTTTGACCGACACAACCAAAACAATCTTGATACAGAGCAAATCTGTTTCGGTGATGGAAAAAGAAATTCAACAGGTTGCCCAATCCACCCACGCCCTTTCCGGTTCCATGAAAGAAGTGGCATGTGAAGCCACCAAAACCCAAGACGTGGCACGGCAAGTTGAGGGGGCCTCGGCAACCCTCACCCATGAAGCCGAAGGGCTGGGGCAATCCATTGAGAGCTTCCTACACGATGTGCGGCGGGTGGGCTAAATCCCCCATGCGGGTCATTTGATCTAGATCAATGAACAAAGATGACGGGGGCGTCATTATTTTTTCAGTTAGCTGGTCGGCCAACTTCGAGCGGGCATTCCCGCGCCGCAGAGATGGCATAATGCCACCTGCCCTTGCTGTTTGGAGGACTAAATGCACAAAGAAGCTGAAGGCCAGATCACCAAAGACAACATCTATAACACGGTGGAGCCGACCGACTTTCCCGCGATGATGGATGGGTCACGCTACTTAGACCGCACCAGTGCTTTCGACAAAATCATTTCCGCAACCCATGACCATTTCTGGGATCCTATGGACAAGCGGTATATTGATTTTGATACGCCATTCGACATTGAAAATGAATATATGGTCGATCCGACAATGACGGTTGGCTATGGCACGGCGGTTTGGGACAAGCTCGATGAAAAGGGCCGCATCAAACTGACAAATCTTGAGACCCATTGGTCGCTCTCGAATGTGCTGCATGGGGAACAAGGCGCGCTTGCCCTTTCCGCCAGCCTTTGCCACATCTTGCGTGACCCCGGCGCCCAAGAATATGCCGCCAACCAAGCCCGCGAAGAAGCCCGGCATGTGACGGCATTTACCAATATCGTGAAGTCTCGGTTTGGCCGCCCCATGGCCGTGGGGTCTGTTTTGCGCGATACGTTGAGCGAGCTTGTGAACTCCAAATACGCGTGGAAAAAAATTGTCGGAATGCAATTGTTGGTCGAAGGCTTGGCGATGGGTGCCTTTGCGACTTTCTACAACAAGGGCCGCGATCCATTGATTGTGCAGCTTTCCCAATTGGCCATGACCGATGAAGCTTTCCACCATAAGTTCGGGAAAATTTGGGCGGACCGCACCATTCCAAAATTGGATGCGGAAGAACACGCCAAGATTGAAGACTGGGCATGGACTGTGTTCCAAAACCTGCTCTTTAACATCGCAGCTCCTGAGCAGAAAAAACATATCTATGCGGAAGTTGGTCTTGATTGGGACTGGGTGCAGGCTTCCTTTATGGAAGGCATGACGGACGAGAAAATCCGCGGGAACATGCAAGAGTCCGCCAATATTTTCCGCGTGTTGGTGAAAACACTTTCCATGACTGGCATCATTACAGACCGGACGGCCCACAATTATGCGGCCTATGTGGACATGAAAGAGCTTTATGCAGAAAACGACGAAATGGTCGGCGACAAAATTGCGGCGGCCGGCATTGAGCAGCTTAAATTGATCAATAGGAACAATGATACTTTGTTGAAAGTATCTGGAAATGCCGCTGAATAGCCTTTGAAAGCTATCTCCCAAACCGGTGCCGTCCTCCAGCGGCGTGTTATCACTTTGCCGGTTCAGCGGTGACTATACCCCTCCCCCTTGTGGGGAGGGGTTTTTTGCGTTTGGTGACCCCCGTCTCAGATCGTGTATGCTTCTGTCAAAAGGGAGCGAGACATTGGGAAACACTCATACACCAACAGATTTTTCTGACATAAAATATCAGGCCAATGAGGACCATATTGCATGGTTGACGTTGAACCGCCCTGCCCAAATGAACGCCTATAGCAGCTTGATGACGCGCGAGATTGTTGCAGCCCTTGACGCTTATTTACAGGATGACACCCAAAGAGTATTGGTGCTGACCGGAGAGGGCCGTGGTTTTTGTGCTGGTGGCGATATTAGCGGCAGTGACCCGGACCATGAAGCGCTGATGGCGAGCCAACTTTCTCATGGTCGGGAAATGCGCGACGGCATGCACAGGGTAATCCAAGCCCTTCACGCCTTAGACAAGCCTGTGATTGCAATGATCAACGGAGCGGCTGTTGCCGGTGGCCTCACCTTGGCGCTTGCGTGTGATTTTCGCATTGCCAGCAACACCGCAAAGCTGGGGGATACATCCGGGCGGTTTGGCCTGTTACCGGACGAAGGTGGGGCTTGGTATTTTCCACGCGCGATGGGCATGGAAAACGCATTGAAGATGACCTTGTTCGCTGAGACGTACAGTGGCGACGATGCGGTCGCATTGGGGCTGGCGAGCCAGAGCGTTCCCCACGACCAATTATTATCGGTGACGCAAGAGTTTGCCCAGCGGTTGGCGGCACAATCTCCCCTAGCGGTACGCCTTGCCAAAAAGATGATGGTGCGCGGCCAAACTCAATCCTTAGACCAATCCCTTGGAGATGCGGCCTTGTCGGTGATGGTGGCAAATCCTTCTGACGATGTGAAAGAAGGCATTCGTGCTTTCTTTGGCAAGCGGGCGCCGAATTTTACTGGAAAGTGAGATTTTGAGCGATTTTGACTACTCCACAGGAGGAAAACCGGTCATTGCAAAATTTTTTAAGCTGATTATGCTAAAACATGAAAAAGTTTCATATAGGGAGAGACGCCATGAGCGTGAAAATGCCAGAACAAGGACAAAGTTGGGAAAGCTTATCTGCGGACATGCAGGCACGCGGCGGCAATGACGCCAAGTGGCGCGACGGCAAAACAGCCGTCTATGTGTTTAACGCGGGGGCTGATGTCGCGAAGGTGCAAAAAGAAGCCTACACCATGTATATGTCCGAGAATGGGTTGGGCCCTCTTGCCTTTCCAAGTTTGGCGCAGATGGAAGAAGAAGTTATCTCCATGGCGATGGGCTTGCTGCACGGAAGCGATGAGGCAGTTGGTAACATCACGTCTGGGGGCACGGATTCCATTACCATGGCCGTTTATACCGCCCGCCAACTTGCCCGTTCTAAAGGCATCACCGGGACGTTGAATTTGGTTCTGCCCCGGTCGGGCCACCCGGCTTTTGCAAAAGCTTGTAAAATGCTAGAGATTGAATTACGCCGTGTGCCGATTAATGAAGAAACCTATATGGCGGACCCGGTGGCGATGGATGCTGCGATTGATGACCACACGATGATGCTGGTCGGTTCTGCCCCTAACTTCCCCCACGGGATTATTGATCCGATTGAAGAGCTTGCCAAAGTTGCTGAGAAGCATGATCTGTGGCTCCATGTCGATGCCTGCGTTGGGGGGTATTTTGCCCCATTTGCCCGAATGAACGGTGTGCCTGTGCCCGCCTTTGATTTTGAAATTCCAGCGGTGCATTCCATTTCAGCCGACTTGCACAAATACGGCTATGCCGCTAAGGGCGCTTCGACGGTGCTCTTTCGAGATGCAAGCTTACAAGCCCATATGATTTTCGACTGCGATGATTGGTCTGGCGGACGCATGGTGACCCCAACACTTGCAGGCACACGTCCCGGCGGGGCCATTGCAGCCGCATGGGCTGTGATGAACTTTTTGGGTGTAGAAGGCTATAAAGCTAAACAGGGGGCTGTGTGCTCGGTGCGGTCTTACATTCAAGAGGGGCTGACAAAGCTTGGATTTGAAATTTTAGGGGATCCGCTGCTTGGGCTGATCGCGTTTCGCCATCCTGAAATCGACTCTTATGCCTTGTGGGGTAAGTTGTTTGAAAAAGGTTGGTTCACATCTATTACCGTTGAGCCTCCGTCCCTTCACCTGATGCTGTCTCCTTTCCATGCCACCGTCTCAGACCAATATCTGGCGGACATTCAAACCGGCATGGCAGAAATACGCGCTGGCAATACAGGGGAAAAACGAGAAGCTCGTTACAACTAACGTCTCACTTTTCCATATGACTACCGGGTGAATTTAGGGCGCGAACAATTGCTACACTTGTAGCAATTGTTCGCGCCTTTGTTTTCGCCCTATGGTTTCCTCGATGAAACAGTCCACTACACGCTTCTATCAAATTTATAGAGCATGACTGGGACGCTCGAGGGAGAACCAAATGCTTCTAAAATTGATCAAACATTTAAGCCTCGCAACTGTTGTTGCGCTTCCAATGATGGCCGGCGGCGCGTCAATCGCCTCAGCCGGGGAATGCACCGCAAGTTATAACCCTGACTATGTGCGTATGCGTGATGGCGGTGTTCACCGCAACAATTGGCGTCACAATAATTTTTTACGCCTTAACAGTTGGGCAGAAGTGCCTGCACGTTTTGGTGTGCCTGTTGAACATGCCCAAGGCCGCACTTGTGGATGTACGAACTATGCCGGAAATCCCCCTGTCCACAGAAACCCCACGTGCCAACGTGCGCTTGACGCAGGACTCCGGTGATCATCCCGATGCGATTAAAAGGGTGGCGTATGTGCGTCACCCTTTTTCATCCATTCATCACTACAAAGATTAATAGGTAGTGGCAGCGATTGTAGGCAAACCCTTTGAAGCTGCCCCACACTTTACGACACCGACCCACCCCATTTTGGGGTACTTAGTGAAAGAGCCGACCTGATGAGGGACACCATACATCGTCGCATGGCCGAACTTGGTATCGATAATATCCG
>JARGNZ010000009.1 GCA_029209985.1 Parvibaculaceae bacterium
CACCTGAGCGCATATGCGTGCTTACATTAACGCATCAACCTTTATCTCTTTGCTGTCGGTGGGCAGGGAGATAAAGGTGCCATCTTCCCCGAGTGTAATGTCGCCCTCAAATGCGTCGTCAGTGCCTTCCAAGTAAACCTGCTCAAGCAGGCCAATCGGAAGCGGCGGCACAATGTGGTAATAAAGCAAATGCCCTACACCCGCCTCTTGCGCAGCTTCAGCAGCTTCTACTGGAGAGGCGTGATAGTTGGTGATATCCCACATAATTTTTTCTAGGTTTTTCCGGCCTGCCTTTTTGGCGCCAGCTTGCATAATGCCCACGAGCTTTCTGGATAAGGCTTCGTGCACCAACAGGTCTGCACCTTTTGCCTGATCAATAAGCGTTTGGTTTTTCAGAGTATCGCCACTGATGAAAACACTGCGCCCTCCGTAGAAAACCCCATAGCCAACGGCTGGATGAATTGGGTCATGCTGCACCCGGAAGGCGATGATTTTAACCGTATCATCTTCCAAAACAGTCACCGAGTGTCCTGCTGGGGGCACCGCAAAGGGCACAGCGCGTGACCCCGCCCCGCTTGGCGGAGTGGCCGCTTCCCCATGATGGGCAATCCGGTACGAGAAGTCTTGGGCGTAGGCACTGTTAAAGCCGTTGACCACCTGCTCCACTCCCTCAGGTCCATGCACGATAAGCGGCACCTCATTGGCAACGCTTGCCCAATGCTGCATCGCTAATTCACCTAAGCCATCAATATGGTCAGAGTGGAAATGAGTGAGGAAAAGCCCCTCAACCTCCCCGGTGGGTAAGCGCATCATTTGCAAATTACGGGCGGCATTGTTTCCGGCATCAAAGACAAAGAGGCGCTTGCCTGCAACGACGGCCACACAAGGCCCTGAGCGATTGGCAGAACCCAGCGGACCACCAGCCCCACACAAGGCAACGTGTAAACCATCTTCCAACTCATCAAGCTGGCTGGATTGCATGTTGCGATCGATCATGGGCTTCATGAGAGCCACACCGATTTGAGGGCCAAAAAAGACCACAGCCAGGGTGCCTAAAACGCCAACGAGAGCGATAAGAGCGACGAGAATAGCCAAAAACTTACGCATGTTTCCCCATTTCCTAAAATCATCGGTCCAAAACCGTCAAATGAATGCCTTGCAACAAATCTAATGTTTGACATTACTTCAAGTCAAGTTAGTTTTGCACGTAGCGAGAATACAGGACGCCTTAAGGGGCGGTAATTGAGGGGTTGAGACGATGGCGCTTGGGAAGATGACAAAGATAATTGGGGGCGGCCTCGCCGTTGCAGTTGTCGTGGTCGGTGGGTATGCGTTGAGTTGGAGCTTGGGCCTCATCGGTCAGGTGCCAACGCAAGGGGCCATCACGCAGTCGCCTATGCCTGAAAGCGATGTGCTGGCGCGCCAAAGTCGGCGGCTGACCAGTGCGAAAAACATTGGGGTGCCTCAGCCTAAGCAAGTTCTGTTTGGGGATTTCCATGTGCATACGACGTATTCCGCAGACGCCTTTTTGTGGGCGCTGCCCATGAATGGTGGCAACGGTGTGCACCCCATTGGGGAAGCGTGTGACTTTGCGCGGTTCTGTTCAAACCTCGACTTTTGGTCCATTAATGATCACGCTGAATCGATGACGAAACGTCGCTGGGATGAAACCCGTGCCTCCATGCGCCAATGCCAGGCGGTATCTGGGGAAGGGCCTACGGCAGATATGTTCTCTTTCTTAGGTTTTGAATGGACGCAGGTAGGGGCAACCCCAGCCCAGCATTACGGCCACAAAAATGTTGTGTTTCAAGACCTCGCAGATGACGCAGTGTCGGCGCGTCCCATCGCCTCTTCCGGTGCGGCCTTCGACGCGCTGCGCAAATCATTTCCCACATTCCCTGCGGCCATCACTTTAGTGGAGGGCACAAAGGCACCTGCCTACGCTGACATGAATGCATTCCTGGGAGAAATTCGTGCGTCCCATGTGTGCGATCCTTCCATCCCCTCCAACGAATTGCCGCTTGATTGTGTGGAAGTTGCGGCCAACCCTGGAGAGCTTTTGGCGCGTCTTGAACAGCAGGGCCTAGATCCGCTGGTTATTCCCCACGGTTCCACATGGGGCTTTTACACGCCCACAGGCACAAGCTGGGATAAGCAGCTTAAAGCGGACATGCGACCAGAGCGCATGAATGCCATCGAGATTTATTCAGGACACGGAAACTCTGAAGAATATCGCTCTTGGCGCTCGGTCGGTGTGCGTGAAACAGATGGGTCATACTTTTGTCCTGAGCCCTCTGAAAACTACACGCCGGGGTGCTGGCGGGCGGGTGAAATCATCGAAGAGCGGTGCTTGGCGACAGGTGTTGGCGCGGCTGAATGTAGCGCCCGCGCAGTCGATGCCCGCCAGATTGCGTCTGAAATGTCAGTGGCCTTTCATACCGGTGTTCAAGGGGTGCAAGCCGAAGATTGGTTGGATGCAGGTCAATGTGTCGATTGTTTCCTACCGGCCTTTAATTATCGCCCGATGACCTCAATGCAATACGGCCTTGCCATTTCCAACTTTGATGAAGGCTTGGATAAACCACGGCGCTTTAACTGGGGCGTGATTGCATCCTCCGATACCCACCGTGCCCGTCCCGGCACAGGCTTTAAAGAATATCAACGAACCGTCAGTACCGAAGCCGGGGGCGCCCGTAATGAAGGATGGCGCAGGCGGTTGTTCGGTGCGCAGCAAGAGCGGACCCCTAACTTTCAAGGGCGCACCCGTGAAGAGCTGACAAGAGTAAGCGGCTTTCAGTTGACCGAAATGGAACGTCAATCTTCTTTCTGGCAAACAGGCGGATTGGCGGCAGTTCACGCGGAGGGCCGCAGCCGGAAAGCCATTTGGGATGCGTTCCAACGCAAAGAAGTTTTTGCAACATCTGGTCCTAAAATGTTGCTGTGGTTTGATCTCGTAAACGCAGGAGATGGCACGCAGGTAGAACCAATGGGCGCAAGTGTGGAACAAGAACGGGCGCCAACCTTCTCTGTGCGGGCAACTGGCTCTTTCAAACAAAAACCCGGATGCCCAGAATTTGCCACTGAAGGCTTAGGGGCAGACAAAATTGCATCTATTTGTGGGGGAGAATGCGACAACCCGTCTGACGTGCGCCATATGATTAAACGCATTGAAATAGTGCGGATACGCCCTCAAACAACACCGGGGGAAAATGTTGATGACCTCATCGATGATGCCTTTATTACGCATACGTGTGAGCCGTCACCGGATGGATGCGCTTTTGAGTTTCAAGACCCAGACTACGAAACCTTGGGGCGCGATACCCTCTATTATGCGCGTGCCGTACAAGAATCCACACCCACCATTAACGCAGACCCGATGCAATGTGAGCGTGATGGAGATGGCAATTGCATTAAAGTGAACTTGTGTCATGGGGATTATCGAACAGATAAAAACGAAGACTGTTTGGCCCCTGCCGAACACCGCGCATGGTCGTCGCCGATATACCTCACCTATAAGTCAACCCAGCAAGCAGCCGCGCAATAAGCGGGCAGGTCGCAGGCATTGAGGAGCGGGCATCTCAAGGGGTGCCCCTTTTCATGAATGTGGTAACACTAGAGTATGAGTGGAAGAGGAGTAGAGAGAATGACGAAAGCAGATGAGGCTCAGCCTGCTGTTGTGGTGAATGAGCGCTGGGTGATCCTGGTCGCGGGGTTGGGTTTAGTGCTTGCTATTTGGTCTGCGTTAGGTTCCCCCTTGCCAAGGTTTGAAGAGGGAGAGGTGGCCATCGCCTATGTAAATGATGTTCCCATCACTCAAGAAGAATATGCCAGAGCACTGGAGGCCATTCGGGCCGACGCCACCCATACGTTAACCCAAAAGGATAAGCAGCGGGCGCTAGATGTGTTGGTGCGCGAGGAGTTGCTTGTGCAGCGGGCAGAACAAATGGGCATTGTCAAAACCGATCGCGCCATTCGCAAAGCCATTGTTGACGCGATGATGATTTCCATTCGAACCGAAGAACGCGCAGCAGAGCCAACCGATGCGGAGCTCACAGAATTTTTAGCCAAAGCACCGGGCCTTTTTCAAAAGCCCGCCGCCTTGGTATTGGTGGCCGCACGGGCACCAACGCCTGATGCAGCAACCGCATTGGAAAACGCATTACGTGCGGACACGCCGTTTGAAGAAGCGGTAGAGGGGGCAGGGGCAGAGATATTGCCATTGCCTGAGGGCGCGCTGGCTTTGAGCAAAGTGCAAGACTACTTAGGTCCCACATTAACCGCGCGTGTTGCGATACAAAAGGCAGGCGACATCGTGGGGCCCGTGCAAAGTCCAAATGGCAGCTATTTTGTGTGGGTGTTAGCGCGAGAAGAAAGTGCGCCGAAAAGTTTTGAAGAGATGCGGCCCGTGTTGGCGCAGGAATGGCGCCGTCGGCGCGAAGTCGAGGCGGTACTTGCTTATTTTGCGCGACTAAAAAAGGCAGCTTCAATCGAGGTGATCGACGAGGCCCTTCATGATTAGGACGCTCTATCTCATTTTATTTTCAGTCTGCATGTGGGTGGGTACGACAACAGAAGGCTTGGCGCACACAAAAAGCCTAGCTTTTTCGAAGTGGGAAATTTCAGGCACACAGCTTGTTGGCATTTACACGGTTGATGCGCGTCGCGCGACGTACCTCTATGCACTCGGTGACAAAGAGGTGGCGCTTCCTGCGCGGACCGCGCTGCATTTGAGCCGCTTTGTGCAAGTGGTACAGCAAGGAAATGTTTGTGACGCCGCAGCGCCAAAAGAGTTGCGGGCCTCTCCAGAATATATGCGCGTGGAATTGTCATACGACTGCCCCGAACCAATCGACGATGTGCCGGTCACAGTGGAGCTGGGCGCCTTCTTCCCCATTTCTGCAACCCATATCCATATCGCGCGGGTACAGGAGGGAAGCGCAGAGCGTGAAGTCGTTTTGAACAGCGCGGTTCGATTTTTCAGTTTGGGGCAAGGGGTGCAGCAAGCGGGCACCTTTGTATCCTTCGCCATCATGGGTGCAGAACATGTTTTGGGGGGCTTCGACCATTTAGCCTTTTTGGCTGCACTGCTTTTGTTGTGCGGTGCAGGCCGCCAAATCATAATAACCGTGACCGGCTTCACGCTGGGTCATTCCGTAACCATTGCGTTAGTCACCTTGGGCGTCTTGTCGCCCGCAAGCGGGGCCGTTGAAGCGATGATCGGTTTTTCCATTACCTTTGCCGCCTTTGAGGTGCTTTGGAAACAACGCCCCCCAAGTCTGCTGTTCGCCCTGAGTTTGGGGCTGGCGACACTCATATTAATCCCGTTCACACAGAGCGTCCCGCCTGCTGTGTTGGTTGGATTGGCATTATTTGTTGTGGGCATGGCCATTCATGCCGCACGCGTGTCCCCTCAAACCGCCTCGGCATTCTTAAATCGAATGCCCCTCATCCTTGCAACGACCTTTGGTCTGGTCCATGGGGCTGGCTTTGCCGGGGCCTTGTTAGACCTCAACTTGCCGACTGAACGGCTCGTGACGGCCTTGGTCGGTTTTAACCTAGGCGTAGAGCTGGGACAGTTGGCTTTGGTGGCCCCCGTCGCATTTTTTGCGTTAAAATTTGGGGGGCGATTGGCCGGGATTGCGCCAACTTTGAAGGGTGTGGCCTCCTTATCCCTTGTTTTTATTGGAATTTTTTGGTTTGTTGCCCGCACGTTGGGCGCGTAATCGACCAAAAGGAAAACGTCCTGACGATGCGAAATTTATTTGACTTCCCTTACGTAACCTACCGTATAGGGAAGCCTGAAAACCTATAAATTAAAGCGAACAGGGAGATACCCATGGCAGAAGCCTATATTGTTGCCGCCGCCCGTACAGCCGGTGGTCGTCGTGATGGTCAACTGAAAGGCTGGCACCCAGCTGATATGGCTGGTCAAGTGCTGAACGCATTGATCGACAAAACAGCAATTGACCCCGCAGCGGTTGAAGATGTGATCATGGGGTGTGTGGGCCAAGCTGGTGAACAGTCAAACAACATTGCCCGTAATGCAGTGCTGTCTTCTAAGTTGCCAGAAAGCGTTCCCGCCACGTCTGTAGACCGTCAGTGCGGTTCTTCTCAGCAATCAATGCACTTCGCAGCGCAGGCTGTTATGTCGGGTGTGATGGATTGCGTTATCGCAGCTGGTGTGGAAAGCATGAGCCGTGTACCAATGGGTCTGCCTGCGGTTTTGCCAATGAAAAACGGCTTTGGCGTACCAACTGGTGAAGCCATGGGAGAACGCTATCCGGGCATAAAATTCAGCCAATTCACAGGCGCTGAAATGATGGCCAAGAAATATGGCCTGTCTAAAGACACCCTTGATGAATTTGCTTACAACAGCCACCGTAAAGCGATTGCAGCAACGGAAGCAGGCGCGTTCAACAATGAGATCGTACCGCTCGAAGTCACCACCGACGAAGGCACAAGCATGCACACCGTTGATGAGGGCATTCGCTTCAACGCCAGCATTGAAGGCATTAAAGGTGTGAAATTGTTGGTTGAAGGCGGCGCGTTGACAGCGGCAAGCTCAAGCCAAATTTGCGATGGCGCATCTGGCGTGATGATCGTCAGTGAGCAATTCTTGAAAGACCACAACCTCACCCCATTGGCACGTGTGCATCACATGACTGTCATCGGTGGCGATCCTGTGATCATGCTCGAAGCACCGATCCCAGCAACCGAAAAAGCACTTGCGAAAGCCGCGATGAAAATCGACGACATCGACCTGTTCGAAGTCAACGAAGCATTTGCTTCTGTGCCAGCAGCTTGGTTGAAAGAAACCGGTGCGGACCCAGAGCGTCTCAACGTCAATGGCGGCGCTATTGCATTAGGTCACCCACTGGGTGGATCAGGTACAAAGCTGATGGCGACATTGGTGCATGCCCTTAAAAATCGCAACAAGCGCTATGGTTTGCAAACCATGTGTGAAGGTGGCGGTTTGGCCAATGTGACGATCGTTGAAGCCCTGTAAGATTTGATCGTTTTAAGTGCTTTTAAGGCGGTACCTCCGGGTGCCGCCTTTTTGCGTCTCCGATGGATTGCCCTTGGGCAAATTTAGCGTAGACTAAGCAATATCGACGTGATCGATAAAATAATAAGAATGAAACATACCGACCGACCGGAAGCTAAATGAGCAAACAAGTAGCACTTTTCGCGACATGCATTGTCAATACAATGCGTCCACGTGTGGGTTTCGCAGCGCTGAAGTTATTGGAAGATGCTGGTTATGATGTAGCCGTGCCTGAAAATCAAACCTGTTGCGGCCAACCAAACTTTAATAGCGGCGACCGGGAGGGCACGCGCCAAATGGCGCGTCATTTCCTCAAAACCTTTAAGGACTATGATTATGTCGTCGTGCCTTCAGGGTCATGCGGGGGCATGGTGCATAAGCATTATCCCGAATTGTTTGACCCTTCCGAAGAAGAACACGCACCTTTGAGCGCACTTGCAGGCCGAACGTACGAGCTGATGTCATTCCTTACCGGTATTGCTGGCGTGGAAAAGGTATCAGCAAGTTGTAATCGCAAAGTGACCTATCACGACAGCTGCGCAGGATTGCGGGAGCTTAAAGTCAAACAACAGCCGCGTGATTTATTGAACACGGTGGAGGGTCTTGAGCTTGTTGAAATGAAGGAACCAGAAGTGTGCTGCGGATTCGGCGGCCTTTTCTGTGTTAAATATTCCGACATTTCAGGCGACATGGTTGAGAAGAAAGCAGACGACGTTGTCACCACAGGGGCCGACCTCGTTGCCATGGGCGATGTGGGCTGCTTGCTGAATGTTGAAGGGCGGCTCAACCGTCGCGGTGAAAAAATTGAAGCCGTGCATGTGGCAGAGGTGCTTGCGGGCATGGTTCCAGACCGGGGAGAGGGCTAAGTCATGCAGATAACCTCCGACCAGTTCCACGAAAAATCAGCCGAAGCTTTGCAAGATGAAAGTCTAGCCGGTGCTTTATTTGTGTTGGGAAAAATGTTTCCGCTTATGCGCGAAACAGTTGCGGGCCAATTGCCCGAGTTTGAAGCCCTGCGCGACCGCGCCCGCGATATCCGCAATCATGCCCTCGACCACTTGCCAGACTATCTCGACGCATTTGAGAAAAAGGTCATCGCCAATGGTGGCCGTGTGCACTGGGCACGCACTGGGGCAGAAGCAAACCGCATCGTTGCAAAATTATGCAAAGAAGCCGATGCCCGACAGGTCATCAAATCCAAGTCCATGGTGACCGAAGAACTTGAATTGAATGACCACCTCGAAGCCGAAGGTCTCACAGTGACTGAAACGGATTTGGGTGAATACATCATTCAACTGCGCAAAGAAAAACCATTTCATATTGTCGGCCCTGCCTTGCACCTGAGCGCGGGCCAAGTATCTGACACCTTTTACGAGGCGCACCAAGAACATGGCCGAAGCGAGAAAGTAGAAGATAAAGCCAAGCTGGTTGAAGAAGCCCGTATTGTCTTGCGCGAACGGTTCAAGAATGCCGACGTGGGCATCACCGGTGCTAATTTTTTAGTGGCCGAAACCGGACAAATTGCCTTGGTGACAAATGAGGGAAATGCGGACCTGACGGCCACGTTGCCCAAACGCCATATTGTTGTGACGGGCATTGAAAAAGTGGTGCCGACGTTGGATGACTTAGGCGTATTGCTACGCTTGCTCCCCCGTTCTGCGACTGGCCAAGAAACATCGAACTATGTTTCTTTATACACCGGCCCCCGCCAAGACGGCGATGGAGACGGTCCGGGGAGCTTTGATATTGTGTTGGTCGATAATGGCCGCTCCAACATGCTGGATTCACCCGTTAAAGAAATGCTGCGCTGTATCCGTTGCGGTGCCTGCCTCAACTCGTGTCCCATTTATGGCGCCGTTGGAGGGCAAGCCTACGGGTCTGTGTATTCCGGTCCCATGGGTTCGGTATGGACGCCTGCGCTTACCAGCGTTTCCCAAGCGGGCAACTTGCCAAATGCCTCTACCTTTTGTGGGAAGTGCGAAGAAGTGTGCCCGGTCCGTATTCCGTTGCCCAAGCTGATGCGCCACTGGCGAGAAAAAGAGTTTGAACAACATCTTTCGCCGACAACCGCCCGGTGGGGACTGGGCGTGTGGACATGGTTGGCGCGCCATCCACGAAGCTACCGGCTTTTTGTCCGCCTGGGTTTGATTGGCATGAATGTGATGGCCCCGGCCCCAAGTCAAAAGGGCCGTTGGATTGCAAAGCTACCCTTCATCGCGTCTGGTTGGACTGAGAGCAGAAATTTATCGGCACCATCAGGGGGCAGTTTTCTGACCCAATATAAACAAGCGCAAAAGGCTGCATTGGAAAAAACTGGGCACCCTTCAAAGACAGAAGGAGCCAGTAAATGAGCAGCGCCAGAGAAGAAATTTTTGCCCGGCTTCATAAGGCCTCAACACCCTTAACTGCCGATACAGAAAAACCACAGCCATTGGTGCCCGCTGTTGCGCAAACCACGGGGGCGGCATGTCTTGTTCAGTTCAAGGAAAAAGCCACAGCCCTTGCGTGCACGGTTGCAGAATTAGATCGCATCCAAGATGTGCCTCAAGAAGTTACACGGTATCTGAATGAACGCGCTTTGCCTGCCGATATTTGGTGCTCAACAGAACCAGCTATCACCAGCTTGCCTTGGGCGGCTCAAACAACATTGACCCTTCACGCCGACATCGCCCGCAACAAGTTAGACGGGGGCACATCTGTCACCGGGTGCCTTGCAGCCGTGGCTGAAACCGGGGCATTGGCCGTTGCGTCAGGGGCAGACTTTGCAACCCGTTTAGGGTACTTGCCAGACACGCATATTGTTGTCTGCCGACAAGATCAGTTGGTGGGCGGCTTTGAGGATGTGTGGGCACATATCCGCCAATACACCACATCAAGCGCGGTGCCGCCGCGTGCCATCAATTTTATTGGGGGACCATCGCGCACCGGTGACATTGAGGCGACGTTGGTCATGGGCGCCCACGGGCCGCGCGCGGTGCATGTCATTTTAGTGCCCGCTACCGGCTAGACACTGTACTTATAGAATGTAATTTGTGAGCTTGACCTTCCAGTGACAGGAAGGTTTAAGGTGCCTGCTCTGGAAAGTTGAGAGCAAAGCAGGTGCCTAATGTGTACATCCCCTCAGTGCGATAAAATGGATCCGCCCCGTCAGGCGGTGGACCCTGTGTGCGGCATGTCTGTCGCTGTCGAAACGGCCAAGCACACCTGCGTTTATGAAGCGGACACATATTATTTTTGCAATCCGCGCTGCTTAGAAAAGTTTCAGACGCAGCCCATGCGTTATCTCGATCCAGACGCTTTTCCAGCAGAACTGGAAGACCCAACCGCCCTCTACATTTGCCCGATGGATCCTGAGATCGAGCAAATAGGGCCGGGCACATGCCCTATATGTGGCATGGCGTTGGAAGCCGCTGTGCCAGGTCTCGATCAAGGACCCAATCCTGAGTTGGTTGATTTTACACGCCGGTTTTGGATTGGCGCATGTTTTACCCTTCCTCTATTTGTGATGGAGATGGGGCAGCACTTCTTTGGCCTCACTTTCGGCTTGCCGCCCCTCGCGCGGGCTGCCGCCCAGTTTTTTCTCGCGGCCCCGGTTGTGCTGTGGGCTGGTTTTCCATTTTTTGTGCGCGGGTGGCAATCGTTCAAAACCGGCAATATGAACATGTTCAGCTTGATCGCCATCGGCACAGGCGTCGCCTTCGCCTATAGCACGGTCGCTTTAATATTCCCGGATATTTTCCCCGCCGCTTTTCACACAAGGTCCGGCGATGTGCCGCTCTATTTTGAAGCCTCAGCCGTGATCATCGAATTGGTCTTGATGGGGCAATTATTAGAACTGCGCGCCCGCGAAGAAACGGGCCAAGCCGTGCGCAGTCTCATGGATTTAAGCCCTCCCACGGCCATGCGGGTAGAGGCATCAGGACGAGAAGTTGAGGTGCCGCTGGCCGATGTGCAGGTGGGTGATATTTTACGGGTGCGACCCGGTGAAAAAGTGCCCGTGGACGGCATCATCACCCAGGGGGTGAGTTCTTTGGATGAGGCGATGATTACCGGTGAGCCGTTCCCGGTGACTAAACGTCCAGATGATCAGGTGGTCGGGGGCACACTCAATGGGGCAGGTAGTTTTCTCATGAGCGCCTCCCATGTGGGAAGCCAAACACTCTTGGCACGTATTGTCGGGCAAGTTGCCAATGCCCAGCGCTCAAAGGCCCCCATTCAATCATTGGCCGATAAGGTCGCCACCTTCTTTGTGCCCGCCGTCTTGCTTAGCGCCGTCATCGCCTTTGCGACTTGGAGCCTCCTTGGTCCAGCCCCCGCAATGGCAAACGGTCTCATGGCAGCGGTGAGTGTGCTGATTATTGCCTGTCCGTGCGCGCTTGGATTGGCCACACCAATGTCGGTTATGGTGGCGACAGGGCGGGCGGCCCAAGCCGGTATCTTGGTCCGCGACGCAGAAACCTTTGAACGGTTGGCACGTGTGACAACGCTGGCGGTTGATAAAACCGGCACCCTCACTCAAGGCCATCCCCGTTTGGGGGAGGTCAGATGTATTGGGCAGAAAACACCCAACGCCCTCAGCGCAGATGAATTACTGCAACGTGTTGCTTCGTTGGAAGCAGCAAGTGAGCACCCATTGGCCGAAGCCATTGTGCGCAGCGCAACAGAAAAAGGGCTCGCACTGAAACCCGTCTCTGATTTTCACGCAACCATTGGGGCCGGTGTGGAGGGGGTCGTCGAGGGCGTGAAAGTGCACATCGGTAATGTGGCGTTTCTAGAAGAAGCCGGCGTGTCAATGGATGCTGATCTGGTACAGGCGCATCTAAACGACGTGGGCGCTCAAGCCACATGTCTTTGGGTCGCGTTGGAAAGCGAGCTTGCAGGTCAGTTGGTACTAGAAGATGAAGTGCGCCCAGAAGCGCATGCTACCATTCAACATCTTAAAAAGGCTGGCTTGTCGGTGATATTGCTCACAGGGGATACAGAAGGGCCTGCTGCCTACGTTGCTGAAAAACTTGCACTGGATGGGTGGCACGCCCATTTGAAGCCCGAAGACAAGTTGGAGCTGATCACGCAACTGCAAGGCAAAGGCGAGCGGGTTGTGATGCTCGGAGACGGGATCAATGATGCGCCCGCCCTTGCGGCAGCCGATGTGGGCGTGGCCATGGGCAGCGGCACAGACATCGCGATGGAAACAGCAGGCGTCACCTTGATGCGCTCTGGTATCGCCCCCTTGTCTGATGTGGTAAGCCTTGCTCAAGCTACCTTAGGTAACATCCGACAGAACCTATTTTTTGCATTCATTTATAATGGACTGGGGGTGCCCATCGCAGCCGGGGTGCTCTATCCACTTGCCGGTATTTTGCTTAACCCCATGGTTGCCGCACTGGCAATGTCCCTGAGTTCAATTTCAGTGATATTAAATGCCTTGCGGTTGAGGTATAAACATCTGGCAGGGCACTAGGATCACGCCCTGATAGACCCATTGGTGCATACAGCTACATGTATTAAATGCGTTGATTTTCTATCGAAACTCAATAGAAATTAGTTATGGCTAATACACCCCCCAAAATAACGACTCGTCTGCGCCTTCTCCTGACTGCTGAACGGCTTTTTAGTGAAAAAGGACTGGATCAGGTTACAACCAAAGAAATATTGGCCGCCGCAGAACAACGTAATGAGTCCGCGCTGCAATATCACTTTGGGTCCCGCGAAAAGTTGATACGAACGATTTTAGACCTACGCGTCAATGAAGTGGATCTGCGCCGTGTTGAGCTGATGGACGCTCTGGAAGCAAAAGGGCGCGATAAGATTGAGCTACGCGAGATTGTGCGTGTGGCGATCCAGCCCTTATCTGAGCGGATTAATGACCCAGAAGCGCGTCGCTTTATCGTCTTAATGTCCTACGTCGTGGCAGATCCTAGGTTTGATATTGTTGGCAGCTCCATACGCTTGGGCTTCCCCGGTATTCGCCGCTGCCGCCGGTGGATGCAGGTTCACATGAAAGGCTGCGATGCCGCGATCCAAGAATTGCGCCTGCGTATGGTGATCGAATTAGGTGTCGGTGCTTTAGGCAGTGCGGCGAGAGAGCTGGAATTTAGCGAGACACCCCGCGATATGGATTTGTTTTTGGAGCAATTGCTGGACACGTTAACAGCGCACTTGCAATCCGCCCCCAGTGACCAGACACTCGCAATCATACAAAAAAATAAAAAGTAGCCTCAAGCCTCAAAAGGCAGGGCAACGGGAGAAAACTCATGCGCGCGATTGAACCAACCACAGAGCAATTAGAGAAATTTGCATCCCTTGATCAGGATCAGCCGATTGTCATGTTGAACTTGCTGAAGTTCAAAGACCAAGCGACCTATCCAGAGGGCAGTGGCCATGCACCGTGCACGGGCTTGGAGGCTTATGTGCTGTACTCAGCGGTTGCCATGAAGTCGATTGAGAAGGTGGGTGGAAAAATTTTGTGGAGCAGCACCCCGGAAATGAAGATGATTACGGGAAGTGACGAAAATTGGGATATGACTGCCATTGTGCGCTACCCATCGCGTAAAGCTTTTCTCGAAATGACCTCTGCATTGCCGGAGTACCAAGCAGCTCTTGTGCACCGTGAGGCAGGCTTGGCCTATCAAGACCTCATCCAATGTGCCGAAGGGTTTTCTGGTTTTTAACGGAAACAGTCAAAGCTGCCCCTGCCTTGAGTTATGGGAATTTTTCAATAAAGGCAGTGCTCTCTAATAAAAGACGCGGTTTTATGCCTGTCTTAACCTCTGTTCGCGACACTCCGCTGGTTGATTCAAGTTTGAATCAATATTTGGGTGAATGGAGCAGTGGCTTGGCGATGCTTGCCGAACAATTTGTATGGCGCTTTCGAGCGGCGATTGGCGCAATAACAGTGCTGCCGCCCTTGGTGGCTTTCCTAACGCTTCATTGCGTTGGGGGGGTAAGTGTTGGCACCTTGATCCGTGTGTTTGATCAGCCCCTTGTCTTTCTATGCCTGCTGCCTGCTCTCGTCGCTCTTTTGAAAAGCCATGATGCGGCTGTTTTTGCCGCGCGGACGTTGGAACAGGCGAACGACAGTAATGTTCAGGAGAATGCGGCAACAGCGCTCAGGCAATTTTCTTTTTGGGGGAAGATATATTCGGTCCTTATCCTACTGGGGTGGATAGGGGTTGTCTTTACCGCCGGGATTTGGGTCGGGCAATCTAATCCGCTCGATGCCCGTGGCATACTGCATACTGCCGTACTTCTATGCCCGCCCCTTGTGATCGCTTCCGTTCCGTTCATCATTTTTGTTGCCCTCGACATGGGTAAGTTTTTTAGCGAACGCAGCCTCTCGGTGCGTATTTTTTCTGTGCATTCCCACTTTGCGATTTTGGGAATTTTTATGCCCATAAGCCTGCTGTCCATTGTTCTCGTCTATCTCGACCTTCAAGGTTTTGAAATGACCGGGGAACTGTTCGCCATTTTTGCCGTTGCAGGCACCGTTGCCGTCATAGGCACCGTCATTGCCAGTATGGTTTTGGATATCAGCATGCGTCCGGTCTATGCGCTCTCCCAGATCGTAGATCCGAAGAACTTGCGCTCCCTCACCGATGCTGATTTCAACATCAAGCCGCGCTCGCTCGACGAAATCGGTGACATGACTTTGATTTGGTCAAAGTTGGCGCGCCGTGCCTCAGCCTACCTGCGCAATCTGCACCATGTGTCGAGCTATTATCGCGCACTGGTGGACTCCAACCGTATGCCATTGTTGATGGTGGGCGTTGATGCTGAGATCAGGTTTGCCAATAAGGCTATGATATCTGAATTTGGCTACCAAGAAGATTTGCTGACCGGGCTTTCTCTCTTCAGCCTGATAGAAGATGACCGACCCAACGGCACGAAGAGGGCTTTAACGACGGCCTTGTCCACGCCGAAGGGGTCTGCGGATTGTAACTTTCGCCTGCTCCATGCAAATGGCGAGTGGCGTGATCTGCATTGTGCCTGCCAGCATGTAGAGCTGCCCGATAATGAAGAAGTCATTCTTCTCAGCTTGCGGGATGTAACGGAGCAATATCAAGCTGAGGCCGCTAAAAGCCTGAGTGAGCAGCGTTTGCGCACGATGATGGATACGGTTGAGGATGGTATCCTCTCCATTGATGCGTCGGGCCGAGTGGTTTCAGTGAACCCAGCCATCTGTCATCTATTTCAATATTCTTATAAGGGGTTGGTGGGGCGCAAGTTAGATTCGCTGTTGCAAAACGGACGACAGCCCTTTGATTTTGCCCAAGCCGTGCAGGAGTTCAATGCGACCGGTCAATCTGAGTTTGTTGATGCGGGGGTCCATGAAATGCGGGGCATCCGGGCAGATGAGACCCAATTCCCCCTCGAATTGACGATAAAGACCATGCAAGTGGACGATCAGACTCAATTTGTGGGTGTGGTGCGAGACATCACTGTGCGCAAACATGCAGACCAAGCCTTGCTGGCAGCTCTTGGAGACGCGGAACAAGCCAACCGCGCAAAGTCTCAATTCCTAGCCAATATGAGCCATGAATTACGCACCCCCCTCAACGCCATCATCGGTTTTTCTGAAATTTTGGATGCTGGCATGTTCGGACGCTTAGAGAATGAGCGGTACGAAGGCTACGTTTCCAATATTCTAGAATCCAGTCGGCACTTGCTTGATGTCATCAACGATATTCTCGACCTGTCGCGCATTGAGGCAGGCATGGTGGAGCTTGAAGATGAATGGGTCGATATCGCGCAAGTAATTGAATGGGCCGCAGGGCGTGTGGCAACGACTGTGAAGGGCGAAAAGCAACCACGCCTCATCACAGATGCGGCAGAGGATTTGCCCTATCTTGCAGCCGACAAGCGGGCCATGAAACAAATTCTCCTCAATCTCATGTCTAATGCGATGAAATTTACACCGGCCGACGGAGAAGTGCGTGTTGAGGTGGAATATGTCGGCGAGGAAACGCTGTCCGTGCGCATCATTGACACAGGGATCGGCATTCCTAAAGAACATTTGGAAGAAGTGTTGCAACCCTTCGTGCAAGTTGAAGCGACGTTGGCGCGCCGGTTCGAGGGCAGTGGCTTAGGGCTTGCGATTACAAAGTCACTGGTCGAAGCGCATCGGGGCACGATCGAGCTGACAAGTGAGCTGGGGAAAGGGACCCAAGTAACCCTCAGTTTCCCGAAGAGTCGCTTGGGGCGAGATTTAGATGGAGAGCTGCCAGAGCCAAGCGTAATGCTTGAAAGCAGCACCCTGTTGGACGCCAACGGCGGCCGTGAGCTGAGCGCCCGATTTGAGAGCGGTGGCTTTGCCAGCGCGAACGCTTAATCTAAAAACCCATCCAAAAGTTTCAAGAAATAGTCGAGCTGGTCATGGTGAACCCAATGGCCTGCTTTTTCTACATTCTCCACCTGCGCATTTGGGAAATGAACGGCGCGGCCATCCTCCAAGGGATCGCTGGCCCAGCTTTCCGTGCCGCGAATAAGCAGCGTCGGGCAGGTTATGCGTTTCCACATGGCAATAGCTTCAACCGGGTCAAAGGCATTGGGAGAAAAGGCGCGGACATAATTGTCAAACTTCCAACTATACGTCCCATCTTCGTTCTGATGCACTCCATGCACAGTCAAATGCCGGGCTTGTTCTGGGTTTAGGTGAGGGTTTTCCCCCTGCATGCGTTTGCAGGCTTCCTCCCAACTTGCGTACCGCTTTGGCAGACGCCCTGAAAGGCCGCGCATGTCTTCAATCCATTGGCGCAACTTGTCAGAACGCGGGGTTTCCGCACGTTCTTTAGCCAGTTTAGGCGATGGCCCCAAACCTTCAATCGCCACCAGTTGCTTGACCGTTTCGGGAAAAAGCCCCGCATAGCGCAGTGAAATATTACCGCCCAACGAATGTCCAATAATGGTGAGGGGGGCCAAGTTCTTTTGGTGCACCAATTGAGCAATGTCGTAGACAAAATCCATGAGATCGTAAGCGCCCCCTAACATCCATTGGCTGTCGCCGTGGCCGCGCAAATCTGGCGCGATGATGTGGTAGCGGTCCTTCAATGATTGAGCGACCCAATCCCAATTGCGGCAATGGTCGCGCCCGCCGTGGACAAGCAGGAGAGGCGGTGCCCCTTCATTGCCCCAGTCGACATAGTGCAAACGCAGGCGTTGCGAAAAATAAGTGTTGGATGTGGGTCCCATTTCACCCGCAGCAAAAGGCGGAAAACTGGATGAAGTCATAAGCATAATTCCTATGCAGTGCCACATGTGGCGTCAGTGTCAAAACGGGGAGTTAGGTGTTTGTCAAAGGACCGCTTGAGGACACCACAAGTTTTTGGATATCCATATTGCTTGGCCGGATTTGGCCAAGTCCTTCTAGAAAAACCGCCATATGAGGGGTCGCAAAGTGAAAGGCGACAGCATCCTCATCGGCCCATTCTTCATACACCCGGAAATGATTGGGGCGCGTAATGTCTTCGAAGAAGGCATAAGCACTGCATCCTTCTTCGGACAAGCTTGCTTTGGACATTTCAGCCAAAAGGCTAAAAGCTTCCGTGCGTTGTTCTGGCTTTAGATCAAATGTACCGGTGATCACGATCATCGTGTTGCCCTCCCAGGAAACGTCTCAAAGTGCGTTCTCCATTATCACCCATCCCCGTCTTCCTGTCGAACATGTCTTCCTGCCGAGCAAAATGCACGGCAGGAGCCGTCAACGTGGAAGAACGGGAGGGAGGGCAGGGGGGTGCCGGTTGTTTGACCGGTTACTTGTTGCCGAGTTCGCCGATTGGTGATTTTTTGCCGAACATGATCGAGCCGTATTTAGCCGGGAATAACCGCTGAATACGGTCCATCATACGTGCATCTTTCCCAATGAGGATGCGGCCCTTACGCTTGCGCAGACCATTCAAGATGATTTGAGCCGCTTTTTCTGGTGTTGTCCGCGCGAGCTTATCAAAGTTTGTCGAAGCATCCGTGCGGTCCTGCGCGGTAGAGCTTTGCAAGAAGCGCGCATTTTTGACGATGCTGGTTTTCACGCCACCAGGATGAATGCAGGCGATATGCGTTGAGGTGTCTTTCATCTCATGACGCAGAGCTTCGGTGAACCCACGGATAGCAAACTTTGCGGAGTTGTAGGCAGCTTGGCCGGGCACCGCAATGATGCCGAAGATGCTGGATACATTGGCCAGATAGCCGTCGCCCTTGGCTTTAATTTGCGGCAAGAAGGCTTTCGTGCCGTAGACCATGCCCCAATAGTCAATTTTCATGACCCATTCTAAGTCGTCCATGGTCAATTCATCAACGGTGGCCATTTGGGCAACACCCGCATTGTTGATGAGAATATCTGCGCCACCTTGTGTGGATTGCACTTCATCGGCAAAGGCAAAGACGGCATCACGGTCGCCAACATCCACTTGGTACGTGCGGCCACTGCCACCAGCAGCTTCTACCATGCGCAGGGTTTCGGCCAAGCCATTCATGTCCACATCTGAAATGGCCACGGATGCCCCTTCTTGTGCAAAGGCAACAGCGAGAGCCCGCCCAATGCCGCTTGCAGCTCCAGTGATGACGGCTACTTTTCCATTAAATGGAGACATGACTTTTCCTCAACCTTCTTGATTATGACATTTTATCACTAAATAACCTTTTTTGATCTCTTTGTCAGGCAGTTTATGGAAGTTCAAAAAGGGCGCTCCATTGGCCGCTGTTCGTGTGCAAGCCGACCCGATCTGATCCGTGTGAGGCGTAAAGCTAAAGGGGAGGGTTTTCGGCGTTTTGGATAAACAGAAGGGACTGTCACATAAGGTTCGTAATTATCCGTACAACTACGTTAGCCTTGCAAATCGGCTAAGAAGAAAATGATTCGCTGAATATGGCGCGTCTCAGGACCCAAATTCGGTTTGCAGGCATGGGCAGGGCTGTCGGCGGTCGATCCCATTTTCATATGAAACTAGGCGTAAATGGGTAACCCTACAGACTGTTGGTCAAGGTGGATCGCATGTCGGGCGCTATAGAGGAGTCAGCTAGAATGGGTATTAAGCCCCTTACATCGCTAGAGCAATTTGTTGCTAGAATGTGGCCCTTTCGCCTGTTTGGGGGCGTCACTCTTTTGGTGTTCGCGTGCTTGGTGGGGTGGGCAGGCTTAAATATTTGGATAGCTGCGGCGTGCGTGGGTGTGTTGACCATTGGTCTTTCCGCCACCCTCTCTCGGCGTGTCATTGGCAAAGCCCCGAGTGTGGCCGTAGGCCAGCGCCGAGCAAAGGGTGTTTTGGAGATGCCCAAAAATGGCATTGATAGCTTGGTGGTTCAATCTCTGCGAGACCCTCTTATTTTGGTGAATGAACTGGGGCGCGTTGTTTTCAAAAACGAAGCCGCCGATATTCTCGTGGGCGAACAGGCAGAAAACAAACATTTGGCGAGCGTGTTGCGAGTGCCAGATGTGTTGAGCGCCGTGGAAAATGTCCTAAACGGCAGGGAGCCTGAGCGTGTAGAATATACAATGCCGGTCCCCGTGGAGCGCAGCTTTGAAGCTTTCATTGCAGCGCTTGATAAGAGCGTGGCGCGCCAAAGTGTTCAAAATTTAGATATGGCACCTCGGGTGCTGATCATGTTTCACGATGTCACAGAGAGCCGACGCGTTGAGCAGATGCGCGTGGATTTTGTGGCGAATGCGAGCCATGAGTTGAAAACACCTTTGGCCTCGGTGCTGGGTTTTATTGAGACGTTGCAAGGGCACGCCAAAGATGACCCAGAAGCACAAAGTCGATTTTTGGAAATAATGTCGACCCAAGCATTGCGCATGCAAAAGCTGATTGACGACCTGCTCTCCCTAAGCCGCATTGAATTGCGTGAGCATGTCCCCCCATCTGGTGAAGTGGATATCGGTGCTTTGCTGGGCGATGTGGTGGATGGGTTAGGTCATCTCGCCGCGCAGCAAGATGTGACGATCGACATCCAAGCAATGGCGGACAGTCCCACCAAAGTCACGGGAGATTGGGACGAGCTTTATCAAGTCATGCAGAACTTGGTGGATAACGCGATTAAATATGGCGGGGCAGGTAAGAAGATTGATATCAGCTTGGCCTTAGATACGTCGGGCCGCCGTTCGATGCTGGCCATTTGTGTAAAGGACTACGGTCCGGGCATCGCGCGCGAACATTTACCTCGATTAACAGAACGCTTTTATCGCGCTGATATTGCCAGTTCTCGGGAGCGGGGAGGCACGGGGCTCGGCTTGGCCATCGTTAAACATATCATCAGCCGTCACGATGGGACCTTGAGTATCGATTCTGAGCTGGGGGTGGGAACCAATATGACAATTCGCCTGCCTATAAAGGCATGAATAAGCGGTCTGACTGATGTTTTTGAAGTAAAATTCCTTTCAAAACAAAGGCTTGAGGGTGTCATGTAACTGTCACTCTTTTGTCGTATTCCCTTCGTGTGGCAGACATAGCTTGCCCGTGCCTGAGGGCAGATCAGCGATCGCACGCTGGACTTGAAGACCAAGAGACACTCGTTTCGTCAGGGCTTCACAAGGCAACATAGTGCGGTTGGTGTGATTAACAGGGATTCCACGTGATTGGAGAGATACCGTGAAACTTAAGACTCTCGCACTGGCGGCATCAGTCGCAGTAGCTTCTATTTCAATGGTTGGCGTGGCGCATGCTCGCGACCAAATTCAAATCGTTGGTTCATCAACCGTATTCCCATTCTCAACGAAAGTTGCTGAAGAGTTCGGTCATTCAACCAGCTTCAAAACACCAGTTGTTGAATCAACCGGTTCTGGCGGCGGCATGAAATTGTTCTGCTCCGGCGTTGGCATGGAACACCCAGACATTACGAACGCATCGCGTCGTATTAAGAGCAAAGAATTCAAAAAATGCACCGAAAACGGCATCACCATCACCGAAGTTAAAGTCGGTTACGATGGCATCGTTTTGGGCAACGCTAAATCGGGCGCTGAGTTCTTTTTGACCACAAAAGACATTTTCTTGGCGCTTGCTAAAGAAATCCCAGACGGCAAAGGCGGCTTGATCGCAAACCCAAATAAAACTTGGGCAGATGTGAACAAAGACCTGCCAACGACAAAAATTGAAGTGCTTGGCCCACCACCAACATCCGGCACACGCGATGCATTCGTTGAGTTGGCAATGGAAAAAGGCGCTAAGAAGTTCCCAGAACTGAAAGCGTTGAGAAAAGCTGACAAAAAAGCCTTCAAAGCAATCGCACACTCTATCCGTGAAGATGGCGCATTCATCGAAGCGGGTGAAAACGACAACTTGATCGTTCAGAAATTGGTTGCGAACCCAGATGCACTTGGGATCTTCGGCTTTTCTTTCCTCGATCAAAATGCTGACAAAATCAAAGGCGCAATCGTAGAAGGCAACATGCCTTCCTTCGAACGCATCGCAAATGGCGACTACCCAATTTCTCGCTCACTCTTCTTCTACGTGAAGAAAGAGCACGTGGGTAAAGTGCCTGGCATCGAAGAGTTCGTTGCTGCATTCACAAACGAAGACGCATGGGGCACAGACGGCTACCTGGTTGACAAGGGTCTGATCCCTCTTCCAGACGCTGAACGTGCTTCCATGGCTGAACAAGCTAAAACACTTGCACCACTTGCAATGTAATTGAGCGGTTGGGGAGGGCGACCTCCCCAACACTTCGCCTTCTACTAAGTATGTCATGCGTTTAGGCTTGCGGAAGTCCAAGGGCATAAAGCACTCCACTCAATAGAGAAGCAGCTTACCCATGCAGATCTCTTATCTTGTCATTACGCTCCTATTGCTGACGGGCGTCAGTTATTTCTGGGGCCGCCGCCGAGCAGTGTCCTTGGCAAAGGGTGAACACCTTGTTGTTCTGCACTCCCTGCCTTCCTTCCACGGCGCCTACGTCGCTTTGTGGTGTGGCCTACCTGCTTTGATCCTTGTTTTGCTTTGGATGATCTTAGAGCCTCAAATTATTGAGATGTTAGTGATCAATCAACTGCCCGCAGCACAAGCAGACTTAGCGACCACCAACCCAAATGCTTTCAAACTCTTGCTCACTGACATTCAAAACCTAGCCTCCGGCAATATTGTTAGTCAGTCAATTGATCCCTCCCTTCAGGCAGCTGCAAACTCTTATGTGCGCTATGAAGAGATCGGCCAAATGGCGTTGTTCCTAGTGGCTCTGTCCCTGGCCATTATTTTAGGAACCTTTGCGCGCACACGGTTGAGCCAAAAATTCCGGGCGCGCAACCAAGTCGAAACGATTGCTCGCTGGGTCATGATTACGGCATCCATGATTGCCATTCTCACTACAATCGGCATCGTCTTGTCATTGATCTTTGAGACCATTCGTTTTTTTGAAAAAGTACCCTTTAGCGAGTTTCTCTTTGGGCTTCAATGGAGCCCGCAAATGGCATTACGCGAAGACCAAGTAGGGTCTTCCGGTGCCTTTGGTGCGGTGCCATTGTTCGCGGGTACATTCCTTATCACCCTCATTGCCATGTTGGTTGCTGTGCCCATCGGCCTCTTCTCCGCTGTTTACATGTCGGAATATGCAGGCCCAACAATGCGCTCAATGGTCAAACCCGCTCTTGAAATTCTTGCAGGGGTGCCAACTGTTGTGTACGGCTTCTTTGCAGCCCTAACAGTGGCTCCTTTCTTTAGAGGTGCTGGCGATAGCTTAGGCTTAGACGTTTCCTCAGAATCCGCACTGGCTGCCGGTGTTGTCATGGGCATTATGATTATCCCCTTTGTGTCGTCACTCTCTGATGATGTGATGAACGCAGTGCCACAAACTTTGCGGGACGGGGCCTATGCCTTGGGTGCAACCCAATCAGAAACCATCAAACAGGTCATTCTTCCCGCCGCATTGCCCGGCATTGTGGGCGCGGTACTTCTCGCGGTGTCGCGTGCGATCGGCGAAACAATGATCGTGGTGATGGCGGCTGGTCTGGCTGCAAACTTGACGGCGAACCCGCTGGAAGCGGTCACAACGGTGACGGTGCAAATCGCAACCCTGTTGGTGGGCGACCAAGAATTTGACAGTGCCAAAACACTCGCCGCTTTTGCGCTTGGTTTGGTTCTGTTTGTCATCACCCTATGCCTCAATATGGTCGCGCTCCGCGTGGTCCGCAAATATCGAGAGAAATATGACTGATACATCATCAAATACAGCCGTCTCCACACAAGGGACGTGGGGTGAGATGTCTGAGCGAACCCGTTTGCGCTATGCGGCCGAACGCCGGTTCCGCCTCTACGGTCTTGCCGCCATCGGTGCAGCGGTTCTCATTTTGGCAACTTTGGTCACATCTATTGGCATCACTGGCTTGCCAGCCTTTTTCCAAACCTACATCAAGCTTGATGTAACGGTGGATGCGGCTTCTGCTGAAAAGGGCAGCTATCGAGGGCTTATGTTCAAGTCGGTCTACGCCTTGTACCCAGAAGTCACAGACCGCCGCGAGAAGAAGAAGTTGCGTGGCATCGTCTCTTCTGGTGCGGGCCGTGAAATCAAGGCTGCCGTTCTTGACGATCCATCCCTGATTGGAACGACCTTCTCAATTTGGGTGCGCAGTTCTGATGACGTCGATATTTTCGTTAAAGGTCAGATGGACAGGAACCTGCCGGAAGCAGACCGCCGGGTGAAGGACAATGAAGTCGCATGGATTGACGGCCTTGAAGAGCAGGGCCGTGTAGAAACACGCTTCAACTTCTCGTTCTTCTCCAGCGGCGATAGCCGCGAGCCAGAGCAAGCTGGTATTTGGGGCGCTGTTGTTGGGTCCTTCTTTACCCTCTGCGTTACTTTGGCGGTAAGCTTCCCCCTCGGCGTTTTAGCCGCTGTCTATTTGGAAGAGTTTGCCCCGCAAAACCGTTGGACAGACCTTATTGAGGTCAACATCAACAACCTTGCAGCCGTTCCATCCATTGTCTTTGGTCTGTTAGGGCTGGCAATGTTCCTCAATTTCTTCGGCATGCCCAGGTCAGCCCCGCTGGTTGGGGGGATGGTCCTCGCCTTGATGACGTTGCCAACGATCATCATTGCGACACGCGCCGCCCTTAAAGCTGTGCCTCCGTCCATTCGGGAAGCCGCACTGGGTGTGGGCGCTTCGGAATTACAAGTCGTAACCCACCACGTTGTGCCTTTGGCCATGCCCGGCATTTTGACCGGGACGATCATTGGGATGGCGCAAGCATTGGGCGAAAGTGCTCCTTTGCTGATGATTGGTATGGTGGCCTTTATTGTGGATGTTCCACAAGGAATTTTCGATCCGTCAACTGTACTACCAGTTCAGATTTATATCTGGGCCGATAGTCCGGAGCGGGCCTTTGTTGCAAAAACCAGTGCGGCCATTTTGGTTCTACTCACCTTCTTGGTGTTTATGAACGCGGTCGCCGTCATGTTGCGTAAACGCTTTGAGCGTCGCTGGTAGGGGAAACGAATATGTCAGTAGCAGAACAAATCTCAAACAATGGCCAATCAGAGACGGCTGTAGAGAACAAATTCAAAGTGATCGGGAAAGACATCACCGTTCACTATGGTGAGAAGCAAGCCCTGTTCGACGTCAATTTGCGCATCCCTGAACATCAGGTAACCGCGCTGATTGGGCCATCTGGGTGTGGTAAGTCTACATTCCTACGATGCATCAATCGCATGAATGACGTCATTGATGGCTGTCGTGTTGGTGGTGAATTGACAGTGGACGGCGTCGATATCTATCGCTCGAACATCGATGTGGTGGAATTGCGCGCGCGTGTGGGCATGGTTTTTCAAAAGCCAAACCCCTTTCCTAAGTCGATCTACGACAATATTGCTTATGGCCCTCGTATTCATGGTCAGGCATCTGGCCGGGGGGAGATGGACGAAGTGGTGGAAACCAGCCTTCGCCGTGCGGGCCTTTGGGACGAAGTGAAAGATCGCTTGGACGAGCCGGGCACGGGTCTTTCAGGTGGGCAGCAACAACGTCTGTGCATTGCACGAGCCATCGCTGTAAACCCAGACGTGATTTTGATGGATGAGCCTTGCTCTGCATTGGACCCCATTGCAACCGCACGGATTGAAGAGCTGATTGATGAACTCAGAGAGCGCTTTACAATTGTGATCGTGACACACTCCATGCAGCAAGCTGCGCGTGTATCGCAACGAACTGCATTTTTTCACTTAGGCGTTTTGGTGGAAGAGGGTGAAACAGATCAGATTTTCACCAACCCTAAAGATGAACGCACACAAGATTATATTACGGGCCGCTTTGGCTAACCGCCAAACGACACGGTGCGTTTGACGCACTAAGTGAAGCGGACTTTCGGAGGATGTTATGTCAACGGAACATATTGTAAAATCGTTTGAAGATGAGTTGGACGCCTTGTCCACGGCCATCGCGCAAATGGGTGGTTTGACGGAAGTGCAACTATCCGGCGCCATAGATAGCGTCGCCCGCAAAGACTTGCGTCTGGCTGAGCAAACGGTCGCAAGTGATGCCCAAATCGATGCCATGGAGCATGAAATTGAAGCGCAAGCGGTAAAGTTGATTGCCTTGCGTCAACCAATGGCCCGCGACCTTCGTGAAACCATTGCAGCTTTTAAGATCGTGTCAGATCTGGAGCGTATTGGCGATCTGTCCAAGAACATTGCAAAGCGTTCCATTGTTATTTTGGACCACCACGACACACCGTCGCGCTTGATGCAAAGCTTGTCGCGGATGGGCCGCTTAGCGCTGGGGCAACTGAAAAAAGTGCTCGATGCTTATGCAAACCGATCTTTGGAAGAAGCCCAAGAAGTGTGGATGTCTGACGAAGAAATCGATGAGATGTATAATTCCATCTTCCGTGAATTGCTCACCTATATGATGGAAGACCCACGCATGATTGGTGTGTGTACTCACTTCTTGTTCATTGCCAAAAACATTGAACGGATCGGTGACCACGCCACCAATATTGCTGAGACAGTAAATTACTTGATCACCGGTGAATGGGTTGTCGATGAGCGCCCCAAGAGCGATCAAACTAGTTCCGTCAATATGATTGACTCCTAGACTAAAAAGACGATTGGAGAGTAGCATGGCTTTGGAAATAGATGGGTCTGGCAATTCAGCCTCGCGTGAAATCTCGCCTGTGGGCCATGTGAAACGAGCGACAATGAAACCGACTGTAATGATAGTGGAAGACGAAGAGGCACTAGCGACCCTGCTTCGATATAATTTGGAGAAAGAGGGCTACGACGTCATCGCCGCAATGGATGGCGAAGAGGCTGGCCTCTTGCTGCGTGAAAACCAGCCAGACTTGCTACTGCTTGATTGGATGTTGCCGGGCGTCTCTGGGATTGAGTTGTGCCGTCGTCTACGTGGCCGCCCTGAAACGCGCAACCTTCCAGTGATCATGATCACGGCACGTGGGGAAGAGTCAGACCGTATTCGCGGGCTAGACACAGGCGCGGATGATTACATCACCAAGCCTTTCTCAACCAGTGAGTTGTTGGCCCGTATTCGCGCTGTAATGCGGCGCATTCGCCCAGCTCTTGCCGAAGATATTGTGACGTTCGGTGACATCGTGATGGACCGTGCAGCCCACAGGGTGCGCCGCGCTGAAAGAGAAGTGCATCTTGGCCCAACCGAATATCGCTTGCTTGAGCACCTTATTCAGCACCCCGGACGCGTTTTTTCGCGTACTCAGTTGCTTGATGCTGTGTGGGGGTCTGATGTGTACGTTGAAGCCCGCACCGTAGACGTGCATGTGGGCAGATTGCGCAAAGCGTTGAATATTGAGGATGAGATTGATCCCATCCGTACAGTGCGTGCCGCAGGCTATGCGCTTGACGAGCAGTTTGACGCCAAAAAACACTAAACACTGGCCTTTAAGTGCAGGTACAAAAAAGCCGACCTTCATCAGAAGGTCGGCTTTATATTGAGCAGCCCTAAATGTTTAGGACTTAAACTTTAAGCAAAGCCGTTGCCGCGACTACGCTCCGTGCGCCGGCGTGGCTGTACTGGCTGATAAGCCAAGCGTGCATGTTCGGTGCAATAAGGTGAGTCTGTTTCAGACTTACGCCCACAGAAGTGGAAGCCTTCTGTGCCCGGATCGCCAATTGGCCATTTGCAAGTGTGCTCTGTTAAAGACAGAACCGTCGCGCCGCCGCCTTCATAGCCAACAATTGGCTGTTCCGGTGCGGTGGCCATTGGCACCATTTCTTGTTCAACCTTAGGTGCCCGTGGCACTGCTGGCGTGCTTGGTGCAGCGGGCGTTCGCGGTGCGCTGGCTCTTGGGGCCGCAGCAACAGTCGCTGATTTACGGGGTGCACGATTTGACGTAGCGCGCCCAGATAAGCCCAACCGGTGTACCTTGCCAATGACAGCGTTACGCGTCACGCCGCCCAATTGCTTTGCAATTTGGCTTGCACTTAGTCCTTCAGCCCAAAGTTTGGTGAGGATTGCTACACGATCTTCAGTCCACATAATGGTCCCCTCTAGCATGTTCCAGACTGCACCGGCTCCTAGACATTGAGTCCAAAGCTCTGTGTAGCCACTATATGCTGTGTTTATATTTGGTAAATATACAAAATAGCGGGCATTTCGCAATCCCTACGTCGGGTTGTTAACTGTTTATCCACAGATATTAACGGCGGGTTTTCGCGTTATATCTAGGGTTTTTGTTCAATTAAGGTCCCTAACAGTCTGTTCCTATTGAATTTTGCTGACTGCTGCCCTATCTCATGGGTCTTATTGAGGAGAGCGCAATGTCGCAAGAAACTTTGCCAGCAGCAGGCAGCCAACGCCGGTTTAATAATATCAATTGGTTGGGTCTATGGACCCTGTACCTCAAAGAAGTGCGCCGCTTTGTCAAAGTGGGAACCCAAACGGTGGGGGCCCCTGTTGCCAATGCTTTGCTTTTCTTGGCAATTTTCTCGCTGGCCTTTGGCGCCGGTGCGCGGCCCGATGTGGACGGCTTGCCCTTCGTGACATTCCTATGTCCCGGCTTGATCATGATGACAATGCTCACCAACTCTTTCGCCAATACCTCCTCTTCGCTGATGATCTCCAAGATCCAAGGGAATATTGTTGATGTGTTGATGCCCCCACTGTCGGCCATGGAGCTGAACATCGGCTTTGCCCTTGCAGGGGTTACACGGGGTGTGGTCGTTGGCTTGGTGACCGGCCTTGGCATGTGGGTCTTTGTGGGCGATAGCATTTCAGTTTACAACATTGCAGCGCTTATCTTCTATGCAGTGAGCGCTTCCCTTATGCTGTCTCTGCTCGGTATTCTGACAGGCATCTGGGCCGAAAAGTTCGACCACCTGCAAGCCATCACCAATTTTGTCATTACACCAATGGCTTTCCTATCCGGCACCTTCTATGCGGTGCGTAATTTGCCGGATTTGGCTTACTCCATCACCCAATTCAATCCGTTCTTCTACTTAATCGACGGTTTCCGGTTCGCAATGACGGGTCGGGCAGACGGATCCATCATGACTGGTGTGATTACCATTACAGCCATAAACATCGTGCTTTGGTTCGTAAGTGACCATGTGCTGCGACGAGGCTACCGATTGAAGGCCTAATTTCGACGAACCCACTGATTTTATGTTGATTTTGGCCGTCTGTAGCATCCGCGCGATTGACAGAGAGAGCTGATCTCAACATAATCAGCCGTTTCTCGGACAGCCGCCGGTTAGGGCGGCTTTTCTTATTCGCGTTCGGGAGCGAACACCATGATGACACCAGTACTACCTACATATGCCCGGTTTGATCTCGCATTTGAGACCGGGGAAGGGCCCTATCTTTTTGATGCTCAAGGAGAGCGCTATCTCGATTTTGGAGCCGGGGTCGCTGTGACATCTCTTGGTCATGCTCATCCGCGCCTTGTGGCTGCGTTGACAGAGCAGGCCGGGAAGCTTTGGCACACGTCAAATTTGTATAAAATCCCAGGTCAAGAAAAGCTCGCCGTTCAACTCACGGAAGCAACGTTTGCCGACACGGTTTTCTTCGCCAATTCAGGGGCGGAAGCTGTTGAGTGTGCCATCAAAATGGCGCGTAAATATTTCGCAGCTAAAGGCGAGCCTGAGCGTTATGAGCTGATTACGTTTGAAGGTGCATTTCATGGTCGGACCTTGGCCACAATCGCGGCTGGTGGCAAAGACCAATATTTAGATGGCTTTGGCCCCAAGACACCGGGCTTCCCGCAGATTGATTTTCCCCACACAGTTAAAGATGTGGAGAAGGTCAAGGCGGCCATCGGCCCGCACACCGCAGGCCTGCTGCTTGAACCGATCCAAGGGGAAGGCGGCATCCGTGCCTTTGCCCCGGAAGTATTGCGGGCCTTGCGGGCGCTCTGTGATGAGGAAGGTCTGTTGTTGGTGATGGATGAAGTCCAAACAGGTGCCGGGCGGACGGGTACTTTGTTCGCATATGAGCAAGCTGGTATCACCCCAGACATCTTAGCAGCGGCCAAAGGTCTGGGCGGCGGCTTCCCAATGGGGGCGTGTTTGGCCACCGAGGCAGCGGCAGCAGGCATGGTGCCGGGAACTCATGGGTCAACCTTCGGCGGCAACCCTTTAGCGGCCAGTGTGGCCAATGAAGTGCTCACCGTATTGCGTGAAGAAGGTTTTCTGGACCGCGTAAAGCATGCCGGGCTTCTCCTGAAACAAAAGGTTGCCCGGTTGGTCGATGAGCACCCAACCATCATCGAGCAAGTGCGCGGTGAAGGACTGATGATCGGGCTTAAATGTAAAGTACCCAACACAGAGTTGGTTGCCGCATGTATTGATCAACACCTATTGACAGTGGGCGCGGGCGATAATGTCGTGCGGATTATTCCGCCGCTGATCGTCACCGATGCCCAAATTGACGAAGCTGTGAAAGCCATTGATGCGGCCTGCATTGCATTGGAAACAGCTCAAACCAAGGAGGGCGCGTAATGACGACGACCCTAAAGAACTTTATTGACCTGAGCGACGTGAGCAAAACCGACTTACGGGCCATTATTGAAGACGCGCACACCCGCAAGGCCGCGCGCGCCGGTAAAGGCCAAGCCGAGCACGACGCAGATGCCCCGCTGAATGGCAAACTTTTGGCCATGATATTTGAAAAGCCGTCCACCCGGACCCGTGTGTCATTCGATGTGGGCATGCGCCAGCTGGGTGGATCGCCACTCATGCTGAACGGCAGCGAGATGCAATTGGGACGTGGCGAAACCGTGGCAGACACAGCGCGGGTTTTGTCGCGCTATGTTGACGCGATCATGATCCGCACGACCGATCATGCCAAATTGTTGGAACTGGCCGAATATGCAACCGTGCCCGTCATCAACGGCCTGACCGATCAAAGCCACCCCTGCCAAATCATGGCGGATGTGCAAACCTTTGAGGAGCACCGGGGACGGATCACAAACCGCAAAGTCGCGTGGGCCGGTGACGGCAACAATGTGGCTGTGTCTTGGATCCATGCCGCAATTCAATTTGATTTTGAATTGCGCTTGGCCTGTCCCCAAGAGCTGGCCCCTCCCAAAGAGGTGATGGCATGGGCAAAGGCACAAGGGGGCAAAGTGACTGTCACGCAAGATGCCGATGCCGCTGTTGAGGGTGTGGATTGCGTTGTCGCTGATACGTGGGTTTCCATGGGCGATGATGAAGCCGAAGTGGCCAGCCGTCACAATTTGCTGGCACCCTATCAAGTGAACGATCGCTTGATGGGCCTTGCGGCAAAAGACGCTCTGTTCATGCATTGCCTTCCCGCGCACCGTGGCGAAGAAATGACAAGCTCTGTGATCGATGGACCGCAATCGGTGGTTTTCGATGGTGCTGAAAACCGCTTGCATGCTCAAAAGAGCGTATTGGCTTGGTGCTTCTCTTAAACGCCCTTTGAGATGATATTAGACATAAACCGTGCATGTACCGCTGCACGATGATCTGACCTACAGAAAGTGTGACGCAATGAGCGACGACACAAATATTTCGCTAAGCGCCTTGGCGAACGATGATCTCGTGACGCCCTTCCAAATTGAGGGTATTGGCCTGAGGGGCCGCATTGCGCGTTTCGGACCGTTGATTGATAGTATTTTGTCGCGGCATAACTACCCCGAAGCTGTGTCTATTTTGCTGGGGGAAGCGGTTGTCTTGGCGTCCCTGTTCGGATCGGCGCTGAAGTTTGAAGGCCGCCTTACGCTGCAAACCAAAGGTGATGGGCCAGTCAACATGATCGTGGCCGACTATGATACTTCTGGCACCATGCGCGGTTATGCCATGTTTGATGCCGACAAAGTTGCCGCATTGATCGAGCAGGGGAAAACCTCCAGCGCCGACCTTTTGGGCAAGGGCTATTTGGCGATGACCATCGATCAGGGTCCTGATATGGATAATTATCAGGGGATCACAGAGCTGAGTGCAGAAGGCTTGTCCCACTCTGCCCATGAATATTTCCAACAGTCAGAACAAATCGCAACGCGCATCCGTTTAGCCGTAGGCCCACTTTATCAGCGTGATGAAGACGGCAAAGGCTCAACGGTTTGGCGGGCTGGGGCGATTATGATCCAACACATCGCCAAAGAAGGCGGTTTAACCGGCCACCGCGACCAAGAAGAAGACGAAAGTCTGGGTGCTGAAAAGGATGCGCCGTTAGACACCCAAACCCAAGAAGAAAGAGATTGGGAACACGGCGTTATTCTTTTGAACACAGCCGAAGATCACGAACTTCTGGACCCTGATTTGCCAGCCGATCGTTTGCTCTATCGCCTTTTCCATGAAGACGGCGTGCGTGTTTTTCAACCGACTTCCGTGGCCTTTGGCTGTCGCTGTTCGCAGGAAAAAATGTTAGCTGTTTTGCGTAGGCTACCCGTGGAAGAGTTGCATGAGATAGCAGAAAACGGCACGATCTCTGCGCGGTGTGAATTCTGCAACGAGCAATATGATTTTGATCCAGACAACCTTCCTAACTAGGCACGCCAGACTTGGCCTTGCCAAAATTGGGCGAGGTGGAAGAGGGAGTGACCATGCAAGGTTGGTATCAAGGTTGGTATAAAGGGACACTGAAAGCGGCCGCGCTATCTGGCGTGATCGCCATCAGTGCATGTGCGACGCCTCCTGCCCCAACAACAGCACTGGAAATGACCTTTCAACACCGCCCCGTCATTTCGTTAAATGTAGCGCGCATGGAGGTCGTGGATGCATATGACATCGGCGGCAGCTTCCCCCGCGTGGACCATCTTTATACAAAAACGCCTGCAAGCTTAGTCCATCAATGGGCGCAAGACCGCTTAAAACCCGTTGGGCAGATGGGCCAAGTCAGCGTGCTTATTCAAGAAGCAAAAGTGGTTGAAACATCTCGCCTGATCGACAAAGGGTTTCTCAGCCTCTTTAACGATGAGCCCGATACAGATTTAACCGCGACGATTACAGCACGCATTGAATTTGTGAACGTTCTCGATGGCGGCTCCTACGCGGTGGATGTCAATGCGCACGCAAATGTCGCCATCTTTGAAAGCGCCACGCTGAATGAGCGCGACCTTGCATATTATTCTGCCTTAGAAACTTTAGGGGCGGCTTTTGATGAGGCAGTTGAAAAAGAACTGCGCTCCGTCATGAAGGCAATCATCGTTCCTTAAAGTGTTTGGCCGCAGACATATTTTGTGAGTCGAGAGAAGAACTGGTCGCAGGCGGCAATTTGTTCAAGCGCAATAAATTCGTTTGGCTGGTGGGCTTGGTCGATACTGCCGGGACCGCAAATGACGGTCGGTAAATCTGCAATCTGAAAAAGCCCAGCCTCTGTGCCATATGAAACCGCTTGGGCTTCATTGCGTTCTGCAAGCTTCAGGACCAGCGTTTCCCCCGGTGAACCATCATTGGCCATAAGACCGGGCACAAACTCCCGCTTCTCTGTGGTGACATCAGCTTGCAACGAGATCTCGCGCATTTTTGGAAGAAGTGTTTCTGCGATGTAAGCGTTTACCCGATCAGGAATTTCATTCACGTCTTGATCCGGCAGGGCGCGGAACTCCCACACAAAGCTGCATTTACGTGGAATGATATTAAGGGCCGTGCCCCCTTCGATCGTGCCGATATGGACAGTCGTATAGGGTGGGTCAAACCGTTCGGTTGCATCCCCCTTCGCCCGCATTCTCGCGCCTTCGTCTTCCAGAAAGTTGATAATCCGTGCGGCGTAAGAAATCGCATTCACTCCCGCATGTGTGCGGCTCGAATGGGCTTCAAAGCCGGTCACTTCAGTGCGAAACGCATGGATGGCTTTGTGGGCATTGACGACTTTCATCATCGTGGGTTCCCCCACAATAACAATCTCAGGGCGCGGTAATTTAGAAAGGGCTTGATCAATCATAGGCCGCACCCCAAGGCAGCCAACTTCTTCATCATAAGAAAGTGCGAAATGTACGGGGCGCTCTAACCCGGCTTCAATCATGTCTGGCAAATGCGCCAAGGCGATTGCGATGAAACTTTTCATGTCACAGGTGCCGCGCCCATGCAATAGGCCGTCGGCCTCACGGGTGGAGAAGGGGTCGCTGGCCCAATCTTGTCCATCAACAGGCACCACATCCGTATGCCCTGAAAGTACAATCCCGCCGACTTGGTCGGCTGGCCCTGCCGAAGCAAATAGGTTTGCCTTGGTGCCTTCTGCATTGACAATACGCTGTGACGGGACACCCCACTGTGCCAAATAATCTTCGACAAAAGCGATAAGTGCCAAATTGGAATGGCGGCTGACGGTGTCAAAAGAGACAAGCTTGTCGATCATTTCACGCGAACTATAACGCTGTGCCATAGGGCATCTCCTATAACCGGGGTCCGTTCCGGGGTCGTTAATGGGCATCCTATCTCAGATGGCAAGGAATACCAAAGCCGACGCGCCCGTGCATACTGAGGTGTGCAGAGAGGCGGCGGCTAGTTGCGCCAGAAGGATGGCGAGAGAAGCACTAAGACGGTGAATACTTCTAAGCGGCCAATCAACATGGAGACAGATAAAATCCATTTGGACGCATCAGGGAGGGGGGCAAATGTACCCATAGGGCCAATAATATCTCCCAGTCCCGGCCCGACATTGGAAATGGTGGTGCCCGCTGCCGACACAGAGGTTAGAAAATCCAACCCGGTGAGGTTGAGCAGAATGGCAATGATGCCAAAGCAGAAGAAAAAGAGGAAGAAGAATCCCATCACAGACGCGGCCACACTATCAGTAATGGGCCGCCCATTATAACGCGGTACAAACACCCCATGCGGGTGCACAATTTGCTTGATTTGGGCATGCATGGACGCCATCAACACCTGCAAGCGGAAAATCTTAACCCCGCACGACGTGGACCCCGCACAGCCCCCAATAAACATGATGACAAAAAACAGCACCACCACAAAGCTGCCCCATGAGGCATAGTCGTGGTTTGTGTAGCCGGTGCCTGTGAGAATGGAGACGACATTAAACGAGGCGTAAAGCACCCGTTCCCCCAGCCCATCATTAATCTCATAGCTATTTTGGTAAATCGTCAGGCACAGGACTAAAAGCACGAGGATGCTCAAGAAAACCCGCACTTGAGAGTCTTTCCAAAGCGCCAGCGGCTTGCCTTGTACGGCTTGAATATACAAAAGGAACGGAATGGAGCCGACAATCATAGCCATGATTAAAACGATATCGATTGCCGCATTGTCAAAATAGCCAATGGAGGCGTCATGGGTGGAAAATCCACCGGTCGCAATTGAGGTCATCGCATGGTTGATGGCGTCAAAGGCATCCATGCCACTGCTCCAAAGGAACAGCGCACAAAAGAACGTAAAGGCGATGTAAAGTGAGGATAGAGAACCCGCAATTTGGGCCGCACTCGGCAGCACCTTCTCGGCGGTGTCAAATGCCTCCACCTTAAAGAGTTGCATGCCCCCCACTTGCAGCATTGGCAAGAGAGCAATGGCCATAAAGACAATCCCTAAGCCGCCAAGCCATTGCAGCAAACTGCGCCACAACAAAATGCCCGGAGGCGCATCATCTAAACCCACAATCACTGTGGCACCTGTGGTGGTCAGTCCAGACATCGCTTCAAAATAGGCGTCCGTGTAGCTTAGGTTGAGACCAGAAAAGGTGAGCGGCAGAGCAGAAAATGCGGGCAACAAAATCCACGCCATCACCACCAGTAGAAAGGCTTCTTTGAGAGAGAGCCGGTCGCCGCTGCCCCAGTTGGTCAGAGCAAGAGAGACGCCCATAAACAGGGTCAATAAAGTTGAGGCTGCAAAAACTCCCCAATCACTGTGGCCAGCACTGAGGTCAACCAGAGTCGGGATCAGCATCGCCGCCCCTAATGTCGTCAAAAGGAGGCCGTTTACGAGCAATATAGGACGGAAATCAAGCATGGGGCTCTGTCAGTCTGATGTTCAGTCGGGCGTGTGACGTTAAGGAAACGACCTGCACGACTTTTCATAGCCTTTATCGCGCGCCTTGGGGGACCCTGTCCAGTTTAATGGATAATCCGACGGGCTTGGGGCCCATCAAGTGGAAAGGCGGGAATGGCCACTGTAAAAGTATCACCGGCTTCATTCTGCATTTGATAGCTGCCTTCCATGAACCCAGAGGGGGTCGTAAGAGGGGTGCCGCTGGTATATTCAAAACTGTCACCAGTGCCCAAAACAGGCTGTTCTCCAATTACCCCATCACCCTGCACCTCGTGTAATCGGCCATTTGTATCGGTAATTTTCCAGTGCCGGGTGCGCAATTGCACGGTGCTGGGGCCTTCATTGGTGATGGTGATGGTATAGGCCCAGACATAATAGTCGCGATCAGGCTCAGACTGCTCCGGCATGTATTGGGGACGCACATCGACGACAATGTCAGCGGTTCGGGCACTAAACATGAAACCTCACAGATACCGCGCCGCCCTAAAGGGGCATAGACGCATAGCTATTTGAGAATGGACGTGAATTTACGACATCTTGCCTAATGAGCGGTTACTTTCAGACAAATAGGCACGATAGCACCTACTTGTCCAAATACGCAGGTTACGCAGCGCTAAGCGCCTGTGAAAAGTCTTCAATCAGGTCATCCGCGTCTTCAAGGCCAACTGACAAGCGCAATAATCCGCCGGTAATGCCCAAACCAGCCCGTGCTTCATCAGAAAGACGCTGATGAGTGGTTGTCTCAGGATGGGTAATGAGGCTTTTGGCATCCCCTAAATTATTGGAAATTTTCACGACCTCTAACCCATTGGCTGTTGCAAAGGCAGAGGCTTTGCCGCCCGCAAGCTCGATGGCCACAATGCTGCCCCCCATTTCCATTTGCCGCGCGGCCAATTCATGTTGGGGATGGCTTTTCAGGCCCGGATAGATTGCCCGGCTAATTTTTGGATGATTGTCGAAAAATTCGGCCAATTTTTGCGCATTCCGGCAGTGTTCGCGCACCCGCAAGTCCAGCGTTTCTAAGCTTTTAAGCATCACCCACGCATTGAATGGGCTTAAAGAGGGCCCTGTTTGGCGCATGTAATTCGCCAGATGGTCGTCAATAAAACTTTGGTCACCCAAGACAATGCCGCCCAAGCAGCGGCCCTGACCATCTATGTGTTTGGTGGCTGAATAAACAACAACATCAGCGCCAAGCTCCATCGGCCGTTGCAGGACGGGGGTGGCAAATACATTATCGACCACCAACCGGGCACCGGCTTGGTGCGCGATGTCCGCAACAGCCTTCAGGTCGATCACTTCAAGGGTTGGGTTGGACGGTGTTTCCAAAAACAATACTTTGGTGTTGGGGCGAACCGCATTTTGCCACTGCGCTAAATCTGTCCCGTCAACCAAGGTGGACGCCACCCCAAAACGCGGAAGCAGCTCTTCAACAATATAAAGGCACGAGCCGAACATCGCTTTCGCCGCAATGATGTGGTCTCCGGCCGAAAGCTGGCAGAGCAGGGCTGCGGTGACAGCCGCCATGCCGGTTGAGGCCGCACGGGCGTCGTCCGCCCCTTCAAGCGCGATCATGCGTTCTTCAAACATGCGCACGGTGGGGTTGGCAAAACGGCTGTAGATAAATCCGCCTTCGTCACCTTTGAAACGGGCTTCTGCGGCTTCCGCGCTATCATAAACATAGCCGGACGTGAGGAACATCGCTTCGCTGGTTTCACCAAATGGGGAGCGCACGGTGCCCCCATGAACGGCGCGTGTGCGCGGGCGAAAATTAGCTGGATCCTGGCTCATCAATCAAAGTCCCATAAAAAAACCCCGACCAGATCGGATCGGGGGTTTGAACTCCCGACCTTTTAGCGCCTTATTTTACGTGGTGGCAAGCCGGTCGGCTCAAATTTCCACGAAACAGATCGGCATATAACGCCCAATTTTTCACCTCGTCAAGCCCGACCGTTGGTAAAATGGGAATGGGATCACCGCAAACCAAGCACGTGCGCGCCCCCACTAGGCCCCGGCGTTGTTAAATGCTAGAACGTCAGCGCTCCATTTTGGGATCAGAATCGCTCATTCCGGCAGTTTTGATCGAAAATACCGTCCTTTCGGCGGTGGAGTCGGTATATGTTAATAGCGAATGATCGGCGTTGCCTTTGAGACGCCCCTATAAAGAAGCGGATGTAATTGTGACCAGCGCGAACGATCTTTTTCCAGGCCATGATGGCGCTGTCCCCACACAGTCCCGCCACGGTGCGCCCCATGCGACAGGCATTTTGCCCGCCCATGCCATTAAGTCGCTCATCCGTGACCAAGAAATTTGGTCCAGCAATGAAATTGAAGACAGTCAGGTCCAGCCAGCCAGTTTGGATTTGCGCTTAGGCACAGTGGCCTATCGTTTACGCGCCAGTTTCTTGCCCGGCGAACGCTCCTCTGTCATGAGCAAGGTTGAAACGCTCGCCCTTCATGAAATTGATCTGACCCAAGGGGCGGTGTTGGAGGTTGGCTGTGTTTATCTGGTGCCTTTGCAAGAAACCCTTGCCCTGTCAGAGCGCACAGCAGCGGCGACAAATCCAAAAAGCTCAACTGGGCGACTTGATGTTTTTACCCGTGTGATTACTGATTTTGGCACCCAATTTGACCAAATTGTTTGCGGCTACAAAGGGCACTTGTATTTAGAAATCAGCCCACGGACGTTCCCTGTTTTGGTGCGCCAAGGCTCAAAGCTTTCCCAAATTCGTTTCCGTCGTGGGCAAGCAACGCATACGGATACAGAGTTGCGTCACCTTCACGATACAGTGAAATTGCTGGACGGCACGCCAAACATCGACAATGGCTTGGCCCTCACGATTGATCTAAAGGGCAACAGTGACGATGGCTTGATTGGATACCGGGCACGCCGCCACTCCGCCGTGATCGATATGGATGTTCCTAATGCGCTAGATGTGTTGGATTTCTGGGACCCGGTCTATATGCGGGGGCGTGATAATCTGATTTTGGACCCAGACGAATTTTATATTCTGGCCTCGTGTGAGGCTGTGCATGTCCCTGCATCTCACGCAGCAGAAATGGTGCCATTCAATCCATTGGTTGGTGAGTTTAGGGTGCACTACGCAGGGTTTTTCGATCCCGGCTTTGGTTCCAAAGCCGCAGGGGGGGCAGGCAGTCGCGCGGTTCTGGAAGTGCGCAGCCATGAAGTGCCTTTCATTCTTGAGCATGGGCAAATCATTGGACGTCTCATTTACGAACGTCTCACCGATACGCCCGCCAGCCTTTATGGCCAAGGCATCGGCTCGAACTATCAAAAACAAGGCCTGAAACTCTCCAAGCACTTTCGCACGCCAGCATTTTAAGAGGCCAGCATGAGTGCACGAGAATGGATGCAATGTGGATTAGCTTTTCTGGGGCTGACGCTCTTGTTCCTATGGGGAACATGGGTGCAACAAAGCTTTGCGCTCACCATTCCCGGTGCGGTGCTGGGGCTTTTAACAATGGTGGGCCTGCTTGTGTGGCGACATCGCCCGGGCACACAAAGTGCGGTAGCGCTTGACCACACCGCCGATACCTTGCTGGCTCACATGAATTTGTTTTTTGTGCCCGCCGGTGTGGGCGTCATGGCGCACCTTGCTTTGGTGGCGCGGGACCTGTGGCCCATCATGGCAGCGTTGGTTTTTTCCACGTTGATCGGGGTGGCAACAACGGGCCTTGTCTATCAGGCCTTGTTGAAAAAAGCTGAGAAAGGGAAGGGCGATGCTTGAGCTACTTTCCACATGGGGCTTGCCGGAAACAGTGTGGCTGTGCGCAACCATAGGCGCTTACCTTTTGGCCCGCAAACTCCAGCAGACTGCTGGGAATGTGCCCCTTGCAAATCCGGTTTTGCTGGCGGGTGTTCCGCTGGGGTTGGTCATCTGGATAGGTGATTTTCCATTCGTTTCCTATCAGTCCGCAGGGCAGGTGCTCCTGTTTTTGTTAGGACCAGCAACGGTGGCTTTAGCCATTCCCTTTCATCGCAACTGGCGCATTATCCGCTCGCACGGTGCTCCATTTTTAATTGCCATGGGTGCCGGTTCAGTGGCGACAGTCCTGTCCGGCCTTGCCATTGCATGGGCGCTGGGAGCTGGTCCCGATACGCTTGCCTCTCTCGCCCCCAAAGCCGTCACAACACCGATTGCCATTGGCATTGCAGAGCAAATTCACGGCATTGCCTCTTTGACAGCGGCCTTTGTCATTTTCAGTGGGGTTATCGGGGCCATGCTGGGTGGCCCCGTGTTAACGCTATTGGGCGTGAAAGATCCTGCCGCGCGAGGGGCCGCATATGGCACCGCTGCAGGAGGCATTGGCACCGCCCAAGCTTTTCAAGAAGATCAACTTGCAGGCACATTTGCAGGCATATCGGTAACGGTGAACGGCGTTGTCACCGCAATACTTCTGCCTATTTTGTGGTGGGCTGTCATCTAGCCGCTACAAGAGCCGCCGCCTAAAACACAGAACCGAGCGCAATGGGCATGGTTGAGTGAAATTGGTTCTGCGGCTTCTTCAAGGCTGGCTCCCAGATCAAACCGATCGTCATAGGGAAGCAGTGTGCAGGCTGCGACAGAGGCGTGGCCCGCCCCTTTGCGTTTCACCACCATTCGGCTTGTCGCACACATCACACTGCTGGGTTCAACATCCAAAATCCCCCAACAGGCTGTAGTAATTTCCGGCACGTCTTGGGTGTCATCCATTTCAGGAAACAGCACTAAATCCGTTGCATTGTCCGCATCGAGGTTCAGCTCTTCTGTTGCAAAGAGTTCTTTATATCCCGCTCGTGCCTCATCTTCGGCTTCATGCCAGCAAGTGCGTCCTGCAATGTCGAGCGAAAACCCATGGGCCGAAAGCCATCGCAGGCCAACCATTGCTTTGGCAAAAGACCCGGCCCCTCGTTCTTGGTCATGTAGGTCGGCACTATAATGATCTAAACTGACCCGCATGGTGAGTTGGTCGCCGTAGCGTTCTTTGAGGGTAAGCAGCCCCGCCTTCACTTTGGGGCGCATCATGGGGGCCATGGCATTGGTCAGCATGAGCACTCTAAAACCCCGTGCCAATGTTTCATCGAGAATAGGGAGCATGTCGGGGTTCATAAAGGGCTCCCCGCCAGTAAAACCAATCTCTTCTGTGCCTAAAGTGTTGGTCGCAATTTCGTCAAGGTAGCCCAGCACATCTGCGGTGGATAAATAGACCAGCCGGTCATTCGTCGGGCTCGACAAAATGTAACAATTCACACATTCGATGTTGCACAAGGTGCCCGTGTTAAACCAGAGAGTTTCCAGTTTTTGCAAGGCCACATGGGCGCGCTGCTCCCCCTTAGCTGTCAGCTGAGGGTCACTAAATTTGAGAAGGCGGTGCGCATCCTCGGCCATTTGATCGGGCGTTTTGAGAGTTAGATCGGTCATAGGGCCATGCTATCGCGCTTGTGAAAAAAGGGCCACTCACATTGACGCGAGCAGCCCTCATTCATTGTTTAAGTCGGTGTACGCTTAGCCCGGTAGGCGGTCAAAACTGGCCACCCCATCTGCAATGATATGGAAAGGCTGCTTGTCACAGGTGTAAATCGCAGCCTGCGGCCCTCCAAAAATTGCGGGATCATCAAATGACCCAACTTTGAGCAAAATAGCGCCCGGCAATGCAGGAGAGCGGGTGCCTAGGGACGTGCCGCACTCGCCACAAAATTCACGCGTTACAGCATTTTCAATGTCTGTCCGCGTGAATTGTTTTGGCGTACCTTTGGTATAGGTGAAACCAGCTGTTGGGATAGCCATTGTCAAATTGGCAGCGCCACCGGTGATATATTGGCACTCACGGCAATGGCATTGGCCTTTGAACAGCGCGTCTCCGCTCGCTTTATACCGAACGGCCCCGCAATAACATCCACCTTCAAAATCCATTGTAGCTCTCCCTGTTTTGTTTCAGGGCCAGTCTAATGGTTTTTGAAAGGAAAAGGCTATCCCTAGTAACTGACTATCTCCAGAAACCCCAGTTCCAGCTACCGGTGTATTCGTAATAAGAACCGCCACCGCTACAGGCATAAGCAGGTTGTGCGCTGAGAGCATATCCGCCAGCCGCAATCATCACGGCCATTGCGCCGCCGGCCAATTTAGCGCGCAGTGGGGTCACACCCATTGCTTTCGCTTTTTGCGCCGTTGTACGTCCCTTTTTAAGTCCCCAATGGATCATTGTGAAACCTTCCCTAAATTTACTGTTCCAATTCAGGACAAAAGGCAGAAAAACACTGCCATTTCGTCTCATGAGCCAAAAATTGCAACTTTTATGCCGGATCCACCCGCCAGAACTCGACCAATCTAAGACGAGAGCCAAGAACGAGAAACAGGGACGTGGAAATGCATTTTGAGTCTTGCGTAAAAGAGGCCGGGGCGCTAGTAACGGATGTCCGTGCCACCGTGCATTGATCCTGCGGATGTAGCTCAATGGTAGAGCAGAAGCTTCCCAAGCTTACGACGAGAGTTCGATTCTCTTCATCCGCTCCATTTTCCCACAATCAGTTTCGTTTCAGAGCGCGCTTTTCGGCGGCTTTACGGCTTCAGGATGGGCCAATTGGTGAGCATTTGTGCGCGCAGGCTGTGTTCTGGAAATTCGGTTGAGAAAATCTCAAACTGGCGACGGGCCGCATCAATGTCTTGAATGCTGAAGGCATATTGAATGGCTGCCGCCTGCACTTGGGGATTGTGGGGGGCACGTTGAAGAGCATCCGCAATAAGGGTTGCCGCTTGGGCCGGCTGGCCAGCTTGTGCATAAAGTTGGGCTGCTTCAGTGCGCACCATCGCATCGTCGGGCAAGAGGACCAATGCTTTCTCCATCGCCATCAGCGCAGCAGACAATTCTCCCCGATCGCGTCTTAGGCGGGCAAGTTGCAGGTAGATGCCCGCGTCATCGCCTGCGGCGTCTAGCCCCTGCATCCAAATATCAATCGCACGCTCAGCTTGTCCCGTGAGCAAATAAAGCCGCCCGAGGCTCATCCATGCAGAGCCGAGTTTAGGATCAAAGGAGATGGCTTGCTTAAAGGCGCGTTCCACCCCGCGCACATTATTGACCGCATATCCAAAGCCCGCCAATTTCATATGACCTTCCGGGTAGTCAGCGGTGGCAAGGTATGAATCCAGCAGGGCTTTCCAGACAGCGCGCAATCGGTCGCGCGATCCTGCTTGAATGTGCATGGAGGGCGCTCCCGCCAACAACCGTCCTGCCGCCAACCGAACCGATTGGCTCGGATCGCCTAAAAGTGGTTCGAGCAGAGTGGCTTTTTCGGCATCACTTGCCGCTGCTTGAGAAAGAATAGCGGCTTTGCGCACCAAAGGAGACACGTCGGAAAGGGAAGCCCGTGCGAGCACTGCCGCGCGTGGGGCGTCAAGCTGCACCAGCAAGTCCAATGCACTGGCACGAATGATGGGGGCGAGGGTAGCATCACGTGACATCTCAATCAGCGCAGGAATGACCCGCCCGTCTCCGACCCGTGCGCCAGCAAAAGCCTCTGAGAAATGAGACTTACCCCATTGCCCGTTTGGAAACCGGTTGGCAATTTCTGCAGCAGCCCACGCATTGCTCTTGTCGTCGTGGCATCCGATACAGGCATTGGGCGCCCCAGTGGTATCGCTCAAATCAGGACGAGGAACGCGGAAGCTATGGTCGCGGCGTGGGTCCACCCCCATAAAGGTGCGCTCTGGCATGTGGCAGGACACACATTGCGCCCCCGCCGTGCCCGGCTCGTGGAAGTGATGGGAGGCATCATCATATGTTTTGCGCGGAAGGCTTGTGAAGTCAGGGTTGCCGTTCGGATTATGGCAGGTCGCACATAATGCATTTCCTTCGGCCACAAGCGTCAAGCTATGGGGTTCATGGCAATTGGTGCAGGTCACACCTTTTGCATGCATTTTACTTTGGACAAAGGAGCCGTAGACATAAACCTCATCCAAAATCTGCCCGTCGGAAAAATATAAGCCATCACGCAAGGTGGCTAAATTGAAGTCATTGTGAAAATCAGAATGGGGATCCCGCGATGAGGCACTCAAAGGTTCGCGTCGTGAGTGACACGCCGCACACATGCCCGATACGGCATGAGGAGAGGCCGGTGTTAAAGACGCTGGCGTGCCCGCATAAGGATCAGGTGTTGGGTTTTGAATCTCCGTTTCATAGCTTTTGGCCCATGCCACATGGCCTGACCCCGCCCCGTGGCAACTTTCACATGCGACATTCATTTCTGACCACGTGCTTTGATAGCTGTCAGTGGCTGTGTCGTAGTTTTTTTCAAACCCGGTTGAATGGCAGTCGGCACATCGGCTGTTCCAGTTCTGATAGACACCAGTCCAATGCAATCCATCGTCTGGGGTAATGATTTGATCTGGGTAAAGATGATACCACTCTTCCCCCGCCCGGTCCCAAGCGATGCTCAGAGTTTGCAAACGCCCCGGTGCGGTCTCCAGCACATATTGTTGCAGCGGTTCTATCCCGACCACATATTTAACCGGGAAGGTTTGCGGCGTGCCTTTCGGTCCCGTGGTGGTCACCATAAAGGCATCACCGTCTCTAAAGAACCGCGTGACCTCACCAAAGTGGGTGAAGGTGATGTCGGAGAAGTCACCTTTAACCGTGTCCGTTGTGGGAAGCTTTAACGCCCAATCATGGTGAGAGCCGGTCCATGCGTCGACCTCTTCTTGATGGCACTCTTGGCAGGTGGCGGTGGATACAAAGTCACTTTTGGCGGCGGCTGGCTGAGCCCAAATCGGCTGGAGAAAAAGAAAGCTGCATACAAGCAAAACCAATGCAGTACCTAAATTTTCACCGGCTGGTTGCGCCAAGGCCTCATTTGAGGACGCAAATGCAGAGAAAACCGAATTTTTTTTTGCCAGTGAGAACAAGCGCTTACCCCTCCAAATCACCCACAGGTATCACGTGCATGGGTGAGATCGGTTTTATTTTCACCAATATAACGCTAATATCTCACTAAGTTACACAGCTAACTTGTTGAAATAACTCAAATAAATTAGCTTTATCAATAATATGAATAGTAGGAGGGGCAAATGATCAAGATTTTGAGTAAAGCAACCAGCTTGCTCGTTGCGACCTGCGCAATGGGCTTGGCGTTGATGGGCACAGCTCACGCGGCAAAGAAGCCGAACATTCTCGTGATTATGGGGGATGACATTGGCATTACAAATATTAGCGCCTATAGCCGTGGTTTGATGGGGTACAAAACGCCAAACATCGACCGTATCGCAGCTGAAGGCATGATGTTCACAGACTCATACGGAGAGCAAAGCTGTACAGCCGCGCGCTCCGCGTTCATCACGGGACAGCATCCTTTACGTACTGGTCTCACGAAAGTCGGCTTGCCGGGCGCTGAAAAAGGCATTCAAGCCAGCGACCCAACCTTGGCGGAGATGATTAAACCGCTGGGCTATGCAACCGGCCAATTTGGTAAAAACCACCTTGGCGATAAGGATGAGTTCCTACCAACCAACCATGGTTTTGATGAATTCTTTGGCAATCTGTATCACTTGAATGCAGAAGAAGAGCCAGAGCATGAGGACTACCCGCAGACCCCAGGGTTTCGCGAGAAAATGGGACCTCGTGGTGTCATCCATGCCTATGCAGATGGGCGTGTTGAAGACACAGGCGCGTTGACACGCAAGCGGATGGAAACCGTTGACGAAGAAACAGTGAGTGCCGCCCTCAAGTTTATGGATAAGTCTGTAGACAATGATAAGCCGTTTCTTGTTTGGTATAATTCAACCCGTATGCACTTTCGGACGCACACCAAGCCAGAATCTATGGGTCGGTCAGGCCAAGGTTTCTACAATGACGCGATGTTGGAACATGATGACCATGTAGGCCAACTTCTCGACAAATTGGACGAGCTGGGCATCACCGAAAATACCATCGTTCTGTATACAACAGATAATGGCCCTCACTTTAATACGTGGCCAGATGCTGCGATCACACCGTTCCGCAGTGAGAAAAACACCAATTGGGAAGGCGGCTTTCGCGTTCCAATGATGGTGCGGTGGCCGGGTAATGTGAAACCGGGAACCATTTCCAACACAATCATTTCTCACCTTGATTGGACACCAACCTTCATGGCTGTTGCCGGTGACGCCAACATCAAAAAAGATTTGCTTCAAGGTAAAAAAATTGGTGACACAACCTATAAAGCCATGTTGGACGGGTATAACTTTGTACCTTACCTAAAAGGCGAAGCGAAAGCGGGACCTCGTAACGAGTTCTTCTATTTTAGCGATGACGGCAAGCCTGTCGGTGTCCGTGTGGGTGATTGGAAAACAGTGTTTGCAGAGCAGCGGGCCCGTCGCTTTGATGTATGGCGGGAGCCGTTCGTCTTCTTGCGTATCCCAAAACTCTTCAATCTGCGCCGGGACCCCTTCGAGCGGGCTGATACGGATTCCAATGCCTATAATGAATGGTGGGCAGATCGTGGTCCCCGTATTTTCCAAGGGGCAGGGGCCTTACGTCAATTCCTCAGCACCTTTGTGGCCTATCCACCAAGTCAGCGTCCAGCTTCTTTCACCATTGATCAGGATTTTGAGAAGTTTATGACCATGCTGGAAGCCAATGCTGCAGCTCAGAAAAAACAATAAGGCGGGTTAGCCGGGTGCCCCCGTTCAACACAGTTGGACGGGGGCATTTCTTATGTCACGATATGTGATCCACATTCAAAATCAATCAAAGCAGCTCCCCTGAAAGTAGCTCCCATGGACGCCAGAGACGCCTTTCATTCCATTGAGAAAAACCTCAATGCCGCCATCATTGGCCAAGAAGAATTGGTCCATTTCCTGTTGATCGCCTTGCTGGCGAACGGAAATGTTTTGTTGGAAGGCTTGCCGGGAACCGCCAAAACCCGTGCAATCAAAGTGCTCGCAAGCGCCTTATCAGCGGATTTAGGGCGCATACAGTTTACGCCAGACCTCTTGCCGTCCGATGTGACGGGCACAGAGATTTACCGAGATGAGGGGCAGGGGAGTCAATTGACGTTTCAGCCCGGCCCTCTTTTCAACAATCTTGTTCTGGCAGATGAGATCAACCGTGCGCCCGCTAAGGTGCAGTCCGCTCTCTTAGAAGCCATGGGCGAGCGGCAGGTCACGGTCGCGGGCAAAACATATCCACTGCCTGAGCTTTTCATGGTGCTCGCCACACAAAACCCCATTGAGCAAGAGGGCACCTATCCGTTGCCCGAAGCGCAAATGGACCGCTTTCTGCTGAAAGTGTCATTAGGTTATCCAGACTTTGAGGGTGAACTCAAAATCATTGCACTGATGCGCGAGGAAGAAGCCGGCGCATCCTTTGTGCCAGATACAATCGTGACCGAACAAGCTGTCTTCGATGCCCGTGCAGACGTGCATACGGTCCACGTATCGCCCAATGTTGATCACTATATCGCCGCTCTCATCATGGCAACGAGGGACAAAGCCCGTCAAAACGCAAAACTACAAAACTGGATAGAGGTAGGCTCCAGTCCCCGCGCAACCATTGCATTAGACATTTGCGCCAGAGCCCATGCTTGGCTTGGAGGCCGTGATTTTGTTGACCCTGATGATGTGCGGGCAGTCGCGACGGCTGTCTTGCGGCATCGTCTGGTTTTGACCTATGAAGCCCTCGCAGATGGGGTGACACCAGATGACGCCATTTCGGAGCTATTGGCTCATGTTGCAGTCGCCTAGGAACTGCATTTGAGTGCGTGATCGCGAGTGTATGTGAACTGAAGCGCAGGAAGGGAGGTAACGTCATATGGCCCAAAGTAAGACCACCCTCCAAGGTGTTTATACGAACGTGAAGGCCCTCCTTGCATTACGGTTTGAAGCCCGAGGCTTTTCCTTTCATCCGCGCCAGCTTATGCAAAACCCAATGCATGGGCGCTATGCGGCGCGTTTGCGCGGGCGCGGGCTTAATTTTGAAGAGCTGCGCCAGTATCAAATGGGGGACGATATTCGCACCATCGATTGGAAAGTAACCAATCGTATGCGCAAGCCCTTTGTCCGCTCTTACACAGAGGAGAAAGAACGCGCCGCCCTTTTGTTAGTGGACCAACGCACGCCGATGTTTTTTGGCAGTCAGCGCCAAATGAAATCTGTAACAGCGGCCGAATGCGCAGCACTCATCGCCTGGCGCATGGTGGGCGCGGGAGACAGAGTGGGCGGTATCGTGTTTGGGGATGAGGCTTTGCAAGAGTATAAACCCCACCACCTTCAAAGTACCTTGGTTGCTTTCCTAAGGGGGATTGAAAAAAGCAACGCGGCTTTATCTCTCTCCTCTCGTGCGCCGTCACCACGGCCCTTAGCCAATGTATTGCAAGTGGCAGGGCGTCTCGCCACGCACGACCAGCTTATTGTCTTGATAACAGATCTATCAGGCTGGGATGCCCAGTCCTATAAAAGGGTGACGCGACTTGCCCAGCATAATGATCTTGTGGTGTGCCATGTTGTGGACCCTTTGGAAAAACAGTTGCCATCTCAAGGTCAAATGCCTGTCAGCGATGGGAAACTGCAAATTGAATTGGATGCGTCAAAGTCCAAATTGCGCCAGGACTTCACGCACTCCTTTGAAACGTGGGCGCAAAGCATTTATCAAAGCTTGAGTAAACACGGTATTTCCTGCGTGCCCATCAGCACAGCCCAAGACGTTGCCCCTCAGTTGCGCCAGGCATTCGGTCCGCGCCAATCGAAGCGATGAGGGATGTATGGCCTTAGAGTTTCCAAAGATTTTCGGCAATTATGCCCTCAAGGGATTGGAAGAAATCGCCAGTCCTGACCCCATCAGCACTTTGCCAAGTGGGCCGGGCTGGTGGTTTGTGTTTGGTGCTGTACTGCTGCTCTGTGCAGCCATGCTGTATCGCGCGCGCAAAAGGTGGTGGGCCAATGCCTATCGGCGGCGTGCGATCACGGCTCTGGCGGCTTTAGAAAAACCGGAGAGGCACCCCGGACAAAATTGGCATGATCACCTGCAATCCGTGCCCGAAATTTTACGTGCGACAGCACTGCACGCCTATCCGCGCCTTGCTGTCGTCGCCGCATCTGGGGACACATGGCGAGAGTTTCTCAATGCAGCCACAGATAAGCCCCTGTGGTCGGAAAAAACATTTCAAGTGCTTTATGCGGTCTCATACAAGCCAGCATCTGCCTCGGAAATATCCACACAAGAGGCCGAAAGTGTTTTACGCGCGGCAAAGGCTTGGGTGAATGAGCACACGCCCCAACCGCGTGTCGGCGAGAATAAACGACAAGGGGGGCGTCGCTGTGTTTGAGTTCGCGCACCCATGGATGTTTCTGGCGCTCCTTTTACCGTTCGGGGCTTATTGGTTGCTGCCGCCCTATAAGGAACGCAGGGCGTCCGTGCGCGTGCCTTTCTTTGATCGCTTGGTGGGCATTTCAGCCCAAGCCCCACAAGACGGTGTGGCCATGCCAGCGCGTAAATGGCCGCAGAAAGTCATCTTAGGGGCGGGATGGGGATTATTGGTGGCCGCTCTTGCACAACCCATTTGGGTGGGCACGCCGGTCGTTCAGGAAAAGACAGCCCGTGATTTGATGATCGCCGTTGATCTTTCTGGCTCGATGGAAACCAAAGACTTCCTGCCAGTGCGCCGCCAAAATGAAGCGGGAGAGGATACGCCGATTTCCCGGTTAGAAGGGGCAAAACGCGTTCTGGAGACGTTTGCCCAAACGCGTGCGGGCGACCGCTTAGGGCTGATTGTGTTCGGCTCCGCGCCTTATCTTCAAGCTCCGTTCACAGCAGACTTAAAAACGTGGACGGCGCTGCTTTCTGAAACAGAGGTGGCGATGGCCGGGCCAAAGACACGGTTTGGCGATGCGATAGGTTTGGCGATCAAACTTTTTAAGGGATCCGCCAGTGCCCATAAGGTTTTAATTGTGGTGACGGATGGCAATGATACCGATAGCAAGGTTCCCCCCTTGGAAGCAGCCCGCATCGCCCGCGCACACGGCATCCGTATCTATGCCATCGCCATCGGCAGCGTAGAGAGTGTGGATCAAGAAGCGCTCGACTTAGAGGTACTTGCGCAAATCGCATACCTCACAGATGGGCAGGCCTATCTTGCGATGAACCAAGCAGAGCTAGCAGATGTCTATCGTCAGATCGAGGCGCTGGAACCTGCTGAGTATGAAACCATTAGCTTTGCCCCGCGTCGCGAGCTCTTTGCCTATTTTTTCGGGGCAAGCATCCTCCTCAATGCCTTTTTCTTTAGCCTCATGTTGATGTGGTCTCTGTGGCATCGGCGGCATGTGAAGAAGGAGCGGGCACATGTTTGACAGCACCTTCATTGAAAATTTTCACTTTCTACGCCCATGGTGGCTGCTCGCCTGCGTCCCTGCATTGGTGGCTGCCCTTTATGTGATGCGGAGCGCATCTCCGCTGCATCTTTGGACCGGATTTGTCGCACCTCATTTATTGCCACACCTTGTCTCAGGCGGTGGGTTGGCGAAGTGGATGCGGCCCACAACCATGCTCATTGTTGTTGCGCTGCTGTCCAGCCTCGCAATGGCCGGTCCAACATGGCAGCAGTCAACGTCGCCCTTCATTCAAGATCAATCGCCGCTCATCTTTGTTGTAGATTTATCGGGCAGCATGGACCAAGCCGACATTGCGCCAACGCGGTTGGAGCGGGCGAAGCAAAAACTAAGGGATATAGTGGCGGCCCGTGAAAGCATTCTGGCGGCTGTGGTCGTCTATGCGGGCAGCGCCCATATCGCAAGCCCGTTGACCAATGATCCCGATGTCTTGCTCAACATGGTGGACGCTATCTCAACACAAGCCATGCCGCGCCGGGGAAAATTTGTCGAAAAAACCCTACCAAAATTAGAAGCCCTGTTGGCGCCCACCTCCTTGCCGGGAACCATTGTGCTGTTAACAGATGGGGTGGCAAAACCAAGTGCCGAATCTGTTGAGGCATTCTGTACCTTCCCCCCGACAGACCAACATCAGTGGATTGTGTACGGTATTGGGGCAACCGCACAGACTTCACCTGCAGCCAATGCAACCTTAGAGCCGGGTGATAGCAAACTCTCTTTGCCCCTAGAGCGTGCATCGTTGAAAAGTTTAGCAGCGGTATGTGCGGGCACTTACGTCGAGGTTTCTATTGAGAATGAGGATGTCGCCTCTATCGTGGCGCAAGTGCAAAGTCATTTTGAGAGTGCGGGAGGGGACGAACGCCCATGGATTGATATGGGATATTTTCTTCTCTTTCCAATCGCACTCTTGACGCTCCTATGGTTCCGGCGTGGCTGGGCCTTGCAATGGGTCGTGGTGCTCTTTCTCATGGGGCCGATGCTCTTCCCACAGTCGGCTCATGCAAGTGAGGGGGCGTCATCTGCCTTTTGGGATTTATGGTTGAGCCGCGATCAGCAAGGTTATTGGGCATATCAGCAAGGGGACTATGCCCAAGCTGCACGCCTGTTTGAAGATCCGATGTGGAAAGGCAGCGCCTATTATCTGGCGGAACAATTCGACAATGCAATCGAGGTGTTTTCACGTCTTGATACGGTGGAGGCGCGGTTTAATTTAGGCAATGCTTATGCCCAAAATCAACAATATCTCAATGCGGTGGCCACCTACACTGAAGTGCTGGCCTTGGAGGAGGGCCACGCACTGGCAAAGCATAACAGAACCATTGTGCAGGCTCTTATAGACGAAATAAATGCCATGAGTGCGAACCAGCAAAGCGAAGCAGGAAAAAGCGATACGTCCAAACAACTGGGAGAGGGGCCACAGAGGGCAGAGGGAGCAGAGCGGGAAGTCTATGCAACACGGGATAGAGATATATTGACGGCCGATCAAATTCTGTCGGACCCTGAGAAAAACGAAATTTGGATGCAACAGGTGCAGCCAGACCCCAGCCAGTTTCTCAGTCTTAAATTTCATCGCCAGCTTGCGCGCGAAGAGGGGAAGCCATGACCCCTACAGATAAGCCGAGACAGAGTGCACATATATGGGCCTACATGGGCGGGCTGGTCTTGTCGGTGTTGATGTTGTTTCCCGCCTACGCGAATGAGGGTGTGGGGGACCTGCTGCGTGAGGGGCGATTGCGCGTCACCACTCATATCACCAAAACCCAAACACCTCTTTATGTCACCCAACCAGTCGTCATTCATGTTGAGGTGGCAACCCAAGGCCGTTTCAATCGCGGCACGCAGATCCGGGGGTTTCATGTTGCAGATGCCATCACGCTGCCCCCACCTGCTTTTGCAGTTAATGCAACGCGCTTGGAGGCAGGCACGCTGTGGGCAGTGCAGACATGGACCTTGACGCTTTATCCGCTGAAAGACAAAAAATATCTGCTGCCCGCTCTTTCACTAGAGGTTGGAGTGGTGGACCGCGACGGGGGAGAAAAAAGCGGCGTGGTGAAAACTCAGCCCCAAACCTTTTCCTCTGTGCTGCCCCCGAGTGCTGCGGAAAAAATGCCCTGGATTGCGGCAAAAAGCATGAACCTGAGCAGTCATATATCAGGCCCAACCGACGCACTCCAACAAGGCTCGGCCATCACCCGCACCCTTAACGTGGAAGCGGACGGCGTACCGGGGATGATGTTGAAAGAAATCGGCACCCCGTCCATTCCGGGGCTGGCCGTCTACCCTGATGCGGCGGACATAAAAACCACCTCTAATCGTGGAGAGATCAGAGGGATGCGCCGTGAAAGAACGACCTATATCGTTCAAAAACCGGGCCGCTATCAGCTTCCAGATGTGAGATTGAATTGGTGGAATCTTGAAACAAAACAGTGGGAACAGGCCGTTGCCCCCAGTCAGATCCTTCAAACCGAAGGCATTGCAGAGACAGCACCTTTAATTCAAGCGGTATCTCCCGTTCATGCCAGAACAATCGCGTGGGCATGGGGGGCATGGCTCATCGCAGGCATCATTGTGGTCGGCGGGCTTGCAGTATGTGCTTTGGTGTTCAAACGCGGTTTGCCGGAGGGGCTTGGCCAATGGCGTTTGCGTCAGCATATGCGCAAGGCGCTGGCATCGGGAAAAACGATGTCGGCCATTCGTTTGTTTTATCAATGGTATGATCAATACAGTGCGGGGCGGCAAACGCCGAGCGTGCGTGATCATGCGCAAGCGGCAGACTTTGAAGCGTTGATGGAAAAGGGTTATGCCGACCATGGAGCGGAAGAGACCGCTGTGCAATTTGAAGGTATTTTTTCGGACATAAAGACGTCCCCATCAGCTCATCCGCTTTACGATAAGCCTTTTCCGCTGAACGATTGATCCAATTGTCGTTTGAGGGACGCATCATTTCGATTCAAAATGCGTGCGGGAGAATCCGGCTGCTCAAATTTTGCTTTGGCTCGTCTGCGTTCTGGCCCCATGTGGGGAAGGGGGGATGTGTGCCAGTCGCCATCAGCAGGGGGGGGCGCTTGAAGCGGCTGAGAGCTTTGCTCAATCATGACCTGCAGGGCGGTGTAAAGCTTTTGTGCTGTCAGCGGCTTGGTCAGGATCTCGGTTGCGCCTGCCTCTCGCGCGGCTGAAAGGCGCAGAGTATCACTGTGGGCAGTGAGCATAAGGATGGGAATGTTTTGGTTGGGGCTTTTCTCATCGTTTCGAATTTGACGTATGAAATCAATCTCATCTGCAGGCTCTTGAAGGCAGTCAGTGATGATGATGTCAATCGGGGCCAATCGAAAATACGCGTAGGCTTCATGGGCAGATTGCGCTTCAAAAATCCGTTGAGCATGAAAGGCGTTCAGAATTTTTCGCATCACGGAAAGCGTAAAGATATTCTCGTCTGCAATCAAAAAGGAAAGGTGCGAGAGATCATAAGGTTTCATGAGGCCGGTCCAATCTGCTGTTGCCATATAATCAAACGGACATGTCGAAGAGGGTCTAAGGTCGCGTCACCCTCTATAGGGTAAGTTATATATTTTAGATAGTGTGTGGGAATTGAGATTGCGTTACCAAGAAAGATAAAAATTATAACGAAACGTCACCTCCCGCTTCTTTGTCTAAAGAGCCTGTGAAGGGCGGAGCGGTGGAGCGCAGTGTACGCGCGCGCAAATGAAGGCGGCGGGCCGGAGACATGCGGCTAAGGGCATGTTGGGTTTTTTCCCAGTAGTGAGGTTTTGTGAAAAGTTGCAACAACCCCATGTAGGCCCCGCAAGAAATAAACAGCCAGTACGCAGGCATTCCCATAGCCGAGAAAAATAGCCTGAAATATCCCCGATGTGCGGCCCCCGCCATGGCCGCCAAAATGGTGGATGCGTAGCCAGCTACAAAAACAAGCAGATGAATGCTCAGGTCGGGTAGGGCGCCGGGGGTGTTGCTGAGAAGCAGTTGCCCAATAAGCAGCACATAGACCCAGGGGTGCAGGAGTGCGCAGAGAACAAAGCCACCAATCACAAGCTGAAAGGAACAGAAACCAGCGGGGCCAAGGTGTCGCCATAAGCGGCGCGGGTTACGCATATGGACGATATAGGTTTGCATCCAGCCTTTCAGCCAGCGCGATCGTTGACGTAACCAATTGCCGCCTTCGCAATTGGCTTCCTCGTTGGTGGTGCCCTGCAAAACCCCGGTTTGGTATCCAGCAGCCCCCAACCGGTAGCCTAGGTCTGCATCTTCCGTCACGTTGAAAGGGTCCCATGCGCCTACCTCACGCAGAACCTTGGTGCGAAAGTGGGTGGAAGTGCCCCCTAAGGGCAAAGGCAGCCGCAGCCGGTGGAGTGCGGGCAAGAGCAGGTCAAAAAGAGACGTATATTCCAAAGTAAATTGGCGGGTGAGCCAGTTCTCCCGCCAGTTGTAGAAATTTAAGGGTGCTTGAAAACACGCAATATGGTCGTCTGCCTGATGGAACGCATGAGCGGCCTCTCGTAGTTGATCTGTATCAGGAATATCTTCGGCATCATATATGACAAGATAGTCCCCTCGTGCGAAAGGCAGGGCGTAATTACATGCTTTGGGCTTTGTGAGGGGCAGAGACTTGGGCACCAAGACCACCTCAAAATGTGAGGGGAGTGTTAAGTGACTGGCCACTGTCCGCGTATCTGTATCCGTACTTTCAATCAGAAGCTTGATGTCCAATTTCGCGGGGGGATAATCTAATCGCTTTAGGGCAGAAACTAAATCCGGCAGCACATCCCCTTCCCGCAACAAAGGCAGCATCACCGTAAAGCTGGGAAGGTCTGCATCGCTTAACGCCGGACGCCCAGTATGGGGTGTTGGTTTTTGTGTTCGGTGCAGTCCAGCGACAATGGAAAAAACACGCAAACCAGCAAGGCCGCTATAAATTAAACCAATGAGACACAGCACCAGTGCTTCCAACTTGCTGGGAAAAAGAAACATCAGAACGCTAAGGCTCAAAATGAAAAGTGCCATTTTGAAGATCATTGAAGCTGGAAAAAGCTGCCGGGCCGACAGCGCAGGCGTGTTGCGATCAAATTGAAAGCATGCCCGCGCAGTAAAGTGTTCTTCAAATCGCGTGCGCACGGTTTGGCCGATCAGCTTGGGCGTGCTTTGGTAAATCATAAGGGCTGCGTGCGGCGTGTCACTGAGGGCTTTGCGCGCGGCAGGGACATCTGCAGCGACCCATATTTCTTGGCCTTGAAGAGTGCGCCACGGCACGCACTGATGCGCTAGATAAAAATCAACATCCTCTCTTTTGAGCAGCGACCTGTCACAGGGGGTAGCCGCAAGATGCACAAAAGGAATACCAGCTTGCAGAGAGAGGGTGGTGCAAAGGTCTTCTTCTTTCAGCTCTCCTTCTGCGATGAGTGCAGCACCTAGGGGGACGTTCCATTTCTTTTGGTTCTTGAGAGCACCAGCAAGTGCGTGTTGGGTGACGTGCCCGCGCGACAGTAGCAAGTCTCCTAATAAGGGTTTATCAAGCGAATAGTTTTTGACTGTCGGGCGTTCAGACAGGCCGTAGGGCGTGGCAGTTTGTGAAAAACGATTCAGCGGAACAAGAGGGCTCGGCACGAAAAAATCATTCATCTGCGCATCCTGAAATAATTATTTCATTTATTAACTATGTTAATTTCATGCTGAACCACTAACGAGCAGATGAATTGCTGATGTGTGTGCAACCAAAAGAGGTTTTTTTGGCAGATATGGTGTGAGGGCTAGAAATGCCATACTCAATACGGCATTCTCCCTCGATGAATATTCTGTTGAAAATAAACATCGCCTTTTTGGCGCTTTTGCTGTTGGCCCTTGCGGTCATCCTTGAAGAGTCGCCCCTGCACGGCCTTTGGGAAAAGGGCGTTGCACAGGTTGCGATGTGGTGGGAGCCGCATTCAACAGATATAAAAGACCTGCCAAAAGAGAGGGAGACGCCACAAGCTGACCCTGAAATAAATTTAGCTCTGGTGCCCTTTGTGCCAGACGAAACCGCTCCTCCCACAACCGCTGAACTGGCAGAGGGGGGCGTGCCAGAGGTGGCACCGGATCCTTTCGAGAATTTAGAGGCTGACCCGAACGCCCCAACGCCAGAACGCAATCCCCGTCGCGCACTCATCGTGCCGGCAGATGTGGCCGTGCCCGCTATCGCTGAAACAGAGCCTGAAAGCGTTACCGTCGCTGTGAATGAGGGAGCCGGCGATACAGAAGCAGAAGTGAAAACAGAAGCGGTGGCAGAAACCGATGCCGTGACAGTGCGAACGGCACAGCCTCCCTTGCGTATTGCAACAGAGGGAAATTTCCCGCCATTTAATTTTATCAATGATGAAGGGCAATTGGCCGGTTTTGAGGTTGATTTGGTGCGCGCGCTCTGTACGCAGCTCAAACGCAAGTGTGAGTTATACCCCCAAGAGTGGGATGCCCTATTGCCGGGCTTAACCGATGGAAAGTGGGATGTGGCAATGGCTTCGCTGCGTATTCCAGAGCAGGCCGCCGAAGGGGTGCTTTATACAAAGCCTTATTACCGCCTGCCCGCTCAGCTTGTGGTGCGGCAAGGAGATGCCACCCACCGCCGGGTGCCAGAGCTTGCAGGTAAAGAAATATTGGTGCAGTCCGGTTCGCGCCACGAAGCTTATGTGATGCAGAATTTCCCAAAAGCGTTGCGGCGCACCGTCCCCACATTTGAAGAGGCGTGGGACCGGTTTGTATTGGGAGAGGCTAACTTCTTCTTTGGCGACCGGGTGGCCATTCTCCAGCATATGTCTGATACGCGCTGTTGTGAGTTGGTGGGGGGCCCGGTGATGGATGCGAGTTTCTTCTCACAAGGGGTCGGATTTGCCTTGCCCAACACGGATGCCCCATCGAGCAAAGAGCTTAAAACACAATTAGAAAATGGTTTGAGTACGCTCATCGCCAATGGCACATACGAAGAGATCAGCACAAAATATTTTAACGAGAATATCTTCTAACTGGTGCAGGCACCCGCTCAGAGGAGCCATCTACACAGACTCAAATCGGCTCTTAGTGCTTAGGACTCCATCAAGTCCCGTGGTTTGCTGAAGTGCATTAGGCGGCCTTTGCCTTTGCCAATGTCGGCCCAGCAATCGCAATCAAACTCATACACCACATAACTGGCCGTTGGGAAATGCTCAAATTGCACCCGCGCTTGCGTTGGCTTTTCACATTGCATGAGTTCAATACTCAGCATTTCCAAGCCGGGGTTGTGAGAAATAATAAGGACGGTTTCTGCACTATCAGGAATGTCGTGAATGCGTTCAAGAATTTCATCGGGCATGGGAAGGTAAAGCGCATCCTCAATCAAAACCTGAGCTTTGTCGCCGAGCTTTTCTTGAATCGGGCCAAGGGTGAGGCGTGCGCGTTTTGCCGTGGAGCACAAAATTGTGTCAGGGGTAAAGCCATTCTCGCACATGAAGTCAGCCATAAAGGCAGCCGTGTCTTCGCCCCGCTCATTCAAACCACGATCGTGGTCCTCTATCGCAGCATTTCCCCATTCAGATTTAGCATGTCGTAAAAGGCAAAGGCGCTTCATGAGTGTTCTCTTCTTTTATTACTTGGCGTGCGGTCCAGCCGCGCACGAAATGGCAGCACGAGGCTCCACCCTAATTGACTTGTTTCTGGCCCCCGGTAAGCCGAAAGGCCAATCTGCATATCCGCATGGCCTGCCTGTGGCTGAGCGCAATATGACCCAAAAAGCCGGTCCCATAGGGGTATGTTAAAGCCAAAATTCCGATCTGTCTCGGTTTGTATAACAGAGTGATGGATCCTGTGCATATCCGGTGTCACAAGCACAAGACGCAGCACCTTGTCGAGGCTGAGAGGAAGCTTGAGGTTGGCGTGGTTGAACAGGGCAGTGGCATTGAGAATAATTTCAAACAAAATGACAGCTGCTGGTGTCGCCCCTAAGGCAATCACAAAGACGATTTTTATCAGCATGCTGATGATAATTTCTATCGGGTGAAAACGCACCGCTGTCAGGGCATCAATGTCTTGATCGCAATGGTGTACCTTATGAAACCGCCAGAAAAGGGGCGTGACATGGAAGATGCGATGCTGCCAATAAATCGCTAAATCCAAAATCAGCAATGTGACGATCAACTCTAGCCAAACGGGCAACCCGAGATAAGGCAGTACCCCCCAACCTTGCGTTTGAGCCCAAAGAGCCGCACCAACAGCCAATATGGGAAAAGCAAACCGCAGGAGGAGAGCGTTTAAGAGGCTGAGGCCAAAATTGGTGCGCCACCGGCTGATCCGGCTTTGAACACGGGCGCGGCGCGGCAACAGAGCTTCCAAACCCATCATGAGCACCAACATGCCTCCAAATACACTAAGGCGTATCAGGCCTTCTTGCTCTAAGAGGCTGTTGGTAAATGATCCCATGATGCGTCCTTTGGCACCCAAGTTGTCACTGAAAGGGCGCTGGCTTTCGTTAAATCACGGCGTGGCGGGCACGGGCACCACGTTCAATGGCTGCTGTCGTGAGTTTCTCGAGGCCCAAAGTATCCGCAAGAATTTGCAAGAGGCGAAGCTCTTCAGGTTGGATCGCCCGGTCAGATGCTGCGACTTCAACCGCAACAGCATAAGCTGTTTCACGCAAATGCACGGGTAGAGATTCTTTGGCCAAACCGAACACAGCTTCCAGTCCACCGTCTTCCTGCAAAATGGCGCCACATTCTTCAGCCACCTGCACGAGCTTTTCTGGCGAAAACCCATCAAATACGGGCAGGAATGTCACCATATTGCCGATGTCTTGCAATTCTTGGTCACTCATGGAGCGGTCCACTGCAGACATTGTCACCATGATATAAATCAGGGCGGTGTGGGGGCTAATGGTTTGCGTCATGGAATAGTTTCCTACTTTAGTTGAAGGTGGCACGCGACACGGTTAGACGTCGGGCACAGCATATGAATGGTCGGCTGAAGTCTCAGCTCTGAATTGACCTCAAATCTATGAAGTTCAGCGCTGGGAAACAAGCTTTTGAGACTATTTAGGGGAGAACTACCCCAAATAGCTATGCAGATGTACTAACAAGTCTGTGATTTGGCGACTAGCATTGCCCCACGTGCCCCGCACGTCAGTCAGACAGCACTTCATTTTAGTCTTGATTAAAGAGCCTGACGGTCTCAACAGCTTGGGCAAGGCCGACCCGCTCAATGTCAATTTCTGCGGGGAAAGCCGTTGTCAGCCGAGTGGGTAATTGCGCATCCAGCATCACAAAAATCCCCCGGTCGGTATGGCTGCGGATCAGGCGGCCAAAAGCTTGTTTTAACTTGAGCCGGGTAATCATGTCATCATAGCGCGATTTGCCAAAGGTTTCCCGTCGGGCTTTGTGCAAAATATCGGGCCGCGCCCATGGCGTGCGGTCAAAAACAATCAGCCGGAGGGAGCGCCCCGGCACATCCACCCCATCGCGAATGGCATCCGTTCCCAAAAGGCAAGAGTCTGTTTCTGCCTTAAAAATATCGATGAGCGTGCCCGGATCAATGGCATCAACATGCTGTGCATAAAGGGGCAGGCCGTGCTCACTCAAAGGGCCGAGCAATTTGTTTTGCACGTCGCGTAGTCGGCGGATGGCGGTGAACAGTCCCAAGGCCCCCCCATGCGACGCCAGAAATAGTTCTCGGTAAGCCGCTGCAACTTGATCTGGCGAGTTTCGGTTCACATCCTTCACCACCAAAATACGGGCCTGTTTTGCATAGTCAAAGGGGGAGCTAAAAGCAGCACGTTGAGCCGCATGGGGAAGGTGGCGGGCACCTGTGCGCGTATCAGCATTTTCCCAATCCCGGCTAATAACAGATGGCGCGTCCATCACGTTCGTGCCAGAGGCCGTTGCAGCGTCCCCGTCACTTGGGGGAGACGGGGGGTGCAAAATTTCATCGCGTAAGGTGGCCGATGTAATCAGCACCCCGTGTGCTTGGCCGTAAACCGTTTCTACCAGCGGTCGCGTCGGATCAATCCAATGGCGATGCAGGCCGGTATCCACATCGCGAACGCCGTCTCGGTCCAGCGAAAACCAACTGACAAAAAGGCCAGCTTCCCGGTCAGGTGTGCCCTCCTTATCTGCCATCGCCGTGCGCACAAGGTCACCCAACATCCGCCGCCATGCCAACAAGAGCGTTTGGTTGCGTCGTTCCAGCCCCCGGATAAGCGCATCAATGCGCACCCGCGTAGAAGGTTCCAACCGGTCGGCCCCATCGTCGAGCACATCACGCAGCCCTTCAATCACCCCTTTGAAGGCGCGCGATAAGGTCGAGAGGGTTTGGTCCAACGTACCTGCTTGGGTGAGCACCGCTTCCGGTAAATCAGAAACACCTGTTTCAAGTGAATAACCAGACGCCCGCCCATTGCTGCGTGCCAGCACCAATTGGCGGCAACTGGCCAGAAACTTTTCAGCAGCGCCCTTCGGCTGCCCATCCGCCAATCGGTTCTGCCAGCCCGGAGCGGGCAACCCTCCGGCAGCTTTTAAGGCCATTTGCAAGGCATCTTCACCGCTGGAATGGCCGTCAAGGAGGTCGCCTGCGCGGTCCAAAAGCCCTCGCCCCCGTGCCCGACTTCGGGTCTCAGTCCCTCTAATCCAGCGGCGCAGTTCAGCTGTTTCAAGCCCGGTGATGTGGGCTGAGAAGGCGCTGTCCGCCGCATCAAAAAGCTGGTGTCCTTCGTCAAAGACAATCCGGCTCATAGCATCATCAGCGGTGGGAATCTCGTCTTCCGCGCCCGCTGCATGGCCGGGGCCATCAAGCGTTTCGTGCCCGTCGAGTTTGTTTTCAGAGCCATAGGTTAAGCTGGCCAGCGCTGCACGGCGCAACACGAGCGCGTGGTTGGCGACAACAATTTCAGCGTGGTGGGATTTGCGAATAGCCTTTTCAACAAAACACTTTTTGTAGTGGGGACATGCCGAAAACATACACTCTCCGCGTCGGTCTGTGAGGGCAGGCACCATGCCGGAAGCGTCCAATGCAGAGGGCAGCCATGCGGGAAAATCTCCGCCAACCATATCGCCGTCACGGCTGGCTTCCATCCAGCGCGCCACCAATCCTGTAGCAACCGCATCCACGCCTAAAGCCGCGCGGTTGGCCCCTTCTTCATAGTTGAGCAAGCACAGATAATTTTCACGCCCCTTGCGAATAACCGCCTTCTCGCGTTTTTCAACAGGGTTGGGATAAAGCCGGTCCAGCTCCTGATCAAGTTGGCGTTGCAAGTTCTTTGTGTAAGTAGAAATCCATACGGTGCCTTCGTTTTGCTCGGCCCATAAACTCGCAGGCGCAATATACCCAAGTGTTTTGCCCGTGCCCGTGCCCGCTTCAGCCAGCAGCACGTTGGGCGCTCCCGGCAAATCAGGGGGATCAAACGCAAGCGTTGCTTTTGCAGCAAAGTCAGACTGCGCTCGGCGTTGTTCGGCATCTGGCCCCACAAGCAAGGCCAGCCGTTGGCGGGCTTTGTCCGGGGCAATGGATATCTGGGCAGGGCGGGGAGGGGGAGGCTGCTCTTCCCATTCTTCAAGGTCCGCCCAAACGCTATACCCAGACCCATGGTTTCTGCCGCCTTCTTCGCGCGGCCCCAGTGCGGCCAGCACAAATTGGCCCCAGCCCCAACCAGATTGGGTCATCAAATGCGCCAGCGATCGCGCATGGTCTTTGGCGGCTTTGGGCTGGTCGGCAGCAGCACTTAAAAGAAGCTGCATCGCGTGCAACAGCCCTAGGGCTAAGTCTTCAGGGCTTGGCTCGTCCGTGGCAGAGGTCAGCGCCAGTGCCCGCATCACCCCAAGCGGTGTGGGTAAACAGGGGCGCGCGGGATAGACAAAAGCAAACAGCTCCAAAATGTCCAAGGTTGAGGGGTGCAGCGGTGGGCGCTGATTTTGCCCGCGTCCCGGCTGCATGGAAGGCATCACCCGCCGACTGGTGAAAAGCCGATGGCAAATAAGGTGCGGCGCATCTCGCAAGGCAGCCATGGCCTGCGGGCGTGTATGTTCAATAATTTCACCAGATAAATCAACGCTGACACCTCCCATAGGGGCAGGCACCAAAGCGGGAAGCTCTGGCATAAGCGGGCCGTCAAAAGCCGGAGAGACTGGCGAGGCCGAAGACGAATCGGGCAAAGAAGTGTCGGTCATGGCGACACTATACCCATCAAAGGGAGAGCGATCTAATTGAGACTTGGATAGGCCCGCGAAAGTTCCATGAAGCCGTTGGCAAATCCAGTTTGAATTTCCTGCGTGAGCTGGCTGGCCCGGACTTTGTCTTCGCTACTAGCCGCGATAGACAGCGCTCCCGCAATATTGGACAGGTCCACTAGACCAATAGAGCGGGCTGCTTCTTTAATACTTTGCGACACATCCAGCAGACTGCGTAAGTCAGCTTGTGAATTTGCCGTTTCTAAGTGGCGGCACGCCAAGGCAACACGCCCAAGGGTCTCAGAAAGGTGCTGTGTCATAGACGTAAGCCCCACTTCTTCTTCCAAAGCATACAGCGTATCGAGATTGAGAATACGGCGTTCAGATGCGGTGTCGGGCAGTGGCTCCGGCATGAGCTTGCCAACAGCGGGGTCGCACGCAAGCACAAACCAAGCAATCACGTTACCGCCGTAAACACCGTCCACACCAATTTTCCCGTCCATCGCATGAACCAACTGGCTGCAAAGTGCTAAGTCCAAGTTTTCTGGGGCATCGCCTACGCGGTCTGAAAGGGGTTCTTCCTGGTCTAAAACTTGCGCCATGCCATCGGGGTTCATCTGTGTTTCTGTGGCGCTAACCGAAAATCGTACCGCCTCGCCGTGCGGGTGCATGGCAACCGGTGCCAAATGAAGAATAACACCGCCCGATGTCAGGTGACGGGTCGCGTGAACGATGAGATTAATAATGACCTGCTTCACCCGGTCTGGGTCTGCATACATTTCAGATGGCAGGCGCGTAGAAATATCAACTTCAATAGAAAGGCGCGCCGAAAACATCTCTAAGCGCAGGAGTTGCACAACGTCCTTGGTCAACTCTGCTGGGTCAAAGCTTTGAGGACGCAATTTCAAAGAGCTTTGCGACAGGCTAGAAAGGTCGGCAATGTCAGAAATAAGACGTTTCAGCAAGCGCCCATCATCGCGCATAGCCCCGCAAAGGGCGGTCTGTTCATCAGTCAACGAGGTTTTGCTGAGGGCGTCTGAGGCCGTTGCCAAATTGGAAAGTGGGCGGTCAAATTGGCGCACCACCATATTGAGAAAATCTTGGCGGCGATTATCTGCTTCTTGGGCTTCCTGCCACGAGGCCTTGGCTTCTTCATGCTTTTGCTTGGTCAACTTGTTGGCCTCAACCATTGCCGCTGCTAAGTCGGAATTTTCAAGTTGCAGGCGAATGTTCTCCGCACTGTTTTTTTGCAAGGTGCGTGTCCAGCCCCCTAAAAAGGCAACACAAATGAAACCGAGTGCGCAAATAAATTGTGCATACTCATTGGTCGACAGCATCAAGCCGATAGATGTGGGGATCCACGCCATGCCTGTATAGGACCACATCGCAGGGGGGTAGTTATGCCGGGACAACACAGAGCTGATACCGGTCGAATAGAGCACCGCAGCAAACAGAGCTTGCAAAACAAAGGGCGCATCCGGTAGCCACATCAAGCCCGCCAAACCCCAAGTGAGGCCACTCATCATACATCCGCGCGCATATCGGTCAGCCCAACTTATCGGATTGTCGTGGGCTGTCTCGCTATTTTCATAGAGGCTCCGCAACCGGTTGAAATACAATTGGGCAAAGGCTTGGTTCAGCAAAAGGGGCAGAATTGTCCATGCTTCCACGTAGGGCAAAAAGGGCACCCAGCACGCAATAAGAATGGCAAACATTAGAATTGAGCCGTTCCGACCCATTTGAAACATTAAACCAATTTGACGCGCAACGACACGTTTGGGAAGCCTCAGACCACCACCGAAAAGGGAGGTATCAGAAATTTCCGTAGTGACCTCATGACGGTTTTGATCAGTCTGCACATCGCTTCGCACAGGCATTCTCCGTGTTTCAGTTTCAAAAACTGTACGCCGATCTTTGAATGTCGGCCTTGATCCAAATAAGCAAGGTCAGCTAAGGGGCACCCCGTCACCAATCGACCCTGATCGTCCGCACAAATGAACGCGAAATAGCGCCCGAAAGGACTGTGATTGACTGTATGCGTCCCAAAGAATAGGGTCCCCGGACTTTACAAAGCTTTAAAGCAACCAACGGACTTATATACATGTCAGATCAGTCACCTTCTGCCGCGCAAGCGGCCTTTGACGTTTCAACGGCAGCCCTTAAAGAGCAAGCAGCCGACAGCAAGGCTTGGCCTTTCGAGGAAGCTCGTAAGCTATTGAAACGGTTGGAGAAAAAAGGTGACGGGGCTAAGGAAATTCTGTTTGAAACAGGGTATGGCCCCAGCGGCTTACCCCATATTGGAACATTTGGCGAGGTAGCGCGGACCTCAATGGTGCGCCATGCCTTTTCAATATTGGCGCCGGATATCCCCACTAAATTATTGTGTTTTTCCGATGATAAAGACGGCTTGCGCAAAGTGCCCGGCAATGTGCCCAATCCTGAGCTTTTAGAAAAGCACCTCAACATGCCGTTATCGGTCGTGCCAGACCCCTTCGGCACCCATGACAGCTTTGGCGCGCACAACAATGCGCGGTTGCGGGCTTTTCTAGATTCATTCGGCTTTGACTACGAGTTCGCGAGCGCCAGCGACTATTATAATTCTGGCCGCTTTGACGATATGCTTATCCGGGTTCTAGAACGCTTTGACAAAGTGCTCGACATTATGTTGCCGTCTTTGCGTCAAGAGCGGCGCGGCACCTATAGCCCAATTTTGCCGATCTCACCCCATAGCGGACAAGTGCTGTATGTGCCATTGCTCGAACGCAATGCAGAAGCGGGCACGGTCGTATTTGAAGACCCGACAAATGGAGATGCCAAGACAGAAATCTCTGTCACCGGCGGCGCGTGCAAATTGCAGTGGAAAGCCGACTGGGCTATGCGCTGGGCAGCGCTCAAAGTGGATTATGAAATGTCAGGTAAAGACCTGATTGATTCAGTGAAACTTTCAAACAAAATTTGCCGAGCATTGGGCGAAACCCCGCCTGATGGGTTCAATTACGAACTTTTCCTTGATGAAAAAGGCGAGAAAATATCGAAAACCAAAGGCAATGGTCTCTCCATCGAAGATTGGCTGCGGTATGCAAGTCCTGAGAGCTTGCAACTTTTCATGTATCAATCACCGCGTAAGGCAAAGCGGTTGCATTTCGATGTGATTCCAAAAAATGTGGATGAATATCTTGCCCACCTGTCTGGTTTTGAAGGACAAGACGCCAAGAAACGTTTGAGCAATCCAGTTTGGCACCTGCATGAAGGCACCCCGCCAAAGGCTGAGCTGTCCATTACATTTGCTCTCTTACTCAACTTGGTAAGCGCAGCGCATACAGATGATCCCGTTGCTTTGTGGAGTTTCATTCAGCGCTATGCACCCGAAGCAACACCGGAAACGCATCCGTCGCTCGATAAGATGGTTGGGTATGCGATCAATTATTTCAACGATTTTGTAAAACCGAACAAAACGTTCCGAGCCGCAAGCGAACAAGAGAACGCGGCCTTTGCTGATTTGGCAGAGAGATTGTCGAAAATTGATCCGCAGATGCCAGCCGAAGAGATCCAAAATATCGTTTATGCGGTCGGCAAAGATCATGAATTTGAGAATCTACGCGATTGGTTCAAAGCCCTGTATGAAGTGCTCTTAGGCGAAAGCCAAGGCCCTCGGTTTGGCTCATTTGTCGCTCTATACGGCGTAAATGAAAGCGTGTCTCTCCTGCGCCGCGCGGTTGCAGGGGACGATCTTTCGGCGTCCTAAGGCCAGAGCAAAGATCAAGAGTATAGAGCAGGGAGGATGCCGCAGGTGTCCTCCCTTGCTGTTTGAGGGGCAACGGATATAGTGCCGCCAACACTAACGCCGCCTCTCATGGGCCAATATGGATGGGTTTCTGATGACGAATAAAATTTACAAAATTATCAGTGCATCCGAATGGAACGCTGCCGAGGCCGCAGGGGTCTTCAAGGGCGTAGCGATTGACCTCACCGATGGCTATATCCATTTTTCAACGGCGTCACAAGCAGCTGAAACAGCGGCAAAGCACTTTGCTGGCCAGATAGATTTATTGTTGATTACAATAAACCCAGATGCCTTGACCCAAGAGTTGACGTGGGAACCGTCACGCGGCGGCGCCCTTTTTCCACATCTCTATGGAGATTTGAATATGGAGGCGGTGGCCGAGAAAGCAGCCCTTCCGCTTAATGCCGATGGCGTGCATGTGTTTCCGTCATCTTTTCAAAAGGCGCTCGCAGACACACGCAAGGAGACAGGCAAATGATGGGACCTTTGTTCAAATTGGCACGGCCTGTTTTGATGTCGCTTGACCCAGAACAGGCACATGGTCTGACGCTGGCTGGCTTGAAAACCGGACTGTTCCCCAAAGCCTGTGCCCCAGCCCCGTCGTTGGCGACCACCGTGTGTGGCTTGGATTTTCCAAACCCGATCGGCATTGCGGCAGGCTTTGACAAAAATGGGGAAGTGCCCGATGCGATGCTGCGCTTAGGATGTGGCTACGCTGAAGTAGGGTCCACCACCCCGAAGCCACAAAAGGGTAATCCCACCCCGCGTATTTTTCGTTTGCCAGATGCAGAGGCGGTCATCAATCGACTTGGGTTTAACAACCAAGGGCATTTGGCCATGAAGCGCAACATGAAGGACCGCCAAGGGCGTCCGGGCATTGTCGGCGTTAATTTAGGGGCGAATAAAAATACGCAGGATAAAGCGGAAGATTACGTGCTGGGCATCGATGCCTTTGAAGGCATGGCCTCATACTTTACCATCAATGTATCGTCGCCTAACACGCCGGGCTTGCGTTCCTTGCAAGGCCGCCAAGCATTGCAAGACCTTGTGGGCCGGGTGCTAGAGGCCCGCATCAGCACAGTGCCCGTGTTCCTAAAAATCGCCCCGGATTTAACAGAGGATGATCGCCAAGATATTGCCGAGGTGGCCTTAGAAAGCGGCATTGATGCGCTGATCATTTCCAACACCACCATCGCGCGTCAAGGGTTGGTCGAGGGCGCGACGGCTGAAGAGGTCGGCGGACTTTCGGGCCGTCCGTTGTTTGCCATGTCTACCCAAGTGCTCAGTGACATGCGCCAGTTGACTAAGGGCAAGGTGCCGCTGATTGGTGTTGGTGGTATTAGTTCAGGGGCAGATGCCTACGAAAAAATCCGTGCAGGGGCGAGCCTTGTGCAGCTCTACACGGCCATGATTTATCAAGGCCCGGCATTGATTATGCAAATACGGCGCGATTTGGAAAAGCTATTAGCACGCGATGGTTTTAGCTCTGTGTCCCAAGCGGTTGGGGCGGATGTGCCCGTATAAAATGCTTTAAGTGGGTTTACCGAAATCGACGATTAAAAGTCATAGGAGTTTAGTATGAGCGTTACAATTTATCACAATCCACGGTGTTCCAAGTCTCGTCAGACTCTCAAATTGCTTGAGGATAAGGGCGTTGAACCAACAGTGGTGCTTTATCTGGAGACCCCGCCCAGCCCTGATGAGCTTTCTGAGATTCTCATCATGATGGACAAAGGCGCGCGTGACATCATCCGCAAAGGTGAAGCCCCGTACAAAGAGTTGGAACTTAATGATCCAAGCTTAGGCGACGACGCATTGGTGCAAGCCATGTGCGGCAATCCGGTGCTCATCGAACGCCCGATTGTTGTGAACGGGGATAAAGCAGCCATTGGGCGGCCCCCAGAAAGCATTTTAGATATTCTCTAAACGAGTGCGGGAACACTGCGGCGCAGGCGTGGGTAATAAAGGCCCAGCGCCAGCGCCCGGCCCACATTAAACAGAGCAAGGGCTGCCCAAAGGCCGTGGTTGCCGTAAGGCGTTAAGAACCAGAAGCTCACAAAAAACAGCACAAGCGAGACAGCCGCTGTATTGCGCATTTCCACCGTGCGCACCGCACCAATAAAAATGCCGTCCAACTGATAGCACCATACCGACAGCACCGGCAGCATGGCGGCCCAACCTAAGTAATGCATGGCAAGGGTGTGCACATCTTCATTGATGGTCATCATCCCAATGAAGTTGGCTCCTTGAAACCAAAAAAGAGCTGACACGACGACGGATGTGGCCAACGCCCAAAACGTAGAGAGCCGCACCGCCAGGTCAAAACGCCGCCGGTCGCGGCTGCCAAAAGCCTCTCCAATAAACGCCTCGGCGGCAAACGCAAAGCCATCCAAAAAATAAGCGGAGGTGGCGACAAGCTGCATTAGGATGGCATTGGCCGCAAGCAACTCGTTGCCTTGACGCGCCCCTTCCAGCGTAAAAAAGGCAAAGGCCGACATCAGCAACAAGGTGCGGATCATAATGTCCCGGTTGACGGATAGAGTTTGCCAAACTTTATCGCGGGCAATAATCAGATGCCCTTGCCAGCGCCCCTCAATGTCCCGGAGCACAAAAAGCGCAATCCCAAGGCCCACAAAGGCAGCGCTGGTTTCTGCCAACACCGTACCCAGTGCAACACCTTCCACCCCCCAGCCCCAGTGCAAAACGAAGAGCGCATCCAGCCCAACATTCATACCGTTCAAATAGACCTGCAACAAAAGCGCTAGGCCACTGCGTTGTTGCCCAAGCAGCCAGCCGATTAAGGCGTAGTTGGCAAGGGTGAAAGGGGCAGACCAAATGCGAATATCAAAATAGTTCTGGGCCAGTAATTTGGCATCCGCTTCTCCCTGTATGAGTTGAAAGCTGAAAAGTTTCAGCGGACTTTGAAGAAGCCAGCACAGGGTGCCAAGGATGCCCGCAATCAAAAGGGCACGGCCCAACGCGGCGCGTAATTCGTCCCCGTCTCCAGCCCCAAACGCTTGGGCCACCAGTCCAGTGGTGCCCATGCGTAAAAACCCAAAGGCCCAAAACAGAAAAGTGAAAATCAAAGAGCCGAGCGCCACCCCAGAAATATATTTTGCATCTCCAAGCTGGCCCATAATGCCCGTATCCACCAACCCCAAAAGAGGCGTGGAGAGATTGGACAACACAATAGGCCCGGCAACCGCGAGCACACGGGCATGGGTGAGGGCAGGTAAAAAGGGAGCGGACACACCCGGTGACGAATTCATCTGCTCCCCCTCAACTGGTGTTTAGGCGTTGTCGTCTTGGCTGGGTTTCAACAAAAAGTGGCCATGCGCAGCGGCAATGGGTTTTTCTTTGTCGTCTTGCCATGCTTCCACATGCACATTTGCAACCCGGCGTCCATGCTTGGTCACACGTGCACGGGCAAAGGTGTCTTTGGGTTTGCCAGAGCGCAAGTAATCAATCGTCAAATCAATCGTCTTGGGCAGATAAATGCCGTCAGAAATATCAATGAGTTGCATCATCGCGGTGGTTTCCAAAAAAGCGCCGATAACGCCCCCGTGCAAGGCAGGCAGCATGGGGTTGCCAATAATGTCGTGGGAGAAAGGAAGAAGTGTCGTTAGTTCGCTGCCTTTCTTTTCCACTTTCATGCCAATGAATTGCGCATAGGGAATGGCGGCAATCAACTCTTCAAGGTTTGCTTTTTCGCCGTTCAAAACTGCTTTTTCTAAAAGATCCATGGCTTATTCCCCACTTCTTTTGTTAGCTTTTTTCATAAGCGCTTCTGTTTTGGCAATCGCCTCTGCTGTGTTCCCCATGGGCACTGCTCGGTTCGCGGCGAGCATGAAAGTGCCAACCGAGGTTGCAATCGGATCTTCCGGGGTGGTGTGATAGGCGGTTGCGCGCACAAAGCCGATGTTCTTCGTGATTTTGTAGCAATGTGCATGGCCCACAAGGCCTTCGCCAGGGGTGGCTGGCTTCATGTAGTCGATGCGCAAGTCAAGCGTGGCAATAGACTGGCGTTCAGGCAACGCCATTTGTGTGGCAATGCCGCTTGCATTGTCGAGAAGGGAGGTAATAACACCCCCGTGAATGACGCCTGTGTCCGGGTTGCCGACTAATTTGTCTTGGTACGGAATTGTAAGCCATGCTTTTGCTGGTTCAATTTTTTGAACTTCCATTTGAATGGCTTTGGCGTGAGGGACATGATCAATCAGCATTGATTTGATCACTTCTTCAGCTTCTTTCAGTTGTTCCGCATCCATGCGTCCAACCTTTCTGTATGCGTTGAGAGCGCCATTTGGCCGAAAACCAAAGGGAGGGGAGGGCGCTCGAATAAAAGTTGGCTTGTTGTACCGGAGGAAAGGGGGCGCTGTCGCCCCTATAGATCAAATTCTCAGTCTGAGTGCGTGCAAACAGACACAATTTGGAGGGATTCTTTCCAAAAATTAAGGTCATTTCCGTAGCGTTTTGGGGGTTATTATCTCTAAGGTCTTGAAAAAACTAAGAAAATAGACCAAAGCCATAAGCTTCCTTTTGACCGTCTGCGACTTATAGATAGAATAAAGGGCAGTATTTTGCGAAATAATGCTATTCTACCAAGCCGCGCGGATGATTCCGCCAATGGCTTTGAGCGACTGATAACGTTACATGGTTCAGAAAAATATGATGGATACGCTTGAAAAAGACCCAGCGGACGGCAGTGCAAGCCGGGCCGCTGAGGACGATCTCGCTCCGCAAGCAGGCTTAGCGCCGCGCATTGGCAAGCGAGAGCGCACGAAGGCGAATAATCGTGAAGCGATCCTCAATGCGGCTCAAGAAGTGTTTGGCGAACTCGGATACGGCGCGGCAACAGTGCGCGACATTATTCGGAAAACCGGTCTCGCATCGGGCACCTTTTATAATTACTTCAAAAGCAAAGAAGAAGTATTTGAAGCCCTCATGGACCGAGGCGCGTTACGGTTGCGCCCGCGCATTCGTGAACAACGTTTGAAGTCGAAAACACTCCAAGAATTCATCTACAATGCCTATCACACCTACTTTCTCGACCTTCATGATGACATCGCCAACTATCGGATGCTGCAACGCAATTCCGGGGCGGTGCGCGTGCGCATGTCCACGCCAGAAGTGTTGGCAGGGTTTGATGAGATTAGAAAGTACATCGAAGAGTATATTCAGGCGGGCAAACTTGCTGAATTAGACGCTGAGTTCCTTTCCGCTGCCGCCATCGGTATCGCCAGTGAGCTGGGGGACCGCATGTTGATGCGCGAAGAGTTCGATGTAGAAGGCGCCACCAACTTTTCAGTCAATTTATTGTTCGGTGGGCTACCTGCGTTGTCCGAAGCCGCCCAAAACAAAAAATAAAAATAGCGCCTGCAGAGGCAATTTCAACTCCACGCATCATGCGTTCTCAAGGGAGACGTGAAGTCAATGAGCTTCCAACAAGTATTGGTCAAAGGGCTGCTCAAGCTGCCTAGTTCCCTCCTCGTCAAAATGTCTGGGGGCATGCCGATTTCCATTGATGGAAATACGATGGACCCGCGTATGCAGTTTTTGATGGCGCAGGGCATGAAAGCACCCTCGATCACAACTCTGACACCGCAAGAGGCACGCAAGGCAACGGATGACGGTCTGGCCGTGTTGGATGCCAAGCCGCGTAAGTCAGTCACCATCATCAACCGCGCCATCCCCGGCCCGGACGGGAATGAGCTTCATGTTCGCGTCTATGTGCCAGCCGAAAACCCTATGCACAAAGGCCAGCCTTTAGCAGGCATGGTCTATTTCCATATGGGCGGCTTCGTCATTGGAAACTTGGAAACCTGCAATACATTTTGCTCCATTTTGGCAGAAGATGCCCACGCGGTCATCGTCTCGGTGGATTACCGCTTAGCCCCTGAAAACAAATTCCCGGCTTTTGTCGATGATGCAGTACACGCCTATGAGTATATCTCAGAAAACCGTCGTGAGTTCGGCATCACGTCTTTCCAACCGTTAGCGGTAGGCGGCGATTCTGCCGGGGGCATGTTGTCAGCCGTCGTGTGCCAAGAGATTAAGCGCAAAGGCGGCAAGCAACCCAAAGCACAATTGCTGATCTATCCAGCGGTTGATTTCGCCGACCAATCAGGTTCCATGACAAGCTGTGGCGAGGTCTATCCGCTCACCTCAGAAATCATGGAATGGTTTGCCGAACAAGCGTTGTCCGGGGAGGCCGACCTTGAAGACGTGCGCGCGACGCCAATGAAAGAAGAAGACCTGACGGGCTTGGCACCTGCGATTGTCGCAACCGCTGGCTTTGACCCCCTGCGCGATCAGGGAGAGGCCTACGCCAAACGGCTTTCAGACGCTGATGTGAAGACAACATATATTTGTTACGACACCCTGACGCACGCGTTCACGGCCATGTCTGGCGTGTTGCCGCCAGCGAAAGCGGCCTGTGAAGAGCTGGCTTTGAAATTGGGGCGTATGCTGCGCTAACCGTACGGCCATTCAATTTTAGAGGGGAAAATGTCATGCAAGCCATGCTGGTGCGTGAGTTGTCGGACGATATTGCCGCGTTGAAATTGGAAGAAATCCCTGCACCGCCCTCACCAGGGCCGGGGCAGGTGCGCATTCGGCTTAAAGCCTGCTCGATCAACTTCCCAGACATTCTGATGGTGCAGGGCAAGTACCAGCTCAAGCCGGACTTGCCTTTTTCACCGGGCATGGAAGGCTCTGGGGTGATTGCGGAAGTGGGGCCAGATGTCACCGACCTCAACATTGGTGACCGTGTGGTGGCCGGCTTGCGCACCGGAGGGCTCGCTGAAGAAGTCATCGCCAGCGCCTCCGCCTGCCGGATCATGCCGGAAGGATTGAGCTTTGCTAAAGCCGCTGCCTATCCCGCTGCATACCTCACAGCTTATGTGGCTTTGGTGATACGTGGCAATTTGCAACCCGGAGAGACCCTCCTTGTGCATGGCAGCTCCGGCGGCGTGGGCTTGGCGGCTGTTGAAGTGGGTAAGTTGGTGGGGGCCACAGTCATTGCCACATCAGCGTCCGACGAGAAACTGAAGATTGTTAAAGAGCGGGGCGCAGATCATGTCATCAACGTCAACGCAGGCTTTCGCGAGAAGGTGAAAGAGCTGACCGATGGCAACGGTGCTGATGTCATTTACGATCCGGTAGGCGGGGACATATTTGATGAATCTGTTCGCTGCATTAATTGGAATGGCCGCCTATTGGTCATTGGTTTCACAAGTGGCCGCATTCCTTCCATCAATGCCAACATGCCCCTCATCAAAGGCTTTTCTGTCGTTGGGGTGCGGGCTGGGGAATATGGCCGTAAAGACCCTGAAGCCGGGAAGCGCAATATTGACACGGTTGATGCGTGGGTCGCTGAAGGTAAAATTGACCCCTACATCTGTCAGACGTTTCAGTTGAAAGATACGGTGGAGGCAATGCGTGTGTTGCAAAACCGGCAAGCCGTTGGCAAGGTCGTTGTGCTCATCGATTAGGGGCGCAAAAGGCGTTCCTATGTATCAGAGGCAGAAATAAAATGAACACATTATTAAGAGTTGCTGCACACGCAAGTGCCCTCATCTGTCTGACTAGTGCCGTCATACTCACGGCCGCTTGTTCGCAAGAGGATGAGCGTGTGGACGATGCGCTACCCGTACTGATAACTCAAAAGCCCCCTCATTTAGGCCCTCTCAGGCTAGAAAGTAAGATGACACTGGAAACAGTTTCAAACCTTTTCCCAACATTCCAAGTGACTTCGGGCCAAGCAATGTCTGAGGGGATGGCCTATCCGGTTTTGCGCGTTTGGACATCGGCTCACGAACCGTTGTTTGTGATTGCGGTCAATCCAGATAATCCCGTGGAAGGGCAGGTGGAAATTGAGAGTGCAGCGATTAGGCTGGGTAATGGAGCCGCTGTTGGCCAGAGTTTTTCCGCGCTTGGTACAACATTTGTTTATGATGAATGCCTGCCGGGTATGGAAGAGCAATCAGGCAAAGTGTACTGCCCATTGAAAAACAGTCCGACCATATCTTACGTATTCAACGGCAGCTATAGTGGCCCTGACGGTGAAGTGCCCCCTAAAGAGGCGTTACAGAACTTCACGGTAAGCTCAATCGTTTGGGACCGTAGGTAGTGTCTGGTTCTAAGGTTTAAGGGTGCGTTAAATGCCCGGGGCCTCTATCTCAACAAGGTTGGGGTAAAACGATATGTAGTGTGCCAATAGACCAACTTCAGAAATTGGATCGGGATATCCCCACACGGCATTTTTCAAGGTGTCGCCTTCGCTTATCACATCCCAATACGAGGCATGGCCCTTTTTGGGGCAAAAGCTTGTATGGTCCGTTGGGCGTAGCAGTCCGGCTGGCACATCTTTCATGGGAAAATAGATCAGCGCCGGGGCCGCGCCTTCCCGTAAAACAAGGGCCTCTTGGGAAGACATAATCTCTTTCCCGTTCAGCCGCGCAACAGCCTGCCCACGGTACGGTGCAATTGAAACATCTTTATGCGTGACAACATCATCAACCATCAACACGTCTCCCTCAGCAAGACCCACAGCGCCCCAGTAGGAGGCAGTCAGTGGTTAAGAGTTGCCGGAGTTATCGGTGGGTTTGCTCCGGTCAAACACAATCGACCAAACGCGAGAAATAGCCCAGATCGGGACCACGATGATGGCACCGAGCAGAAGATATTTGAGTGCCCAATCAACAAGGTCAAACCCCATGTCCCAGATTTGCAGGGCGGTGGCGAGAAAGTTTTCCCAAATAGAATAGGGGTCTACACCGAAGATGGCCAAAATAATGCCAACGGCAACACATGCCAAAGCAAGTTTGGTTAGGGTCGGGAGTAGCGGTCCACCGAGCAGCTTATCCATTTGTCTCTGTCCTTTTCGCACCTTTGGCACCATCAAACGATGGGACTAAAGAGCCTCAAACCAGCCAGCAGTATGGCACTAAATCAGACCAAAGAAAATCGGCCTTCCAATGAAAGGCCGATTATCATGATTTTGGGTGAATTGAAGCTGAACAGCCTCAATCCGCCGCTTGATAGATCGTACGGGTAGGGAACGGAATGGAAATGCCGGAAGCATCCAATGCTTCTTTCACCTGTTTGGTGATGTCGAATTTCACGCCCCAATAATTACTTGAATCGGTCCAAACGCGCACTACAATATCGACTGAACTGTCGCCTAGGTTGCCTACAACAATCACAGCTTCAGGGGCGGTGTGAATGCGTGCGTCCTGTGCCAGCACGGTTTTGATGACCTCAAACGCTTTGTTGATGTCATCAGAATAAGAAATGCCGAAAGAGAAATCGACACGGCGCGTTGCGTGGGCGCTGTAGTTTTTAAGCGGCTGCCCCCATACACCAGAGTTCGGTACAATAATTTGCACATTGTCCGGCGTTGCAAGTTCAGTGGTGAACAGTGTCAATTCTTTAACAGTGCCTGAAATGCCGCCGATTTCAACAAAGTGACCAATTTTGAAAGGCCGGAAAATTAACAACATCACACCAGCCGCAATGTTGGAAAGCGTGCCTTGCAAGGCCAAACCGATGGCCAAACCAGCCGTGCCCAATACGGCAATCAAGCTGGTGGTTTCAATGCCAAATTGCGAAAGCACAGCGAGAACAACAACGATTAGAACCAAGTAGCGGACGATGGAACCGAAGAAGCCACGGAGCATATCATCGAGCTGGGGTGTCTTTTTCAGTGCACGTATGGTCCAGACTTGGGCGCGGCCTGCGAGCCACAGGCCGACAATAAGTATGAGGACGGCGCCGACAAGACTCAAGCTATGCTCAATAATCAGCGGCATCAGCGTGTCCACATTCTCCTGCATTGTCTCGGTTAAGTTCTCAGGCATCTAAAGCTTCCTTAAAATTGACTGTCCCCTCAGCAGAATATGCCCAAAAATACAGTGGCCTGCTAGTGTTTAGTGGAGAATTTTGGGTGGATAGAGAAAAATGCGGGACATTCGTGAGGAAGCTGCCCTTTTACCATCCTAATTTAGGAGATCTTTCCGCAGGCGGAAGGTTTGACGATATATCAGCGAGGCCCCGTTTGGGGGGTAAGTCAAACCCGCGTGCCTCCGGTCGTTCATAGGGGGGCTTTGCAGTTATGGTTTTTCGAGGAAGGCAACGACGAACTCAAAAACGTCAAATCCCAAAATGGTGATCAAGCTTACGAGCAAAGACCCAACTGCAAGGAGGGTCAAGGGCCCGCGCAGAGCGCCGTACCATTGGGTCAACGTGCCGTTTTTCGCAGCCGCCATATCGCCCAAATATTGCCCCAAATAAATTAGGCTTAAAGCAGCCAGCGCCCCGGCAGGGGGCACCAAGACACAGAGCCAACCAGCCACGGGGGGAATAACCGCACGGATCATGGCCGGTCCCATCGCATGAGGTGGCCGCGTCGCCATGTCGCCAAATTGCGCCATCACCGCGCCCCAACGCACGCCCCCTAAAAAGGACAGCACAATGGCGGCGTATAGGATTTGAGCTTGAAGCACATCGTGGCCGGTTTCAGATGGCCAAGTGGTCGCCACCAACATGGCTGTTGCGGCAAATGGAATGACCCCCCCATAACCCAGCATCATCCCAATACGGGGGATGACAGGCCGAGCCTTCTTTCTCGGTTTTACCCGAACTCCTGCAACCACGGAACTTCCCTCACCAAAAACCCAGCAATCTCTTCAAAAGACCCAAGGAACATTAAAACGCCTGTGAGCACCAGCAACAATCCGGCTGCCAACTCCACTTTGTGGAGATGCTTGCGGAAGCCACTGGAGAAACTCAAGAATGCACGGACAGCCAAAGCCGCCGCTAAAAAGGGGATGCCCAATCCGAGTGAATAGGTCGCCAACAGCGCGACCCCATAGCCCAAACTATCTTGCGAGGCGGCAATGGTGAGGATCGTCCCCAAAATGGGCCCGATACACGGTGTCCATCCAAACGCGAAAGCCAAACCAATGATGTAAGGCCCGGCGATTTGCAGAAGCAAAGAAGGGTCCCCGTCACCGCCCCCCAACAGGCTCGGCATAAACCGGGCTTCTCGATCCAAAAATGCAAACCGAAAAACACCCATATAATGCAGGCCGAGGAGAACAATAATCACCCCAGCGACTTGGCCAAGCCATGTCTTGTTCGCAAGTAAGAAGGGGCTGACAGCCGAAGCAGACGCGCCAAGCATGACAAACACAGTGCTAAACCCAAGCACAAAGCCCAGCGTGCCGATCAGGACCCGCCGGTTCATTCGTTTTGCCGTGTCTTCGTCTTGTCCCTCACGCGTCAATTCTTCCAGTGTTGTGCCCGCCATATAGCAAAGATAGGCGGGAACAAGTGGAAGAACGCAAGGTGACAGGAAACTGATTACACCGCCAAATGCTGCGATGAAAAAGCCGCCGTCTTCAATCATGGTGTTCATACCCTTTAAGCTGAAATGGTTCAGCTTGTTTGATCATGCCTGAAAAAGTGCAGCAAGGCACGCTCTCTCACAATCTGGTGAATGGTTTGGTTAATGCTCGCGGAATATCAACGCTGCGGTCCAACCTGCAAAGATGGCAAGCAGCACAGCAACAATCCCGTACAGAAAGGGTTGCCCATAGGCAAACCGATAAATAACTCGTTCGACCCCGCTTTTAGCAATCAAAAGGGGCGAGGAAATGGCGTCAACCACGTGCCCGTCGCGGAGCAAATAAACTTTCACCGTATAAAGTCCAACCGGCACACTGGCGGGCAGGGGAATACTGGCTCGAAATAAAGTGTCGCCCATAAAGACCACGCCGTTTGAGTCTGCAACATAGAGCTTGTCTTTGGCGCGGCTGCGCAAAATGGCGGTGGAAAAGGGCGCAACTTCGTCTGGGGTCCGTAAATTCTCTTCCCCGCCTAAAACACTCGACCAAGCTTTGCCAAAGGAAATATTGTTGAACCCAAGCTGCTCTACTTTCAGCAGGCTGGCCGGTGCAATGTTTTCTAAGGGACGTGAGCTTAAAACAGCATAAAAGCCGGGCACCCGTTCAAACCGCGTGGCTTCATAGTTCATCCATATGCCAGAGACTTTGTCTTTTCGACGCACCGTTTCTGTGGTTTCAGGGCCGGTTACTTCAATCACCACATCTGCCGGTCCGGTGCTGGCACTGTCGCCCGCGCGTTCTATAGCGCCAAACACCAATATGTCCGCGCCTGTAAAGTTAGAGCGAATGGCCACTTCGTGCTTGGAAAGGTCCGTAACAATGCCTTCTGCGTGCACCGGATCGATGAACCCCAAGAGGGCAACATAGGGGAGCAGAAATTTGGTGATTAATTTACTCATCCCAAACCTCCTGACAGCGAGAACATGTCGTCAGGTGTCGCAATCAAATCATATCCAAGCCGTGCCCCCACAAGCAAAACAAGCAAACCGAGCAGCAAACGAAGATGTTCGCCGCGCAGTTTTTCACCCGCCCGTGCGCCAAATTGGGCACCAATCACCCCACCCGTCAACAACAGCAAGGCCAGCAACACATCAACAGCTTGGTTTTGTACTGAGTGCAAAACAGTCACCAAACCAGTGACAAATATAATCTGAAAAAGAGAGGTGCCGATCACCACATTGGTTGGCATCCGCAGCATGTAAATCATCGCAGGCACCATAATAAAGCCGCCGCCTACTCCCATAATGGCTACGAGCATCCCCACCAGCGTGCCTAGAAGCAACGGTGGGATCGCGCTAATATAAAGCCGCGACTTGCGAAACCGCATTTTGAAAGGAAGCCGATGCACCCAATTGTGATGGTTTGAGCGTCTAGCTGTTGCGCCGCCGCCCCGTCGCTCTGCGATAATCGCGCGTACACTTTCAATCAGCATCAGCCCGCCGATGACACCCAAAAACAGGACGTAGCTCAGCGAGATGAGGAGGTCGACTTGGCCAACTGATTTAAGGAGCCCAAAAACATATATCCCCAGAAAAGACCCAACAGCCCCGCCGACAAGCAACACGAGGCCCATTTTAAGATCAACAGTGCCTTGCCGCCAATGGGCAAGGGCACCAGAGATGGAAGAGGCAACGGTTTGGTTGGCTTGGGTGCCAACGGCAACAGCCGGGGGAATGCCGCTAAAGATCAACAGTGGCGTCAGTAGAAATCCCCCTCCAACGCCGAACATGCCAGACAAAAACCCAACCGCGCCCCCAAGACCCAGCAATAGGAAAATGTTGATCGATAGCTCTGCTATTGGAAGGTAAATCTGCATGAATGCGCCGGGTCCCTCTTGCCGAACAGCCCAAGAAGGCCGTAGCCCTTCTATAGCATAGATCTGTTAATAAACGCTAGGGGAGCGCGACGTTGAGTAGTGTTGGGAGTAGTGTCGGGAGGGGCGCACTTAGCGCAAGTACTCTTCCAAGGTGCTGAGCAAATTGGCGTCAACTTTACCTGTCACCGACAGTCCAGCCATTTGTTGGAAATTGCGAATGGCTTCTCGTGTTTTGGGTCCCATCATGCCATCCGCCGGGCCAGTGACATATCCCAGCTCAGCAAGCATTGATTGCGCCCGCGACAGATCGCCTTTGGTGTTGGACGATTGTGCCCAGCTTCTAACAGAAGCAAGGTCGCCGTTCGCCAAAGGTGATTTCGGTTTAGGTGTCCAGTTCTTCACGCCCAACTTAGCATCCACTAAAGCGGCCGCGTCCAATTGGTTGGCCAGCTCGTCGCGTTTTTGGGCAGCCCCCTTGTCACCAGACAAAGCGGCAATTGCAAACCAGTGAAAGGCTTTGGCCGGGGTGCGGTCAACGCCTAAGCCGCGCTCATAAAGCACAGCAGTATTATATTGGCTGTCCCCTAATCCATGATCGGCGGCTTGTTCAAACCAGACAGCGGCTTCTTTGAAGTCTTGGGGCACGCCCCGGCCTTCAGCATGAATAACGGCAAGGTTGTGCATGGCTTTTACATTGCCCTGCGTTGCAGCCTGTTCGTACCAAGAGGCGGCCTTCGTCATATCCTTGGCCACGCCTTCCCCTTTTTCATAAAGGGAGGCCAGACGATACTGGGCCGCTGCAAAACCTTGTTTGGCAGATTTTTCCAACCAGAAAGAAGCCTGCTTAAAGTCTTGGGGAACGCCCGTGCCCGCCGCATAATTCATCGCAACCTGATATTGCGCTGCGGCTTCCCCGCGTGAAGCTGCTTGGCGCAAGGTGGGGGCTGAATTGCTTTGCGTGACCGGTTTGACAGGCGCTGACCCAACGCGCGGTCCTTTTTCAACATTTACAGTTGGTTTCGGACGTTTGGGTGAAGCAGGTTTTGCTTTTACAGGTTGTGCCTTAACAGGCGTAGGTGTGGGCGCTGGAACATCCGCCGCATTCTGGGTTCCAGCGTCCTTCGGAGTGGCCTCCGATTGTTCAGGGACCGGGGAGACAGGTGCTGTGCTTGGTACAAGCGCATCAGAAGGTGTTTCTGGCGTTGTGGCACTCTCACCTGGCAAAGCCGGGTTTGTTTCAGGTGTGTTTGTTATCTCTGGCGTTGGTTGCGGTGTGTTTTTGTTCAAAAAGCTCACCAAGCCGACAGCTAAAATGAGGGTGAGCACACCACAGGCTACCCAAATGAAGACCTTGCGCATAAGCGTGCTGGGCTCATCTTCATACCGGGTGAAGTGTCCATCGTTTTCAAAGCCAACGCGGCTGGGTGCCTCACCGTTTTGCGAGGCCATAGCCGCGCGTCGGGCGGCGGCAATAAAATCTTGTGCCCCAAGGCTATTCGTTGGCCCCGGCGCGGGATTGCCCGGTGTACCTTGTGGGTAGGGCGCGCCTGTTGGGGGCAATTCGCCCATAGATGGTGCCTCTCCCGCCATCGGGGGAGGAGGGGCCGCAGGGCCGCGCATGTCAGCGCCCGGCGAAACCATGCCAGGAGGTGGCGGCGGGGCAGCCGATGCAAAGGGATCATTTAAGCCCGAAGGGTGGGGGGGAGACGAGGGACGCGCATTGCCCATGGGCGGTGGTGCGGGCATCTCTGGGGCACCGGTTGTGATGGACACCGGTGGCGGTGGCATATTGCCCGGTTGAGATAAAGGATCAGCACGCTCCGCTTCGGCGTCGGCCTCAGCCTTTTCTCGGCGCAAGCCTTCAGCGCGTTCGGCTTCAATGCGGCTCAAACGCGTTGCAACCTCACCCATGGTCGTGCTGATTTTATCATCCAGCCGCTGGGCAATGTCGTTCACATTGTCAGAAATTTCGGCGAGTTTAGCTTGCTCATTTTCTGCAAAATTTGCCTGCATATCCGCGATGGCCTGCGCGACAATTTGCGAAGAGTCTGCGGCTTTGTTTTCTGTTTCCACAAGTTGCACGTCAATCGCATTGAGGCGCGGTTCAACGCGTTCCAAAATGGATGTGGCCATCGCCTGTGGTTCGGCTTTGAGTTGATCAATGCGGTCTAGCAAGCCGTGCAGGCTTGTTTCCATCTTTTCAAATGCGCTCACATGGCGAAGTTCATTTTCAACCAAGCGTGTTTGCAGCTCATCGAGGTTCTGCTCCAGCTTGGCGATGGTGTCTTGTTTCTGCGTTTCGTCTGATTTGCTTTCAAGCGCGGAGAGGGCAGCATCAATGGCTTTGCTCTGCACTTCTTCGGTATTGTGTGCAGCTTGCGTGACAGCACTTTCTACCGTGGCAATCCGGTCAACCAGCGTTTGCACAGACCCAGTCAAGGCAGCGGTTTGTTTGCGGGCCTTCTCAGCTTCTGCTTGCGCTTCTGTGTCATCAAACCGTTGACCCAAAGAAGAAAGGCCCTTGCGGATTTCAGCAAAACGTTGGTCTGTTTCTTTATTTGAATTTTCGAGATGATCTACAACAGCCGAAACTGTTTTTTCCAGCGTCAAAATAGCGGAGCGATCTTCGGCTCGTGGTGCAGCAGACATTTGGCGCATCCGTTCTGCTTCTTCAATGCGCTCTGAAAGGCTTTGAAGCTTTTGCGTGATCGGGTCAATCGCTGCAGCTTGTGATGCAGACGGTGTGTCGGGGTGCAGCCGACGTTCCAACGCATCCAACAAACCATCAACTCGTTGATCAGTGGAATCCATTCGTTGCATTAGGTCGCTGATGGTGTCGGTGATCGGGCTGAGATCTAACCCCGCAACCGGATTGTTTGCTTGGCCGCCAGTAGGGTAATCATATCCCGCAGCTTGGCCGATATATCCAGGACCCATCGGATGCGAGCCACCACCTTGGGGGCCGGCATCTACGTCATCAGTGCTGTTGACAATAATTGCTTGGTTCAGCCATGCGCCCAGCGTCATGCCTGCGCGACGAGCTGCTTGTTTTGCAGCTTCGCGGGCTTCAGGCTCTATGCCTTTAACGCTCCAAGGGACGGCAGGTCTCATCGAATCACTTGTCCTTTATTGATCCCATGTTTTATCGGTCAGAGGATTCACTGTAAAGCGCCCGAGACCATGGGATGAGCCATTCTGGCAGGCGATCAACTCAATCTCGGTGTGTTTGCTTCACAGCTCAACCACGTATCAGCAGTATCACGCTATCTTAAAGTTCCATTAAGCCGCACGGATGGTAAACGCATCGTTAATGATGATGCCAAAAAGCTGAGTCAATTGAATCACTTAAAGGACGGACGTTCCAAATGAAAAGGGACGATGCGGGGGATTGTTCAAAGCGCGCGAAATACCAGACAGCGGTGATGTGCCGATAAAGTCACGGTTGAATTTTATTGAAAAAATAAAGGCGAGCAGTGGAAAATACAGTGAAAAAAGGGCTGAGCATAGCCCAACCCTTCTTTAATCGTGTTGTCGGGTGGTGTGATGATTTGTGTTACTCAGAGAAAAGTTGCACGACGTATGTTTCGTTCCCGCGTTGTGCAACGCCTAATCCGGTTTTCGTGTATCGCTGGTTGCGAATGTTGCGCCGGTGAGTGGGGCTATTCATCCAGTCATGGGCAAACTTGTCCGCCTTATCGCGCATCGTTGTGCCCGGCAAAAAGGTGGCTGTGGCAATGTTTTCAGACATCTTGCTTTTGAAATTAGGATCAATCGCAAGTATGCGTTCGCGCGGCGATTGTCCCTCAGGGTTTATATGCGAGAAAAAGTTACGCGCTGCCATGTCAGCGGCATGTCCCGCTGCAGCTTTTTGGAGGTCTGCGGACAGCGACAGTGTGCTGCCTCGTGCCTCATTGACGCGCACAAGGATTCTTTGTCCCAAGGGGGTGATTTGGGTAGGAGCTGCTTGGGCGGCAGCAGGCCGCGCGGTTGTCGAGACATTCATGGGCTTTGGCCCGCTCCCTGAAGACGCTGCACATGCGCTTAGCATACCCAACGCCAAAAGGCTGAATGCCAATTTAAGGGACCGGCCAGTGCCAACCCGGTTTTGTGCGATCATGTTGTGAGCCATTTTTCTCCCCTTTTGAACCCGTGCCGTTCTCTCATACGATGCCTGCCCATCGGGGAAGGCGTGCAGACGACTTGGCCCTACACTACCGCTCAATCTTTTGCCTTCTCAAGCACAATCGACCCTCCATATGCTCGGGCCTATGTCGCCCCAGTGGACTTTGTGAAAACACATCAGTGTGCTCTGTGAAAACACATCGGACGAGACTGATTCTGGTGTCTCTCGGCGTGTCAGAACCGCCTGAAAAAATTCATGAATATTTTCCAACTTCCGTAGGGGCGGCAAGAGATAGGGATGACAAGGTGAAAACCCTCAGGTTTCCGCCAGTTATTTATTTGACAGATGACCTATAACTATTTAGAAGTCCGTCTTGCTTGAGGGGAAACCGCGCTCTGCAGCTTGACGTTTACGTCAACGTCAACTACATATTTGAGCAATAAGACCGGCCATTTCCTCAAGCGGAAGGTGAGTAGACAATTCGCTCATAGCTAAGGATTTTGTACCGGTTAGGGCCAGCTAATGGCTGACGCAGAGGAGAACGCACATGGAAGTTGCAGTAGAAAAAACTGTACCAAGCGACATGAACCAAACTCATGACGCGGACGCACAAACCTACACCATCACTCAACTCGCAGAAGAATTCGGCGTGACTACACGAGCAATCCGTTTTTATGAAGATAAGGATTTGCTGCACCCACGCCGTCAGGGACAGGCTCGCATTTATCGGCCAAGAGATCGCGCCCGATTACACCTAATCGTAAGCGGCAAATTGGTTGGTTTCACGTTGGCAGAAATCAAAGAGATTATTGATCTTTATGATATTTCCGATGGTGGAGAAGCTCAATACTGTCACGCCCTCCGTAAATTTGAAGAACGTATTGAAAGCTTGCGTCAGCAAAAAGCTGAAATCGATATTCAAATTAAGGGCCTAGAAGCCGGTGGCGCACGCGTCCAACGGTTGCTCGACGAAGTATTAGCCAATGAAGCGTCTGTTCCAATGTGTCAAAAAAACTAATCTTGAACATTGGAGACTAAGGTATGCCCCTCTATCAGGCACCTATTCGTGACTATCAGTTCGTGTTGCATGAAGTTCTCAACACGGGCCAATACGCCAATCTGCCAAGCTTTGCGGACGCGTCAGACGATTTGATGAACGCAATTCTGGAAGAAGCGGCCAAATTGGCGCAAGAGGTTCTCCTCCCCCTCAATCAGGTGGGCGATGAGCAAGGCTGTAAACTTGAGAACGGCATTGTGCGCACTCCCGATGGGTTTGCGGAAGCTTATAAACAGATGGTTGATGGTGGTTGGCCGTCCCTGACAGGCGACACCGCCTATGATGGACAGGGCTTGCCGAACGTCTTAGCGACAGCCGTCAATGAGATGATCAGCTCTTCCAACATGGCCTTTGCGATGTACCCGGGCTTGTCGCATGGGGTTTATTCCGCCTTGCATCACCACGGCTCAGACGAGTTGAAAAAAACCTACTTGCCAAACCTAGTCTCTGGCGAGTGGACAGGCACGATGAACCTGACGGAACCCCATTGCGGCACAGACCTCGGGTTGCTGCGTTCCAAGGCGGTGCCACAAGCTGACGGCACGTTCAAAATTTCGGGCCAAAAAATCTTCATCTCAGCGGGCGATCATGAGATGGCCTCTAACATCATTCACTTGGTGTTGGCGCGTGTGGAAGGTGGCCCTGAAGGCGTGGGTGGCATCTCTCTCTTTGTGGTGCCGAAATACCTTATTCAAGAAGACGGGTCTTTGTCAGGCGAGCGGAATGGCGTTTCTGTCGGCTCTTTGGAAAAGAAAATGGGTATCCACGGCAATGCAACCTGCGTTCTCAACTATGATGACGCAGTGGGCTTCATTGTGGGCGAAGAAAACAAGGGCCTGCGCGCCATGTTCACCATGATGAATGAAGCGCGTTTGGGCGTGGGCATGCAGGGAATTGCGCAATCCGAAATCGCCTATCAAAATGCTCGTGACTACGCCTTGGAGCGGGTTCAGGGGCGTTCGCTAACAGGACCCAAAAACCCTGAAAAACCAGCGGATCCGTTGATTGTGCACCCAGACGTGCGCCGCATTCTGATGACCATCCGTTCCTTCAATGAAGGCGCACGGGCCTTGATGTTGTGGACGGCGTTGCAGGGGGACTTGTCTCACCTCAGTGACGATGAATCCGTGCGCGAATTGGGCGACGACATGATGGCCTTGCTCACCCCTGTGATCAAAGGTCACTTCACAGACATCGGCTTTGCAAACTGCGTAGACGCGCAGCAAGTCTACGGTGGCCATGGCTACATCGACGAACAAGGCATGGGCCAATTTGTCCGTGATGCCCGTATTGCCCAAATCTACGAAGGCGCAAACGGCGTGCAGGCCTTGGATCTTGTAGGCCGTAAACTCGCCATGAAAGGCGGACGTCCCGTTTTGACGTTCTCCAAAATGGTTGATGACGCCATCGCTGAAGCAGAAGCCGATGAAGCATTGAGCTTTGCAATCGCCCCCATGAAAGCCGCGAAGAAAGACTTCGATGAGGCAACAGGCTGGTTCATGGAAAATGCATTGAAAAACTTTGACCACGCGGGCGCCGGGTCAACAGACTTCATGCACCTCTTAGGGCGTTTGGCTGTTGGCTTTATGTGGCTCAGGCTCTGCAAAGTAGCCCAATCACAATTGGCGGCTGGTTCAACCGACGCCGAATTTTATCAAACCAAGCTCACGCTGGCGCAATTCTATATGGAACGCCTGTTGCCGGAAACCGCTGTCAATTTGACACGGATTAAAACCGGTGCAGACACCATGATGTCGCTTCCAGCGGAGGCATTCTAAAATCTAAACGAAGCCACGCTGTTCAGCAGGGGCGTATTTAAGGGAAGCAATGATGTATAATCTAATGGAGGGGTATAAATCCCCGTGGCTTAACGAAGAGCTTGAAATTCTTCAGGACGCCGTCAATAAATTTTACACTCGGGAGTTCCTGCCCCTTGCTGAGAAGTGGAACGAGCAAGGCAAAGTAGACCGCGACGCTTGGAATAAAGCGGGTGAAGCGGGTTTGCTTTGCGCCTCAATCTCTGAGGAATATGGCGGCGGTGGGGGCACGTTCGCCCATGAAATGATCATCGACCAAGAGCTGCACCGTGTCGGCATTCCCGGTTTCGGAAACTCCGTGCACTCTGGCATTGTCGCTCACTACATCCAGTCTTACGGTACAGAAGAACAAAAGAAAAAGTGGTTGCCGAAAATGGCATCTGGCGAGCTTGTGGCCGCCATTGCCATGACCGAGCCGGGCACAGGGTCCGATTTGCAGAACGTGCGGTCAACCGCGCTCAAAGATGGCAATGAATACGTCATCAATGGCCAAAAAACATTCATCACAAATGGCCAAAACGCGGACCTGATTTGCGTGATCGCAAAAACCGATCCTTCAGCAGGCGGGAAAGGTGTTTCCCTCGTGATGGTGGAGACCGAAGAAGTCGAAGGTTTCCGTCGCGGACGTAACCTCGATAAGATCGGTCAAAAAGCAGCTGACACATCAGAGCTTTTCTTTGATGATGTGCGGGTGCCCTTGACCAACCTTCTCGGTTCCGAAGAAGGGCAAGGCTTCTATCAGTTGATGCAGCAATTGCCTCAAGAGCGCCTCATCATCGCGTCGAGTGCGGTTGTGACCATGGAAAAAGCCCTACACTTCACAACTGAATACGTTAAAGAGCGCACCGCGTTCGGCAAACGCATTTTGGATTTCCAAAACACCCAATTCAAATTGGCTGAATGTAAAACAGAAGCCGCGATCGCACGGACCTTTGTGGACCAATGTGCCGTGCGCTTGTTGAATGGCGAGTTGGACCCAACCACAGCAGCCATGGCTAAATATTGGTGTACGGATAAAGAAAACGAAATTGTGGATACATGCCTGCAATTCTTCGGTGGCTTTGGCTACATGAATGAATATCCAATCGCGCGCATGTATGCCGATAGCCGCGTGCAAAAAATCTACGGCGGCGCAAACGAAATCATGAAAATGCTGATCGCGCGCACACTTTAAGCGCGAACAATCAATCATACCGCTCACTAAGAAGGCGGGTCATAACACAAACATCTTTTCTGTAGGGATGCGCACCCCTCTGCGCGTCCCACCCTCCAGGGAGTTACCCATGACAGAATGTTATATCTACGATCACGTACGCACGCCTCGTGGTAAAGGCAAAAAAGACGGCGCGTTACATGAAGTGACCGCGTTGCAACTCGCCACGCAAGTGCTGGAAAATCTCCGCGACCGCAACAACCTCGACACCTCTCTGGTGGATGATGTGGTGATGGGCTGTGTGGATCCGGTCGGCGAGCAAGGCAGTAACATCGCGCGGATTGCTGTGATGAACGCTGACTACGCAGACACAACAGCGGGCGTGCAGATCAACCGTTTTTGCGCCTCAGGTCTTGAAGCCACGAATATGGCGGCTGCAAAAATTATGGCTGGCGAAGCGGATATGGCGATCGGCGGCGGCGTGGAAAGCATGTCCCGCGTCGGCATGGGCGCATCAGGTGGCGCTTGGAATTCCGATCCAGAAATCGCGATGAAGTCATACTTCACCCCCCAAGGCATTGGCGCTGATTTGATCGCCACAAAATGGGGTTTCTCTCGGGATGATGTGGATGGCTATGCCATCGAGTCACAGAAACGAGCCAAAAATGCTTGGGACAATGGCTACTTCTCCAATTCTGTCATCCCCGTTAAAGACATCAATGGCCTGACCATTTTGGACCGCGACGAGCATATGCGGCCAGACGCGACCATGCAGTCCATGGCCTCTCTCAATCCTGCATTTGCAGGCATGGGCGAATTTGCCTTCGATGGCGTGGCAACAGCACGCTACCCAGAAGTTGAAGAGATCAACCACGTGCACCACGCGGGCAACTCTTCAGGTATCGTCGATGGGTCTGCAGGCATCTTGCTAGGCTCCAAAGAGATGGGCGAACGCTTAGGCCTCAAGCCGCGCGCACGCATTCGTCAAATGTCATCAATCGGTTCTGAGCCGTGCATCATGTTGACAGGCCCCGCAGACGTGAGCCGTAAAGCGCTTAACCGTGCGGGCATGAATGCATCTGACATTGATCTGTTTGAATTGAACGAAGCCTTTGCCTCTGTTGTGCTTCGTATGATGCAGTCGCTCGATATCGATCATGATAAAATGAACGTAAACGGTGGCGCTATTGCCATGGGTCACCCATTGGGTGCAACCGGGGCCATGATCCTTGGAACTGTTCTTGATGAGCTTGAACGTCGGGACCTCAATACGGCCCTCGCCACGCTATGTGTCGGCGCTGGCATGGGGACCGCAACCATCATCGAACGCGTTTAAGCATTGACCAAGCGTTCCCTTCTGCCATGCGGAAGGGAAGCCCTATGGGCAAACGCTGGAGCAGGAGTTCTAATATGACATACGAAAACTTTACGGTAGAAATCGACAGCGACGGTGTGGCGCTGATTACATGGGACATGCCGGGGCGCACAATGAATGTGCTTTCCGAAGGGTCTATGGGCGACATGGGTGCCATCATCGAGCAAATTGCTGCAGATGATGCCATCAAGGGCGCAGTTCTAACTTCAGGCAAAAGTGCCTTCTGTGCCGGTGCTGACCTATCCATGATGGGCGGCAGTGCAGGCGGTGCGTCTGGTGATGAAAGCCCAGAAGAAAAAACCAAAGCGCTTTATGAAAACAATTTGAAGTTCAATCTTCTGCTTCGCAAGCTCGAAACCTGCGGCAAGCCTGTGGCAGCGGCCATCAATGGCGTGGCGTTGGGCGGCGGTTTGGAAGTTACCCTCGCGTGTCACTACCGCGTTGTGGCCAATAACCCAAAAATTCAGCTTGGGTTACCCGAAGCGAAAGTTGGTCTGTTGCCCGGTGGCGGCGGTACACAGCGGTTGCCACGGCTCATCGGGGCCGCAGCAGCTTTGCCCCTCATTCAGCAAGGCACAGCTTTGAATCCTGAAAAGGCATTGGCCACAGGGATCGTCCACAAATTGGTTGAGCCAGGTGCAGAAGTCGCAGAGGCCAAGCGGTGGGTAAAAGAAGAAGGTGACGCAGAGCAGCCATGGGATAAAAAAGGATACCGCATTCCCGGTGGAGACCCGCACTCCAAAGGGGGCGCACAAGTCTTTACAATCGGCAATGCGATGTTGCGCAAGCAAGGCCACGGTAACTACCCGGCATTGCAATACATTATGTCGTGTGTGTACGAGGGTCTTCAAGTGCCCATCGAAGCTGGCTTGCGCATTGAAAGCCGCTACTTCACCAAGCTATTGATGGACCCGCGCTCTAAAGCCATGATCCGCTCCTTGTTCCTCTCCATGCAAGACCTGACCAAAGGGGCCCGTCGTCCCGTTGGACCAGACCCGTCGAAAGTATCCAAATTGGGTATTCTCGGGGCAGGCATGATGGGCGCAGGCGTTGCTTATGTTTCAGCGCGTGCAGGCATGGATGTGGTGTTACTCGACCGCGACCAAGAAGCCGCCGACAAAGGCAAAGCCTACTCAGAAGGCTTGCTCGATAAGGCCATCTCGCGGGGCAAATCCACGGATGCCAAAAAAGCTGCCTTGTTGTCAAAAATCACGGCAACAACCAATTATGATGATTTGGAAGGCTGCGACCTCATTATTGAAGCCGTGTTTGAAAGCCGCGACATTAAAGCTGATGTTACCAAAAAATCTGAGCCAAAACTCGTAGAGGGTGGCGTATTTGGGTCCAACACCTCCACATTGCCAATCACAGGTTTGGCAGAGGCTTCCGCGAAACCGGAAAACTTCATCGGCATCCATTTCTTCTCACCAGTAGACAAAATGCCATTGGTGGAAATCATCATGGGTGAGAAGACCAGCCAAGAAACATTGGCAAAAACCATGGACTACGTGGCGCAAATTCGCAAAACCCCGATCGTCGTCAACGACAGCCGTGGCTTCTACACGTCCCGTTGCTTCGGCACATATGTGTCTGAAGGCATTCACATGCTTTCCGAAGGGGTGGACCCAGCGATCATTGAAAACGTCGGTAAAACCACAGGCATGCCAATGCCGCCTTTGGCACTGAACGATGAAGTTGCACTCGACCTTGCCTATAAAGTCCGTCAGCAAACAAAAGCTGACCTAGGTGATAAATACATTGAGACCGAAGGTGAAAAGATCATCGAAAAAATGGTTGTTGACCTTGGTCGATTGGGCAAAAAATCGGGCAAAGGTTTTTATGATTGGCCTGCCGAAAAAGGCGGTAAGAAAAAGCTATGGGCAGGCCTGCGTGAATTGGCCGGCACAAGCAAAGGCGCGGACGATGTCGATGTCGATCAGTTGCGCAATCGCTTCCTCTACATCCAAGCTCTCGAAACCGCTCGATGCTTTGAAGAGAATGTTGTCACTGATGTGCGCGAAGCAGATGTGGGCGCCATCACAGGTTGGGGCTTTGCGCCATGGTCTGGTGGCCCTCTCTCCCTCATCGATATGGTGGGCGTGAAAAACTTTGTCGAAGAATGCGATAAATTGGCACAACTCTACGGAGATCGCTTTAAGCCAAACGCATTGCTGCGTGACATGGCCGAAAAAGGTGAAACATTCTATACCCGTTTTGCGCCCGGCAAGGCTGACGCTGCGTAAGTAACGCGTTTTCTGCCAACTAAAAACATAAAGCCCCGCCTCTAACTGGAGGTGGGGCTTTATTGTGCACAACTGAAAGCGACAAGGTTCACCGCTGTACAGTTTCCGTGCTTGTCGCCCTCCTTAAATCCCCCTTAGACTGGGGGTGAGTTTGGGAGGATGCTGAGATGACAAATTCTTATGAAGTTGAACGCATACCGTTTTTTTTACACTGGCAAGAAAAATCTGCCTTTAAGGAAACATACGCGGGGCCAATGGATACGGTCGTCGTGGAGGGGCAGCATTTGCGCCCTAAAGGGGGCGACGATAAAACCATTCTCATATTCATGCATCCCACCGGCACAATGAACCTCTTGCCGATGCCCAATGCATTGGCGGCCCAAGGGGTGGCATGTCTGTGTTGTGCCAGTCGGTATCCGCACAATGACAGTGCGTTATCTATGGAGAAAGTGCTGCTCGATTTGGGCCACTACGTTCGCTACGCTAAGGAAAAATTGGGCTATGAAAAAGTCATCATGGCTGGCTGGTCCGGGGGTGGCTCGCTCTCCATGTTCTATCAATCACAAGCAGAGAACCCGACCATCACGCACACACCGGCGGGCGACCCAGTTGATATCGTCGGCGCAAACCTTATTCCTGCGGACGGTGTTCTGCAATTAGCCGCCCACGTAAGCCGGGCTATCACGCTTACCGAATGGTTGGATGCGTCTATTGTTGATGAGAGTAACCCGGACCATCGCAACAGAGAGCTAGATTTATATGACCAAAGCGCCCCCCATCAGCCACCATACACAGAAGCATTCGTGGCCGATTATCGCGCCGCGCAGATTGCACGGTCCGCCCGCATCGATGACTTTGTTTTTGACAAGTTAGAAAGCTTAAAACGCCAAGGAAAACCAAACCAAGAGTTCGCCTTTGTCGTGCATGGCACCATGGCGGACCCACGTTGGCTCGACCCTACGCTAGATGCCAATGACCGCAAGGGGCCAAATTGGTGTTATATGGGCGACCCGGAAGTGGTGAACATGATGCCCGCCGGTCTTGCACGTTATTGTTCATTACGCGGTTGGTTATCCCAATGGTCTTATAAACATTCACGTGCGGATGGCCCCAAATGTGCTGGCGATATTTCACGTCCATTTTTGGTGATAGAAAACAGCGCCGATGATGCCTGTACGCCAAGCCATGCAGCACGTATCATGGATGGCATTCTGCACGACGATAAAGAGTTTCACCGCATTCAGGGCGCAACCCATTATTACATCGGCCAGCCCGATAAAATGGATGAGGCCGTGCAACTTGTGAAGCAATGGCTGCACAAGAAAAACCTGTTTGCAGGTGAATAAATATCCGTGAGATTGAGTCCCAAAGGAAACAAGAAAAGTATGACCGATCAAACTATGTCCGCCTCTCACGTGTCTCCCCTGGCACCGTCTCAACCCATCAGAGCCCACATAACCCCTGCAGGGACGCGCGGGGAAGGCGACATTTCCTATTTGGAATGGGGCGCGGGCAAAGACCTACCACCGTTTCACTTCGCGCACGCAAATGGGTTTAATGGCCAGACCTACTCAGAAGTGTTAGCGCCCTTGGCCAGCGAGTTTCACATCCGCGCATGGGATGCACGCGGGCACGGTGCCACAACCCTAGAGGCAAACCCCGCACGTCAAAAGGGCTGGAACATTTACGCGGACGACCTAATCGCCATGTTGGAAAACTTCCATGCAGAGACAGGGCAAAAGGTCTTGCTCGCCGGGCACTCAATGGGTGGCACAACCTCTTTGCTCGCCGCTGCCAAGCGGCCAGACCTTGTGCGCGGCTTGCTATTACTGGACCCCGTGATGATCCCGCTTTTTGCGAGCCGCATGATGACTGTGCTCAATAACCTGCCGTTCAATATTAAAAGCTCAGGCATGGTGGAAGCCGCCGCCCGTCGCCGCTCACAGTTTGAAAGCCGTGAAGCTGTTGTGACGGCCTATCTCGGGCGCGGTGCCTTTCGCACATGGCCAGATAAAATGGTGCAGGACTATGTGGCAGGCGGCACGCATGAAGTGGCAACAGGTGTTGAACTTTCCTGCGCCCCAGCATGGGAGGCCGCAAACTTTGCAGGGCATCGCCACAATGCGTGGGCCGCTCTGAGGAAGCTTCAAGTGCCTGTTTCTTTGTTATATGCGGGCATCGGCTCAACGTGCCGCGCGCCCGCTCCCGCATTAATTGCAAAGGCCGACAAACGCGCCACAATCGCCCGGTTGGGCACCTGTACTCATTTCTTGCCCATGGAAAAGCCAGAAGTTGTGCAAGCCGAAATGCGCGCTTTGGAAGGGCGCACCCGCCCGAAAACATAGGGGCGCTCACCAGACACAATATTGCCTGAATTAGACTGCATTTTTGCCAAAGCCTTCGTCAGATAGGAGAGCACGATGCCTTCAGGAAAATCTGGTGCGCCCATGAAAAGGCGACCTTTTGCACAGACCACACTCAAAGCCAGCCTCGTTGCAGCCTCGTTAAGCGCGGTTTTGGGAGCGGGCGCAGGCGCGCATGCCGACGAGGCGCGCTTTACCGTGCATCAATCCGAAAAAGGGTTGGTCCGCTTAGACACGCAAACCGGTCATGTGTCTTATTGCCAAGAACGGGCGGGGGGCATGGTCTGTGAAAGCGCGGCCGATGATCGTCTAGCCTATGAAAACGAAATCGCGCAGCTTCACAAAGAAAACCAGCGGTTGCGCCGTCAGGTCGATCTGGGCGATGGTGAGCTACCAACAGAAGAAGAAATAGACGAAGCTTTTTCGATGTTTGAAACCTTTGCCAAGCGATTTAGCCGCACCGTGCGCATTTTTCGCGGGGAATTGGACCAACCAGAAGACACGGAAAACGCAAAGGAACCAAAAAAGAGTGACTGAGCCAAATACAGAAAACCCCAGCGCCATCCCCCTTGCTTTTGAGGAGGACGATCCGACGCGCCCCGAGCAAGAACAACGGCTGCAAGATATGCCGGAAGAGGAGCTGCGTGAGCTGTATTGGGTGACCCGCCGAGCTGCAAAAGAAGCACGCTTGAGCCGGGACCTAGAAGGCATGTATCGGTTCGTGCGGGGCACAAAAACCATTCAGCGCATTTCAAATGGGCGCGGCATGCTCATTTCAGCACGCCGCCCCGAAAGCATCGTTGATGCTTAAATGTTGAGGTTTAAACCCCAATCCCGTCAATAACCAAAGACGAGAGATGTTTTCTCATCTCGGTTGGAACTGGGATTGCTTTGCGGGCCACCAGATCGAGCGCAATCGCCACGGCTTCAGAGGCCGCAATCATTTCTCCGCTTTCGCCGTCAAACATCAAGTGCGACCACGTATAAGTTTTTTCCGTGACCTGTTTAAGGCCGCTGCGCAACTTCAAAATATCGCCGCAGCGGGGGCGCTTAAAATAGACGAACCGATATTCCAATGCCGCCCCTCCAATATTGCCAGATTGCGAGCGGTCGTCCCCCCGTGTTTTGACAAGCAGATTGGGAATGGAGTCAGATACAAGGCCCATGTAATGGCGTTTGTTCATGAAGCCTTTCCCGTCACACATGCGTTGTAACACTTCCCCTTGGTAGGTAGGAACCAACCCGCGTGCGTCGGCTTGGGCAAGTGTCATCGGCGCACGTGGCGCTTCTAAAGTCAGTCCGCGTGGTTTCCCATGTGCGGGTAACTCCCCACGTAGTTTTGCACTGGCGTCAATGACGGCCTGTGGAAAAGCGGTCGGCGTGCCCGTTGCATCGTCAACAAGGCGTACCTCTGCTCGGAAGGTCGCAGCCGGGGTGTCATCGAGCGTTGCCCGCATCTCTTCATAAACCACAAAGAGGTCAGGCTCGGCGCTTAAAACACCACCAACAAGATAGAAGGGGGCGCCGGGGCGTTGTTCGCGCAAAAACCGTACATGGTGGTCTTGAACCTCTAATCGTTGCCCGGCTGCACGCAAAGCCCGTGGGCCAAGGCCCATCTCTGCAAACAGGCTGGACAGCCCACTTTGTGCTTTCTCCATATAGAACTGCACATTGAGGTGGCCCATTTGGTCGCTCTCCCATGTCTGCACGGAATCGCGGTGAATTTCTTTGAAGACATTTGTTTGCTGGCTCATGAGGGAGCTCCATTGTTTTTGTACATAGTCAAATTCTAGGATGATTTTGCAAAGCGCGCGGCAACGGCGGGCGGAATAGCAACCGCCTTTCGGTCTGCTTTGCTGAACAACAACCCAACACCATTATGCGAGGCAATGGGGGTGCCGCTGGCCGCATCAAAAAGCCAATGCCGATAATGCAACGTTTTGGCCGCTGCTTCCACCAATTGCGTATGCATGACCATCGTCGTGTCGACCTCTGGGCGATGAAAAAAGTTTAACCGCATTTCCACTGTTGCGGTCGCAAGCCCTTGCTGCTTTTGGCTTTGTCGATCCAACCCTGCCAAGGCCCACATATGCCCTTGAGAGTCTGATACCCGCGACATAAACCCCCGCGTAGAGAGCCGTCCATTGCTTGAGCATTCATCTGGAGAGACCGCAGATCTATTCGTCTCAGGCATCTTGGCGTCTAAGGCGACGTCCATGTCTGGGGTGTCGAAGGGTGAGCGCAATGGAAAGCTACGCGGCACACCTTCGGGCGCAAGCGGCACAATCAAATTTTGTGCGTTCAATCGTATGTCACCAGCCAGTGCAATAGGCGAGGGCGTGTCAGCAGCCCGATGAAGCAGGGTGACAACCATCGTGGCCGCCAGTGCGCCGGTTAACCCATTGCGGACTTCGTGGTAGACCTCCATTACGCAGTCACTCACAGACAAAATACTGGTTTGAATGACCACTAAGTCGCTTGCAAACAGCTCTTTGTGAAAGCGCACATGGTATTGGGTGGGTTGTAGCACGGTGCCAGATTGCCAACGCCTCTCTTTGTTGAGGCCAAGGGCATCCATCAAATGCAGGTCGGCGTCTTGCACTTTGGAGAAATAGAACTGAATGTTCATATGCCCCATCTCATCACATTCCCACGGGGCGACGTAGCCTTTATATGTGGCAATAGGATCGGTCATGAAACCTCCGTATGAGTAGGGAGGCTGACAATATGGGGCGTGAGCCGTTCAATGTCTTCAGGTGTCAACGGCACAGATTTGCGCGTCTCCATGTCGAGCAAAAGTGCAACCACTTCGCCGCCGCCCACTTGCTCTCCCGTTTCCATGTCAAAAATAAAGTGTCGGTAATGCAGGGTACGTCCCGTGACCGCAAGTAAAGCGCTTCTGATAATTAATCCCTGTCCGGCGCTAACAGGCTGGTAGAAGTCCACTCGGGTTTCCAGCACAACAGTGCCAAGATTATCTGCCACCAAGCGATAGCGATCAAACCCAACCGTTTGCCACAAATGCCCCGCCCCATCTGAAATGCGCCCCATCAGAAATTGAGACCGCATGAAGCCCTGTGCACAACAATGGCTTGTTTGCACAATACCGCGAAAAATATCAAATAAGGGAAGCTCAAGAGAGGCAGCCAATGTCAGTGGCGCTGGCGCTTCATCTTGCGCAATTGAACGGGCCAAGGCGGCGTGCGGTAACACGCCTTTTACACGTTCAAATGCAGCACAGTGCGCCTCACTCCAAGGGATCGTCTGCCCCCTTGATTTTTGTAAGTCGTAACGCACCACCAATGTTGCCGCGATGTCGCCAGAGGCACCATCTCTCAAAACATGACACAGAACCAATTTGTCTGGGGAAACGTGTGTTGCATGTGTTTTGACACTCACAAGCGCTCCAGCATGAAGTTCCTTATGGTAGCGACAATGCGTTGTTCTGGGAGATATGGAGAGCCCTTGCTCCTCAAGGATCGGATGGCTGAGCCCGTGCATGAGGAAAAAAACTCGGGCAGCCTCATCAATCTTGGCAACATAGAACTGCACATTCATATGCGCATTTTCATCACATTCCCAAGCACACACCATGCCTTGATAAGTTGCTATCCCGTCAAAAGTCGCCACCCCGTCAAAGGAAGCGTCAGTTGCACCATTAGAGGGGGGAGGGGCGCGGCGAGCGAGGTCCAAAAGCAAGTGAGCCATATGCGAGGTTTCCTTTGCGGATATTTTTATCACATCTCGCACACGAGCCGTTCCATGCCTCATCAATTTAGAGGAATGTCTTCAGGCCAGTTCGCAAGCACGGGAAAATAACCATCACAATGTTTGCCCGCACCAGAACATTGCTGCCCCAATATGAAGCTATCGCGCGGTTTCTTCAATGTCATTTGAGGCAACAGGCACACTTTCCCAAAGAGGCCAGCCAAAAGGCTGCCATTACACCTCAGCGCTGTAGGGCGGGGCGGGGTCATATTCCATCGCCCGTTGGGTGGCCCGTGCGTGATCGGGGGTGAACCGTTGGCCTGTGAGCCATAGGGCCATATCAATGCCAGCCGAGACACCCGCTGCGCTCACCAAGTTCCCGTCTCGCACATAACGCCGGTTCGCGAGTACAGTGGCCGCGTTGTCTGTTTGGGCCAGCAGCTCTAGGGCACCCCAATGGGTGGTGACCTTTTTCCCACGGGTAAGCCCCGCCTTGGCATAAAGTAAGGCACCCGTGCATACGCTGGTGACCCATGTGGCCCCAGCCGATATTTTAATCACCCAGTCCAAAAGCGGCTGATTTACCATTTCTGTGCGTGTACCTTGGCCGCCGGGAATGAGCAAAACATCAAGCGTACCAATTTCAGCGATCGAGGCATCGGGAGTAAATTTCATCCCCTTCGCGCCAACAACAGGCTGCCCATCCTGGCTAATCAAAATGATTTCATCTGGTACAGTGTTTCCCTGACGCTCAAATACTTCATTCGACATGGCAAACACTTCAAACGGCCCCACAAAATCCAACTCTTCGACGCCATCAAAAATTAAGATGCCAATTTTCATAGGTGCAGTGGTCATGCTGTTTCCCCTTTAGCGGCCCTAAATCGAGACCGATACGCTTGTGGTGTAATGTTAAGGCAGCGTTGAAAAGATCTGCGCATTTGTTCAGCCGAAGCAAAGCCCGCCGCCATGAAAATTTCATCAAGCGATTTCGCCTCTTGCTCCAAATATTGGCGGGCATAATCTAAGCGGGTGCGTTCAACAAACCGGGCAGGCGTCATGCCTACCTCAGCTGAGAAGTGGCGTGCGAAACTGCGCTCACTCATGGCGGCACGCTCAGCCAGGGCGGGCACCGATAAATCAGCATTTGGGTTTTCACCAACCCATTCCACCAAATTCCCCAAACGGCCCGGTGGTTTTGATTGCCCAATAAGCCGGGCAGAGAACTGCGATTGTCCCCCAGGCCGGATCATGTAGACCACATGGCGGCGCGCAACCGCGAGCGTGACCTCATGGCCGTAATCTTCCTCGATCATGGCCAACGCCATATCAATGCCAGCGGTCACCCCCGCTGATGTCCAAATGTGATCGTCCTGCACATAAAGTGCGTCTTCTTCCACATCAATATTGGGGTAGCGTGTTTTCATGTGGTCCACCGCTTCCCAGTGGGTGGTGGCGCGGCGTCCATCCAACATGCCCAAACGTGCCAGCGCAAATGCGCCCGTGCAAATGGAGCCAATCCGTCGTGCATGAGGGGCAGCGCGTTTGATAAACTTCATAACATCGCCTTCGCGCATGGCAGTGCTGATGCCCACGCCGCCCGCAATCAAAAGCGTATCTATTTGTCTCAAATCCGCTTCTGTGTAGCTCTCAAAAGTGCGGTCCGCCATGAGCCGCATATGGCCAGTGCTCGAAAGGGGGCCTATTTTGTGAGCCACAATCGTGGCTTCATAACGTGTTGTGTTGTCGCCGGTTTGGCTGGCCCCAGTAAACATCTCCATTGGTCCCACAATGTCGAGGATCTGGTGATTGTTAAAGCCCACCATCACAATTTGGCGGGGAGACTTCATATCGGTAAATGCTGGAGTACGGGTCATATCAACACCATATGAGAGAGAAGCTGTGGCGGAAACAGACAGTATCACGCAAAAACCGCCAAATGCAATCGGGAGGGAGTGCAATATTGTAAATGGTGCTGCACAGAGTTGATCAAGCAGGTTCTGTATTACGAGGCAATTGCATTGTAAGGTGCCGCCAACAATAAACTCAATTAATCTGAGGAGAGAAACTGATGAGCCTTGCAGAAAGCCAAAGCCCGAATGCAGACAGTCCACAAACGGCATATCGCTGTTTTGACGTGGAAATTAAAAACAACATTGCCCATGTCGTGCTCAAGCGTGCAGATGAATTGAATACGATGGTCAAAGAGTTTTGGTCTGAGTTGCCAGAGATTATTACCGACATCGACACCAATGCCCGTGCACGCGTGATTGTTATTTCATCAACCGGTCGCCATTTCACGGCCGGTATGGATGTTTCTGTCTTTGCTAAAAAAGAAAGCAAAGTGAAGAGAGAGCTTGGGCGTGTGCGCGCTGGTTTCATTACAACAGTGAAGCAGCTTCAAGAATCTTTTAATTGCATCGACCGGGCGCGTATTCCTGTTTTGATGGCGGTGCAAGGCGGCTGTATTGGTGGTGGTGTTGATTTCGCATCGGCATGCGATGTGCGGTATGCAACCAAAGACGCTTTCTTCACCATCTACGAAACCAAAATCGGCATGACCGCCGACGTGGGAACATTCCCTCGGCTGCCCAACTTGATGCCGCAAGGTCTCGTGCGGGAGTTGGCTTATACAGGCCGCCGGATGTATGCCGATGAAGCCAACACCCAAGGCTTCGTGACCAAGGTTTTCGAAAATCAGGAAGAAATGTTGGCTGGTGTGATGGCCATTGCAGAAGAGATCGCTGAAAACTCCCCATTGGCCGTTCAGGGGTGTAAAGAAATGATCAACTATGCCCGTGACCATTCCATTGACGACGGCTTAGATTATATCGCTGTTTGGCAAACGGGCATGTTCCAAACAGCCGATATGGCGGAGGCTTTTGGGGCTAAGGCTGAAAACCGCAAAGCTGAATATGATGACCTTCTACCGGTTCCCAAGCCATTCACAGTGCCGGAATAATAATTAATCTGTATAGAGATGAACAAAAGGGGCGGCAGAATAATCTGCCGCCCCTTTTTAAGAAGATGTCCCGTGTGCGCAAAGGGCGATTAGCGGTTGATGCGGTAGACCGAAGAAGCGGTAAGGATCAAACGCTCACCCTGTAACAAATCAACCGCTAAAAAAAGCACAGTGCGTGTGTGCCGTGTGACAGTGCCCCGCGCAGAGATCACATCTCCCAACTGGGCAGTGTCAACAAAATCACAATTAATCGACATCGCCTCTACATGACCTTCCGCCACAGAACTTGAGGCAAGTAACGTAAGGGCGCGCGCTGCAATTTGTGCGGCACTTCCCGCGTCCAACTTGCCGTCTGCGGTGATGTGCGTGCTGTCCACTGTCGTGTTACCCAACTCTGTAACGCGGGCGGCAGAAGGGATGGAAGGCATCGTAGAAGCATCGGCGCTAGGCATAGGGGGTCCAGACGAATGGTTGAAGGCAAGGTGAGGGCTTGCTGTGCAAATCAAAAAGCGCTGTCACAAGCCGGGTTCTATGTAGAGGTAAAATAATCTCCTGAAAAGCCATGCATCAATTTTTTAAGGCAAAGGGGCCTGAACGTAAAATCGCTGCCTACTCCGGGGGGAGAGTAAGCAGCGATCATGTCCCTACCGGGGGGTGTAGGGAAGAGCGTCTCTGGCTGAGGAGAGCAGAGGAGCTCGTTCGAATGTGCTCGACCTAGTTTAGGCCAGCCGTGATAACAGGGGCATCTGCATGGAAATTATCCAAGGCGAGCAGCCGTTCAGGCATTCCCAATTCCGTGAGGGAGATTAAAATATTTTCAGCGCGTGCAGAGGCAAGTATTTGGGCGGCACGGGTGTGCGGGGCATTGTTCGCCATAACAGACATGTGCATGGCGCCATTCATCAACGCCTCATCAGCGAATGCGGCGATAGCAATTTCTGCTTCCGGTGTCAGGCGTTCATCGCCATCTGCGAAATAGACAGGCAGCGAGAAGCTGGTAAGGGCCGCTGTTTCAGGCTCGATCATATCGTAGTCGTAAGCCACTTCAGCCGTCACCGTAATCATACGATTTTCAATTGGCTCAACAGGTCCTTGAACCATGTGCTGGGCAGCAGGTTGAGAGGACTGAGGGTCTGCGTTCGCCGTACCCGTCACACTAAAAGCACTCACCAACAAGGCGGCTGCAAAAGCGCTGCCCATGAGGAAAGTCTCTTTACTGATTTTTGGGCGACCCGTAGTGCCCATCTTCATGTTCGTTGTGCGTGACATAATAGCTCTCCTAAAGTTCCGAACGTGCCGCTGTATCCCGTAAGGGGCTTGGCGGTCTGTCCATGCTCTCTTTTTGACAGCCTATTGAGGCGGCTAAAGGGAAGGGACAGGGCGACCCGGTGGTTTCTTTAAGGCGATATTGGGGCATGCCTTTTGAACGCACTCTGAGGGAGGCGTTGTCTGTCGTTCATATTAGGGCAGGTGATTCTTGTCGGTTACCGACGTAGGTTGGCAATCTTGGGGTGTTCCAGCAGGTGCAATTGCTGTTCAAATTTGGAGTGGCAGAGTTCAATATTGGCCGGGTCCACGTCTTCTTCTTGGCGCTCAATCCAGCAATCAAAAGCGGCTTGCGCCTGCGCTGCAGCCTGCGGATTTGTTAGGATTCCGCCATTTTTGAGTGCCTTCACCAGCCGTGCTCTGGCGTGGCGTAAGTCCGCCAAAACACCGTCAGGCAGCGCCCAGTTTTGCAGCGCCTCCGGTCCGGGCGGTGTCCCTCGTTCTGCATGCAGGGCTTTAAGGGTGAAATAGTGGGAATCTGCCCAATCAGACATTTCACGCGATTCTACCAAAGCTAAGCCCATATAGGCGTTTTGGAGGGCATAACTAAATTGTTCGTGTGCAGCAACCGACGCTTCAGTCTGAGGTTTCGCCTCAACTGGATCCCCCGCCCGGTATCCGAGAAGGACTGGCAGCAGGATAAGGGCTGCAACTATCAACCAACCAATGATGCGTGTTTGATGTGTCATGCCTCAATGGGAGACCGCGCCGTCTTTCAAATGAGTTAATGCAATAGGTCGGTTTTTTGGTAAATCCAAAAATCGGCAGAAATAAAGGGGTTTTTTGAATGGATAAGAGAGGTTTTGGCCAAATGTGTGGCTTTGAGAGCACTCAGCCGGACGCTGTAAACCCATGAAAAAACATGAAAATATTTCTGAAAAATACCAGCTTCAAAACCGTAATTTAGCCCAATGATGAAGGCGTAATTTTAACTTACCCCCCCACAAAGAGCTGCTTTTGGCGCGTCAAAGGCGGATATAGGAAGGGGCACAAACATTTTTATTTCCCTCCCCCCGGGACATCGCTATGGTGCGGCAACTGTAACCGACGTAGCGGAATCAGCCTCTCAAATAAGGGGGGGTAAAAATAATCCGCTATGTATCAAAAAACGGGAAGCCTCAAATGACAAGAGAAGCAGTCATCGTATCGACAGCTCGTACCGGCCTTGCAAAATCCGGTCGTGGTGGATTCAACATGACCCACGGCGCGGCTATGGCCGGCCACACAATCAAGCACGTAGTTGAGCGCGCTGGCATTGAAGCCGGTTTGGTTGAAGACGTAATTCTAGGTTGTGGCGCTCCTGAAGGTGCAACAGGTCACAACGTAGGTCGTCAGGCCGCAATCTGGGGTGGCTGCCCTGTAACGACAGCCGGTACAACTGTGAACCGTTTCTGTTCTTCAGGTCTGCAATCCATTGCCATGGCTGCAAACTCCATCGTAAACGAAGGCGTGACAGCTGCCATCGGTGGCGGTGTTGAATCAATCTCCTTGACGCAAATGCAAGGCTTGAACCTCAACAACTTCACTGAAGAAAAGTTGATGGCAGAAAAGCCTGAGCTTTGGATGGCAATGCTTGAAACAGCTGAAATCGTTGCAGAACGGTACGGCGTAACACGTGAAGCACAAGACGAATATTCTTTGCGTTCACAACAGCGCGTTGCAGCCGCTCAAGAAGCTGGCCTCTACAAAGACGAAATCGTGCCAATGGCAACGAAAATGAAAGTCGTCAACAGAGAAACTGGCGAAGAGAGCATCGTTGATTACACAGTAGATAAAGACGAATGCAACCGTCCTTCAACAACGCTTGAAGGTTTGCAGTCTTTGAAACCTGTTTTCAAAAACGGCCAAAAAGTTAAAGAAGGTCAGTTCATTACAGCTGGTAACGCATCTCAGCTTTCTGATGGTGCAGCCTCTTGCTTGTTGATGGAAGCTAAAGAAGCTGAACAACGTGGCCTTCAACCACTCGGCGCGTTCCGTGGTTTCGCAGTAGCTGGCTGTGAGCCAGATGAAATGGGCATTGGTCCAATTTATGCTGTGCCACGTTTGCTCGAACGTCACGGCCTTAAAGTTGATGACATCGACATTTGGGAGCTGAACGAAGCTTTCGCAAGCCAGTGCTTGTACTCACGCGACAAGCTCGGCATTGACCCTGAGAAATACAACGTAAACGGTGGCTCTATCGCTATTGGTCACCCATTCGGCATGACCGGCGCACGTTGCACAGGCCACATTTTGCTCGAAGGCAAACGCCGTGGTGCAAAATACGGTGTTGTTACAATGTGTATCGGTGGTGGTATGGGTGCTGCAGGTCTCGTCGAGATCTTCTAATCCAACTGCGATTGCGACAAAATTCAAAGGCCCGAGGAATATCCCTCGGGCCTTTTTGCGTTTGTTGAAGTGTAAATTATGACGGAGATGGTTTGGCGGTGCCATGCGGGTAGCTCATATTTTCTCCGGCCAAGGAACAAAAAGTGGCGCGTTTCTAGGTGCTTGACGATAATTTTACGCTTTTAATATTAGTGACAATTAAGTAAGTAAAAGGTGAGTTTGAGAAAATACAACCGATTTCCCTTTGCTTATAAAAGTATTCATTTTTCCGAGGCACACTTCTTTCAATATCTATTGCCGTTGGGGGTGGAGATGACCTTGGTCATGTCAATGCTCATTGGTTTGTAAGCTGCTGAGGAGGGGTGATGAATATTTTCAAGAATGTAATGCGGGCCATCGGCCGCATACGCATCGGTATACGGATGGTTTTGGGGTTCGGCATTGTGGTCGCGCTAAGTGTGATGCTGGGTGGTTTTTCCCTCACATCATCCTCAAAACTTGCTTCGTTAACGGAGAACCTATTTGAAGGGCCGTATAAAGTGAACTCTGGTTTGTCCGGAGCGATCGAAAATGCCCTCCGCATCCAAATTGCGATGCAGCAATCCTTGATGGCAGCAGGGGCGCATGAGGTCACCGCTGTGGATGAACGAGTTCAAACCTACCGCGCTGACTTGAGAAAAAGCCTTTCTGAAGTGCAAGCGGCACATGGGGGCGAAAGCGAAGTTGTTACCCATGTTTTATCCATCCTTACAAAACTGGAAGCAAAGCACGTCAAACTTTTCGATTTGCTGCGTAACGGTCAATTCGGCGATGGTGAGTTGATGATGATCGGCAACCCGGCTGACAAATACTACGGCCAAAACCTAGATCAAAACGAATTAGGTGTCCTGGGTCGTCTTGAAGCTGAGTTGTTTGCAGACCTCTCAACCTTGAGCAAGGAAGCAAACAGCGCGGCGGAAGCCTTTATGCTGGGGACGGAAGAAACAAGCACATCAACGATGATCTTGTTGTTAACGCTTACTGGTATTGTGGCTGCTGTCGGCTTTGTAGTTTCTTCCCTTGTGACCGTGTCGATTACCTATCCTTTGTCCCAAGTGCAAAAAGATATGGAATGCCTATCCAATGGCGACATCGACTTTGAGGTGTCTGGTGTGGCACGTCGCGACGAAGTCGGCGTGATGGCGCAGTCTGTTTTGATCTTCCAGCAAAACGCTGTGGAGATGGAACGTCTGCAAAATGCTGCGAAACAGAATGCCGAACAAGCAGAGCGCCGTCGCCAAGAGGTGATGGGGCATGTTTCAATGTTTGAGAGCCAAGTCAAAGACGTTGCCCAACAATTAAGCGGTGCATCGAGCGATGTAACCCAAGGGTCAGAAATGATGAATGACCTGTCGGGCAGCTCTCGCGCGATTGCGGATCAAATGTCCATTTCCATTCGCGACGCTGCAGCCAATGTTGCGGAGGCAGCCAGTGCGGCCGAGGAAATGAGTGCCTCTATTCAAGAGATCAACGGCCAAGTGAACTCTTCAGCGCGTTTAACAAAAAGCGCTGTGAGCCAAGCAAAAGATGCGCGCGGCGTGATGGAGGAGCTGTCTCATAAAGCAGCTGCCATTGACGGTGTGTTGAATATGATCCGGGAAATTGCCGATCAAACAAACCTTTTGGCATTGAATGCAACGATTGAAGCAGCCCGTGCGGGTGATGCGGGTCGTGGGTTCGCTGTAGTTGCCCATGAAGTGAAAGAACTTGCGGAGCAAGCTGCAACAGCGGCTGGAGAAATTGGTAATCAAATCGCCGATGTTCAGCAAGGCGTGCAAGCAACTGCAAAAGCTATTGAGGAAATCGGCGGCATCATCCATGACGTTGATACATCAACCGAAGCAATCGGAGGGGCCGTGTCAGCGCAAGGAGCTGCAACAGGTCAGATTTCCGAAAGCATGCAAATGGCGGACACGCGCACTAGCTCTGTGCTGACCGAGATTACAAAGGTTGTGGAAGCCATGGAAGCGACCGAAGCTTCCTCAGGTGCCTTGCGCAGCGCCGCTGAAGGCGTGTTGAGCCAGTCTAGCTCTCTACGTCAGAATGTGGATGACTTCACTGCGAAGCTCTCAGCCGCAGGCTAAGTCCTTTTAAGTGACTTGTGCTTAGAGACTTGAGAAAACATAAAAAGGCGGGGTCTATGGCCCCGCCTTTTTTGTGTATGGAGGAGGGGGCTTAGAGGCCCAAAACCAGCTTTGCCATGATGTTGCGTTGCACCTCGTTAGAGCCGCCGTAGATAGAGGACGCCCGGTTGTTCAAATAACTCCCAACAGCGGTGATCCCCTCTTTTGGGCCGATAGGCAAGGTATTATTGCCGGGGGTCAGAGCTGCAGGTTGGAATGCATTCGCATAAAAACCAATCGCTTCAACCGCCAAAGTATCAAGCGCCTGCTTCATTTCCGTCCCGCGTGTTTTCAAAATAGATGACGCCGGTCCAGGGTTTTGCCCCGCTGACATGGCCGACATAATGCGGTGCTCGGTTACTTCAATCGCTTTTACTTCGATGGTGGCCGCCGTTAATTTGGTTGCAAAGGCATCTTCATCGATCAGACGCGTGCCCGTGTCTGCATTGACCGCTTGTGCAAGCTGTTCAATTTTTTCGAGTGAAACTTGCAAGCCAGCGGCATAGGCCCCGCCGCGCTCAAATTCGAGCAAATATTTAGCAACCGTCCAGCCGTCGTTTTCTTTGCCAACCCGATTGGCAACCGGAATACGCACATCATCAAAGAACACTTGGTTGACTTCATGATCTCCGGCCATCGTGATGATGGGTTCAATTTTAATGCCCGGCGTATTCATATCGATCAAAACAAAGGTGATGCCTTGCTGGGGTTTGCCGCTGTTATCTGTACGGACAAGACAGAACATGCGATTGGCAAAGTGAGCATGGGTGGTCCAAAGCTTCGTCCCGTTGATGACATACTCATCACCGTCACGAACTGCTTTGCATTGCAGAGAGGCAAGGTCAGACCCAGAGCCCGGCTCTGAATATCCTTGGCACCAATAATCTTCCCCTGACAACATGCGCGGCAGATAGAAATCTTTTTGCTCTTGGGTGCCAAATTTCATAATCACCGGGCCACACATCCGCAAAGCCATGGGCGATAGGTTTGGCGTTTGGGCACGGTTGCATTCAGACGCAAAAATATACTTCTGCATATCTGTCCAGCCTGTACCGCCATATTCTTTCGGCCAGCTAGGGGCAACCCAACCTTTTGCATAAAGAATTTTGTGCCACGGAATATTATAATCTTTGTCGGTGAAGACGCTTGTATCCAAGCTGCCGGCTTCGGCGAGGATGGGAGTAAGGCTTTCTTTGAGAAAGCTGCGTACTTCGTCGCGGAAGGCCGCGTCATCCGGGCTCATGGAAAGGTCCATAACAAGTCCTTTTTGATCTTTTAAGCATATTTTACAGGAAGAAGCAGAGAAGCCTCTTTTGAAGTTGGCAAAGAGTAACGCTGGAAATGCTCGCGTCAAATACCTCATGGAAAGGGCTTTGTGCCGCTGCGTCATCCTTGTATGGTTTTGGCATAGAAAAAGTGAAAACAGAAAAATGCTTGGATTTAGCCGAGTCAGACAACAATAGGGAACGATTATGGATCTGAAATTAAAAGGCAAAAAAGCCATCATTACAGGAGCCACACGCGGCATTGGCCGGGCGATTGCCGAAACCTTGGCGGACGAAGGGTGTGATGTAGCCATTTGTGCCCGTAATGAAGAGCAACTTGTTGAAGCTGTGGCCGCCCTCAAGGCTCGAGGCGTGGAGGCGCAAGGCGAAGTTGTTGATATTGCCCAAGCCGATCAGCTTAAAGGCTTCATCGAAAAAATGGGCAAAGGCTGGGGGCAGATTGACTTGTTGATCTCAAATGCCAGCGCATTGGCTTCTGGTGGGGACGAAGCCCACTTCCAGTCTGGCTTTGACATTGATTTATTAGGCGCGCAACGCAGCACGGAAGTGGCATTGCCGTATTTGAAAAAGGCAGCGGCAGCAAATGGCGATGCCTCAGTGATTTTCATTGCGTCTGTTTCAGCTGCTGAAGCCAGTGAGGGCAATGCATACGGCGCGTTGAAAGCGGCCATGATCCATTATGCAAAAGGTTTGGCACGTCAGTATGCAGGCGACCACGTGCGCTTTAACGCGGTATCACCAGGGACTGTGTATTTCAAAGGCGGTGTGTGGGACTTTATTGAACAACACATGGAAGAGACGTTTAACGACGCCATGAAAAAGAACCTGACGGGCCGGATGGCGACACCGCAAGACATCGCGGATGCCGCTGTGTTTTTGTCATCCCCAAGGTCGTCTTTCACCACAGGCATAAATATGGTTGTGGATGGGGCAATTACATCCCGTGTGAATTTCTAACGGTTACCAGAAGGTGCCAGCTTGGCTGTGAGCTAAGCTGGCATCCTCATCGGAGGAAGAATGACCAAATTGTCTGGGCGATGCTTGTGTGGCGCGATTGAGCTTGAAATTGAGCCTGTGTCTCTTGAAATTACAGCGTGCCATTGCTCTCAATGTCGCCAGTGGAGTGGCCATCATTGGGCCATCATTGGGCCAGCATTACCGCGCCGCTGGACAGTTTAGCCTTTATCAAGGGCGAAGAAAATGTCAGTTGGTACAGGGCTTCCGATTATGCGCGGCGTGGTAGTTGCAAAACCTGTGCAACCTCACTGTTTTGGCATGGCGATAAGTTGGACGAATACAAAGACCGTATTGGTGTGAGTGCCGGCGCAATTGTGGGGAATACGGGGGCTCAAATAAAGGAACATATATTTGTAGCGGACAAAGGTGATTATTATCAGCTCGTCGACGGGGTGCCGCAGAAAGAAACCTTCTAAAACGACCAACGGTTTCACAAAACATTCGCACCTTTGAAAGAAACTATCTCGATAGAATACCACATCTTTCTCTCGTTAGGAGACGCACATGCGTGTTTCGAATTGGGTGTCAGCTTTTGCTCTGACTGCCGCAGCCAGCCTTATAACCATGCCAACCGCATTTGCTGATGATCCTGTGGAGCTTCAATTGCTCAGCACGTATAAGACCGGCGTGTTTAACCAGAGTGCCGCTGAAATCCCCGCCTATGATGCCGCCCACCAAGTCCTATATGTGGTCAACTCTTACGCGGGAAAAGTCGATATTCTCGATGTAGCAGACCCCCAAAACATTAAAAAAATTGGCGAAATGTCTGCGGCAAGCCATGGGTCGGCCGTCACCAGCGTTGCGGTGCATGGCAATCTTGTGGCGCTGGCTGTAGTGAACGGCCAGAAAAGCGGCAAGGCTGTCTTCTTTGATTTAGCAGGAGTTGAGAAGGGCGCTGTTGATGTAGGGGCAAACCCTGACATGCTGACCTTTTCGCCAGATGGCCAATATGTTGTGGTTGCCAATGAGGGGGAGC
>JARGNZ010000010.1 GCA_029209985.1 Parvibaculaceae bacterium
CACCTACAAACTCTTCTCTTGAAGAAGTTTTTGAAGTTGCAGCAAACTATGCTGGTGAAATCGGTTCTGTAGAACTTGGCGTAGACGTGTTCTACGTGACAGGCGACGCAGGTGCTACTCCAGCTCTTGATCCAGAAGAAATGGGTGTTGGTGCATCACTTGGTTTCGCTGGCTTCACGCTTGGCGGTGCTTATAAAACATCTGATGAGCTGTCTGGTGGTTACTTGACATCGACTGGTGTTGAAGAAACAGTTTGGACTGTTGGTCTGGCTTATGGCACTGGTCCTTGGACTGTTGGTGTAGCTTATATCGAATCTGAGCTTGAAAATGGTACTGCTGAAGCAACAACTGATATGTTGCAAGTTGGCGGTGGCTATTCACTCGGTGCTGGCGTTGATCTTGGTTTGGACATTCAGTTCATCAACAACGAAAGCTCAACAGCTGGTGTGACTACTTTCGAAGACGAAGCCACATCTGCTGGTGTTGTCTTGGCAATTTCCTTCTAATTTGAAGGGCTGCTAGCCAAATTGGTTATCAGCATTGTTTAAGAAGAGCGGGCTTTCGGGCCCGCTCTTTTTTGTGCTCTATTACTTTTGCATTTTTCCCTCAGATTTAACTGACCCAAGGGATTAGTATCTAAGAGTAAGTCACGGTAAAATGTATCTTTTCTGACACTCTTTAGGGTGATCTGTCGCTGGTTGATAAAATTGAATAGTTTAGCGACAATCGTACATGCTAGAAACCTCACAATGATTGATGTCTTTGTTCATTTTCACTGGGGGTTCCTTCCATGATCAATTCAAAAAAACTACTTGCTTCAACCGCACTTGTATCTGCGTCTCTTGTGGGTGCGCCTGCATTTGCGTCTGATCCACTCACCGTTACCGTTTCTGGTGGTATCGTGACTGGCTTCTACTTCGTAGATTCTGATGACCTTGGTTCTACAGATGATACAAAAGTTGCTATCTCTGCACGGTCACTTGAAGTGAACGGCGAAGGTACCTTGGACAATGGTCTTGTTGCTGGTGCTTCTTTGATCATCGAATTGGGTGATGACGAAGGCGCTTCTACAAGCCAAGGTGATGAAGCTACTTTCCAAGAAGCATTTGCTTATCTTGAAGGTGGTTTTGGTCGCGTTGAAATCGGTGGCACAGACGGTGCTGCGTTCAAAATGCACTACACTTCACCGTGGTTCGTGCCAGGTAACGGTGTAGACTCACCAAACATCTTTAATTCCAATGGGGTTAACACAGCTGGTGCGCTTACTACCCCAACATTTGGTTCGTCTCCTTCTACGTATGCATTGGCAACAGAAGATGCGCCGAAAATCTCTTACTTCACACCGCGCTTGAGCGGCTTCCAGTTGGGTGTTTCTTACACTCCAGATGCTGGTGTGCACGATCCCTATGCAAACGGTTGGGGCGTATCACCTACAAACTCTTCTCTTGAAGAAGTTTTTGAAGTTGCAGCAAACTATGCTGGGGAAATCGGCTCAGTTGAACTTGGCGTAGACGTGTTCTACGTGACAGGTGAAGCTGGCACGGCTGATCCAGAAGAAATTGGTGCTGGTGCATCTCTTGGCTTCGCTGGTTTCACACTTGGTGGTGCTTACAAAGAATCTCAGGATCTTTCAGGTGGTTACCTTATCCCATTCATTCCATTTGTTGGTGGTACTGATGTTGAAGAAACTGTGTGGACCGTTGGCCTTGCTTATGGCACCGGACCATGGACAGTTGGTGTAGCTTACATTGAGTCAGAAATTGAATCTGGCGCAGTAAGTGGCAATAGCCTGACAACTGACTTCTTGCAAGTTGGTGGTGGATATTCACTTGGCGCTGGTGTTGACCTTGGCCTAGATATTCAGTTCATCAACAACGAAATTGCTACCGCTGGTGGTTCTCTCGAAGTTGAAGACACATCTGCTGGTGTTGTCTTGGCTATTTCCTTCTAATCGAAGGACCGGCAACCATCTGGTTGTTCACTACCAAATTATTTAAGAAGAGCGGGCTTTCGGGTCCGCTCTTTTTTTGTGGATTTGCTGTATGAGCGTGCGCACATTTGAGCCGCGAAGGTGGCTAAGGGAGATGATGTTGTTTTGAGGCCACATTTTTAGTTGAAAGATCAATCTCCCTAAATCAAATGCAAAGACCCTGCAATTTGTGATACTAATCACCTTAATGTATTACGTTAATTTGATTCATTTGGGGGAACCATGTCTCATTCCAAAAAGCTACTTGCATCAACGGCACTTGTGTCTGCGTCCCTTGTGGGCGCACCTGCATTCGCGTCTGACCCACTCACCGTCACTGTTTCCGGCAGTATCGTGACAGGCTTCTATTTTGTGGATGCTGATGAACTGTATGACACGGACGATACAAAAGTCACCCTGACGGTTCCATCATTAGAGATTAATGGTGAAGGTACTTTGGACAATGGCTTGGTGGCTGGTGCCTCACTTATTCTTGAATTAGGGGATGACGAAGGGGTTTCTGCTGGGCAGGGCGATGAGGCGACGTTCCAAGAAGCTTTTGCCTATCTTGAAGGTGGTTTTGGACGGGTTGAAATTGGCGGTACAGACGGTGCGGCTTTCAAAATGCACTATACTTCCCCCTGGTTTGTGCCGGGCAATGGTGTGGATTCCCCGAATATCTTGAATGCGAGTGCTCTGACGCCGGCGTCTACGCTCATTGTTGCAAACTCGCCTTCTTCTTACGCTTTGATCACGGAAGATGCGCCGAAGATTTCATATTTCACCCCCCGGCTGAGTGGTTTTCAATTGGGTGCGTCTTACACGCCTGATGCCACGGTACGTGATCCATTTAGCAATGGATTTGGTGTGAGCCCAACCGCTGGAACTGGCATTGAAGAAGTATTTGAAGTTGCCGTGAATTATGCGGGCGAAATTGGCGCTGTTGAGCTGGGTGTTGATGTATTCTATGTCACCGGTGAAGGTCCCGCCTCTGCGCCAGACCCTAAAGAAATGGGTGTTGGTGCGTCTCTCGGCTTTGCTGGTTTCACCCTTGGCGGTGCTTACAAAGAAACCGAAGACCTTTGGACCGGACTGGCTTCTACGCCCACTGCTGAAGAAGAAGTTTGGACGGTTGGCCTTTCCTATGCGACCGGCCCATGGACGGTGGGTGTTGCCATGATCGACAGTGAGTGGACCAGTTCTAGTTCTGCTAACACACCTTGGCGCACGGAAATGATCCAAGTGGGTGGCGGCTATGCACTGGGGGCAGGGGTCGACATTGGTTTGGATATTCAATTTATCGAAAATGATTATGGCACATCTGTTGCTGATACGGTCGAAGCAACATCGGCTGGTTTGGTTTTGGCCATTTCATTCTAAAATTCAATAGATATCGGGGATGGAAGAGGCGGCATTGTGATGCTGCCTCTTTTTTTATTCGCAGATATGGCTATGCTGCGGACAGGTATATTTACGCGGAGACTTCAGCATATGGGCGGTATTATTTGGCTCGCATCCTATCCAAAATCTGGAAATACGTGGACACGGTCTTTCCTGCACAACTTGCTGCGCAATACCAAAGAGTCCGTTGATTTGGATGAGTTGGATCATTTCTGTTTAGGTGAGTCTGACATACGCTGGTACGCGCGTCATTTATCTGAGGACCCTCAATCTTCCTCACCGGAAATGCTTGCGAAGGCCCGCGCCAAAGGGCAGCAGGACATGACCCAAGCCTTCCCGGATTCTGTGTTTGTTAAAACCCACAATTATTTGGGCGATTGGCAAGGCTACCCTTTACATAATATGGGGGCGACGGTGGGGGGCATTTATGTATTGCGCAACCCGTTGGATGTGGTCCTATCGGTTACGCACCACTTTGGGGTCGATATTGACGGCGCGATTGAACGCATGGCACACCCCAATGCGGGCAGCGGCCTAAGTGATAAACATATTCCAGAGGTGCATAGCAGTTGGTCCACCAATGTTGAAAGCTGGACTGGACAGCCCAACCCATCTCTCTTTGTGGTGCGATACGAAGACTTGCTGGATAAACCAAATGTCTATTTCAAAAACATGGCAAACTTCCTTGGCCTTAATCCTCCCAAGGAACGCTTAAAGCGTGCGATCGAAAATGCGTCTTTCAAAAAGCTGAAAGCTTTGGAAGAAGAAAAGGGCTTTAAGGAAAAATCAAAACACGCCAAATCGTTTTTCCGGGAAGGGAAAAAAGAGCAGTGGCGGGAGTTGCTTTCTGAAAGTCAAATCAAGCGGATTGTTCATGATCATCGCAAGCAGATGGAACGATTCAACTATATCCCTGAGGGGTATTGAGTGTGGGGGGTATTATTTGGCTCTCTGAGTACCCCGGTTCGGGTATTGCATCCGTGCGAGCCTTTCTCCATCAGCTTTTGTCGGGACGGCCTGAAACAGCTTATATGACGCTTGCGGATCAAATGTTTTTTGATGCCTCTGATCCGGCTTGGTACAAACCTTATCTGCCCCAAGCTTTAGAGAAAACACCTGTGCCTTATCTGGCGAAGCTTCGATTGAAGGTTCAAGAAGATATGGAACGCCGTCAGAAAAATCCTGTCTTCATCACAACGCGCTCATGTGTGGGTGCTATTCATGGCAGTGACTATCACCATGGAGCCTTGTCGGCGGGGGCTATTTGCATTGTTCGAAACCCTTTGGATTTGGTCGCGAGTACGAGTGTGGCCCATTCATTGCCACCAGAAACAGTGTGGCGAAATTTGGCTAATACAGATGCGCAGCGTCCGGTAGGTCCCGATCAGTTGCCTGAATATTATGGGTCATGGAGTACGCATGTGGCGTCATGGACGGATCGGAAAGACAAATTCTTATTGACCCTAAAATATGAGGATTTGGTTTCGCGTCCCCAAGCGGAGTATCGGCGGCTTATCAAATTCTTGAAAGTAAAGCCGGAGCGGCAACGCTTTCTTAAAGCGGTGGCACAGGGGAAACCTTCTTTAACGCAGGACACGCCCGCGTCCTCTGCTCAAGACCTGCCACTTTGGCGCGAGGTGTTGACGGATGAGCAAGTCTCTCTGGTGGTCGATAGTCACCGTGCTCAGATGAAAAGATTTAACTATATACCAAAAGGATTTGAGTGATGAGTGGCATCGTATGGTTGGCTTCCTACCCGGAGTCTGGAAACAAACTGACGCAATCATTGCTCCACAACCTTATTTCTGGGCGGCCGGAAGGGCGCTATATCAACAAGTTTCAAAAGTCTTTCCACTTTGAGGCCAACTCTGAATGGTATGAGGATAAGGTAGTGGGGACGCCGCAAACGGTGACACCAGAACTGTTGGCGCAGGCGCGGCCCAAAGTGCAGGAGGCGTTGGCTAACTTAAACCCCGGTTCCTCGTTTGTGAGCACCCATAATTGTTTAGGCGCTTTATACGGGCAGCCCTTGATCAATGCTGCTGTGACTGCTGCTGCAATCTATACTGTCCGCAATCCATTGGATGTGGCGGTCTCTATGTTGCCGTATTTTAATCAAGACCCTGACTTGGTGATTAAGCAACTGAATAATGCGCAAGCGATGACCAATGTGACAGACCATCATGTGCCGGAAGTTTTGTCTTCATGGTCGGCGCATGTGGCGAGCTGGGTCAATAAACCAAATAAAATTCTGCATGTTGTGCGGTATGAAGACTTTTTGACGGATTTGGCTGGGACGTTTCAGGGCATTGTGGATTTTCTCAAACTGTCTCCTGAGGAAGACCGGATGGCCCGGGCCTTGAAAAATGGCAGCATCGAGGCCTCGCTACAGCATGAGCAAACCGGTGGTTTTTCGGAGCTCCGACGGTTTGATGGAGCCTTTTTTCAACACGCGTCCCAAGGCCGTTGGCGCGAGCTTTTGAGTGATGACCAAGTTCAACAAATCATTTCTCCACATCGGGCGATGATGGAAAAGTTTAATTATATTCCTGACGGCTATTAAGCGGCGCTAAAGCGAATGCCGCCATATCCGGTAATGCCTGTGTGGCGGCACTGTTTGAAACTTTTTTCATTCATGCCGCCAAGGGCGTAAACCGGATGCTGAGCTTGGCTGACTAAGTGCGCGAGTTTTATTGTGCCTAAGTGTGCCGCATTCGGATGGCTTTGGGTGGGGCGTACCGGAGAGGCAAAGGCGAGGTCCACCTTCATGCGGTTGGCAGCGGCACCTGCTCCTAGCCCATGAATGGCGGCGGAAATGATCCATTGGCTGGGAAACTGTGTAAGGCGTGCGTGTGCCGTGGCCAAAGACTGCAGCTGCCATTGGGGGAGGTGAAGCCCATCGGCTGTTAGGCGTCGGGCCAGTTGAGGGTCTCCGGCTACGAGCAAAACCCGCCCTGTTTTTTTTAGGATGTTGCCAAGGCGCGCGCGTTGGTGCTGGGATAAGCTGTAGTGGCGCAGGATAATGCCTGTATCTTTTGGAAGATGGTGGAGCTTTGTCAGAAGGCGTGCTTCTTCTTCTGTGCTGCTGGGCAGAGGAAGCGTGCTTTCATCGGTGAAGTAGAAGCGGCGAGGCAAATGCAACATAATCAAACTTGGCCAAATTCGAGGAACTGTTAGCTTATGTCAGAGATGCTAGAGAACAAAGAAACTCTTGGGCGCTTTCAAAATGTGGTGGATCGTTTGGCATCGGCATGTGTGCAGTCGGGTCGCAAAGGCGATGCTGCGGACCTGATCGCCGTATCCAAAACTTATGATGCCGCGCATATTCGCCCGGTGTTAGAGGCAGGTCACAGAGCCTTTGGTGAAAACCGGGTGCAGGAGGCAAAGGACAAATGGCCAGCACTGAAACACGAATATGAGGGGGTTGAATTGCATCTCATCGGGCCTCTGCAAACCAATAAGGTGAAAGACGCCTTGGGCCTTTTTGATGTTATTCAGACATTGGATCGAGAAAAACTTGCACGCGCCTTTGTGAAGGCCCGCGCACAAGGGGTCAGCCTTCCCAGTTTTTATGTGCAAGTGAACACAGGCTGCGAACCCCAAAAGGCAGGACAGTTGCCTGATGCTGTGGATGGGTTTTTGCAAATGTGTCGAGAGGAGTGCCAGCTCAATGTTGTCGGGTTGATGTGCATTCCCCCAGTTGGAGAGTCTGCCGGACCGCATTTTGATTTGTTAACTCATATTGCCGCCCGTAATGGGCTTTCCCAATTGAGCATGGGCATGTCGGGTGATTTTGAGACGGCAGCTGCCCATGGCGCAACGGCGGTGCGCGTTGGCAGTGCTATTTTTGGTCAGCGTGGTTGATGCTTTCCTCAATGTGCATTGTGGTTGTTGGCGAACACACTTTAAGCACGCTGAGTAGGTTTTCTAAATCTAACGCGACACACCCTTCAGTTGGGTTGATGGCGTTCGTTTCTGGATTGCGTTTAAGGACGTGAAAGAAAATCGCTGAGCCTTTTCCCGCTATAATTGGATTGTCATTGTAACCCAGTGGCACAATGAGATCATAGAGGTGATCCTCACGCCAAAGCTTCTCCGCGCTTGCTTGATAGGGATGGCTGACGTGTTGATTGTAAGCAATATCTTGTGCGGCATCGCACCAGCCATCTTCTCTTTTGAGTTCACGGACAGGCAGGCTGGTCTCAGGTTGGGGTATTTTGTCGGACCGAAAGAAAAGTTCTCGCAAGGCCCATGTACCTTGAGGGGTTGCGCCATCTCCTTCCGCTTTGTGTTGCGCTTCAATGATGCCCGTGCGCCCTAAAGCACATGGAAATTCTCGACCTTGAAAAGAGAGGGTGCCTTCATGTGCTCCTTGTGGTGCGGTCACATAAATTATGTTTGTGGAGGGCTTGGAAGGTGTCATGTGGGCGCTTTGTGCTGATGGAGATGTCGAAGCTTACGCCATTGCCAATGGATTGCAATTATGCCCTTTGAGCGATTGAATTATTGCACGGATCGAGATGTAGCTTGGCGTAAAGCTTGGTTTTTGCTTTGATCATACTTATCGAGGCCTGATTGCATTTTACTCAAGAGATCATTGATTGGTGTGGAAGCTTGGGCGTCGGCATATTTACTCTGGGCTATGGTGCTGGTTTGAATGATTTCAGCAGCACCGCGTGTTTTTGTGCCTGTGCTATTGGCGACATCTTTTGTGGCAACTTGTTGGGCAATAGACTGTGTTGTCTTGGAGGTTTCTTCAAAAGAAGCCAGCAGAGCATTGAAGGCGGTGGGACTGAGATTGGGGCGATTACTCCACGCGGCTTTTGGGTCTTTAATCCGCTCTTGCATATCAGGCAGTTCTGGTTGAGCAGTGTTGGTCTTAGACGCCGTGGTGGAGGGGGCTTGGTGCGCCGTGTAGGAGGCTAATTGAATGCCGCCTGTATTCTCCGGCATCTGTGTCTTGGCACTTTTATTATGCTCGTCTTGGGCCTTCTTCGTTGGAAGGTTGGCAAGTTGTGTGTCTACTTGATTTGGTGCAGGCGTTTTATCTGTGTCCCCGGCGTCCTCATCACTGAAAAATGCGAGGACGTGCTGTCCAACGTCTAGGCCGCTGATTTCTTCGACGATGGCATCCACTACGGAACTGGCCAGTCCGGTTACACCGCCAAAAATGCCTCCGCCGACAATCTTTGCAGGGGCGCTCATTGTATCTCCGGTGATGTCTTGATAGAGCGTGGAGACGACAGGGATATGCTGCAATGGATTGACCATATCGAGCAGGTCTTCAAACCCGAAGTCATCCGGCTGAGATTTTGCGGTAGCGTCTGTGCTGGTTGTTTGTGGTGTGGATTTTATTTGGGCTTGTGCTTGGATTTGTTGAGTCCGTTCCGCATAATTTTCTGCGCGAATGGCATTGAGCGCCTTTGAGGCGGCATTGCGGTTGTTCACCCTTAAAAAGAGGGGCTGAGATTGTTCGGAAGATACTTGTGTGTACGTCATGATCTCTAGCGCCTTGCTATGCCGGTGTTGGTTTCGTTTTCTACAACGCAAAAGCAATGCCACTTTGTGACGCCATTTTTGGCAGAAATAGGGGGGCTGTCGAGGCTGATAAATGAAGTAGGCAAAAAGTGCCGGGGCAGAAGGGGGCAAAGGGGTAATCTTTTCCAATCCCGTGGGTGAGGGCTTTTGTTTCTTTGGCAATGTGTTGAGTGATATGGCAGACTGGCCCTCCATTTTCCGCCGTATTGGGCCTATTAGATTAAGATTTATGACTGACAAGACCTCCGACCTTGACCCCAAAGTTATGCTGCAAGCCGCGCAAAAAGCTTTTGGCCAAAATGATTTAGCAACGGCCATACGCTTCATGGCCATGTTCCAAAATGCTGAGCCAGATAACCCAGATGGAATATACCTGAATGGGCTTATTGCTGAACGACAGGGGCGGTTGATCGCGGCGCATGATTACATGGAGCAGGCGCTGGAAATTGATCCGCTTCAGCCTCGTTTCCAACTTTCCTTTGCTAATGTTTTGCGCCTTCAAGGCGCGCGCGAGGAAGCCTTGGAGCTGGTGAACAAGGTGGTCGCAGCGCATCCTAAATATGCGGCGGCTTATAGTCAGCGGGGGGCGCTTTTTGTTGAGCTTGGCGATGAGGTGCGCGCTGAAGCTGATTTTCAGCAAGCTATGGTTTTAGCCCCTGAAGACATGATGGCTTATCGTTATATTCGTCTGCTTAAAGTGCAGCAGGGAAAATACGATCATGTGGTTAAAGTTTGTGAATTTGCCCTCAAGCAGTTTCCGGACGCTCTCGTGTTTGTTCAGGGTCTTGCAGATGCTTATGAGCGATTGTCTCTTCTGGATGATGCGTTGGAGTGGACGGAAAAAGCTTTAGAGTTGGCGCCAAAGAGCATTTATCTCATCGTGCTTTGGGCGCGTATTAAGCGGCGGATGGGCGACTATAAAAGCGGTCAGGATCGTTTAACACGCCTTTCGCTTAAAAATGCTCGCCCTCAGGAAGCCCGTTTGGTTCATGCTGAACTAGGGCAGACTTTTGATCGGTTAGATGATGCAGATGGCGCGTTTAATCATTTTTCTGCGCAAAATGCGATCACTGAAAAAATTGCACAAAAACGCTCTATTGATAAAGCTCACTATCTTGCTCAGGTTCGAGATTTGAGTGCTGCGTGTACGGAAGACCTTATTGCCAAGTGGCGCACCTTACCTGCGCCGACAGCCTTGCCTTTACGGCCAGTTTTTTTGGTGGGCTTCCCGCGATCCGGCACGACATTATTGGATCAGGTGTTGGACAGCCACCCAAATGTGCAAGTTATTGAAGAACGACCTGTGTTGTTGCCGGTGCGCGATGCGATTGCCCAAATGGAGGGCGGCTATCCTGCTGGGTTGGCTTCGATAGATGAGGCGCAACGGAACGAGTTGCGCGCGCTGTATTGGCAAGGGTTGGTTGAGGCCGGAGCTGAAGAGGGAAAGCTTGTCGTCAACAAATTGCCTTTGAATTTAATTCATGGGGCCTTGATCCACCGAATTTTTCCAGATGCGCAATTCATTTTTGCTTTGCGTCATCCTTGTGATGTTGTGCTTTCTTGTTTCATGCAAGACTTTGAACTGAACGCGTCCATGGCAAACTTTTTGACATTGCCGGATGCGGCGGGGCTTTATGAAGAAGTGATGTCTCTCTGGCAAAAGTACCGTGGCGCATTTGCATTGAACGTGACGGAAATTCGGTATGAAGCCTTGGTGTCTGATTTGGAAGGAGCTGTGCGCCCGGTGTTGGATGCGCTTGGTTTATCTTGGGATGCGAAGATGCTCGATCATGTTTCCCACGCCAAATCTCGAGGTTCTCTGCGGACCCCGTCTTATGCTCAAGTCACCCAGCCACTTTATGGGCGGGCAACAGATCGATGGATGAGATATGAGACTTATATCAACCGTGTAAAACCCCGTTTACAGCCCTATATTGACTTATACGGGTACAAATGAGGCGATCACGCATTCCTGACAGGTTTTGACGTGGTCTCACATGAATGTGATAGTTCCGCGAGCGACTTGAAACAGTCCTCAAAGACAGCGTAGATGATGCTCTGAGTTCGTCTACGTAACATAGAGTGAAGTTGGAGAAGTGGGGGAACCTCTGGCTTCTCTTGACGCGGAAATGGGAATGCAATGAGCACTGTTAAAAAAATTCTTCTGATCGACGATGATGACGCCTTACGAGAGTCGCTTGTTGAACAACTCGATCTGCATGAGGAGTTTGTATGCGAGCAAGCCGAAACGGCGGCTGATGGCGTGGAGAAGGTGCGTACCAACCATTTCGACCTTGTTTTATTAGATGTTGCTTTGCCCGATATGGATGGCCGGGAAGTTTGCCGCCTGATGCGTAAAGGCGGGCTGAAAGCACCGATCATTATGTTGACTGGGGCAGATAGTGACAGCGACACCATTTTGGGCTTAGAAGCCGGTGCAAATGATTATGTGGTGAAGCCCTTTCGCTTTGGGGTTTTGCTGGCCCGTATTCGGGCGCACTTACGCCAGCACGAGCAGAGCGAAGACGCTGTGTTCAAAATTGGGCCATATACATTTAAGCCTGCTGCGAAACTTCTGATTGACCGAGAAGAAAAACGAATTCGGTTAACTGAAAAAGAAACCGCAATTTTGAAGTTTCTTTTCCGGGCAGGGCAAAAGGTGGTGAGCCGTGATGTGCTTCTGCATGAAGTGTGGGGCTATAACGCGGGGGTGACGACGCATACGCTCGAAACTCATATTTACCGCCTGCGCCAAAAAATTGAACGCGACCCTTCAAGTGCTGAGCTGTTGATCACGGAAGCTGGTGGCTACAAGCTCGTCCCATAAGCATTCTAATGCCGTTTGGGATTAGTCAGCAGTTTCTTTGGGAAAGGTCAGTGTCACCAGAATGATTAACATCGTTGGCGCCGCAATGACACCAATGAGCGTTAAGGCACTTAGTCCAAACGTCACCGAGATGATGATGATTGCGAGCGCAAGGTTTACGAAGAAAAGAACCGGAGTGTTGAGTGTGTCCATGACATCCTACCTGTGACCAAAGGTTGGTGTCTTCTACGCTCTTTGCCGGTGGGTAGGCAGTCGCTTTTGTGACGCGCGACGGAATGTCGCCGAAGCCTTGGGTTTACTTTGTTTGGTCTGTAGGCACATCGGCGGTGAGTGCATACGCATTGATAAATTCTTTTGGCATGCGTGTGGCTTTGCCACTGTCAATATTAATGCACACAAAATCGCTTGAACCGCGTAACAAAGTTTTCCCCGTGTGTGCATTGACCATTTGGAAACGACGGCGCAAACGAAGGCGTTTATCGTTTTGTGTAATCCATGTAGCAATCCAAATTGTTTCGTCCAGAAAGGACGGGGCGACGTAGTCCATATCGTGATGGCGGACGACCATGCCTTTCCCAAACTTTTTGTACGCTTCGAAGTCTAGGCCTAACTCTATTGAGTGGCGCCATGCTGCATGGGCCATCCATGTAAGATATACTACATTGTTCGTATGCTGAAATTCATCGATGTGTTGGGGTTTGACGCTCACTTCAACAATGAAGGGGTTTGGATAATCCCAATCGATAGCGGTTTTGTCTAAGACCTCTGACATTTCACCCTCATTCTCAAATCATTCATGGCGCTAATTCATTCTATGGTTTACGCGGCTGGCCCTCAGGGGGCAAGGGGGAGGATGTTTAAGCGCATTGCTTCTTGTGTCTCATGGACTTAATCTGCTTTCGGTACTTAGAACCGAAGATTTCGGATCCAATTTTGATTGACGTAGGGGAGGCCTGCATGAGTTTGCGCGAGGATGTTGACTTGCTATTGCGCGTCCCTCTTTTTGAAACGGTTGATCCTATTCGACTTGAAGTTTTAGCGTTTTCGGCTGAACGGATAAGCTTTAGTGCTGGTGATACATTGGTTGAAGCCGGTGTGGTGCAATCAGCAGCTTTGCTTCTGATGAGCGGCAGTGCTGTTATGATGGCTGAGGGCATTAATGGGTCGCCTGAAATTGGTCGGTTGGATAGTGGCGATGTGATCGGCGAGACGGCGTTAATGACACCGGGACCTGCCAAAATTACCGTGCGGGCGGCAAGCGCGGGGGTCTATATGAAAATTTCACATGATCTTTTTGAGCGCCTTTTGTCGGAGTTTCCCGAAATTGGCGATGGCATGGTGCGGGGTGCACGTGCGCGTCTGTCTGGGTTGGCAGACGATCTGGGAAAACTGGCAACACGCTTTTCTGCACGACCGCCACAATCAGATTGACGGCAGGGTCGGGCGTTATGATCGATAGACATATGCTTAACGATGCAACGTAAAATAAGGGAATAAACGTGAGTGATACGACGGCAAAAATAACAACAAAAGAAGAAGCGATTGCAGCTGGATGGCCACCAAACTTAGTGGCGACCTTTAAGCGTAAGGCGCCTGCCAGTGCTTATTTGGGGTTGGAGATTCTCGATGCCAATAAAGAGGAACGTTGGGTCAAGGTCGCGTTTAATGCAGGGCCAGACCTTTGCAACATGTGGGGCGGCATTCAAGGGGGCATGGTTGCTGCCATGTTGGATGATGTTATGGCGTTTGCTGTCGGTTTGGATTTGGAGTGGGGGCAAATTAGTCCGACACTGGAATTGAAAGTCAGCATGCTTAATCCGGCAAAGCCGGGGCGGTTGATTGCGGAAGGCCGTGTGATTAAGCGGGGGCGCTCTGTTGGATTTATTGAAGGGGAGCTTTTTGATGAAGAAGGCACCTTGCTTGCGACTGCCAGCTCTACAGCAACCTTTGTGACCTTGAAGAAAAAGAAAGCAGACTAGGGGACTGCGTCTCTTATGAGCTGCTGGTTGGGTTCATGATTTGGTCAAAGTAGGTGCGCGCTTCTTCTGATAGGGCGTGTTCGAATAATGCAAAATGGTGCTGCATGCCCACTTTTATTGCATTTTCGTCCAAGGCAATGGTGCCATGGGTTTCTCTTAAAAAGGCCGGCCAGTAGCGCACCACCATCCAGAGGTTGTCGGCCAATAAGGCAAGGTTTCTTGGGTCCATATGCAGGTGGTTTTGTTCGACCATTTCAGTAAAGAAGGCTTCTACTTGCGCTGTCGTTCGGTTGTAGACGGACATAACTCTGTGTTCGTTTTCGGGGTCATCCTCGGTGCGATAGTCAGGGGCATCCCGGTACAAATATTGGTAAGTGATCATTTCTTCGACCATGCGTCGATTGAAAACGATGAAGGATTCGAGCACATTGTCGACCTTTTCAATCTCTTCAAATCGCTCCTGAATAAGTTCAAAGAGGGCGTCTTGATGGACTGCAACGAGATCGGTTTTGGTGCGAAAGTGATACCATAAGTTGCCCTCGGAGATACCTAAGGCTTCTGCCAACCGGGCTGTTGTGACGTTTCCAAATCCCAATTCATTAAAGAGGGTCAGGCTTGTGTCAATGATGCGTTGTTTTGTGCCGGTTGCCATAGTTTCTAATCGCCTGTTGCTCAAGGGGTGCGGCAGGCTCCCTATTTATTTGAAGTATGTGTTTCTTTGAACACCTATCAGATTGATAGACCATTGAACCAGCGGTCTTGGCACATCCTAGGCAATAGGCTTGTGGATGTCGATGTGGAAACAAATTTAGTGTTCAAGGCATCTTAGAACGGATAACGCCGGCAACCTTTGTTGCCGGCGTATGCCACTTATCCAATTGATGCTTATTTATTGTAACCAATTCTGTCGCGATCGGTATCTAGGAGGTGCCTTAGCTCCTCCAAGGCCGGGAGGGCGTCGATTAATTTTGCGACATCCATTTTCTTGCCAAGCGTTTTGAGCAGTGGCCGGATGGCTTTGAGAGATTCTTTTTGGGCTTGGAGGCCTTTGGGTGTCAACTTAACGAGCTTTGCACGACCATCGCTTGGGTCGGGTCGGATTGTAACAAATCTTTGGGTTTCCAGTTTACCTAACGTGTTGGTCATGGCCCCTTTGGTTACTTGGAAAACCTTTGCTAATTGGGCTGGGCTTTCTTCTGCCTTTTTATGGGCGAAGTGGTTTAGAACCCCAAACTGCGATGGAGAGAGCCCTTGAGGAAGGGCCCGTCCGAGGGCTGTTTGTACGAGTTGATCAATGATGCCTATTTCGTTGAAGAACCCTAAAAGGCTTGTGTACGGATCGCTCTTCTTACCGGTCACGTTGTCTTTTCCTAACTGTCATATCTAAAGATCGTATCTATTTTCAATCGATCATTTGGAAACGGCAAAAGGCTAGGTGCTTGTGACATGCCTAGCCTCCGTATCTGTACTACCCCCGCCCGTTCCAAATAATTAGTCGTGCCTACTATAAAGGAAATTCTCTCCTTGTATTCTTGAAGTGTCTGTCTTCTTTGATGGATTTCTAAACCTTTCGTGTTCTCGCCAGAATACGTATGGCTACTCCATAGGTATTGAGTGTTTTACCTTTTGGGTGACATGAGGTTTGGTTACAGAACTTGAGTGAGTGGCGCTAGGAAACATCTACATCAAAAATGACCGGTGCATGGTCTGACGGACGTTCCCAACTTCGTGCATCACTGTAGACTGTCATAGACGTTGTCTTGCCTTCCAATGCAGGGGTGGTGAGAACGTGGTCAAGGCGACGACCTTTGTTTGAAACGCGCCAGTCTTTAGATCGATAGCTCCACCACGTATAAAGTTTTTCTGTAGACGGAACAAAATCCCGCATCACGTCTATCCAGCTATGGGAAGACATGAACTTCTCAAACAGATCTACCTCAATGGGTGTGTGAGAAACTACTTTGAGCAGCTTTTTATGGGACCATACATCTTCTTCGAGTGGTGCAATATTGAGGTCGCCAACGACAATCAGCTTGTTGTCCTTTTTGTTTTTATGGCCTTTATACCAGCTGATCATTTCATCTAGAAACTGAAGCTTGTGTGCGAATTTTTCGTTGATCTCTGGATTGGGTTCATCGCCGCCTGCGGGCACGTAGAAGTTATGAATGCGGACGCCATCTGTCCCGGCAATGGTGGCTGCGATATGGCGGGTGTCGTCTTTCTCACAAAAGACACGCATTTTCACGTCTTCTAGGGGAATGCGGCTAATGATGGCGACGCCGTGGTATCCCTTTTGCCCATGTTTTGCGATGTGTTCGTAGCCGATCTTTTGTAGAGCTTTTTCGGGGAAAGCATCGTTCGGGCATTTGGTTTCTTGTAGGCACAGAACGTCGATATTTTGCTCTTGGAGGAGCTTTTGTACGAGTTCGATGCGCAGGCGCACAGAATTGATATTCCAAGTCGCAAATTTGATGCTGGCCACGTGCTTGTCCTTAGATGGATATTAGAAAATATTGAATGTGGCCCCGGCAAGGGAAACCGGCCATCGACCATTCTCAAAAAGTTTGAAGCGTTGGATGAAGGGATGGTCTTCTTCCACATCACATGCAACGGCTAATGCTGCACTGTTGATCGCTTGCATTGCTGAACCAAAGGCTGCGTGTAGCAAGGCTTCGTCTTCAATGCCCCATATTGCAGCAGCAGTGGAGAGGGCATCGCGGACAAAGCTCTCTGTTTCAGAGGCTAAATAGGAGAGACCAATTTGAATGGCTTCTTCGCTCATTTGCTCTAAGGCTCGAATGGTTACGTCTGCCCGTAATCCTTCTTCTGCTTCCCAGGCGCTTGTATCCCAGTCGAAGTTCTCGGCGGCATAGGAGGCGTCTTCCCAATTTTCGATGAGGGCGGGATGGGCTTCTGGGAACCCAAGGCCGTCGGCATAGGTACGGCACATTTCCCGCAGGTCATCGTCTAGAGGGGCACCCAATTCAGAGAACCACGGGACCTCAACGGCGAGGCGTGAAAAGTCGCGCAGTCTTGCCAGTGCGGGCATTTCCTGGGTTAGTTCCTCCAGCTCACTGTCGTCTAGGTCTGGGACGCTTGGGGCGGGGGGGGACTGCGGGTCTGGGCTTTTAAGAGGGTCAAATTTTTGCATGGGTCGTTATACAATGAGTTGAGCGTGAGGCAAAGCTACCAAAATAGAACACGCCCTCTTCAGAGTGTGGGAGGGCGTGTTGTTGCTAATTGATGGGTTTCAAAAGGGTTCTATTGAACGCCTAAATCTTGGGCTGTGAGATCGATGCAGCGTCGGGCAAGGGCAAACAGCTCGTCAATTTCTGGTTTTGTGATAATGAGCGGGGGGCTTAGAACCATGGTTGAGCCGATCGCGCGCATAATAAGGCCATTGGCGAAACAGTGATCCCGACAAATGCCTCCTGCATCGTCAAACCGCGTGCGTGTTTCTTTGTCTTTTACAATTTCAATGGCGCCCAGTAGGCCCATGCCGCGCGTTTCCCCAACAATTGGGTGATCTTGCAGCTCGGTGAGCTTTTTTTGGAAATAGTCGCCGATTTCCCCGCCTGCTTTGCCGACAAGGTTTTCACGTTCCATCACCTCAATATTGGCAAGCCCGACTGCGCACGCAACTGGATGGCCGGAGTATGTGAAACCATGTGACCATTCTTCGTTGGCATTGAAGAGAACATCGCCCATACGTTCGCCCACACACACGGCCGACAGGGGTTGATATCCGCTGGTCATGCCTTTGGCCATCGACATGCTGTCTGGGGTGATGCCGAGGCTTTGGGAACCAAACCACGAGCCTGTTCGCCCAAAGCCACAAATCACTTCGTCTGCATGCAAGAGAACATCGTATTTTTTGCAAATGCGTTGAATTTCTGGCCAGTAGGATTCAGGTGGGATGATGAGGCCGCCAGCCCCTTGAATGGGTTCTGCAATGAAGGCCGCGACATGATCTGCCCCGATTTCGAGAATACGATCTTCAAGGGAGCGCGCAATGCGCAGGCCAAACTCTTGTTGGTCTTCGTTGCCGCCCAATTCGTACCAATAGGGGTAGTCGATGTGCTGGATATTTGGAATGGGCAAATCGGCTTGTGGGTGCATGCTTGGAATGCCCGAAAGGGAGGCGGCCCCAACGGTCACGCCGTGGTAGGCTTGGGTGCGAGCCAGTATAACTTTCTTTTCTGGTTTGCCTTGCAGGTTCCAAAAGAAACGCACCATCTTAATCCAGCTGTCATTGGCTTCTGATCCTGAGTTGGCAAAGAAAAAACGGTTCATGCCTTCTGGGGTGAGGGTGGCCAATTTTGCAGAAAGTTCGGCGGTGTAGGGATTGGTTGTTTGGAAGAAACTATTGTAATAGGGCAGCTCTTGTAATGCCTTATAACCTGCCTCTGCGAGTTCTTTGCGGCCATAGCCAACATTAACGCACCATAGGCCCGCCATGCCATCTAGCAGGCGTTTGCCTTCGCTATCCCAGAGGTAAATACCTTCGGCTTTGGTGATGACGCGCGCGCCTTTGGCTGCAAGGTCGTGATGTTCGGAATAGGGATGCAAGTGATGGGCTGCATCCATTTCTTGCCAGCGTTTGGTTTGGTTTGAAATTTGAGCTGAGTGCGACATGTATATTCTCCGTAGACGGATTTTTATCAATAATAGGTGTGATTATTGGCGTCATTAGTCAGACGCATACAGTCATTAGGGATTGTAGCCTATGCGTGCACAGAGAACCAAAAGCTCTCCTTTGGTCGCCCGGCAAATGTGGGCTTGTAGCTCTCCATAAAAACGAGGTTGAGAGACAGCCAGCTGGTTTGTCATCCGATTTTTCATATCCATAGCCTAGCTCAAAAAAAGAGGAACGCCAATGGGGTCCCTCTTTTTCCACTTCTGTCATTTACTAAAATGACTAGACGTTTAGCAAGAGATGTTCGCGTTCCCATGCGGAGATGACTTGTTGATATGCATCATGTTCCACATGTTTGACTTCAAGAAATACTTTGATGAAATCTTCACCCAGAATTTCTTGTAACTCTGTATTGGCTTGTAGCTGGGTTAAGGCATCCAATAAGTGTCGGGGTAATGGTAGTGAGCTGGAATCATACGCCACACTTTGTTTGGCGGGGGCAGGTTCTAATTTATTGATCATGCCGATGTAACCGCAAGCCAATGTCACGGCGATTGCCAAATATGGGTTGGCATCTGCGCCGGGTACTCTGTTCTCAACACGTCGCCCTGAGGGGTCAGAGAGGGGAACACGTAATCCAACGGTGCGGTTTTCGACAGCCCAATGCGTGTTGATGGGGGCCGCGTTCCATTTCACGATACGACGATAGGAGTTTACGTTAGGCGCGATCAGGGCCATTGCAGATGCAAGATGTTGTTGTAGGCCCCCAATGTGATGGCGGAACAAATCATTGTCATTGCCGTCTGCATCGCAAAAAATATTTTTGCCCGTTTCGTCAACAATAGACTGGTGAATATGCATGGCCGAGCCGGGTTCGTGCTCATAGGGTTTGGCCATGAAGGTGGCGTAGATGCCGTGACGCATGGCGGCTTGGCGGACTGTGCGTTTGAATAGAAAGGCTTGGTCCGCAAGTGCTAGGGGATCGCCGTGATTGAAATTGATTTCAACTTGAGCCGCCCCTGCTTCATGGATCAAGGTATCGATGTCGATGTCTTGAGCTTCACAGAAGTCGTACATGTCTTCAAAGACGGGATCAAATTCATTGACCGCATCGATGCCGTAAGATTGGCGTCCGCGTTCTTTGCGTCCGCTGGTGCCAACAGGTGGTTCTAAGGGCTCATCTGGATTGATGTTTTTTGCGGCAAGAAAAAATTCTAACTCCGGCGCAACAATTGGCTTCCATCCTTTGTCAGCGTAAAGCTTGAGAATTTTTTTCAGGACAGTACGCGGGGCAATGCCGACGGGTTTTCCGTCCCGGTAAACAGAGTCGCAAATCACTTGGGCCGTGGGATCTTCGTACCAGGGCACCATCCGCAAGGCGGCAAAGTCTGGACGCAGAATAACATCTGGTTCTGTCTCTGAAAGGATTTCGCTGTCGTCGATGTAATCCCCGGTTACCGTTTGCCCAAAAACACTTTCGGGCAAGCGTAAGGTGTCGTCGGCAACCCCTGCCAAAAACTTTTTGGTGGGAATGATCTTGCCGCGTGCAATCCCAGAAATATCCGGCACCATGCATTCAATTTCGGTGATGCGACGTTCTTTGAACCAGCGCTCTAATTCTTCAGGCCGATTTAGATCTCTAGTGTCTGGGTCGGGTTTTGAAGCCGAAGACATGGGGCACCTATTTTCTGCGTTGAGTGGCGTTAAGAGTGTTGATCTTTAAGCCGGGTGAGCGGCGGCGCGTACTGCATCGCCAAATGCTTTGAATAGTTTTTGTGACGTTGGGTTATCCCAGAACTGCCATTCTGGGTGCCATTGCACAGCGTAAGCAAAATTTGTGGCCGCTTCTACATGTAATGCTTCAACCGTTCCATCTAAGGCGCGGGCGTCTACGCTGAGACCTTGGCCAACCCGGTCTACGCCTTGTCCGTGCAGGGAGTTTACTTCAATTTCCGTTTGGCCCGTAAGGTTGGCGAGGATACCGCCTGCTTTGAGGGTGATTGAGTGGGCGGGTCCGTATTGTACCTCTAGGGGGGTTGTTTTGTCCTCCCGATGATCAAAGCGGGGTGCATAGCCCGCTTCAGAGGGGACTTCGTGAATGTGTTGATGCAGGCTGCCGCCAAATGCGACGTTCATTTCTTGAAAGCCCCGGCATACGGCAAAAAGAGGGACGCTGCGGGCGACAGCTTCGCGGATGAGAGGGAGGGCGAGATCATCGCGCTGCTCGTCTAAGAGGACCCCGTCGCGGGCGTCTGGACCGTTGTAGTGTTTGGGGTGCACATTTGACCATGATCCGGTGAGAAAAATACCATCAGATTGTTCAAAAATGGCATCGAGTTCAATTGGATTGGGTAAGGAGGGCACAAGCCACGGTAAACATTGCGCCCCTTCATCAACCGCCCGAATGTATTTTTCGCCGACGGCATGAAAAGGGTGCGGCCCCATCATTTTAATATCACAGGGAATGGCAACGATTGGACGCCGCGGGGGGCGCGGAGAAGTTTTTGACGGGCGGGTCGGTGTGTTTGTGCTCATATCTTAACCGCTACCATGAATACCGGGGGGGCGGTCAAGAAAAAGGCGGCTTTGTGACAAGCCGCCGTTAAAAATCTTAATCACTTTTGGACGCATTATCTTCTTTTTTGTGGTCCTGAATCATCGCGTAGGACGAAGAGTGCATTCTCAGCTTTGACGCCTTCTTTTGTGTTTTGTAAGACGACGATTGTTTGCAAGCCTTGGGCATCGTTCACAATCCATTGGCGCAATTGCAGGGTGGGTTCATCAAAAATAAGGGTGATGTCGCCGGGCGCTTCGCCGGATGAATCTGCCAGTGTGATTTTTAAGGTGCCGGGAAGTTCTTCAACATTGCGAACTTCGGCATCCTTGCGCAAATTGACATTGTCGGTCAGCAAAAGATTCAGGGGCGTTGCATAGAGGGGATATCGCTGGGGGGTGGCCTCAGCGTCTTCTTTAATGATGACCCATGTGCCATCTGCAACCACCAAAAGCTCTTGGGGGGCTGAATATTCGAACCGGATACGGCCGGGGCGGCGCAGATAAAACTGTCCGTCCGTTATGGTGCCGTCGGGGCCTTTTTGCCAGAACGCGCCTTGCAGATGTTTTAGAGAGTTGAGATAGCCAGAAACGCGGTCCACTGCTGCGATTTGAGCAGAAGTCAGGGCTGTGGGTGCTGCTTGTGCGGACGCGGCAAAGGGGGCGGCTATAAAGACGACCACTAATAGGGCGATCGCAAAAACGGCGGCGGCCACGAGGGAGCGTTGGCGACTGCTATGGGAGGTTGAGTATTTGGTCATAACGAGCACGATGGGGCTCCAATATGGCTTAAAAAAGGACGCGAATTGGTCATTGAAAGGCATTTACAGCAGAAAAATGTCCATTGGACTTAACACTGCTGGTTTTCGTAAGGCACGCTAACAGGGAAGCGTTTCTTCTGCCATAGGGTAGCGGGTGATTTATGAACCAAAGCTGTGGGCGTTAGTATTTTACGCCCTCGCCGGGGTCTCCGATGAGAACTTCACGCTTCCCTGCATGATTAGGGGCGGAGACAACGCCTTCTTCTTCCATTTGCTCAATGATACGGGCGGCCCTGTTGTAGCCGATTTGTAATTTACGTTGGATGTAGGACGTGGAGGCTCGTTTGTCTCGTCCGACAATGGCGACCGCTTCGTCATAAAGATCATCGGTAGGGGCGCTGCTTTCGCCGTGTCCGACCGCTTCTTCGTCATCTCCGCCTTCGGTGACATCTTGGATGTACTGAGGCATTCCTTGTTTTTTGAGGAATTTGACGACCTTTTCGACTTCATTGTCCGAGACAAATGCGCCGTGTACTCGCGAAATGCGGCCGCCGCCGGCCATGTAGAGCATGTCCCCTTGGCCCAGCAATTGTTCGGCTCCTTGTTCGCCCAAGATCGTTCGGCTGTCGATTTTTGACGTGACTTGGAAGGAAATTCGGGTTGGGAAGTTGGCTTTAATTGTGCCGGTGATGACATCCACGGAGGGGCGTTGGGTTGCTGTGATCATGTGAATGCCGGCTGCTCGCGCCATTTGGGCGAGGCGTTGTATCGTCGCTTCAATTTCTTTGCCGGCTACCAGCATCAAGTCGGCCATCTCATCGATGATCACAACGATGAACGGTAATGGCTCTAGGTCCATCTCTTCTTCTTCGTAGATGGCCTCACCAGTTTCTTTGTCAAAACCTGTTTGAACGGTGCGGATGATTATTTCTTCATTCTTAATGGCCTCTTCTACCCGCTCGTTGAAGCCCGCGATATTCCGCACGCTCAATTTAGACATTTTGCGGTAGCGATCTTCCATTTCCTTGACCACCCACTTTAGGGCGACAACGGCTTTTTTGGGATCGGTGACGACGGGGGCAAGTAGGTGGGGAATGCCTTCATAAACCGATAGTTCCAACATTTTTGGATCGATCATGATGAGTTTGCATTTTTCGGGTGGCAGTCGATAAAGCAGAGAGAGGATCATGGTGTTGATCCCCACAGATTTACCGGACCCGGTTGTCCCGGCAATGAGCAGGTGGGGCATGCGGGCAAGGTCTGAAATAACGGCCTCGCCGCCTATGTTTTTGCCTAATGCAAGACTGAGGCTGGTGTTGGTGCTTTCGTATTCGGATGAGGAAATGAGTTCGCGGAAGAAAACCATTTCTCGATTGGAGTTAGGTAATTCAATCCCAATGACATTACGGCCCGGCACAACAGCAATCCGCGCTGAAATAGCTGACATGGATCTCGCAATATCGTCTGCAAGGGCAATCACGCGAGAAGACTTAATGCCGGGTGCGGGGGCCAATTCGTAAAGTGTGACAACGGGACCGGGGCGCACGTTGATGATTTCGCCGCGAATGCCAAAGTCATCGAGAACCTTTTCTAACAGGCGGGCGTTTTGTTCTAAGGCTTCGTCGCTGAGTATTTCCCCTGTTTCACGTTTTTTGGGTAGGCTCAGAAGGCCAAGAGGGGGCAGTTCATACTCTTCATCTTTGCCAAATTTGAGTGAGGGCTGGCGTTCTTTTTGAGCGCGTTTGGAGGGCTTTGTTTTTGCATTTGAACGCGACACACGCACTCGGTTGCGGGGGCGTTCTGTTTCTTCGGCATCAGCGCTTTCGGCAGCTTCTTTCGCCGCTTGGCGGCGGCGGGCTGCCCGAGACTGGCGGGGGGTGAGTTCTTCTTCTTGATCTTGGCTTTGGGTCCGACGGCCGAACGATCTTTTTGCTTCGCCCTCATCTTCTATGCTGCCTCTCTCTTGGGAGGCATCCGCGTCTTCGGGCCATTCTTCTTCATAGCTTTCTTCAAATTCGTCGTCTGTTGGACGGCGGCGCACGCGGTCCACAAGGCCTGCGCAGAAGCCAGTGACAACATCTGAAACTCTATAATAGAAAACGCGCAAGGCGCTGGGCTCTACATCTGGGCGTGCTTGGCGCGCGGCTAATTTTGCTTCCCGCTTTTCATCGCGCCAATCCATGAACCGATCATAAGTGTCGGTTAAATCTTGGCTGTGGAGGTCGCTTGCAAAAACCATGAGATAGAGCGTGGCGATGCCAGTTAAAAGCAACGCAATAAACCAAGCGCCTTGAGAGCCAAGTAAACTGCCGAGGGGGTCAACTGTGATATAGGCCAAGGCGTCGCCGGTGACCCCTCCAAGGCCGGTTCGCAAGGGCCAGCTTTCAGGTGTGCCAAAGCCGGTGCTAAAAAGCGCGCCTGTTATGGATGCACTCACCCAACTGACTATGCGTAGAATAGGGCGGTCTATTGGGTTGTGTTGCATCAGGCGGGCGCCCCATACCGCAAGGGGTGGGGTGAGGGCGAGGGCACCAAGGCCGATGGTTTGGAAAAAAAGGTCAGCTGTTATCGAGCCAGCGTAGCCCATCCAATTGGTTGGTGCATTTGAGGTGGCATTGTTAATGCTCGGGTCGGTGGCAGCCCACGTGGCAAGGGAAAGTCCCATAAAGATGGCAGTTAAAATGAGGGCTAAGCCGATCATTTCTTGGCTGCGGTGCCGTAGAAAAACACGCACACCCATAGGCAGGTAAGTCATCGGATTTGGAATGGAATTATGCCAAGCCATTGGACATGTCCTCTTTCTCAACATCATTCATTGCCCCGGATGGGCGGCCGATGTACGCGTACATTAAGAACCTAGAATATCTGCAATTTGTGTGAGCGCTGTGCGGGTGGTGGCGATGTCTTGCACCAAAGCAACTCGAATATATTCTTTACTCGGATTATGTCCATTTTCATCGTCGCGTGCCAAATAAGCGCCGGGCAAAACTTTGAGGGCACCTTGCTCCCAAAGCTTTTGGGTGGCGGCAAGGCCGTCGCCTACGTTGAGCCATAAAAAGAAGCCGCCGGCAGGGCGATAAAAATTGAATTGATTTCCCAAAATGCTTTCAGCCAGATCAATCTTTTGCTGATAGAGCTTTCTGTTTTCCGCTGCATGCGCGTCATCATTCCATGCGGCTGTGGCAACGGCCAAAAGGGGAAGGGGTGTTTGGGGGGCGGCAATGTTTCGGAAGGCGCGGACTTTGGTCATCAAAGCTTTGTCTCCAGCAATAAAACCAGAGCGTAGGCCCGGCAGGCTAGAGCGTTTCGACAGGGAATGAAAAACCACCACATTTGAAAATGGATCACCATTGGGCGGTGTTGGCAAACTCAGGCAGGCTTGTAGGGCGCTGGCGGGGGGTGTTTTGTCGTAGATGTCTGCGTAGCATTCATCGACGGCCAAGACAAAGTGATGTTGTCGCGCCAGTGTGATTAATATTTGAAGGTCCTCAAGGCTCATCACGGCCCCTTGCGGGTTTGCAGGGGAGCAGGCGTAGACCATTGAGGTTTGATTGAGGGTGTCTTCGGGTAGGCCCGCAAAGTCGGGCAGGTGATTGCTGGCGTCTGTTGCGGAGACGTAGACAGGTTTTGCACCAGCGGCTAAAGCGCCTGCCGCATAACATTGGTAAAAGGGATTTGGCATGAGGACGAGCGGTTGCTTGCCGTTCTTTTCAGGAGGGCTGGCCACGAGAGGCAGGTTGAAAAGGGCCTCGCGGGTGCCGTTGACGGGCATAATATGATGGTCCGCATCTAGTGCTTCGATGGGAAGATCAAAGCGACGAATGAGCCAGCTTTTAACAGCATCTCTAAATCCGACTGTGCCCATGATAGGCGGGTAGCGTCCAAAGTCATCAATGTGCTGGGCAAGAATAGGGGCCACAAAATCTGGGACCGGGTGCTTTGGTTCACCCAGAGAGAGTAAAACCGGATCACCGCTTGGGGTGAGCGGAGCCAGTAAGGCATTGAGCCGTGCAAAGGGGCCCGCTGGCATGTCGGCAAAACGGTCGGTGATTGGGTGTCGCTTGCTTGAAGCGTCAGTGGATATTGTATTGTTCATGGGTCCCTCCCACACGGATACCGAAAGGTGTGGCAAAATGCCAAGCGTTTGAGTAACCCCAAGCTTGGACGGTGTGGTTCGCCGATATTTTAACCATATGCAGGGTGGAGCGTCCAGATGCATACACTATAATTATCTTTGTGTTTTAGGGGGTTATATGTGTTTTCGAATGCGGATGGTTAATCAATTATTAACGAAATAGGGCCCGCTCTGTTGGAGCGGGCCCTTTCACAGTTGGCGCCGAAACGGGGGTACTTTTTAAGACATCATTTCGTTTTCTGGATTTGCGCCAATTTTGTGAATTGCAAGGTCTGCGCCCATGGCTTCTTCTTCTTTAGAAAGTCGAATGCCCATGGTGACTTTCAAGATACCGTAAACAATCAAACCTGCACCGAAGGCAAAGCCAACACCAATCGCAGAGCCAATCAATTGGCTCATGAAGCTGACGCCGCCAAGGCCACCCAATGCTTCAAGGCCGAAGACGCCTGCTGCGAGGCCGCCCCAGAGGCCGCAAAGGCCGTGCAGGGGCCATACGCCGAGCACGTCATCGATTTTCCACTTGTTCTGCATGGCGTTGAACATCATGACAAAGACAATGCCAGCGATCCCCCCCACAAATAGGGAGCCGAGCGGGTGCATGACATTGGAGCCTGCACAAACGGCCACGAGACCAGCAAGGGCGCCGTTGTGGATGAAGCCGGGGTCATTACGGCCCATGATTAGGGCGGTGATGATGCCGCCGACCATTGCCATGAGAGAGTTTAAGGCAACCAAGCCGGATACGTCTGCAATGGAAACTGCTGTCATGACATTAAAGCCAAACCAGCCGATGCATAGCAACCAAGAGCCGAGAGCCAGCCAAGGGATGGATGACGGTGGGAAGCCCACAACAGTGCCGTCTGCTTTGTAGCGGCCTTCGCGGGCGCCCAGCAGTAGAACAGCGGCAAGGGCAATCCAGCCACCGACCGCGTGCACCACGATGGAGCCTGCAAAGTCGTTCATTGGTGCGCCAAAGCTGGCTTCAAGCCAGTCTTGCAGACCAAAGTTGCCGCCCCAAATCAGGCCTTCATAGAAAGGATATACCACGCCCACCAGTGCGGCGGTGGCGATGGTTTGTGGCCAAAACTTTGTGCGCTCGGCAATCCCGCCGGAAATGATGGCGGGGATGGCGGCTGCAAAAGTGGTGAGGAAGAAGAATTTGACGAGATCGAGACCTTGAGGGCCAAAGGAATAGCCATCGGCTGCGGCGTCGCCTTGAAGCACTGCGGCAGAGACAAAGAAGTCCACGCCATATGCGACTGAATAGCCAATAAAAAAGTACGCGACAGTTGAAACAGCAAAATCGACGAGGATTTTAACGAGTGCGTTGACCTGATTTTTGTGGCGCACTGTGCCCACTTCAAGGAACGCAAAGCCAGCGTGCATTGCAAATACGAGAATTGCGCCAATCAGCACGAAAAAGACATCGTTGCCGACAGCTGCAACGGCTGTCGCAGGTTGGATGGTTTCCATAGGTTGCCTCCGAATGCCACCAAGAGGATGAAATGAAGCACGCCCCCGCGTTTCAAATCACTGGGCATCCGTGCCCATGGACTTTTGTAATCAGCGCCATTGCTGATCTTTTAGTCCCTAAGCCTAAACAAATGGCGTGCCATGTCGATTGAAGGAGCAAGTGACGGAATTTTCTGAGTTTTTTCAGTGGGTTAATGATTTTTTGAGATGTGATCGAATGATAGGCAGTTTTATTGCCGCCCACTTATTGGGCAAAAAACTGTGCAGACCGCATAGAAAAAGGGCAGATCGGATGTCTCCAATCTGCCCTTCTATAATGTAGGAGCCCAGTACGGGGGGCCGTCCTGGGCTCCAGTAGGGCAACGCTTCTCAAAGTGGTGGCAGGAAGCATTGTCCTTATTGGGTCGTCTCATCTGCGGGCACCGTAGCGCCCGCAGAAGGTTTGATTAGAACTTCTGGGAACCGTTCCCAAACTCTGGGTAGGCTTCAAGACCAATCTCGGCTTTGTCGAGACCCATGATCTCTTCTTCTTCTGTGGCCCGGATGCCGATGGTGAAGCGTAGAGCTAACCAAAGAGCAAGGGTTGTGACCACAACGAAGGCACCGATTGAGGCAACGCCGGTTGCTTGCATACCGAAGCTTGTGTCGCCATTGGTCAATGGTACAGCCATTGTGCCCCAGATACCGCAGAACAAGTGAACTGGGATCGCGCCAACTACGTCATCGATTTTGAATTTATCGAGCATTGGTACGGCTAGGACAACGATCACCCCACCGATACCACCGATCAAGGCAGCCATGCCAAGGGATGGTGTTAGTGGCTCAGCAGTGATGGATACGAGACCCGCCAGTGCGCCGTTCAAGGCCATTGTCACATCCACTTTTGAGTAAAGCAGTTGAGTGAGAACCATTGCCGCAACAACGCCGGCTGCAGCAGCCATGTTGGTGTTGATGAAGATATTGGATACGTCGATGGCGTTGCTTGCAGAACCAAGTGCGAGCTGTGATGCGCCATTAAAGCCGAACCAACCGAGCCATAGGATGAATGTACCCAAGGTTGCCAAAGGAATAGAAGACCCAGGCATCACGGTGATTTGACCGTTTTCGCCGTATTTGCCATACCGAGCGCCCAATACAATGGCACCGGTCAAAGCAGCCCAGCCGCCTACAGAGTGAACGATGGTTGAACCAGCGAAGTCGGAGAAACCGCCTTCTGACAACCAACCGCCGCCCCACTGCCAAGCGCCTTGGATTGGGTAGATAACGCCGGTTAGGACAACCACGAAGATGAGGAAAGGCCAAAGCTTGATACGTTCAGCCAATGCGCCTGAAACGATTGAAGCTGTTGCAGCCACGAAGACCATTTGGAAGAACCAGTCGGAAGATGCAGCGTAGCCGCTACCGTCACCGAAGGCACCGCCCAATGCACCAGCGTCATCTGGAGACCAGAGCGATAGTGAACCAATGTAGCCGCCATCAACGCCTGCATACATTAAGTTGTAGCCGACAAGGTAGTACATGATGCCCGCAATAGAGTAGAGGGCGATGTTTTTAGTACATTGCATCGCAACGTTTTTAGAACGCACGAGGCCCGCTTCAAGCATAGCAAAGCCTGCAGCCATAAACATGACCAAGAAGCCGCCAATTAAGAAGAGGAGGGTGTTAAAGACAAAAGATGTTTCATCGTCGCCCAGTGCAAACGGTTCGTCCGCAGCAATGGCCGGGGCGGCCATAAGAGCGATAGCAGCAACGCTGGCGCCCGTGACCTTAAGTAAATTTGATGCTCTCATTCGTAGCACTCCTTAAAGAGCTTCCGCGTCCGTTTCACCGGTCCGGATGCGTGTTACCTGGTCAACAGGCGTTACAAAGATTTTGCCGTCACCGATTTGGCCGGTTTTGGCTGCCGTGGTAATTGCTTCCACGACTTTTTCGACTTCGTCGGCTTTGATGACGAGTTCGAGTTTCAATTTTGGGAGAAAGCTCACAGCGTATTCTGCGCCGCGATAAATTTCTGTTTGGCCTTTTTGCCGACCGAAGCCTTTAACTTCACTGACAGTGAGACCTTGAATGCCCAAACCTGTTAGCGCTTCTCGAACGGCGTCGAGGCGAAACGGTTTGATGATTGCCATCACGAGTTTCATGTAATCGTCCCCTTGGTTTCATGGGTTCGACGGAACGCGTATTGGGGAAAAGCTGTTTTCCAATTTGCGCGACTGATCGAACTTTCCGGTTACTCTTCTTCAAAAGTCGTGCCGGAATCGAATAAATCGTTAAGCCATTGTTTTTATTTATTAATTTTTCATTGTCTTCCGAAGGGCGAATTTTGGGCATAATCATATTGCCTAAAAAATAGACATATATTTATCAATGATTAAAAAATAGGCCGTATGAATCAGAGTTGGGCACTAAAAGGGCGCACTCGAATTTCTGTTGCTGATTGGAGGCGGCCGAGGCGACGCAAAGCGCCTCATTCCATTAATACGGAGTGGCGCAACTTGTTTTTGTTCACCTTGGGGAGCGAATTGGCTAGTCTATCGGCAAATGAAGGAGCTTTACCGATCAAGGGATAAGGCAGGGAGGGATAGAATGTCGAAAAGACAAGTGCCCGTTTGGGCTATTGCAGTAAACGCGATTGCTGGCTTGACGATTACTGCGGTCATTGCTGCACAATTTTTGGGTGGACACGAAACGTGTGGTGATTGCCAAACAGCAATCACGCCATCGGAAGAGGCCGTATCTGAAGAAACGTTGCCTGTAGAAGAGGATGTCTCAGACAAAGCTGTTGCGGCTGTGACAAAGGCGCGGTTGTTGGCTGCGGATGGGGAGCCGGGGAGCTGGATGAGCCATGGGCGCACCTATTCCGAGCAGCGTTATTCTCCTTTGAACGATATTACAGCGGATAATGCGCAGAATTTGAAGCTGGCATGGTCGTATGATACAGGCACGACGCGCGGCCTTGAGGCGACGCCTTTGATGGTTGACGGGGTTCTTTATACAACGGGTAATTGGGGCGTTGTGATTGCGTTGGACGCCAAGACCGGCGAGGAGCTTTGGTCATTTGATCCAGAGGTGCCGGGTGAGTGGGGCCGCTATGGATGTTGCGACATTGTCAATCGCGGCGTGGCTGTTTGGGAAGGCCGGGTTTATTCGGCCAGCTTTGATGGTCGCCTCTTTGCTTTGGATGCCAAAACGGGCGAACCGATTTGGGAAGTTAATACCATTCCGGGGCCTCCCTATACGATTACAGGTGCTCCCCGCATTGTGAATGGCAAAGTGATCATTGGGAACGGGGGCGCTGAGCTGGGCGTGCGCGGTTACATTACGGCTTATGACGCTAAGAGTGGTGAGCAGGCGTGGCGGTTTTATACGGTTCCGGGCAATCCTGAGGATGGGATGGAGTCGGTTGAGCTTGAGGAGGCATTGAGCACTTGGAAGGGTGGTCGCTGGTGGGAAATTGGCGGGGGTGGCACCGCATGGGATTCCATGGCGTATGATCCAGAGCTGAACACGCTTTACATTGGCGTTGGTAATGGTTCTCCTTGGTCTCGGGAAATTCGTTCACCGGGCGGTGGGGATAACCTTTACCTTTCAACCATTCTTGCGTTGGACCCGGATACGGGCCGCAAGAAGTGGCACTACCAAACCACGCCGGGCGATAATTGGGATTACACGGCGACACAACATATCATTTTGGCTGAGCTAGAAATTGAGGGTGCACCGCGTAAGGTTTTGATGCAGGCCCCTAAAAACGGTTTCTTCTATGTGCTTGACCGGGAAACGGGCGAGTTGCTTTCTGCTGACCCTTATGTAGCGGTGACATGGGCCAGCCATGTTGATTTGGAAAGTGGACGGCCGGTAGAAAATCCCGCTCAATATTATAAAGATGGGACGCGGTTTATTTTGCCGTCGGCCAATGGGGGGCATAATTGGCACCCAATGGCTTTCAACCAAGACACAGGCCTTGTGTACATTCCAACGCAAGAAATTGCGGGCATTTATGCGCTCACCCCCGAATGGACCCTGAAAAAAGAATTTACGGTCCGTGAAAACTGGTGGAACCCTGGCTTGGATTGGACAGCCTATATTGACGCTATTAAAGCGTTGGGCGAAGTGCCGCTTAATCATGGGTATCTGAAAGCTTGGGACCCGGTGAAAAAAGAAGTGCGTTGGGCGGTGGAATATGAAGGGCCGCTTAATGGCGGTATTTTGACAACCGCGGGTAATTTGGTTTTCCAAGGGACAGCGGATGGTCGTTTCGTTGCTTATGATGCAGAAACGGGCGCATTGGTTTGGGAAGCAAATGTGCAGACCGGCATTGTGGCTGCACCCATGACATATGAAATTGACGGTGTGCAATATATTGCTGTGATGGCCGGTTGGGGCGGTGTTGGCTTGCCTTCTGGAGACGCCCGTCAAACGGCTGCTGCTAAGTATGGCAATGAAGGGCGCCTTCTCGTCTTTTCATTAGAGGGAACTGAAACCTTGCCAGAATTGGCATTGCGGGATCTTTCTATTCCTGACCATGAGGACGTTCAGGCTACGGAGGAACAAATCCGAAATGGTGAAATTGAATACATGGCGGTTTGTTCCCTATGTCACGGTGCCTTGGCGGTTTCTTCTGGCGTGTTGCCTGACTTACGCCGGATGAGCCCTGCGGTGAAAGAGCATTTCCAAGATATTGTGCGCGGTGGCATGTTGGAAGATAATGGCATGGCAAGCTTTGGGGACTTGCTGAGTGAGCAAGATGTGCAGGATATATATTCCTACATTATCAAGCGCGCGCGCCAAGATAGAGCCTTGATGCAAACGCAATAACAAATGCTCTTGGTGAATAAAAGCCCCGGATTAATCCGGGGCTTTTTTATGCGCCTTGCAATTTTAACGGTAATGTTTGCAATGTTCTAAATACAGGCAAGCCGCTATAGGTGGTGGTGTCATCCTGCAATGACATGTTGGGAAAACGCTCTAACAGTGCTTGTAATGCAATGCGTCCTTCAAGACGGGCTAGTTGAGCGCCTAAGCAGAAGTGTTCTCCGTCGCCAAAGCTCACATGTTTTGTGTTCTTGCGTTCGATGTCAAAATGATCTGGATGGGGAAAGGTGTCGGGGTCGTGATTGGCGGCAAGTAAAGAGATGCAGATTGTTTTTCCTGCCTCCAGTTTTTCGCCTCCTTCTAGGGTCATGTCGTGCGGGCAATGTCGTTGGGTCTCTGTGGCGGGACTGATGCAGCGTAGCATTTCCTCTATTGCGTTGGGCATTAGCTCAGGGTTGTTTTTGAGCTTTTGGAGTTGCTCTGTGTTGCTCAAGAGAAGGTATATGCCAGAAGAAATCAGAGATGCGACGGTGAGCGTCCCTGCGGTGAGCAGGAACTTTGTCATAATAATGAGTTCGTCCACGGACAGGCGTGCACCGTCTTCTTCGGCATTGACCAGAATGGTGAGTAAGTCACCTTTGGGAACGGATCGGCGTTCTTGTGCTAATTCGCCGATATAGTGTTGAAGCTTTTCTGCGGCATGGTCCATTTGCTTGGTTTGGGCTGGTGTGCGCAATGGGTCCAGACTCAATGCAATGTCTTTTCCCCATTGGCAGAACTCTACGTGTTCGGAGGGGGGGATGCCTAGAATGAGGGCAATAACACGAAAGGGGAGTTGTTCGGCGAACTGGACGACAAGGTCGATGTCGGTTTCTTGTGCAAAACCATCTATAATTTCATGGGTAATGGTTGTGATGCGCTTTTCCCAAGCGTTGACGTTTCGTAGAGAAAAAGCTTGGGCAACAATGGAACGCAAGCGCCGATGATTGGGATTGTCTTGGAAAAGAATGGCGGGTTCATAGTCATTTGATCCATCTGCTGGCATGCCGGTGAGCAGTCGCGTGTAGCTTTCCGGCGCTGAGGTTCTAGGGTCGACACGCATGCCTTTGGCCTTGAGAACAGTTTTGAGATCCTTCATTTTGGTAAGAAAATATCGATTGAGGGAGCTGTCGTAAAAAGTAGGGGCTTCTGTTCTGAGGCGGTCTAGTCGAGGGTGGGGAGTAGCGCGAAATTCTTCATCAAGTGCAGTTAATTTAAACCCAGTTGGCAGGGGGGTGTCGTGATCGTTCATTGTAGTATCCCTGATATATGTGGAGGAGTTGGAAAACGTTTTCTGTTGATGCCTTTTCGGGTATGCCTATCGCGCAGAGATGTTTCGACTTATAGGTGCGTCAAGTTGCGCAGGCTTTCTACTGTCTTTGGTCAAGAGGAGACTGGACTTTAGGAGATGGGCAGAGGATTTTAAAGTATGACAAATCAAAATACGACAACCAAGCCCAATCAAGTTTCACGCGATGTTGTCATCGTGGGAGGCGGCCTTGCTGGATTGCCGTTGGCTTTGGCCCTGTCAGCCCACGGCGTCAGTGTGAGTGTGATTGATGTTTTAGATCCTTTAAGTGCTACGGACGCTGCTTTTGATGGGCGTATTTCATCTATCGCCTTGGCGTCTTCTCGTATGTTGCAGCACTTAGATGTGTGGGCGGATTTGGCCGCACATGCTCAGCCCATCGCTGATATTGTTGTGACGGACGGCAAAGTGCGCGAAGGGGCCTCGCCATTTTTTCTCCATTTTGATCATGAAGAAATTGGCGATGAACCGCTTGGCTATATGATTGAAAACCGTTACCTACGGATTGCGCTCTTGAAAGCGGTGTCACGTGCGATTGAAAAGGGCGAGCCGCTCGAATTGTTGGCACCTGCAAAAGTATCCTCTCTCAATCTCGATAGCACACAGCCCGTTGTCTCCTTGGTGGATGGCAGGGAGCTGGTGGCAGACTTATGTGTTGCCGCTGATGGGCGTGGGTCGATGGTGCGTGATTGGGCGGGGTTTAAAACCATTGGGTGGGACTATGACCAACTTGGTATTGTCACTACAGTTGAGCACGCTCTTCCTCATGAGGGGGTGGCGCAGGAATTGTTTTTACCGTCCGGCCCTTTTGCCATTCTGCCGATGGTGGGCAATCGTTCTTCATTGGTGTGGACTGAAAAGAGCGAGCTAGGCCGGGCCATTATGGGGCTGGATGATGTGCGTTTTGCACAAGAGTGTGAAGCGCGCTTCGGCTCTTATTTAGGGAAGGTGACGCCTGTTGGTCCTCGGTGGTCTTATCCGCTGTCTCTTCAGCTGGCTCAAGATTATGTCAAGCCGGGGGTGGCGCTGATTGGGGACGCGGCGCACGGTATTCACCCGCTGGCCGGGCAGGGCCTCAATTTGGGTTTGCGTGATGTTGCGGCGTTGGCGCAGGTTGTTGTCGAGGCCAAAAGGCTTGGGCTTGGCATGGGCCAGATGAATGTTTTGGAACGATACCAAACATGGCGGCGGTTCGATAATGTGTCGTTGGCGTTGGTGTGTGATGGCCTCAATCGATTGTTCTCGAATGATATTGGGCCTTTGCGCTTTGTGCGCGACCTCGGCCTTGGCTTGGTCAATAAAGTGGCGCCGGCCCGTAAATTATTTATGCGTCATGCCGGTGGCACTGTTGGGGAGTTGCCCAAGTTAATGCAAGGGCGAGAGATTTGAGGACTACCCCGGTCTGCCCCTGTTTAGTCGCGGCTGAGGCCCCGGTGGGCTAGGGCTTTGAGGTAGGTATCCCATTTTTCCGCATGGGTGAGACCGAGTTCACGTAAATAGGTCCAGGTGAACAGGCCGGTGTCGTGGCCATCGTCAAATAGAAGGCGCACGGCGTAATTTCCCACAGGCTCCAGATTTGAAATGCCTACCGTGCGTTTTGAGGGGACAATCTTTTTTTGATCTCCCCCGTGCCCTTGTACTTCGGCAGAGGGAGATTCCACCCGCAGATACTCAGCTGTCAGCACAAAATGCTCCCCATTATCAAATGTCAGGGAGAGGGTTTTTGCCGCTTGGTCCAGATGAAGGTCGGTTGGCCAAGGGGCTGATGTGTCTGACGTTGTGTCGATCATTTAGCCAGCGTCCAGATTACGTGCTTCTTCGGGGAGCATGATGGGAATGCCATCGCGGATGGGATACGCAAGGCGGGCTTTTTCAGAGACCAACTCTTGGGCGTCCTTATCGTAAGACAGGGTTGTTTTGCTCACAGGACACACCAGAATTTCCAGTAGTTTTGGATCTACTTCAATGTGTGCCGGGTTTTCTTTGGTGGCTTCGGTGTCATGTTGGGAAGTGGTCATGGGCATGTCATTTCTTTTGACGTAGATGAAAGGGATTATTCGACTGGTGTTATTGCATTTTGGGGTTGGCTTCAGTGTCACCCTGAGCCAGCGCTATTTCTGTTAAGGCAACCAGCATTTGGTTTCTATCTTCCAAAGACTTGGCTTCTAGGAGCGCTTGTTTTTCAGGCGATCCAAAGGGAGAGATCACGGATAGGGAATTGACGATACTTTCATCGTCTGCATTGTTGATTGCATCCCAATCCGCGTGCAAGTCGTGTGTCTCTAGGTATTGCTTTAAGACGCTCATCAACCGCTTGCGGGAGGTGTCTTCTATACCTTCTCCGGGTGTGAGATCGTCTTTGAACTCTTCAAAATCGACTTTGCCTTGCCGGAATTTTGTTGTGGTCTCAAGTTCTTGAATGACCCGAAAGCGTGCGACACCGGTGAGTGTAATCAGCACCCGGTCGCCACTTAATTCGTTGAAAGATGTAATGCGCCCAACGCAGCCCACTTTATAAAGAAGCGGTTTTGCGGTGGGGTCATCTTGCAAAGAAGCCGCTTCTACGCCGTCAGGTTGAATCATGCCAATCAATCGGTTTTCGCGCAAACTCGCGTCCAGCATATCAAGATAGCGCGGCTCAAAAATATTGAGAGGAATTTGTGCGCGCGGTAACAGCAGCACACTGCTCAATGGAAAGAGCGGGAGTGTGGCGGGCAAGTCCTGTGTTGATGTGTAACGGCGGATCATGGCATGGGTTCCGTGATAGGCGCTTATGAAAAGAGAATAGAAGAGAGGCGACGGCGGCCCTCTTGGCTGACATCTTCCATTGGCCCATAGGCATTGAAAAACTCAACTAATTGTTTGCGAGCGGCTTCATCGTTCCATTTGCGGTCAATCTCGATGCTTTGCAGAAGGGCATCTATTGCTTCTGCCCGTGCGCCTGCGCTGTTGAAGGCAAGGGCCAGTTCAAAGCGGGCTTCATGGTCTTTGGGATCGGCTGCAATACGGGCTTCTAGTGCTGTTGTGTCTAGGGATACAGTGCCCGACTTTTCGGCAATTTGCAGGGCTGCGTGAGCGGCTAGAACTTCTGGTACATTTTGTGCGGCAGGTGGAACTAATCCCAAAGCTTCTTTGGCGCGCTCTAACTCTCCGGCGGTGACATAGCATTGTGCAAGACCGGCGAGGGCAAGAACATTGGTTGGTTCGTGCTCAATAACCTGTGCGTAAATTTGCGCGGCTGTGGACGTGTCGCCTGCGTCCATTGCTTGCGCGGCGGCCTCAAGGGCTTGGTCGATGGGGCTTGGTCCAACGGGTCCTGCCACTTTTTCGATGAATTGTTTGATTTGGCTTTCCGGCACCGCCCCAGAAAAAGCATCGACTGGCTGACCATCTTTGAAAGCAAAGACGGCTGGGATGGATTGCACGCGTAATTGCTGCGCGATTTCGGGATAAGCCTCGATGTCCATTTTGACCATACGTACCGCACCATTGGCGGCAAGAACGTGTTTCTCCAGCAATGGCCCGAGGGTTTTGCACGGCTCACACCACGGGGCCCATAAATCAAGGATGACTGGCACGTGCATGGACACATCAACAACATCGGCCATAAAGGTTTCTGTTGTGGTGTCTTTGATCAGCTCTCCAGCAGCCGGTGTTGCGGTGAGGTTGAGATCGCTGGTGGTCATGTTCAGTCCTGTTCTTCCAAAATGGTCACATCGATATGCCGTTTAGCGCTTTCGCCTGCTCTATCGCGCCTTGAGGCTCGCTCTGCCCTGCTTAATATATGGGCTGTTGTCCGTGCATATTTAAGTGGCAAGTGTCTCTGATCGGGAGACATTCATACTGTTTTCTGAGCTCTTTGGCAAAGCGGGACTTTCTTTGGTTAATAGAAGCTCTGGAGTGTGCGGAGCGATTGGTGATCGGGTGGGGCGTTATTCTGGTTGGGTGACGGTTTCTAGGTCCACAATTTGTGGGGTGTGGCCGCACCACTCGATGAATTTTAGAAAATCAGCTTTGGTGATAAGGGTGGAGGCCTCATTGGTGAGGGGGTGATAGGTCAGCTTTTCATAGGCCATCATGGAGGCGTCGAGCACGAGGTTTACCCGTTGTGCGTTCCGATCATTAATCAATGCAAAGGGGGTTACTGATCCCGGGCGTACGCCAAGGATTTCATACAGCAAGTCTTCATTGGCAAAGGACAGGCGCGCGGCCTTTATGTGTTTGGATAGTTGGTTAAGCCTGATTGTCGTTTCTTCGCGGGCGACAATAAGCCAAAGCGCTCCCTTTTTGTCTTTTAGGAACAAGTTTTTGCAATGGGCCGTCTCATCATTTTCAAGGGTCGCCCGCCATGCTTGCGCATCTTCCACCCGGTGCAGGGCGGGGTGGTCATGGGTGGTGTGGGAAATTCCCAGTTCAGAAAGTGCGTGCAATAAGCTTTCTTTTGTATGGGGGGTCGGGGTGGTTTGGGGGGTGGACTCAGGCATGATTCTCCAAAAGGATTTTGAATTTCGCGGCGAGGGCGAGAGGTTTTAGGGTTAAAATCAGGTGTAAAGCAGGGGATAAAGTCAGGCAAGGGCATGGTTTTTTGCGAATGGGGAGTGTTTGGCATTTATCTTCACAACAATGATAAAACCTGCTTGCATTCGGCTCAGGTTTACGTCATATAACGGCCCTCACCAACGACACACTGTGTGTTCGGTGTGGCCCTACCGTTTCTGTTTACGGAAATGGTTCTAAAAGCGCCAATATTGAGCGGGCGTAGCTCAGGGGTAGAGCACAACCTTGCCAAGGTTGGGGTCGTGAGTTCGAATCTCATCGCCCGCTCCAAATTTTCCAAGATATTTAAATAGACGTTCACCCGTGTTATTCTGTGCCGTGCGATGGCGTTTGGGTGTTGTCAGCAGACGTGTTGTGCGCTTTCAAGCATGTTCTTGGCCAGTCAATAGATACCCATGGCACATCCTTATAGTAGATATCTGACGTGGCTTGATGGGCCAGCGTTATGTTCTTGGTCGCAAGTTCACATTAAGCCGTTTGATTTTTTTCAGGCGCGTAATCTTTGATGAGGCTTGGTGATATCATTCGTTTGAGGACAATATCGGGGCGAACAAAGTGATGGTAAAGAGCGGCTCCGGCATGGACAGCAATCAGTACCCGGATTACATAGGCTCCGCCTTGTTTGTGAATGAAGTCCATCGGCGCCTCAAAGGCTTACCAGCTTATGCCCATCCAGCTTTCAACAAGGGAGCTGAATATCCATGTTCTTCCCCTATGTGGCAGAGTGTTGGTGGTGGCATTCAGAAGCGGAAACTTGAAACGTGCTGGCCGGCAGCATAGCATCAATATAGATGCAAATGACGTATTCAAGATTTACTTTCCCTTGCCCGACGTGCACCCGCTGAGGTGTGGAACAATCAGTTGTTATTGTGGAGCAAGCCCGACCAACAAGTAAACCAGCGTGCCACCCTCACGAATAAGTTAGATGAAACTCTTGGGGGCTGCATGCTAGGACCGACATACAACAGTAGGTTCGCAACTTTCACGCATAACAATCGCGAGCCCAACACAATCGCGAACCCAACGAGAATTGGAGACACAATGAGCACCGCAGGTAAATGTCCCGTCATGCATGGCGGCAATACAGACCTTGGAAAGCCAGTGATGGGATGGTGGCCGAACGCCCTTAATCTTGACATTCTTCATCAGCATGACACTAAGCCGAGCCCGATGGGTCAGGATTTTAATTATCGCGATGAACTTGAAAAGCTCGACGTCGAGGCGCTGAAGGCTGATCTACGTACTCTGATGACGGACAGTCAGGATTGGTGGCCAGCAGACTGGGGTAGTTATGTGGGAATGTTTGCCCGCGTTGCGTGGCATTCGGCAGGCTCTTATCGTCTGGCTGATGGGCGTGGCGGTGGCGGTGCCGGTAATCAGCGTTTTGCGCCGTTAAATTCATGGCCTGATAATGTGAACACGGACAAGGGCCGTCGTCTGCTTTGGCCGATTAAGAAAAAATATGGCAATAAAATTTCTTGGGCCGATCTGATCATTCTTTCAGGCACCATTGCCTATGAAGTTTCAGGTTTGAAAACATTTGGTTTTGCTTTTGGTCGCGAAGATATTTGGCACCCGGAGAAAGACACGTATTGGGGTGCTGAGAAGGAATGGCTCGCACCATCAGACGAGCGTTATGGAGATGTTGAAGACCCTGCCACGATGGACAACCCGCTTGCGGCTGTGCAGATGGGGTTGATCTATGTGAATCCAGAAGGGGTGAATGGGAAGCCTGATCCGCTTGCGACGGCTGCGCAAATTCGCGAGACCTTTGCCCGCATGGCAATGAACGACGAAGAAACTGTTGCGCTGACTGCGGGGGGGCACACGATTGGTAAGTGTCACGGCAATGGGCAAGCAGAAGATCTTAGCCCTGACCCGGAAGCCGCTGGACCTGAATATCAGGGCATTGGTTGGATGAATACGAAAGGTCGCAGCGTTGGGCGCGACACGATGGTCTCGGGCATAGAGGGTGCGTGGACCACCAACCCGACCCAATGGGACATGGGTTATTTCGATATGCTCCTTGATCATGAGTGGGAACTCAAGACAAGTCCGGCAGGGGCACATCAGTGGATGGCCGTCGACATTCAGGAAGAGGACATGCCGGTTGATGTGGAAGACCCTTCGATCCGCTGCATGCCCATTATGACGGATGCTGATATGGCGATGAAGGTGGACCCAAGCTATCTTGCTATCATGAATCGGTACCGTGCTGATCCTTCGTTGTTTGATGATGCGTTCGCGCGTGCTTGGTTTAAGTTGACCCACCGGGATATGGGGCCGAAGGATCGATATTTCGGACCTGACGTGCCGCAGGAAGATCTGATTTGGCAGGACCCCGTTCCTAAAGGTAGTACGACTTGGAATGTGGAGGCCCTCAAGGAGAAGATTATAAATTCAGGACTGAGCATTACCGAGATGGTTTCGACGGCTTGGGATAGTGCGCGCACTTTCCGTGGCTCGGACCTTCGTGGGGGGACGGATGGCGCACGTATTCGTCTTGCACCACAAAAGTCTTGGGAAGGTAATGAGCCTGAACAGCTTGCAAAAGTGCTCGGCGTTCTTGAGCCCATCGCCGCTGAGGCGGGTGCGAGTGTCGCCGATGCGATTGTGTTGGCAGGTAATATTGGGGTTGAGCTGGCGGCAAAAGCAGCAGGCTTCAATATGGCAGTGCCTTTCGTTCCCGGGCGTGGCGACGCGATCGATGAGATGACCGATGTCGATAGTTTTGCGTCACTTGAACCACTCGCTGATGGTTTCCGTAATTGGGCTAAGGCTGATTATACGGTGAGCCCAGAAGAGATGATGCTCGATCGTGCACAATTGCTCGGCCTCACTGCACCGGAAATGACTGTGCTTGTGGGTGGCATGCGTGCGCTTGGGGCCAACTATGGTGGCACGAAGCACGGCGTTTTCACTGACCGTGCGGGTATGCTTACGCCTGATTTTTTCGTGAACCTTACTGATATGCGGTACAAGTGGGTGCCAATGCCAGATGGGACTTACGAAATTCGCGATCGTAATGACGACAAAGTCAAGTGGACTGCCACCCGGGTTGATCTCGTTTTTGGTTCGAATTCTATTCTGCGGGCCTATGCGGAAGTTTATGCTCAGGATGATAATGCGGACAAATTCGTCAGCGACTTCATTGCTGCGTGGACGAAGGTTATGAACGCGGGGCGGTTTGCGACTTAACTGAGGGGTTATTGACCTTTAATAGTCACTGAGTTTTTTGCTTACTTATCGGGCGCCTGAACTATTTGTTGGGCGCCCGATTTGCGTTCCGCCTTTGATGGGTAAGAAAACTTCGGTCTTACTTCTGAGATGATCGCGGCCTCGCAAAATTGCACGGCATGAAATGGAACGTGCTTCTGAGCGAGACTGTGCACTGGCGCAAGAGCCAGAGGTAAGCTATCTTCAAGCCCCGTCTTTCCCGTCGTAATGGACACCACGTCTCCAATATTATGCGAGCCATGCATGTATTCTATTCTTGCGCTTATTTGTTTTGCCGTTTTTGTCAGTCTTGCTTTATTTCCTCTGGCGAAACGCACAGGCGCACCGCTTCTCCTTGTTATACTCGCGGTTGGGATGTTGATCGGGGAGGACGGGATCGGCGGTTATTTGTTTAATGACTTTCAGCTTGCCTTTGATGTGGGCAGCGTGGCGCTGGCGGTCATTCTTTTTGCAGGGGGCTTGGAGACAGATAAGGGTGTTTTCCGATCTTCAGGTGCGCCCGCACTTATTCTGGCGTTTCCCGGGGTGTTGATCTCGGCGGCTATTGTGGCTGGTGCGGCTTATTTTTTCTTAGACATGCCCTTAATGCTGGCCTTGTTGCTGGGGGCGGTCGTTGCCCCAACGGATGCGGCAGCGACGTTTATGTTCATTCAACAAAGTGAGTTAAAAATTCCGAGCAGGGTAAAAAACACCTTGCTCTTGGAATCTGGATTTAACGATCCCGCAGCCATTAGCCTCACCATCATTCTAACCGTGATTATTGGCGCCACGCTTCAGGTCGCTGCAGACGATTGGCTGAATTACATTTGGTTGGTGGCGGCACAAATCGGCTTTGGTGTTATTGGGGGGCTTGTGGGCGGCTGGTTGCTTGCGGAGGTGATGAACCGTCTCACTATGTCCATAGGCATCTACCCTGTGTTGGCGGTTATTGGGGGCGTCTTGGTCTTTGCGGTTACATACTTGCTGGGCGGATCGGGATTTTTGGCCATTTACATTGCAGGTATGACTTTGCGCAATCGGCTTCATATTCCTTTGGAGAGAATTACAAACTTTAGCGAAGGCATGCAGTGGCTGAGCCAAATGATATTGTTCCTTATTTTGGGTCTTCTTGTGACTCCGAGTGCTTTGCCCGGCGCTATTTTTCCCGCTTTGATATGCGCTGCGGTTTTAACCTTTGCCGCTCGGCCCATCGCTGTTTTTGCAAGTGTTGGCTGGTTTCAGTTTAAGTTTAAGGAGCTTGTCTTCCTGAGTTGGGTTGGTTTGAGGGGAGCTGTGCCAATCTTGTTGGCCATTTACCCTGTTGTGGCGCCTGGGCCGGTCGATATTTTATTTTTCGAGACTGTTTTCATTATTGTTGTGGTGTCTCTCACCCTTCAAGGCTTCACCGCCGGTGCGCTTGGGAAGGCGCTTAAATTGGACAGGGAGTAGCTTTGGTCTTTCGCCGGCGTATTTTTATGGCGTAAAAGACTTTTAGCTTAGCATCGTGCTGTTCATATTTGTGGGGTAGGCTTTAGAGCGAATCACTAAACCCTTTGATGCAGCGTGGGCCCATGGGCGAAGAGCAACATGCCATTCCCTACTTACGTGAGCTAGTGGTCTTTTTGGCGGCCACGGGCCTGATTGTACCTGCGTTGCGCCGGGCGCGACTGAATATGGTGCTGGGATATCTGATCATTGGCGGTGTTATTGGACCATTTGGGTTGGGTTTGCTCGCCGAGGATGTGACTTGGCTCCAATATGTGGTGATTTCAGATGTGCACGGGGTGCAGCAGATTGCAGAGCTGGGCATCATCTTTTTGCTTTTTACCATTGGATTAGAGCTTTCCTTTGAACGGCTTTGGTCGCTGCGCCGGATGGTGTTTGGGCTAGGCTCGCTGCAAGTCATTGTGTCTGGTTGTGCTATTGGGTTTATTGCCTATCAATTTGGTAATTCGGTTCAAGCCTCCATCGTTCTCGGGGCCTGTTTGGCGCTCTCCTCTACGGCGATTGTGATGCGATTGCTGGGGGATAGTGGGCAGGTGGCCAGTCCGGCGGGCCGGACAGCGTTTTCGGTCCTTTTGTTTCAAGACCTTGCAGTTGTGCCCATCCTCTTTTTGGTTGGCGTCTTTGGGGTTGAAGCCGAAGACGGCATTGGCGCTGGCTTACTCATTGCGCTGTCTCAGGCTGTTGCCGCTGTTGCGTTTATTCTCTTTCTGGGGCGCGTTTTGCTTCAACCACTTTTCCGCTTGGTTGGAGAAACAGGATCCCCCGAGCTTTTCATGGCGGTGACATTGTTGACCGTGATCGGCATGGCCGCTGTCACCGGCGGGGCGGGCCTGTCTATGCCACTGGGCGCGTTCTTAGCGGGTCTCTTGTTGGGCGAAACTGAATTTAAGCACCAAATTGAGGTTGATATTGAACCGGTCAAGGGGCTGCTGCTCGGGCTGTTCTTCATGTCTGTTGGCATGGCGATTGATTACCGACTGCTGGCGGATGACTTTGGATGGATCTTTGCCTCGGCTGTTGGGTTGATCTTGATTAAGGCTTTCGTTTTAGTGGGCCTTGCTTTGGTGATGGGGGTGACACGGTCGGCGGCGATTGAGGTTGCGTTGCTCTTGGCGCAGGGCGGTGAATTTGCCTTTGTCGTGGTGAGCATTGCGGGTGGCCACAGTATTTTACCACCGGATGTTGCCCAGTTCATTTTGATCGTCACCACGCTCACAATGATGATGACCCCCTTTATTGCTTGGGCTGCACGGTGGCTTGGTCGGCGTGTGGAAGGTCAAGATGCGGCCAAGTCCCACGCGGCCAGCTTGGATGAAATTGCTGAGATTGATGGACACGTGATTGTCGCCGGGTATGGCCGGGTGGGACGTATGTTGACGTCTTTGCTCGAGCGAAAACAAATTCCCTATTTGGCGTTGGATCAAAATATGTCGGCGATTGCTGCGTGCCGTGCCAAGGGGCTGCCGGTTTATTACGGAGATGCGAGCCATCCTTCGATGTTGGTTCGCGCCGGGGCAGAGCGGGCAACGGCCCTTATTCTGACAATGGATGACCCTGTGGCCGCAGAAACTGTGACGGCACATGCACGGGCCAATTGGGCTGATTTACCCATCTATGCACGGGCGCGAGATGTAAACCATGCACGCCGGCTTACCCAATTGGGTGCTGACCGTGCGGTGCCTGAAAATTTAGAAGCAAGTTTGCAGTTGGCTGATGAAGTCCTGACCCACTTGGGTATCCCAACGGATGCTGTGAGACGATTGCTTTCTGAAAAACGCGATATTGAATTGGTTGAGCGCTTGTCTGAGGAACGTCCTGCAAGCTTGTAGCTTGTACGTTTGCGCAGGCTGAGGTTGATTGCCCTAGGGCAACTGCTTTGGGCTTCCCTATTCCCTATACACTTTGATGGTTCGCAGTGAGCATTTATTGCGCCCGCTTTTGCTTGGCAGGGTTGCGCTTGTGTTCTGCCCTCTTTGCTGCACACTGGTCAAAAAGGGAGTTTGTATGGGTGAGGGAACTGTTGCGCCACGGGCTGAGGCGCTAGGGCATTTTAGTTGGGCCTTTTATGAGTGGGCGCGTAATCCAATTTGGATTGTGGTCGCTATTTATATTTTTGGTCCCTATTTTTCTTCCCAAGTGGTGGGCGATCCGGTGCAGGGCCAAGCGCTTTGGGGTACCATTAATGCCACTGCGGGCATTGTGATTGCAGTGCTTGCCCCATTCTTGGGGGCCATGGCTGATAAGGTGGGCCGTCGCAAGCCGTGGATTATATCCATGACTCTCTTTATGGCTGGTGCGGGGTTTGTGCTTTGGTATGCACTGCCCAATGATGGGGGCATTGGTATTTTAGGTGCGGGCCTTGCGATGATTGTCATTTCGGTTGGGTTTGAATTTTCCGCCGTCTTTCATAATTCGATGTTGCCAACGATTGCGCGTGACAACAAATTGGCCTCCTTGTCTGGTCTTGGCTTGGCATTGGGTAATATGGCATCGCTGCTTGTTTTAATCTTTATGCTGGTGACGATCATGCTGGCTGGCAGTGGATTGTTTTCTTTCCTACCAGATGTGCCGTGGTTTGGATTGGATACCAGCCAACATGAGCACAGTCGTATTTCTGGCCCTCTTACAGCTCTATGGCTGCTGGTTTTTACTGTCCCGCTTGTGCTTTATACGCCTGATACACCGCGTAGTTCTGTGCGTTACAGTGATGCATTTGTTGGCGGTGCGCGTGATGTGTGGCGCACGGTGCGTTCTTTACGTCACTACAAAAACATCGGCACGTATTTGCTGGCGCGGATGCTTTACAATGATGGTAAGACGGCAGTGATTGCATTTGGTGGCGTTTATGCGGCAGGCATTTTTGGATGGGGAGCGCTTGAGCTGACTATGCTGGGGATTGTGCTTTCTACTTTTGCTGTGGCCGGTGGTTTTGTCGGTGGGTGGTTGGATAATGCTTTCGGGTCGAAGCGTGCCATTCAAATTTCCATTTTGGGCACGTCACTTGGGACCGTTTTGGCGGTGTCGATGACGCCCCACAGTATCCTCTTTATGGAGTATGCGGCCAGCGAGCCGGTATGGGATGGATTGATGTTTCAAACCTTGCCCGAGCTTTGTTACATCGGGGTGGTGATCCTTATCGCTATTTTTATTACGGCTGCTTATGCCAACAGCCGCACCATGTTGGCACGTATTGCACCGGAAGAACGCATGAGCCAATTTTTTGGACTCTATGCATTATCCGGCACCGCCACTGCGTTTTTTGGGCACGGTCTCGTTGCCTTCCTCACCAGCTATTATGATAGTCAGCGGATTGGTTTTGCTGGCGTGTTGGTGCTTTTGCTGGGTGGCTTTTTCTTGATGTCGTGGGTCACGGAGGAGCGGTCCGTGGTGGCTGATTGAGGAGGGGCCGCTGAAGGTCTTCCGAGGCTTATGCCTATTCTGACTTGTTCAGCACCCACTCAATTTCTTTTTTCAAATTGGGCGCAAGGGGAAGACTGTTCAGGGTGTTGCCTGTCTGCCATTCAAAACGGGTATGTTCCGGGGATAGTTTTACGTCGCCTTGGGCGTCTGTAATAAGAAAGGAGAGGCCCTGCATTAAGCCTGCATCTGCCGTCTGATAGTCCCATACAGTCAATGGTTTGGCACGGGTAAAGGTGAGGCTGGTTTCTTCGCGCACCTCGCGGGCAAGGCCTTTGGACGCCCCTTCGCCTAAAAGCAGACGGCCACCGGGAATATCCCAATGGCCGCCGTATTCAGTGTCTGTTGCTTGTCGTTTGAGGAGCAGCACGTGCCCCTCCCGAACAATGTGTGCCTTCACAACAATGCCGTGCGTGAGGGCGTTGGATGTCGATGTTGTCATTTGAGACATGGGCACCTGACGTTTGTAAAAGCCTTAGTGACGGAAGTGGCGCATGCCTGTCATGACCATGGCCAAGCCTTTTTCGTCGGCTGCTGCGATGACTTCTTCATCCCGCATCGAGCCACCCGGCTGGATCACGGCGGTTGCCCCGGCTTGTGCGGCGGAGAGCAGACCATCAGCAAAGGGGAAGAATGCGTCGGAGGCAACAACTGACCCTTGGGTAAGCGGTGTTGCATCACCTGCCGCTTTGGCGGCGTCTTCGGCTTTACGCGCTGCGATGCGAGCCGAGTCCACGCGGCTCATTTGGCCTGCACCAATGCCCACGGTTGCATTGTCTTTCACATAGATGATGGCATTAGATTTCACATGCTTACAAACACGGAAGGCAAATTTAAGGTCGACCATTTCTTGCGCTGTTGGCTTGCGCTTGGTGACGACTTTAAGGTCTAAGTCATCCACGACACCGTTGTCGTAGTTTTGTGCCAAGAGACCGCCAGACACTGTTTTCACAGATAGGCGTGGCGCGCGTGGGTCAGACAAGCCGCCGGTCAATAGGAGACGGAGGTTTTTCTTGGCCCCAATAATACGGCGTGCGTCTTCGTCTGCGTCTGGAGCAATGATTACTTCTGTAAAGATGCCCACGATCTCTTCGGCTGTTGCGCCATCCAACATGCCGTTGAGAGCAATGATGCCCCCGAAGGCTGACACTGGATCACATTTGAGAGCTTTGCGATATGCTGCTGCCAATGTTTCGCCTGTCGCTACACCGCACGGGTTGGCGTGTTTGATGATGGCCACAGCGGGCGCGAGTGCTGGATCAAATTCAGAGACCAACTCAAAGGCTGCATCTGTGTCATTGATGTTGTTGTAAGAAAGCTCTTTGCCTTGCAGCTGTTCTGCGGTGGCCACACCGGGGCGGTTTTCACCGGTTACATAGAAGGCTGCTTGTTGGTGTGGGTTTTCGCCGTAGCGCAATGTTTGTTTGAGCGTGCCTCCCACAGAACGATAGGCGGGGGCTGGTTCGTCAATTTGTGCTGCATACCAGTTTGAAATGGCGGCATCATAAGAGGCTGTGCGTGCGTATGCTTTTTGCGCAAGCTTCTTACGGGTCGTGATGGTGGTGCCTCCTTGAGCGGTGAGGTCTTTTAAGATCAGCGCATAGTCTGCTACGTCGACAATGACGGAGACAAAGCCGTGGTTCTTGGCGGCGGCGCGGATCATGGCGGGGCCGCCAATGTCGATGTTTTCAATGCAGGTGTCGTAGTCACCGCCTTTAGCCACAGTTTCTTCGAAAGGATAAAGGTTGACGGCCAGCAGATCGATGCCGCCAATCCCGTGGCATTCCATGGCATTAAGGTGGTCGTCATTGTCGCGCAGAGCGAGTAAGCCACCATGTACCATTGGGTGCAGCGTTTTTACCCGCCCATCCATCATTTCTGGAAAATCGGTGATGTCTGACACATCTTTGACGGGGATGCCCGCTTCTTTGATGGCCTTGGCAGTGCCGCCGGTAGAGATCAGTTCTACATTCGCGTCGTTCAAGGCGGTTGCGAATTCGATCAATCCTGTTTTGTCGGAAACGGAGATCAAAGCACGGCGAATAGGTTGAATGTCGTCAGCCATTGGGGTCCTGCTATTTATATGTTCATTTCTAGGGTGCTGTCGGGGCCAAAAGGGGCGCGCTAGAAGCACTTAGGCTTTGTGCGTCTCAATCACTTTGGGCCGGGACTGTTCTTAAGCGGGGCGATAGCACGGAATGGGGGCGCTCGCCAAGCAGGCAGATGCGCTTACCGGGATTTTGCTCTGTTTTTGGTTTATAAGGGTGGGAAAGGGCCCTGACCTGTTTATAAATTTATTCTTTATTATCAGTGACTTCGTCTGACTTCTCGGTGATGTCCTCTTGTGGCTCTAGTAGGTCCATATCGGGTAATTCGGACAAATCTGCTTGAGTTTGCTGGGTTTTCGCGCTGTTTCGGCTCGAAAGGCGGTGCCAAGCCCATTTAATGCTCGCTTCTTCGTGCAAGAGTGTCGAAGAAACCACAATTTGTTCCGAGCGGCGGGTGTTTTCGCCGGTGCCGAGATAGACACTTTCTTCCAAGGTGATGCCTGAATGGCCGCCTTCCACTTTGGAGCGGAATTGCCAGCCGTCGCCATTGGGCAGCATGATCAGCACATTGGAGCCGTCATGGGCCAGTGATGCTTTGGCATCGGGATGGAGATGGAACCGGATGGTGAAGCCGAGGCTGTCTTCTTCTTTGTGCCAGTAGCGTTTATGCCATGGGCGCACGTCCTCGCGGGAGATGCGGTGCATGGTGTCTTCGCCGCGCAGATCTTCGCCAGAGGTAGCCAAAAAGAGCCTGCGGCGGTGGAGCACGCCGAAATTATTTTCATACCCATTGTGTGAGGCTTCAAGCCAAATACCATCGTCGGTTTCATTGCGACGGCTATTGACGTGGCTTGGGCCTTCAATCAAGCGAGGTCCAAGTAAGATACGCGAGAGCGTACCTTGGGTGAACCGGGCAGAAGATGTGTCTGCCAGAACGCCGGTCGAATGTGCGGCAGTTGCCCGGCTGGCGACGCGCCATTCTTCCCCGAAAATACGGGCATCCCCGCAATTGGTGACGAGGCGGCAGCGGCCGACACTCATTTCAAATGAGAGAGTTCCGGCGTGCGCGCTGTGGGAGAAACGTCCCGGTGGGGGCGGTCCTGTGTCAGCGACCACAAAGGTGGGACCTGCGGCCAAGCGTTGATAGCCAGAGTGAGGTGCAAAGCCGAAGGGCTTTCCTTTGGCGTCATCGTAAGACAGGGCGGCGTCGATGGTGCCGTCGGGTCCCTCTGTTGATCCATTGAAAAGGGCGAGCTTGCCATCTCCATGCCGGAAGAAGCGGAGCATGGGCATCATCCGGTCTACCGCATTGAGAATGGGACCGGGGACTTCAAGCTGGCGATCCACCAATGCATCACGCAGGGAAATAAGGTCGAGCAGTATGGAGAGCTGTGCTGTGGGATTGCGGCTTATGTGGCCACCGTCCGGGAGGATCTGATGTTCTAATTCAAGGCAGACAAGTTTGAGGCCTTTGCGCAGTCGTGCTTGGCCTTCTGAAAAGCATAGGCCAGAGAAAGCCAATCCGATGGCAGCGGTGAAGCGTTTTTCACCGGCAGGGGCTAAATTAACTGTGCGTGCAAGGTGACGGGCTTGGCGGGCCATATTGCGCAAGAGTGTCGAGCGATAGATCAGGTCTTCGCTGGCAAGGATCAGAGAGCCGTTTGCGACCCATGAAATCAACCGACGTCCAATGACGTGCGGACGCCACCCAATTGTGTGCCATTGGCCATGACGGTCCATCCAATCCCGCACGAGTGCATTGGCATGGGAGCGGGCAGATTCTCCACCTGCGGCTGAAAAGTGACGTAACCATGAAAAGCCATGCAGCTCTTCGGTCCAGCTTTCAGAGGGGGCGTGCGCTAAAAAGGGCGATAGCCCATCTGTGCGGACCTGACCCCCGGTGAAATCATATTTTCCTTGAAAAAGTGCATCGGCTTTATCAACCCGGCCGGGACGCAATTCTTTGGGGAAGTGGATGATGTGATCTGGCATCGGCCCAAAAAGGGTTTGATGATAGAGCCAAGTGCCGCAGAATGCGTTGAGGGTGCCATTGAGGCCCCGGCGTAATGTTGCCAACGCCAAATCCCCCGCCCGGTTTCCCGGGGGAGTTATATGGCGCTCAGGGCGCGACGTGCCGGACGCATCAGCCACTCAAATCCCCGTTCCAATTATTCGTTGACCGTCGACATACTCAGTTGACGTATCTTAACGACACTTCATCACTACGCCAGCCTTTCGGCGCGCAGCCACTTGCTTATTCTTTTAGCCTGCACGGATGTTTAACCAAGACCACGCAGTGCATTCATATTTTTGCCGTAGGCTTGCGGTCCGCCTTTGAAGGTGGCCGTGCCTGCTACCAAAACATCAGCACCTGCGGCAATGCATTGTGGCGCGGTTTCAAAGTTCACGCCACCGTCTACTTCTAGGTCAATTGCTTTGCCGGTTGCGTCAATGCGTTTGCGTAGGGCTTCGATCTTTGGCAGGCTGGAGGGAATGAAAGATTGTCCGCCAAAACCGGGGTTCACGCTCATGACCAAGATGAGGTCGAGGTCCTCGATGACCGGGTCTACAATTTCAACAGGTGTTGCGGGGTTGAGCACAAGCCCGGCTTTGCAGCCAGCCGCTTTGATCATTTGAATGGTGCGGTGGACGTGCGGCCCGGCTTCTGGGTGGAAGGAGATGATATCGGCACCTGCTTGTGCAAAGGCATCGATATAGAGATCAACGGGAGAAATCATCAAGTGCACGTCAAAAGGCTGGGTTGTGTAGGGACGCAGCGATTTCACGACATCGGGGCCAATGGTGATGTTGGGCACAAAATGGCCGTCCATGACGTCGACATGAATGTAATCAGCACCTGCATCAGAGATGGCTTTTACTTCTTCTCCCAAGCGGGAAAAGTCAGAAGCCAAAATGGAAGGTGATATTTTAATGTGGTCAGTCATGATGGACGGTCATTCCTAATGTGAAACCATGCTTAACAGCTTGATTCTAACGGTGCAAGATAGGCTAAATGATTGAGTAGAAGGGTTCAATCGCTCCCCTGAGAGGATGGCGTGTCCTCTGATGGGTTGGGGAGCGGTTTGCGCTTGAGGCGGGCGATGAAAAAGCCATCCATGCCCCCTTGGTCAGCCAAATAGGCTGGCAGAACCCGTAGGTCCCCTTTATCTGTAATCAGACTTTCCATATTACCGACTTCGGCGGCTGTAATCGGTTCTCTGATAATGTCTTTGCGGATGCTCATCAGGCGGTCGATCTGGGCTTCACCTTCTTCTGGTTGTAGGGAGCAAACGCAATAGATCAGTGTGCCATCCGGGGTGATCCAATTAATCGCACGGGTGAGCAAGCGGCGCTGTAAGTTGGCAATCCGGGTGACGTCCTCTTGGGACTTGAGGTGGATCATGTCGGGGTGGCGGCGGCCTGTGCCGGTTGCGGTGCATGGGGCATCAAGCAGGACAGCATCGAATGGTTCATTCGGGGTCCATGCCGTTGCATCGGCGGTTACCCGTTTGGTATGGTGTGATAATTTTAGTCGAGCAAGGTTTTGCTTGAGCCGACTTAAGCGCGGGGCGGATCGATCCAGTGCGGTTACCGTTGCACCCATGGCGGCGAGTTGGGCGGTTTTACCGCCGGGGGCGGCGCATAAGTCGAGGACCTTTTTGCCCTCTAATGTGCCGAGCAATTTGGCGGGTAAGCTGGCGGCGATGTCTTGTACCCACCATTTCCCCTCTGCGTATCCTTCCAGTTCTTCCACATGGGAGGTTTCAAGACGTATTGTGCCTGTTGGCAGCAAGGTGCCCCCGAGCTTTTGGGCCCAAGCTTCAGGATCTTGTTTCACCGAGAGATCGAGGGGTGGCTCGCCGAGTTGCACTTGCGCGATTGTGCGGGCGGTTTCTTCGCCATAGGCAGCTTTCCAGCTTTCCCATAGCCATTTTGGCAAGTTCTTTTCGGCTGGAAAGGTTTCGCGCTCGTTTCGCTCACGTACCAATCGGCGCAGAATGGCGTTCACCAACGGCTTAAAGGGCCGTGCATTCCGATTGGACTGCGCCAGATCGACGGCGGCGCTGACTGCGGCGTGATCGGGTGTGCGCAGATAGTCTAGCTCTGTCAGCCCAAGGCGCATGATGTGGCGGGCATGGTCTGCTTGTGAGGGCAGGGGCTTCTCGATGCAACGATCGATGGCGTGATCCAGTTCTCCCAAATGACGCAAGCACGCTGCTGTCAGCGCGCGCACGAAAGCCCGGTCGCGTGTGTCCATGGTTTTCAGCTGGCCGCTGAGAATTTCTTCTGCCCATACATCATCCAAAGAGCGCTTCTTCTCTAAGATGGCGATCATCATAAAGAGCGCGGCACGGCGGGCAGGACTGCCAGCTTTAGCGCGTGCATTTGCGTTTGTGCGCTTTGCGTCGTTTTTAATGGGCCGGCTTTTGGCCTCGGGAGATGCGTCTGACGCCGCATTCGAATTTTGATCTGATGTGTTTTTGGGCATGGGAGCGGGTTAGATCATGAATTTGAGTTGAGGCCAAGGGGGATGATGTGGGGAAGGTGATGGGTGCGGGTGTGAGGCTGGCTGCGCGGTCTCTATCAGCGCCCGCTTGTGTCCCACGGGCCTTTCCCTGGGGTGTTATGGGATGTCCGGGACAGGCTGAGTAACCTTGCGATCCTGTTTTTTGTCGCCGGGTGGGTGGAAAAAAGACTGTCGCGGGTATGGGTGTGGCTATGGAGAGGATTGAGAATGAACATATGGGCGGTGGCGGGGTTGCTTTCTGCCGCGTCTAAATCTTGATTGCCTGAGGATCTTTCCATTGTTTTGAGTGCGGAGGCGAGCCATTCCGGCTTTCCACAGATTTCGGCGCCGCGCGCATCGGCCTCATATTCGCGAGACCGACTGATGGCCATTTGCACCAACATGGCTGCTAAGGGGGCGATGACGATGGTGAGCAACACGCCAACGATGCCTAAGGGGTTGTTGCGATTATCTGAATTGCCAAAGAGCATGGAAAAGCTTGCGAAATTTGCCAACATTGAAATGGCCCCGGCAAAGGTGGCTGTCACGGTCATGGTCAATGTGTCTCGGTTGGCAATGTGCGCCAGCTCGTGGGCGATGACCCCGGCTGTTTCTTCGCGGTTTAAGCATTTGAGCAAACCTGTGGTGATGGCCACCGCGCCATGTTCGGGATTGCGGCCCGTTGCAAAGGCGTTGGGTTGATCCGTTTCCATAATGTAGGTGCGGGGCATGGGGAGGTTTGCATTGTTGGCAAGCAAGCGCACCAGCCTCACAAAGTCAGGGGCTGTGGTTTCGTCTACCTCACGAGCGCCATACATGCGCAGAACCATTTTATCGCTGTTCCAATATGCAAAAGCGTTGGCTCCGAGGGCAAAGATAAAGGCGATCACCATGCCAGCCTCTCCGCCAAGAAGAAAACCGGCTCCCATGAAGAGAGCGGTTAAAGCGGCCAGCAAAAGAGAGGTTTTGAAATAGTTCATGGAACCAAAGGTCCTTTAGAATTGTGGCATCAAAAAGAAGCCTGTTTGTAAATGGTGCCCCTTTGTCATATAAGATCGACCTTATGAGCAATTCAAGCGATAGACCAAAAGTAAACCCACAGGCCAGCCCCTCGACTCCTGAAGGGGTGGTGTATGGGGAAGTGGACGTGCAGCCGGTTAAGAAATTGCCTGCGGCAGCTGAACGCGCCTTGGCGGAGGCTGATGCACGCCGGGCGCTTGAAGAGGCGGCCCCGCAAGAGCCAATGGCCAAAGAGCTGCACGGGCAAAAAGGTCCAGAACCGACACGGTATGGTGATTGGGAAAAGAAGGGCCTGACGTCTGATTTTTAGATCTACCCCTTAAGGCTATGCCGCTTGTGCGGTGCGCTGATTTTGTGCCTGAAAATTGTGCGGTTTGCTCATTAATCTGTCTATTAGTCTGTTTGCGGAATGATGGTTCACTTTATTAGTATGACAGTCACATCAAATCTTTGACGAAATGGTGGGTTGCTGCTGACAGGCTCCGTGAATGTGGCTAGAGTTTAATTATGATGAACACGCCCCCACGGAAAAATTCTTCTGGTTCACGCTCCCCCCATGTGGATGTAGAGTCCGGGTGGGACACGGCGGTGCGTTTCATTGGAAACGGATTTGGCTTACGGGGTAAAAACCGTCCTCACTTAAATCGGAAACAGAATGCGCCGTCGGGCCGCGTGCATGCGCTGGCTGTGGAGGCGAGTTCGAAAGAGATCGCTCTATATCTTTTGCGTATTTACCGCGTGCGCCAGGCGGTTGAAGAGACACTCGCCGGTCTGATCCATTTGATCGATGATCTCAAGGCGGTCGATACCCCAGAGGCTCGACAAGCCATCAGCGGGTTGCGTAGAGGCTCGATTAGTGATGCTATTTCCTATTATCGTCTGTATGCTGAAAATAAAGCGACAAGTGATGCCCGCTCGTGCCGCCTCGCATCAGAATATTTTGCCAATGAGGCGGTGTTGATATTTTTGCGCAGTTTGCCTGCAGCCTTACAAGCTGGGGAGTTGGCAACGCAGACTGATCCGTCATACCAGCGTGCTTGGGAGGTCTATGGCACCTTGCAGATGTGTTGTGGGCAATTTACGGCAGCAGAAAATAGTTTCTCACGAGCACATGCATTGGCCTCATGATTTTTTGTGTGTCCCCATTCAACTTAATGGGCGCGCCGATAGATGGAGATGTTGGTGGGTTGTTCGCCGCTTGGTAGCTTGACGGCTTGAATGAGCCGCAAAGCGCCGCCTGTATCATCAAGCTGGCGTGATACTGTCATGCGCTCATGCTCTTTATAAAAGGCAGCGGAGTTTAATTCGCGGCGAGAAACAGCGGTAACGGATAGGGCGTCTGCCAAATCCCCGCCGTTAAAAGGCACCGGCTTGCCATCGGGTATGCCAGAAAATTCAGCGGATTGAGCTTCGCCCTCGCTGTCTACCCATTGGGTGCGAAACAGAAGGCTGGCTATCCCGCCTGCTGTTCCGGCTTGTTCCACAATATGGTAGCTGCCGGCTTGGGGCGCATCGCCCTGCTCAAATTCGCAGGACGATGTATCCAAAATCCAGCTGCCAAGAAAACCAGCGTACAAGGGAGTTTCGTCTTTTTTGGCGTCGGTCATTAGCTGGCTCTGTTTTGGCGGTTTTCAATGAGGTCATCTACCACGGCAGGCTCGGCCAATGTGGACGTGTCGCCAAGGTTTGAGAAATCATCTTCGGCGATTTTGCGCAAAATACGGCGCATGATTTTACCCGATCGCGTTTTGGGCAATCCGGGCGCCCATTGAATGAGATCAGGGCTGGCGATGGGACCGATTTCTTTGCGCACCCATGTGACCAGTTCTTTTTTCAACGCATCGCTAGGGGCTTCATTGGCATTCAACGTGACATAGGCATAAATGCCTTGTCCTTTAATGTCATGCGGGTAGCCGACAACTGCGGCCTCTGCGACTTTAGGAAAGGCGACGAGGGCGCTTTCAACTTCGGCTGTGCCCATGCGGTGGCCTGATACGTTGAGAACATCATCTACCCGACCCGTGATCCAATAGTATCCGTCTTCATCACGGCGACACCCGTCTCCTGAAAAGTAGGTGCCGGGGAATTGGCTGAAGTAAGTTTCGTAGAACCGTTTGTGGTCTCCATACACGGTGCGCATTTGGCCGGGCCAACTTTGCGCGATGCACAGGTTACCTTCTGTCGGGCCTGTCAGTTCGCCGCCTTCATTGTCGACAATGAGGGGGGAAACACCAAAGAAAGGTCGTGTGGCAGAGCCGGGCTTGGTATCGGTTGCGCCGGGAAGCGGGGAAATCATGATGCCGCCTGTTTCGGTTTGCCACCAGGTATCCACGATGGGGCAGCGCTTCTCGCCGACAACTTCGTGATACCACAACCACGCTTCTGGATTGATCGGTTCGCCAACGGACCCCAATAAGCGGAGTGAACTTCTGTCGCTGGATGTCACTGGTCCATCCCCTTCACGCATCAATGCACGAATGGCGGTGGGCGCGGTGTAGAAAATATTCACTTTATGTTTTTCACACACTTGCCAGAAGCGCGAGGCATCTGGGTAAGTCGGCACACCTTCAAACATTAAGGTTGTGGCTCCATTGGCAAGCGGACCGTAGAGGATATAGGAATGTCCTGTGACCCAGCCCACATCGGCGGTGCACCAATAGACTTCGCCGTCGTGATAATCAAAAACATATTGATGGGTCATGGCCGCGTAGACCATATAGCCGCCGGTTGTGTGCAGCACCCCTTTGGGTTGGCCGGTTGAGCCGGATGTGTAGAGAATGAATAGGGGGTCTTCCGCGTTCATTTCTTCTGGCGGGCACTCGGCAGAAACAGTGGCGCTTACTTCATGGTACCAAACATCGCGTTTGGCTTGCATGGCAACATTGCCGCCTGTGTGTTGCACCACGATCAAAGAGGTTACGTCCGGGCATTTTTCTAGGGCGGCATCTGTGTTTGCTTTGAGCGGTATTTTTCTTCCGCCGCGCACCCCTTCGTCTGCCGTAATGATGCATGTGCTTTGGCAATCCAAAATACGTCCGGCCAAGGCGTCTGGAGAGAACCCGCCAAAGACAACAGAATGCACCGCACCAATACGCGCGCAGGCAAGCATGGCGTAGGCGGCTTCAACAATCATCGGCATGTAGATTGTCACCCGGTCGCCTTTTTTAACCCCTTGGGCTTTGAGCACATTCGCAAAGGTGCTGACCTGTGTGTGCAGTTCTTGATAGGTGACGTGTTTGTGATCTGTCGGTTCGTCGCCTTCCCAAATAATCGCTGTTTGGGAAGCCCGTTCTGGTAGGTGTCGATCAATACAATTTACTGAAGCGTTGAGGGTGCCATCTGCGAACCACTTAATATGTAAGTCTTCTTTGGCGAAAGAGACATCACTGATCTGTGTGTAAGGGGTCATCCAGTCGAGGCGTTTGCCTTCTTCTGCCCAGAACGCATCTGGATCCTTGATGCTCTGCTCGTACATTTCTTGGTATTTTTTATTATCCGCAAAGGCGCGGTCCGCCCAGTCTGTTGGGACGGGGAAAATGCTTGAGTTTGTCATTGGGTTTTCCAGTCTTTGGCATACCGAGTGATATACGTGTTTTATCTATTTTGACGACATTATGCGCAGGCATCATGGTTGGGGCAAGCCTTAGAGGCCAACAAAATGGCGCAAATCAGCGCGAATCTGCTGCTCGCCTGGTTGGATACTCTTCTTTCATTATTCTGATTACATACTATCAGAGAATTATGCGCAGAGACTGTGTTGGTGTGAGTTTAAGTAAGTGAGTAAACAATGGGTCAGAAATATACATCTGGAGACGGGTGTGAGACGGAGATAGGTGGTTCACGTGAGGACAAACTTTCTTTGTCAGGGCATTTTCCCATTTTCAAAACATCTATTTTGCCTCAACCTAACGTCAATGGCGATTTTGGATCTTGGTATTGGAACCCGCGCCTAGCTGAGGGGTATTTGTCCCCGGCCTTCCGAAAAACGTGTGGCATTGACCCAAATGGGCTGGATGATTTTTTTGAACAGTTTTCACGTATCTTACATGCGGATGATCGCGATGAAGTGATGGCGTTGATGCACAATCACCATGCAAATGGTGTTGGGTATTGTACTGAAAAGCGTATTAGTGTTGACGCGGAACATTCCAGCTATCGGTGGGTTCGGTTGCGCGGGTTTTCGGATGTTGATGCGAATGGGGTTATTCGTCTTGTGGGCGGGGCGATTGAGGATATCACCCATGAGCATGCTGTTTCGCAGTACATAGATGAAAGTGACAATCGCTTTGCGACCATGGTCGAGACCGCACTTTTCCCCTTGGTGATTACGCGCATGTCGGATAGATCAGTCGTGTATTTCAACAGTAAGGCAAAAGAAATATTTGGTGTCCAAAACCTTGTAGACGGTGCTTTCTCTGTCTCAGATTTTTTTGTTGACCCTTCCGATTTAGATGACATTCGGGCCGATTTGATTGCATCTGGAGAGGTGACGGGGCGCGAGTGCATGCTCAAGTCCTATACCGGGACACCCTTATGGATGCTGCTCTCATGTAATATGATTGATATTGATGGGGAACGGTGTTCTTCCGTTATTTTGCATGATGTGACAGCGCAAAAAACGCTTGAGTTAAGGTTGCGCGAGCAGGCACGTATGGATGTGTTGACCGACCTGAATAATCGCAAAGCTTTTTACGAAAATCTAGATGTTGCTATTGACCGATCGGCGCGGGGAAACGAAGGGTTTGCGCTTCTCTTGTTGGATTTGGATAAATTCAAACAAGTTAACGACACTTTGGGCCACGGGGCGGGGGATGTGTTGCTCATCGAAACTGCTCGGCGTTTAGAGAAGTGTTTGCGGCGCGGTGATGTGGTGGCGCGCTTAGGGGGAGATGAGTTCGCTATTATTGCGGGTCAGCTTAAAGATCAGGCACGGCTTGCTGCGCTGGCTGAAAAAATTGTGGCAACGCTGTCTGAGCCTATATTTCTAGGTGAGGTCGAGGTATCTATTGGATGCAGCATTGGCATTTCGGTGCACTTGACGGGCACTGCTGATGGGTCTGAATTGATGCGTCATGCAGATATTGCGCTTTATAAAGCTAAGGACGATGTCACGACATCCTATCGACTGTTCGATGAGGAGTTGAGCGTGCAAGTGCGGGAACGTGCTTTGATAGAGCGTGAGCTGCACACGGCGGTGAGTCATGAAAAATTTCATGTTGTGTTTCAGCCACGTGTGGATGCGCATTCGCGCGAGGTCATTGCTGGCGAGGCTTTGGTGCGGTGGAATAATCCACGGGCGGGTCTTGTCTCACCGGATAAATTTATTCCTATTGCAGAAGAAAATGGACTCATTGTTGATATTGGGCGACAAGTTTTGCGTGCGACTGCCGCACAAATTGCGCAATGGTCCGCAGAGGGGCTTAACCCCGTACCTATTTCTGTGAACATGTCGGCGGTGCATTTTTTACGTGCAGATGTTGTTGAGGACGTGCAAAAAGTTTTGGAAGAGTTTTCAATCTCTTCTCATTTTCTACAAATTGAAGTGACCGAAAGTACGCTGATACACGATCAAGAGCGGGTTTTGCGTCAGATTGATTTACTGGTGGAAATGGGCTGTGAGGTGATGCTAGACGATTTTGGGACGGGCTATTCTTCCTTGTCTTTTCTTCACCGGTTTGCGGTGAGCACGCTCAAAATCGACCGTTCTTTTGTTGAGGGGTTGATGGTTCAAGATCAAGCCCCGCTTGCCAAACAGATTGTTGATCTTGGGTTGGCGCTTCATTTGCGTATCATTGCAGAGGGTGTGGAGTTGGAAGGGCAGGCCGATATTTTGGCGGCGTTGGGTTGCCACGAGCTGCAAGGTTTCCTCTTCCACAAGCCAAGTGATGCAGAAACATTTGGGGCACTCCTCAGTGAGAAGCGCCCCGGGTATCAGAATGAAATGATCGGTAGAGGTTAGTATCAGCCTTTAGGTTTCTGCTTGTTGAGGATTTTCTCAATCACAGCACCTTCAATTCCGGCTTCTGATAACACTTCTTGGGTGTGCTCTCCCAATTTGGGTGGATGACGATGAATTGTGCTTGGGCTTCCTGAGAATTTGACAGGGGGTTTGATGTTCCAATACGTGCCCTCGGTGGGATGCTCAAACAGTTGGAAAAAATCCACCGCTTGCATATGCGGGTCTTGTTTCAGATCTTGCAGGCGATTTACAGGCATCGCAGGGATGTCGCGTTCGCGTAACAGGGTCAACCATTCATCGCTGGACTTTTGTTGCGCAACCTCTTCCACCATTTCATAGAGCAAGTTGATGTTGCTGGTGCGGGCCTCATAGGTGGTAAACCGGTCGTCGATTTCGAGCAGTCGGCCGCGTCCACCCAGTTCGAAAAAGTCGTTCCACTGGTTATCTGAGTACGGCATGATGCCGATGTAGCCGTCTTTGGTTTTATATGGTTTGCGGTTGGGGGCGGTCACACGAGTATAACCAAAATTGCCCGTCGCAGGTTCATATACTTCACCGTAAAGATGTTCGGCCAACACGATAGACGACATTGTTTCTAGCATGGGGACTTCGACGAACTGACCTTCGCCAGAGCGCTCTTTGTGAAAGAGGGCGGCCAAGGTGGATTGGGCCATCATTTGGCCTGTGCCTTTGTCGGCCACAAGCGTTGGCACAAAGCGGGGTGTTTCTTTGCCATCGGAAAGAGATTGAATATCGGCGTATCCACTGGTGGCTTGAATGAGATCGTCATAGGCGGGGTAGCCTGCGTAGGGGCCGTCAGAGCCGTAGCCTGCGGCGTGCACATACACGATGTCAGATTTGAGCGCCTTCACATCCTCATAGGCTAGGCCGAGGCGTTCCAAGCCTTGCATCCGCACATTGGTGGTGAAAACGTCTGCAGTTTTGAGCAGATCTTTCAAAACAGCCAAATCATCTTCTTGTTTTAGGTCAAGGGTGATGGAGCGTTTGTTGCGGTTGATGGTCATGAAGATGGGGCCCATCCCGGAGCCTTTGCCTGATGGGGACTTGCCCGCCCACCGCATAATATCGCCGCCGACGCCGTGCTTGTTGGGGGCCGTTTCCACTTTCACCACATCCGCCCCCATGTCGCCGAGCATACATGTGGCATAGGCGCCTAAAACGACGGTGGTCATGTCAATAATGCGAACACCAGCAAGGGGTCCTGAGGCGGTTGCAGCTAACTCATGGGTCTTTGTCATGGTGGGCTATGGCTTTCTTTTTAGGTCTACTGGTTTTGTACCAGTGAGCAGTCTCAAATTTTGACTGCATCATTGCCGATTTGGGGGGGGAGCGTAAAGAGTGTTAAGTTTGCGTAGGGGCGAGCTTGCGATTGGGCCTGCCTAGTGGGGCAGGTGAGGTCAAATCTGGGGCGGGCGTTGCGCCGGTCTTGTAGATGGGCTTAGGAAGGTTATGTTGACAGAATGATTTTACATTTATCGAGCTGGCCGGAAGTGGATGAATATCTCACCAACCATTCAGCTATTCTTATTCCCATTGGATCAACCGAGCAGCACGGCCCTACGGGGCTGATTGGAACGGATGCCCTGTGCCCGGAAGTGATTGCCCGGCGTGTGAGTGCCACTACAGGCTTGATGGTAGGGCCAACGTTTAATGTTGGCATTGCACCCCATCATATGGAGTTTGCGGGGACGATGAGTTTGCGGCCCTCTACGATGAAGGCGGTTATATATGACTGGGTGTCTTCTTTGGCGCATCATGGGTTTGACCGGATCTATTTTCTGAATGGTCATGGGGGGAATGTTTCGACTATTCGTGAAAGTTTTGAGGAATTGCATCAGGACCCGGTTTTGTCGCAGCCAAATGATCACCGACGGCCAGTGGTGTGTAAGCTTGCTAATTGGTGGGGCTTTGCGCCTGTTTTGGATTTTTGTCGTTCTACTTATGGTGGGGCGCATGGTGCTCATGCGACGCCGTCTGAAGTTGCCATTACTTATGCGGCCTATCCTGAACATCAAAAGCACGTGCCTCTTGACCCTCAGATAGCCCCTATGTCGCGCTACGGTGATGCGCAAGACTACCGGGAAAAATTTCCAGATGGGCGCATGGGGTCTGACCCTTCCTTAGCAACGGTAGAAGATGGGGCGCACTTAATTGAGCTTTCCGCTCAGCATGTCAGCGAAGATTTCAAAACTTTTGCAGAAAGTCCGTGTGATTAATTCTCTGCAATGAAGAGAGCGCCGGCGATGTTGTTGAGGGGGATCGACAGGAGTTTTTTTCCAGCGCAGGGGCCTCCAGTGCAGAGGCCATCTTCAATTTGAAAGCTTGCGGCGTGGGCGGCACATAAGATTTTTTCTTCATTCAGCGTTAGAAATTTCGTCGTGATGCGATTTAGGGGCAAAAAGGCATGCGGGCATTCGTTGACGTATGCAAAGGCGCTGTCGCCCTTTCGGACAATAAAAAAATTAAAGGCATGAGCGCCCGTGCCACGGGTGAAGCCGCGTGCGCCGGGGTTGTCTATGTCGTCCACATTGCAGATGAAGGTGCCGGTCGCGGGTACGTTTTTGCGGTCATTTAGGGGGCGTAAGTTGGATGTTCTTTTGGGTGTAGGAAGGGACATTGATCTATTTGCTTGGTTTTGAGAGGGGAGGCTTTTTTATCCCTCCCATTTGACAAATATGTGTCCATTCTTCTGGGCGCACAGGTGCTACCGATAGCCGAGATTGTTTGAGTAATGCCATGTCGGTGAGGGCCGGGTCGGCTTTAATTTGTTCAAGGGTGACAGGTGTCGGCAGGCTGTCGCGTGCCATGATGTCCACCATTCCGAAGCGGCCCTTTGCATCGCTGTCGTCGGGATAGTGTTCTTTGATGACTTCTACGATGCCGACGATCTGTTTTTCTTTTACCGAGTGATAAAAGAAACCTAGATCGCCGTTGCGCATTGCTTTCATATTATTATTGGCTTGGTAGTTCCGTACACCGTCCCAGTGTTCCCCCTTAAGGCCTCGGGCACATTGATCGTCCCAGCTCCAACTGTTGGGTTCGGATTTGAAAAGCCAATATGCCATGAAACTCTCCTCATATGTATGGACGGCCTAAGCGGTGTGCGGTGTAAACTTATTTAAGTAGCCATTTCCACGCGCGAATGTCCACGCTCTCAAAAAGGCCAGCCAGTGTGTAGGGGTCTTCTTTGACAAGAGCTTCAACGGTCGTTCTGTCTTCAACATCTACGACCAACATGGATCCTAGCATCTGTTCCCCATCATCGCTGGTAAAGGGGCCGCCCAGTTGTACGCATCCAGCGTTGCCCCAATATTCGAGGTGCGCGGTTCGGTTGGCAAGGCGTACATCGAGGGAGTTTTCTTTATCGGTGCCGTAAATGCAAAAGAGCATGGTGCTTCCTGACTGTTCGTTTTAAAGGCTAAGTGTTTCGTGTTCGGCCGTGAAAGGGCGGGCCAATAAATTTGTTATTGCAGTGTCGATGTCTTGCGCGCCGGTGACAATATCTGAGACCGCTTGCGCAATGGGCATGTCGACCCCTTTTTGTTTTGCAAGTTCCACCAAAATGGGTGCGGTGTGCACACCTTCAGAAACAGAGGTCCGGGTCGTCATGATGTCGTCTAGGGTTTTGCCTTGGCCCAGTTCTAAGCCTAAAGACATGTTGCGGCTTGTAGGGCTTGAGCAGGTGAGGACGAGATCGCCCAGCCCTGAAAGGCCGCCGATGGTTTGGGCCTTTGCGCCCATGGCCTCTCCAAAGCGCACCATTTCTGCAAAGCCTCGGGTGGTCAGTGCGGCGCGGGCACTTTCACCCAGATTTTTCCCTTCAACAATGCCGCAAGCAATGGCCAAAACATTTTTAATCGCGCCACCCATTTGCGCGCCAATCAGGTCGTCGCTGAAGTAGGGACGAAATGTCGGCAGGCCGATGGCATTGGTGAGATAGGCCGCGAGTGTTTCGGTGCGCGCGGCCAATGTGACAGCGGTGGGCAGACCAATGGCCACATCTTTCGCAAATGACGGCCCGGAGAGAATGGCCGGTTCTGCTTGGGGCAAGACTTCGTTGACAACGTCCGACAATAGTTTGCCCGTGCCTTTTTCAATGCCTTTGGAGCACAGCACGATGGGCGTGCCTGTTTTTAAGGTGGCTGTTAAGGGCGCAAGGCTGGCCCGCATATGTTGCGTAGGAATGACCGCTAAAATGATGTCGGCGGCTGCGGCTTGTTGAATGTCGGTGGTTGCTACGATGTGGGCGGGCAAGGGGATGCCTGGCAGGAAGGGAGTGTTGACATGCTGGGTGTTGATGCTGTCAACGACACTGTCTTCGCGTGCCCATAGGGTAACGGGATTGTCTTGGCCACCGGCTTTTGCTGCCACGCAAGCCAGTGCCGTGCCCCATGCCCCGCCACCCAGAACGGCGATATGGGGATTGGCGGTGTGATCGGTCATAGGTCTGTATCCAATGCTGAAAGGGCGTGCTCCCTTATCCTATTTTGTGGGGGGGGGTGCAATCATTAGATCGGGTAGCATTAGATCCGTTGGTTTTGATGCGATTTGGGTGATTGTTTTGGAGCAGAAACACCCACTATCGACTTCTCATTCTCCGATATAAATATTGAACGATTGGTTGATTGTTCAAAGTCATTGCTTAAAATAGAGGAATGACAGCATTAGACGCAACCAGAGAACAAATTATAGCGGCCGGACGTGAGCGGTTTGCCCATTATGGGTATGCCAAGACGACGATGGCGGAGCTTGCCCGCGATTGCGACATGTCGCCGGGTAATTTGTATCGGTTCTTTGCGGGTAAGCTCGAAATCGCTGAGGAAATTTGTCTCCGGGCTTCCTTGCGCACGGCAGATGAGTTGGCCCAGATATTGAGCGGGTCAGAGCGTAGTGCGACGGAGCGATTGCATGACTTTCTTTTCATGGATTTGCGGGCGACGTTTCATGCGTTGGAAGAAGACGAGAAAATCGTGGAAATGGCTCAGATTGTGACCACTCAGCGGCCTGAGTTTCATAATGAAGGCTTGCTGCGGGAACGAGAAGTTTTGTCCAAGATTTTAGAGATGGGTGTGCAGGCCGGTGAGTTTGTGGTGGCTGACCCTGATATGACGGCCGAAATGATCCAAGTTGCGACGATGAAGTTTTCTTATCCACAGTTGTTCACGCGGTTGAGTTTGGAAAAACTTGAGAGAGAGCTTCAGGGTGTTTACGAAATTATATCGAGAGGAATCAGGGCGTTATAGAATTTTGTGGACCCCACGTTTTAATGCCCCTGACTAAGTTTCCGGCTTTCTGAGTGGACCTTAACTGCCAGAATGATTCTCCTTTAGGCCGGATTTTCTTCTATCTCATTGTTTTTATTTATTCTTTCAAAAATCATCGGATAGCCGCTGGTGTGTCGGCATGGTGAGCCTGCCGTGTGCGCCATGATGGTGTTGCTTTAGACTTCGATTCTTTCTCCCTCTCCATCTCTTTGTTCTTATTGGTTTATTTTGGGCGGAAGGCCGCTTCGCAATATTTTTTCGCTGAATATTGAATAAATTCTGTTTTGTTCATTGTTTTATATTTAGGGGTCCCTATATGGGTTCTATCGGTAACGTGTCCGGGTTTTGAAAAAGACTTTGTAAAGAGTAGAGGCGTTGCTTTTTGAACGTTGATTGAACCTTTGCGATCGCAATAGACGCTAGGAGTTAGATTATGAAAAACGCATTGAACACGGTTATTCACGCAAACACCTCCCTCGTTTCCATTGCTTTGGGCCTTTATGGAGTTGTTTTCCTCGGTCAGGTCATTTCGCAGTACGCGGCATAATTGAGTTGGATTTGGTCCCTTTGTCATGAGCGCCGAGGTTTGTCCCTCAGGTCATGTCCCTCGGGTTCCCCCGCCCGTTGACCTTGAACCTCGGTGCTCACATTGACCAAATCGTTTCTGCACTCGAAATGCTGGATGCCTGATGATCAAAGGAGATTGAAGATGGTGAAGAGTTTCACAAAAGCTTTTGACCGTATCGCGGTCCCTACAGCAGTTGTTATTTTGTCGGTCTATGTTGCGGGTCTTGTGGCCCAGAGCGCGGGCCTAAGTTCCCTCTAAACGATCTTGGGCACTAGACTTTGCCCTTTCATGTTGTTCCCTTTCAAACCAGTGCTCCTCCTTCTGGTTTGGACCGGTTAAACCTAGTCCCCCCATTGGTTTGACCTAACGCTGGCATCGGTGTCCCCCACACCGATGCCATTTTTTTGACTTCGAGTTTGGACACCGGCTGCAGAGAAAATGGGCAGTAAAAGGGACTTATAGAGTTAGGTCAGCCAATGGCCACCGGGCGCGCGGGGCAATATCGAGAGGATCTTGTTGGCCTGCGTGGAGGCGTTCAGCGCCAGCCCATGCAATCATCACAGCATTATCGGTGCACAACTTGGGTGGCGGCACAATGAGTGTGTAGCCCAATTCATCGGTGAGCGTGTTGAGGCGGGCACGTAAGGCTTGATTGGCCGCCACGCCGCCAGCCACCACTAATTGCGGTGTGCTGCCGAGGCGATCTTTAACGTGTTTCATGGCCTTACCGATGCGGTTGGCCAAGACGTCGCCTACTGTCTCTTGGAAAGCGGCGGCCATATCGGCTTTGACCTGCTCAGAAAGCTGGCCATTGACCGCCAGTTCTTTCACCAAATGCGTGCGGACGGCTGTTTTGAGGCCAGAGAATGAAAGATCAAAGCCATCTCGCCCTTTCATGGGCCGGGGCAGGTCATACCGGGTGCTGTCGCCGGATGCGGCGGCTTGTTCAACTGCTGGGCCGCCGGGAAAACCCAATCCCATTAATTTGGCTGTTTTATCGAATGCTTCGCCCACCGCATCGTCAATGGTGCCGCCTAGTTTTTCATAACGCCCCAAGCCCTCTACTAGCAATAATTGGGAGTGCCCGCCTGATACGAGTAGCAAAAGATAGGGAAATGCTGCGCCATTGGTCAGGCGTGCTGTAAGTGCATGGCCTTCAAGGTGGTTGACCGCAATAAGGGGGCGTTGAGCGGCAAGGGCGATGCCTTTGGCCTCCAAAAGCCCCACAATAACGCCGCCGATGAGGCCGGGGCCGGATGTGGCGGCGATCCCGTCAATGTCGTCAAAGGTGAGGCGTGCCTCGGCCAATGCGTTGCGCACTAAATCATCTAAATGTCGGATATGGGCGCGGGCGGCCAATTCGGGCACAACGCCGCCATAGGGGGCGTGGTCCTCGACTTGGCTCAGAATTTGGTTGGCGAGAATGTCCCCGGAACCGTCGGCGTGGCGGCGTACAACAGCCGCTGCGGTTTCATCGCAGCTGGTCTCAATCCCCAAAAGGGTCAGTGTTTGTGGGCGTGATGTTTGGGCTTGGCTCATCGCCGGAGATGCCTTGTTGGTTAGATTTAGCGTATTTTGCGATATGTGATCCCTTTTTAGCGCAAAGGTTGCTCTCGCTATAGGGGCAAATCAGTCTATAAAGAACTTTGTTCAAGCCTATCCGGGCTTTTCGTATTTCCTTCAAGGACTTCGTGCAGATGCTATCGTCTCGTACGGGCCTTAGCACTTTCGGTAAGTTACATGCAACGACCCTTTCGTATCGGTACCCGTGGTTCCCCCCTTGCACTTGTTCAGGCCAATATGGTGGCAGACCAAATACGCGCAGCGCATGGGTTGACAGAGCAGGATGTGGAGTTGGTGCCCCTCTCAACAAAGGGCGACCGGATTCAAAACCGGAACTTGTCAGAAATTGGTGGTAAAGGGCTCTTTACTGAAGAAATTGAAGATGGGTTGTTGGATGGATCTCTTGATCTTGCTGTGCACTCGATGAAAGACATGCCGACGGTTTTGCCCGATGGCTTGATTATCGATTGTGTGTTGGAGCGGGAAGATCCGCGCGATTGTTTTGTCAGCTTGGCCTATGACAGCTTTGACGCATTGCCGGATGGGGCGCGTGTTGGCACTTCGTCGCTGCGCCGGGGTGCGCAGGTGAAAGCGCGTTATCCGCACGTAGAGATTGTGCCTTTTCGTGGCAATGTGCAGACGCGTATGAAAAAACTGGGCGATCAGGTTGCGGATGCGACATTGCTTGCGATGGCTGGGCTTAAACGGCTTGGTATGGAGCAAACCGCAACGCGGCCTCTGGCGGCAGATGAGATGTTACCAGCTGTTGCACAGGGCATTATTGGCATTGAGCGGGCGGTGGAGAATGAAACCGTCGCTGCCTTACTTTCGCCGTTGAACCATGAGAAAACTGCACTTGTTATGGCAGCGGAACGATCATTTCTGGCTGAATTGGACGGTTCCTGCCGCACCCCATTGGCGGCGTATGCTGAGTTGCTTGGGGACGAGCTGCTGTTGCGCGGCATGATTTTGAAACCTGACGGGTCTGCTTATTTGGAAGGCAGTCGTCGGGGGGCGTATTGTGAAGCCGCTAAAGTGGGGGCAGAATTGGGCCGGGAACTTAAAGAACGTGCCGGGCCTGATTATATGACATCCTAGGACCTTTACCGGGTCGATTTAATTCGCGCTAAGACGGGGAGTCTAGATGAGACTTTTGGTCACAAGACCTCAAGAAGATGTTGCCGCATTGAGTGAGAAGCTCGTTGCTGGTGGTCATGAGGTTGTGAGTGCTCCTCTCCTTTCTATTCAACTGTGCCCTCAGGTGCCGATGGACCGGAGCCGCGTGCAGGGCCTGTTGGCGACCAGTGCGAATGGCGTTCGGGCGATGGTGCGTCGGGATGATTTTGATGCGTGGCGCACTGTGCCTCTGCTCGCGGTGGGTTTAAGTACGGCGCGTGAAGCACAAGCGTTGGGATTTGAAACTGTTTTCACCGCAGGCGGCGATGTGGTGTCGCTGGAACAATTGGTGACAGAAAAATGCGAACCGGACGGCGGCCCGTTGGTGCATTTGGCAGGCTCTGTGGTTGCCGGCGATTTGAAAGGCCGGTTAGAAGAGCACGGTTTTTGGGTCGAGCGGGTGGTTCTCTATGAAGCCGTGCCGGCTCAGACTTTCCCTGAAAATATCATCGAAGACCTGACAAGCGATAAGCCTGTCGAAGGGGTCCTTCTGTTTTCACGTCGCACAGCGGAAACCTTTGCACGCTGCTGCGAGGCGGCCGACCTTACGGGGGCGGTTTCTCATATCACGGCCTATTGTTTAGCTGCCAGTGCGGCCCAACCTCTTGAAGGATTGGGGCTTAAAGAGATGCGTGTTGCCAGTTGCCCCTCCGAAGATGCGCTCTTGTCGTTGTTGATTTCTTGAGTGCCCAAATTGAGTTCTTAAAGACCCTGAATGAATAGGATGCCCTGCGCATGAGTGATAAAAAAAGCACGTCGGAAAATGCAAAAAATCAAGCGGGTTCTGAAACGCAGGATGCAGAGATTTTGCAGCCAGAACGTCATGGCGCCCGGAAAAAACCCCAAGGGCCAAAGCCAACGACTATTGATGGCAAAGCAAGCGATGTGACCCCGAACACAGCGGATGATGTCTCGGGTCAGACCAAGGGGCAGACTAAAGCACAGAGCAAACAACAAGCTAAAACGGAGGCTGGGTTAAACGATGCTCAGCACGCAGAGGCTTCTGCTCCTGCCTCTTCTTTTGAAGGCGCGGCCCCACACGGGGCAGGGTGGGTTCCTCCGACCAGCCTTGGGCTTGTTGCCGGATTGGCGGGGGGGGCTTTAGCGGCCTATGTGTTGATGACAGTATGGGGTGAGGCGGGATCGGATGAGACGGCTCTTGCGGCTTTGGATCAACGGATTGCTTTGCTGGACACACGTCTTGAATCGTTTGATGAGACCGTTTCGCAGCGTTTGGCGGCGTCTGATGCGGCGCAAGCAAAACAGTTGAGTGCTTTGCAAGCGGAACTTGCTACTAAGTCCGGCCAAGGTGAGCTGGATGCGCGGTTTGATCGGTTCCAGTCTGCTTTGAAAGGGCAACAGGATCAACTTGCTGCGATGCAGGATACATTGGCGCTGACCGGCGGGCCTGTGAATGAACGTCTGGCGGTGCTTGAAGTGCAAGCGCCAAAGTTACGCGCTGACTTGGACTTGCTTCGGGCAGCGATGCCACCGGCGACTTTGGAGCGGGACGTGCGAGAATTGAGTGCGTCTTTAACTGCGCAGCAAATTGCCCTTGGCGCGTTGGGTCCGCAAGTGAGTGCCACGCAAAAGAAACTTGTGGCGTTGGAATTGGAAATGAATAAACCAAGCGGGGCTGAACAAGCGGCCCTTGGCTTGGCGTTGGCAAATTTAACTCGTGCGGCCACGGACGGAGATCCCTTTGATACAGAGCTTGACGCTATCGCCAGTTTGACCGGCGATACGCCCACGCTTGAGGCCTTGCGGGAATTTGGCGAAAGCGGTGTGGCGACACGTTTAACGCTTGAACAGAAATTTACGCCGATGGTGCAAGCTGTGTTTGCGGCTGAACGTAATGCTGGAACAGAGGGTTTTTGGGACCGTATGATGGCGAGTGCCTCTTCTGTTATCACCGTACGCAAGCAAGGTGAAATTGATGGCGCTGACACGCAAGCGGTTATCGCGCGGATGGAGCAACGCATTGCCGTGCATGACTTGGCCGGTGCGGTTGACCAGAGCGGGTTGCTTGAGGGTGTTGCCAAAAAGGCCGCCGCCCCGTGGGTTGATACGGCGCGGGCACGCTTGACGTTGGATACTCTGCTGGATGAGGCGAGCGCGCAGCTTGTGCGTTCATTTGAGGCAAATCGAAAGGACGCTGACTAATGGTGCGTGTTCTGTGGATTTTTGCCCTGTGTGTTGTCTTCGCGGGTGTGGCTATTTGGTTAGCGGATCAGCCGGGGGATTTGGTGATCCATTGGCGAGGATATGAAATACGAACATCTTTTGTCGTGGGCATTGGTGTCACCGCTTTCATCTCGTTTTTGGTGCTGTTTTTCTATCGTCTTCTTGCAACCTTTATGAAAAGCCCGGCTGGGTTTGCTCGGTTCCGTGCGGACCGACGCCAGAAGAAGGGCTATTTAGCTCTGTCTAAGGGCATGGTGGCTGTTGCCGCTGGCGATGCGAAGGAAGCGCGTTGGCAAGCAGCCCAAGCCTATAAAATTTTGGATGAACCTGCTTTGACGCTTCTGCTGTCTGCCCAAGCGGCGCAACTTGAAGGAGATGATCAGGGGGCAGATCAATATTTCAGGGCCATGCTTGTGCGCCCGGAAACAGAGCTGTTGGGTTTGCGCGGCTTGTTTGTGCAGGCACGCCGGGAAGGTGATAAAACGCAAGCCTTGGCATATGCAACGCAGGCTTTTGGATTGAAGTCGGATACCCCGTGGGCGGCTCATGCCGTGTTTGAGTTGCAGGTGGCTGACAATGACTTTGATGCGGCGACGGTGAGTTTAGACCGGATGTTGAAGGCAAAGCTGCTGTCGCGGGAGGAAGCGCGGCGACGGCGTGCTGTTTTGTTGACCGCACGGGCTCAGCAATTGGTTGCGGGTGCGCAGGAAGGGTCTGCAAAAGAAGCGACGGATTGCGCTTTGGAAGCGGTTGGATTGCAGCCGGGGTTTTCTCCGGCAGCGGTGCTGGCGGCGGCGCAATTATCTGCACAGCATAAAGACAAACGTGCTCTTAAAATTTTGGAAGCGGCTTGGTTGACGGGACCTCATCCAGAAACTGGACATGCGTTGTTGACCGTGTTGCGCGATGAAAGTGCCTATGATCGTTTGGCACGTATTCGTAAGCTTTTGAATGTTGGTCAAAATGGCGTGGCGCTTAAAAATGAGGAAGAGCGGGTTCTGCTTGCGAGTGCGGCGATTGGCGCGCGTGAATTTGATGTCGCTCGCGATGTGCTTGCTCCTTCGTTGCAAGAACACCCGACGCGGCGCATCTTTGAATTGATGGCCGATATTGAAGAAGGTGAGTTTGGCCACCTTGGCAAAGCGCGTGAATGGTTGTCGCGGGCGCTTCATGCACCGCGTGATGCAGGCTGGATGGCAGACGGACGGCTTTACGCTGACTGGGTTGCGGTGGTGCCAGATACACATGCGTTTGATGTGTTGCGTTGGGAGAGCCCGGATGCGCCTCGATTAAGTGTTGCGGCGCCGAAAGTTCAGCCAGAGGCCGATGAAGGCGTGGACGCGCTTGCTGTAGAGGAGCCAACGAGCCCTGACAGTGCGGCTGTTCTCGATGAGGCTTCTGGCTCTCGTGAGGTTCCTTCCACTCGTGATGTATCTGTGCGCGAGAATGTGGCAGACAGTGTTCAGGCATCGGAGGCAGACCCTCAAGATGAGCCTATGACAGGCGGACCCACCGCACCGATTTTCGTTGAGCCTGTGAGTGCGCCCGATGATCCGGGGCCCCTCGACGATGAGGATGATGAAAAACGCGATAGGACGTGGTGAGGCATAGGCTGGGTTGAGTTTGGGGATGATCTCAGGCAGGGTGCTGTGATGCGCGGAGGGTTTGTGCGCGATCAGTTTAGGGGAGTCTTGCATGAAAAAGTTTTTTGTTGGTTTAGGGGCGCTTCTCGTGAGTGCTCTTATTGTTATCGCCGTTCTTTTTGTACGGTTTGATATTCCCCGTGCAGACTTGGTTGCACAATACGGCCAAGCCCCTTCGCAGTTTTTAACGGTGCCTTCTGGGGCAATCGCGCACTTTCGAGATCAAGGAAATCGGGAAGGTCCCACCCTTGTTTTGGTGCATGGGTCCAATGCGTCGCTTCATACGTGGGAACCTTGGGTTGCTGAATTAGGCACCGATTACCGTGTCGTGACTGTTGATATGCCGGGGCATGGGCTGACCGGTCCCACACCGGCCGCTGATTATTCGCGGGCGGGTATGGTTGCCTTTTTGAAAGAGTTTGTAGATGCCTACGGCCTGTCTCCGACAGATGGATCTGAGGGGTTTATTTTGGGTGGTAATTCTATGGGGGGCAGTCTTTCGACGCTCTATACATTGGAACACCCGCAAGATGTTTCGGCTTTGATCTTGGTGTCTGCATCGGGGATGCCGCGCCCGGCAGAAGCCGAGGTGCCGATCGGGTTTAAGTTGGCAAGCTCCCCTATTTTTTCTCCCATTTTATTGTATGTTACGCCCCGCTCTTTGTTTGAAAATGGATTGCGCGATGTCACGGTGCCGGAAGACTTTGTGACTGAGGAAATGGTTGATCGCTACCATGCGTTGGCATTGCTTGAAGGGCAGCGTGCGGCGTTGCGGTCCCGGTTCGCAGGGTCTAACAAGCCTGAAACATTATTCAAGCGCGTTGGCGATATTGAGCAGCCGACTTTGGTGCTTTGGGGCGTGCATGACCCGTTGATCCCCGTGTCGGCAGCTTATGAATATGACACGCGATTGCCCAATTCGACTTTGGTGATTTTGGAAGGGGCTGGTCATATGGCAATGGAAGAAGTGCCGGGCCCCAGTGCTGCGGCTGTGCGGACGTTTTTAGCACAGGCATTTGCACCGGTGGCAGAGGGGGACAATGCCCCGGTTGAGGCAGAACCCACATCCGTTGAAACAGAGTAAAATGAATGAGGGGCCGTTGGTCTCTCATTTTTCGCCGCTGCCTTTGCCATGGGTATTGCCAAATGAGGCGCGGGCTTGTATTTCCATTCTGCCCGAAATGTTCACAGTATTGTTTGCGAAATATCTGCACAATATTCTGGGAACTATCGTGTGCATCGCCGCATTAGCTCAGTTGGTAGAGCACATCATTCGTAATGATGGGGTCAGGTGTTCGAGTCACCTATGCGGCACCACCTTTTTGCCATGCCCATAAGGACTATTCCATGACCCTTGAAAATGTTTTGCAAACCCGTGCGGAGGGTAAATGTGAACTATGTGGTGCAACTGATGGTTTAAGAGTGATGCAGGTGGGCCCCGGTACAGAGGGGACGCCGGAAACATCTGTGTTGGTGTGCGGGACGTGCGACGCGCAGATTGCCGGATCATCAGAGGTGGACATTAATCATTGGCGTTGCCTCAATGAAAGCATGTGGAGCCAAGAGCCTGCGGTTCAGGTGACAGCATGGCGGATGTTGACGCGTTTGAGTGGCGAGGATTGGGCACGCAGCCTTCTCGATATGTTGTATTTGGAAGATGGGGTTTTGGCGTGGGCGCAGGATAATGGTGCCGAGGACGGCGCTGTTGATGCGGTTGTGCATAAAGATTGCAACGGCGTGGTGTTGGCGCAAGGCGATACAGTGACCTTGATCAAAGACCTGAATGTAAAGGGCGCCGGCTTTACGGCTAAGCGCGGCACTGCGGTGCGTGGTATTTCCTTGGTTGATGATAATGCCGCACATATTGAGGGCCGCGTCAGTGGTCAGCGGATTGTGATCCTGACGGAATTTGTCAAAAAGACGGCCTAGCTTTGGTGAGGCTTTCCCCAGATGTAAATTTTATCTAGGCTTAGTTGTGCGCCCCCTTTGGTTTTGAAGAATTGAGTTGAGATTGATTGAGGCGCGCGATTTTAAGTTGGGGGCCTATGCGAATATTTTCAATTGTCGTGATGGGGGGCGTTTTGGCGCTGCTGGGCGTGCTTTATACAGGCGCGGCGGGGCAAGCTGCTGGGGCGAAGGACTATGTTCTTGCGCTCAGTTGGCAGCCCGCATTTTGTGAAACCCACCGCGATAAGTTGGAATGTCTTACTCAAACCTCGACGCGTTTTGACGCCAAGGCGCTGGTGTTGCATGGGCTATGGCCGCAACCCAAGGGGGCAGTTTATTGTGATGTGGACAGCAAAGTGAAGGCGCAGGACAAAGCGGGTAAGTGGGATAAATTGCCTGCGTCTACGTTGTCTGCCTCCAGTTGGGCCGTGCTACAGAAAGTCATGCCGGGCACGCAGTCCCATTTGAATCGTCATGAATGGATTAAGCACGGCACGTGTTCGGGCATGTCTCAGGAGCGGTATTTTAAGACTTCGGCTCAGCTTTTGGCCTTGGTTAATCGTTCTTCTGTGCGGACGTTGCTTAAATCTCGCTTAGGCACACTTGTGATGCGCAAAGATATTGTGGCCGCCTTCGACAAAGCTTTTGGCGCGGGGGCTGGTAAGCGTGTGGTCTTTAAATGCCAGAAAGTTGGGGCGCGATGGGTGCTGACAGAAATGCGCTTACACTTATCCGGGGCGTTGGGGAGCACTTTGTCGGGCAAAGCGGACCTAGGTCGCTTGTTGCTTGCGGCTGAGCCGGTCTCACCGGGGCGGGCTGAATGTGGGGTTATGACCATTGACCCGGTTGGATATTGAGCCTTCCGCCCGGTTAGACAGAGCCTTGTCGCTGGCCCTTTGTGGTCTGGCGCGGTCGTTATGTCGCGTAGGTGTGGCATAAACACGCTAGTCGCTGTTGTCCAAAATGTGCTAATCCACAGATGATTTTAGGGAGTTTACGTGCGCACAGGATTTGGGCATATAGCCACATGGATGGCGCTTGGTCTGTTTTTGCTTGTAGGTGTTGTGCACTCTGCTGGGCAAGCCCATGCGCAAGCAACTGAAGTGGCTGTGGCGGCGCATCTGCACGAACTTGTGGGTGACTTAGATCGTACCGATGCCACACGTTCTTTGATCGCTGACCTCCTGAAAATTTGCTCTCCTGATGAAGAGGCAGATGCGCAAGACTTGTTGGGGCAGGCTTCCACGTGTGCGGTGTGTATTGCTGCGGCCTTTGCTGCCTGTGCTTCATGTGGCGTCTCTGCGGTCTCTGTTACGGTGAATTGGCAGTGGGCACCGCTTTTAACGCAAACCAATCAGTTTTCTGAGCTTAGCTTTTCTTCGGCTCTGTTTGCCCGCGCCCCTCCTGTCGCTATCTAGACCTTTCGCTTTCGTGATTTCCGTTAGCTGATTTTCATAGATAGATATTCAATCGATATTCAGGGGCCCTTGTACGCAAGGGGTGATTATGACTTTTTTCAAAAATATTTTGGCGGGTACTGCTGCTCTTACGAGCCTTGTTGGGCTTTCTACTTTTGCGCTGGCTGATGGTGCGCAAGGACATGGGACGCAAACACATGGCACAGCGAATGCTGCTGGCCATGCGCCTTTAGGTGTGATGGGCGATCATATGCACGAAGCGGGCGGGTGGATGCTTTCTGTGCGGGCGATGCATATGGCAATGGATGGCAATCTGATGGGGTCAGATGAGGTCTCAGATGCAGAAATTACCGCGCAGCCGAACCGGTTTTTCGGCGTTCCTGGTCAACCGGCTGGTTTGCGGGTTGTGCCTCAAGAGATGACCATGGATATGTTGATGGTGGGCGGCATGTATGCGCCGACCGACTGGCTGACCTTGATGGTTATGGGGATGTATGTGGAGCGGGAGATGTCTTTAACCACTTATGCCGCCATGAACCCGAGTGTGGTGGTGGGTAACTTCACGTCAAAATCTAAAGGCTGGGGCGACACAAAGGTTGCCGGTCTTATTCGTCTCTACGAAGAAAACGGCCACCACATCCATGTCAATTTAGGTGTGAGTTTGCCAACTGGATCGATCGAAGAAAAAGACGAGGTCCTCACCCCGATGGGCATGGTGATGGAAACACGCTTGCCGTATTCCATGCAGCTTGGGTCGGGCACCTATGACTTGGAGCCGGGCATCACCTATACCGGACATGCGGGTAAATTGGGCTGGGGGTCGCAGGTTAAAGCGACCATTCGTTTGGGCGAAAATGACCAAGATTGGGCCTTGGGCGACAAATGGGAGCTGACCGGCTGGGGGTCTTATGCGCTTGCAGATTGGGTGTCGGCGTCTTTGCGGGTCAAAGCTGAGTTTGAAGGCAAAATCGACGGTATTGATGGTTCTATCGTGTTGCCGGTTCAAACGGCGGACCCGGATAACTATGGCGGCGAGCGCGTTGAGCTGGGTGCTGGGTTGAATTTCCAAGTGCCGGATGGCGCTTTAGCAGGGCACCGGTTTGGCGTGGAAGCGGTTGTACCGGTTTATGAAGACCGGAACGGCATTCAAATGCAGCGCGATTGGTCCGTTATGGTGGGATGGCAGAACGCGTTCTGATCTCATGTTGGTCCTCGCTCTGCGTCCTGAAGCAATATGTCCCCTGCTGTATGCGCCACACCTGTCCCTGGTGGCTGGCGCGTCGGTAATCATGCTGCTTTGAGCTAGAAACTGCTTGTTGGCGAGCAGGAGGAAGATCAGAACCGAGAAGGGGTTGGGCTTGCGCTCAGCCCCTTTTTATATAATTGGGCGGGACGAGGGCATGCGCCTTTCGACGTATGTGCTATTTATATCTGAATGTGTTTAATTTGCACCACATTCTAAGCCGTGGATTTCACATGCACAATTGTTACTTACGTGGATTCAATAGTCCGTGAACGACATTTAGTATTGCTTACTTACTTGTTAGTTGTCCAATTGCCCTTTAGTTTCCGGTCCGTATCCACGTTTTTGCTTTGCAAGAAGGAGGGCGTGGGTTTTGGAGAGTGCTGAGGAGCAAATACTCTCAATTTTCTGGTTGGACACAAACCGGGGGAGCGAATTGGTTATAGCCGCTTGGGAGGGTGGCCATAATTATTGACTATTCGACTTGGAGGAATAGGTGCGTGGCCTGCCTAAATGACGCTCAGCGATAAGTTGAGCGACAACATTTAAGGGAGAGCTTTCGTGAAAGCTAATATTTTGGGGGCACTTGTTTTGTCCTCTGCCATGACCCTAGCTGCTGGGGCTGCGGTGGCAAAAGAATTTAAAGTCGGGGCTGTAGACTTTGCGGTTGATACAACAGTTTCTTTGGGTGCGAGCATGCGTGCGAGCGGCCGGGACTGTTCGCATGTTTCCCTACAGAACGGTGGTTGCTTGACAGAGAAAGGCACCAATTGGGGTGTGAATACTGATGACGGCAACCTGAATTTTGACAGCGGGGACTTGGTTTCTGCTGTTGTAAAAGTGACGACAGACTTTGAAGCTCGATACGAAAATTTCGGGGGCTTCTTGCGGGTCAAAGCTTTTTATGACCAAGTGAATTACAACGATGCAACCGGGCGTGCCCGTCCAGTGCAAGACAGTGTCCGTGGCGATGTGGCCCGTAATTCTGCTGGCCGTGGTTTGGATGTGCTTGATGCGTTTGTGTTCGGCAACTTTACAATTGCGAACGAACTGCCTTTGAACGTGCGCCTTGGTAAGCAAGTCAACAACTGGGGCGAAAGCCTTTTCATTGGCGGTGGTATTAACACCTATCTGCCATATGATGTGACGGCTTTGCGCACACCGGGTTCGGAATTGAAAGAAGCGGTTTTGCCCGAGCTTGCGCTTTATGCGTCTTTGGGTCTGCCAAACAACTTCAGCGTTGAAGGTTTTTATGTGCTTGAGCATGAAACCTCCCAATTGGATTCATGCGGAACGTTTTTTGCCTCATCTGACTTCGTACACGAAGGGTGCGGCTATTCAATGAACGGCCTTGAGTACAGTGAAGCAACTGCACTCGCTGGTGCTTATTCCATTCCCGTAACCTTAGGCGGAGCCGGCGGTGTTCTTATTCCGCGTTACGAAGATCATGACGCCAAAGACGAAGGTCAATTTGGCCTGTCTGTTCGCTATTTTGCTGAAGACTTGAACGATGGCACGGACTTTGGTTTTTACTTCACCAACTTCCACTCAAAAGCGCCGTACTGGAGCTATACAACACCAACAACACCCTCTGCTTACGGGAGCAATTGGGCCGATATTTGCGCTACTCTAGGCGGAGCATCTGCTGCAGACTGTTTCACCAACCCTAACATTGCGAAAGTGGCCATTCTTGAGGGCACATCAACCATGAATTATGGCTTGGCCTATGCTGAAGACATTCAGATGTATGGCGCAAGTTTTAATACGCTCATCGATGTTTTGGGTGGTACGGCTCTAGCTGGGGAGGTTGCTTACTCTCCTAACATGGCGTTCCAGCGTGACACGTATGATATTTTGTCTAACAACCTAGATCTTAATTCAACAAGTGCGTTGGGTGATTATTTCCTCACTAACCCTGCTATGAGTATCGGTGATTTGCAAACTTACGCGAGCACTCTTACTGCTGCACCTTATGCAACCACGGCGAATGCGTTGACCCCTTATGGCGGCAGCTACATTAAACCTTGGAAGCGTGAGGAAGTGATTACGGGTCAATTGCAAACGACGTCTACATTGGCTGCGTCTGACCCAGTCGTTGGCGCTCTTGGTGCTGACTTGCTGGTCTTGTTATCAAATGTTGGCTTCCAATATTTGCCAAACATCAGCCAAGAAACACGCCTTGCGGCGGCAGGTTCTGGCATGATCCACGCTGATACCTGGATCAACAATCTGTTGCTTTCCGGTGGGGAAGCAACCAATGCAGGCTCAGGCGCTGCCCGGTATGCTGACAAGTTTTCTTGGGGCTACCGGTTGGTTGCGGTTGCAAACTACAACAATGCCTTCCGTACCCCTTGGACTGTGAGCCCTTCTATTCAGTGGCGTCATGATGTGGACGGCTTGTCTGCAGGTCCAAATGGTCCTGGTTTTGTTGAGCGCGCAAAGACTATTTCTTTGGGCCTCGGGGCTGATTACCAAGGCGTGTATAAGGCAAAACTGTCTTACACCAACAGCTTCGGCAATCCGTATCGCAATGCGTCTACGGATAAAGACTTTGTGGCATTCAACGTGAGCTACGCGTTCTAAGCTTTTCGTTTAATACAAACATACTTTTAAGGCGGTCCTTTATAGGGCCGCCTTTTTGGTTGAGCGGGTGATGAGTGCTGGTATGGACAAGGGGGGACGGGCATACTCATGAGTGTCGCAGGTGAGGTACAATGGCTTGCGGAACAAAGGGATACCCATGCGTAAGCCGACCCAAAAAAGATCTATTGAGCGTGTTGGCCATATCTTTGAGGCCACGCGGTCGCTCATTTTGGCGGAGGGCATTGATGCCGTCACCACAACACGGGTGGCCGACTTGGCGCGCGTGCCAGTTGGATCTGTCTATCAGTTTTTTGTCGATCGGGAAGATCTGCTGACGTCGCTGGTGCGCGCCCAGGCTGAAACATTGGCGAAGGCGTGTGTAGTGGCTCTGGATGATTGCCCCGCAGATGTCTTTGATCATTGGCCAGATGCGATGCGTCATGTGATGGGCAGTTACCTCACGGCTCTTGAGGCTTTGCCAGCTGGCATTGAGGTCAATCGCTATCAAACTCAGCATATGCCGGTTTTTGAGGGACCCCACGGCTTGGAAAGCCCGCTGGGGCGGCTGTTTACGGATGTGATGGCGCGTACCGACATTCAATTTCCTCCCGAACGGGAGACGGTTATTTTGACTACCCTGTTGGCGACGGTGTCGATTTTGGTTGATGTCGCTCTTTTACAAAGGGTGCCTGCGCAGCGAGATGCCTATATTTCTGAATGTCTTGGGTTGGCCGAGCTGTATATCGAGCAATCAGCTGTTGGACTGCGTACGTAGGGCGCCATTGCTTCTTTTGATATTGATCTGTGTTGCGGGGTGAGGTTTTTCGGTGCTGTGGAAGCGGTGCGGCTCTGTCATTCAGCAGTGTTTCGTGGGCTCTCTTGGCCGCCTGATGCAGAAATGAGTCACTCTTTTTGTGGTGCTTTTACCGATTCGATGTCGGTTTACCTTAAGAAAACCGGGACTTCTTTCTTTGTTGCAGGGCACACAGGATGGTGCGGCGCACACTGTGTCAATTCTGCAATAACTAGGTTTGAAGTCTTCTTTGTGACAGTGAAAATGATTTAAGTGACTTGACTTAAGGCGCGTATTTTCGTCCGGTAGCAAAGAGGGATGCTGACTGGCCGGGGGGGCGAGAGCGGACAACGAGGGGTTTTCGGCTCCATAACTCCCCCCAATTACCAGCTGCATGACTTTTAGTTCGCATCGAGGATCGAGGAGGATCACTCTTATGACTACGAGCACATTGCGCTCAATGCTCCTTGGGGGCGCCGTTGGCGTCGCCATGGTAGCGTCAGCCGGAACGGCCAACGCGCTAGATTACAAACTTGGGGGGGTCGACTTAGTCGTTGATACCACCGTTTCTCTTGGGGCTGCCGTTCGTGCAAGCTCTCAGTCTTGTGACAAGGTTTCTGTCGCAAATGGCGGGTGTCTTTCAGACAACGGCCTTGATATCGGTGCCAATAATGATGATGGCAATATCAACTTTGGCGCTGGCGATTTTGTTTCTGCCGCTGTTAAAGCAACAACCGATTTTGAAGCACGTTACGAAAATTTTGGTGCCTTCGCCCGCGTAAAAGTTTTCTATGACTACATCAATGACCAAGAAACGGGTCAAAATGGTGGGTCTGATCGTTATGGTGAGCGCTCCATGAGTGATGCACGCCGCGGGGATGACTTCCTTAACGCTGGTGCGCATGACATCTCACTTCTCGATGCATTTGTATTTGCTAACTTCACAGTAGCAGGCGATTTGCCGTTGACCATTCGTGTGGGTCAGCAAGTGAATAACTGGGGTGAAAGCCTAGTGATTGGTGGCGGTATCAACTCCTACCTGTCATTTGACGTTGGCGCATTGCGTACACCTGGTGCTGAGCTTAAAGAAGCTGTTTTGCCAGCGTTGAGCGCTTACGCATCGATCGGTTTGCCAAACAATTTCAACCTTGAGGGTTGGTACGCTTGGCGTCACGACGAAGTGAAGCTCGACAATTGTGGTACATTCTTCTCAGGTACAGACACTGGTTGTAACGGTGCTGCTTACGTGATGAATGGTCCGGAGTATAGCGCCGCAGTTGATGCTTTGGGTGGTTATGAAACGACTCTACTTGCTGGTGGGTCTGCCGGTTATCTCATCAATCGTGCTAAAGATGATGATGCGCGTGATGGTGGTGAATTTGGTGTGAAACTCGGTTATTATGCCGAATGGTTGAATGATGGGACTGATATCGGTCTGTACTTCACTAATTTCCACAGCAAAGCACCGATCGGTACGTTCACATCGGCAGTTGAGGCGGACAAGGTCTACGCCGGTCACATCGGTGATACTTGTAACACAATTAATACTGCGATTGGTGGTGCTAGTACGGATTCGGCTCTCAATTGTTTGAGTGCGACGGTTCTCGGTGCAGGTCTGTTGGATTCGGCTTCTACGAAAGATTATCTTCTGCAATATGTAGAGGATATTCGTATGTTCGGTGCAAGCTTTAACACTGCGGTTGATGTACTAGGTGGTACAGCTCTTGCTGGTGAGATCGCTTATTCTGATAATATGCCGTACGCTATTGCTGATCCAGAGATCAACTCAATGGATATGGATAAAAGCTTTACCGGTCAGGCTTATGACGCCATTTTGGGCGGTCTTGTGACTGATATCGATAGTTTGGTTGCTTACATCGATAATATTGAAGCAACTACTGGCGCTGTACCTTATGCAAGTAGCTACGATTCATTGGTAGCTGATGGGGCAATTATTCCAGGCTACAAGCGGACCGAAGTAATTACTGCACAACTTCAGACGACCTCAACGTTGCCTGCGTCTGATCCAATTGTTTCTGCAATTGGTGCTGACATTTTGATCTTGCTTTCAAATGTTGGCATGCAATATCTACCAGACTTGCCGGATGATCAACACTTCGCGATTTCTCGTGCTGGTGATTATCATGATGTGGCGTCTGTAAACGCTATACTTGCTGAAGGCTCTAGCATTTCACCGCAATATGCGGATAGCTTCTCATGGGGTTACCGTTTGATTGCTGTTGCTCAGTATAACAACTTCATGGGGTCTGCTTTCACAGTGAGCCCGTCCATTCAGTGGGCACATGATGTAAATGGTTATTCTGCTGGACCAATTGGCCCAGGCTTCATGCAAGGCAAGAAAACGATCTCTGTAGGTGCAACTGCAACTTACCAGAGTGCCTATAAAGCTGAGATCCGTTATACAAATAGCTTCGGCAATGAGTATCGGAATTCTGCTGAAGACAAAGACTTCGCGTCAATTAACTTTAGCTATGCATTCTAATCTGATAGCATTGACGTAACGAAATCGCGGGGAGCGAGGGATCAGGCAGCTTGGAGAATCTGCCTGATCCCAAATTAAACGCTAGTGGAGGGACTAAGTATGAAAAAGACCAGCCTTCTGGTCTCAACTGCAGCCATCATTGCCATGTCGGCAACTGTGGCGCAGGCGAGCGTACCAGACGCTCAAGCAAACCGCCTCGGTGGCGACCTTATGCCGATGGGCGGGGAAAAAGCCGGTAACGGTGGTACTATTCCAGCATGGACCGGTGGTCTAAGTGGTGTACCAGCTGGCTTGAGCTACACAGCCGGGCAAGAATTGGCCAACCCATTTAGTGGTGATGCGATTAAGCATACAATCACTGCCGCAAACATGGGTCAGTATGATGCCGTTTTGACAGATGGATATAAGGCTCTTTTGAGCACTTATTCTTCTTACAAAATGAACGTGTATCAAACACGTCGTACGGCAGCATTCCCAGATTTCGTCTATGCGGCGAATAAAAAGAATGCAACCACGTCTGAACTCGTTGGCGGTGGTAATGGTATTTCTGGCGGGATTATGGCGACAGCCTTCCCAATTGCCAACAATGCCCTAGAAATGGTGTGGAACCACACATTGCGCTATCGCGCATTCAAAATCACACGTCAGTTTGCTGCTGCTCCGGTTACCCGTGGCGGTGACTACACAATGCTGACTGTGCAAGATGATGTGATCTTCACGTGGTCTGATCCTAGCTATAGTAAAGCTGAAGATCTGAACAACATTTCATTGTACTACCTCTCAAACACCATTGCTCCAGCACGTGCTGCGGGTAGTGTGGTTTTGGTTCACGAAGCAATGAACAGTGCTATTGAGCCACGTAAGGCTTGGCAGTATAGCCCGGGTACACGTCGTGTACGTCGTGCTCCAAACATTGCCTATGATAATCCAGGTACAAACTCTGATGGTCTGTCTACCTCTGATAGCTTCGACGGCTACAATGGTGCGCCAAACCGTTACGACTGGACTGTTCTTGGCAAGTCTGAAAAAGTTGTGGCTTACAATGACTATGATGCTGGCCTTGTAAAATATGCTGACATCATTCGTCCATTGCACCTCAACCAAGACCACGTGCGTTATGAAAACCACCGTGTTTGGTCAATCGAAGCTAAATTGAAACCTGGTATGCGCCACATTTATGCGCGTCGCGTTATGCACCAGGACGAAGATAGCTGGGTTCTTTTGAGCGGCGAATATTATGATGGTCGTGGCGAATTGTGGCGTGTCCACGAAATGCACGGCATTCAGACTTACACCGTTCCATTGTTTAATAAAGGTGCTGAAGTTGTTTACGATCTGCAAGCTGGCCGTTATCTCGCGCTTGCTCTGCAGAACGAAGAAACACCTGTAAACTACAATGCAAGTGAATTGAACGCTAAACGGTACACACCTGCTGCCATTCGTCAGATGGGCGTGCGTTAAGTTTTCCTTTTAAGAATAGACGGGCCGGTTCACTGATGTGAACCGGCCCGTTTTCGTTTGGCGAATATGTGGTGGACATGGGGTCCCATTATCCGTGATGCCCCCTATTGGCCAACACATGAAATTAACGCTTCCTGCTTTTGCATTTTCTTGACGAATTGACTGTAGAGTTCGCATGTAAACCAATCAAAAGTCGCAAAAAGAGCGTAAATCTCATTAATGAACGTCAATTGAGCTGGATTTTGGTTTATCCAATTCATCGGAGCGTTTAGACTGCACACAGGTAGGAAATTTTGCGCCTGTAAAAGAAACTTTATTCATCCGGGAACCTCGGAAAACTCAAGCTGAATTCCCATAGGAGTTCACAGGCAATGACCGTAAAGCGAGTAGAATTATGACAATGTTGTTTTCATCCATTGCGGCCAAGTTCCGCGCGCCAGCACCCCTAAAACTAGGTACTGCATTTGCTATGGCTTCTGCCTTGGCGCTGACGGCTCCTGCGCAAGCGGCTGATATTGACGTGGAGCCGTCTGGCTTTGCGGTTCAAGCTGAAAACGCGACAAGCAAATTGTTATTGGATGCTGCAAAGGCTGGCGACCGTTTGGTTGCTGTTGGCGAATTTGGCCATATTGTTTTGTCCGATGATGGCGGGAAAACATGGACCCAAGCGAAAGAGGTTCGTTCTCAGGTTGCGCTTAATTCTGTGATGTTTGTAAATGACAAAGTTGGCTTTGCCGCTGGTCATGACGCGACGGTCTTGAAGACAACAGATGGCGGGGAGACATGGCGTGTATTCTACCGGGATACCGAATTTGAAAACCCACTGTTGGCCGTGCATTTTGAAGATGAAAACAAAGGCTATGCTGTTGGTGCCTTCTCCTTGATGGTTGAGACCATGGATGGTGGGGAGACGTGGAAAACACGTCCGGTATTTGAAGGCAATCCGAACGATTATCACTTGAATGATATCTATCGGTCAAAAGCTGGCACACTACTTATCCCGTCGGAGTTTGGCATTGTATATCGCTCAACAGACGGTGGCGCTTCTTTTGAAGAAATTCAAACAGATTACGAAGGATCTTTTTGGAGCGGCTTGGGCCTCTCTGATGGGTCTATTCTCGTTTACGGTATGCGTGGCAATATCTATCGCTCAGTGGACGAAGGTTTGACTTGGCAGCCCGTCGAAGCGGATACCCAGAAATCATTTGGCGGCGGTGTTGAGCTGGATGATGGCACAGTGGTTCTCAGCGGTCTGAATGGGGCGGTTGCCTACTCAACAGATATGGGCAAATCGTTCAAAACATATTCACGTCCAGACCGTGCGGGCTTTAACGCTGTCATTGGTGGTGCCGATGATACGATTATCATCTTCGGTGTTCCTGGCCTTAAAGTAATGCCGGATACATTTGATGCGGCAAATGGGGCGTCATAATTTTGATTTGCTTCGTAGCTTTTAAATGAAGCTGTTATTAAATCTTTCTGAATTAAAACCCCGCTGATTGTCAGCGGGGTTTTATTTTGCCTGGCTCTCAGGTTTTTGTTTCTGTCAGCCCCTCACAAGGTTAAACTCGCTCATCCCAATTTGTAGCAGGAAACCCTATGACTGATGCACCGGCTGTTCACGCAATAGATTTTGATCGGTATGAACGTATTAAGGTAACGCGTGAAGGGCGCGTTCTCATTCTTTCGCTTTCTAATCCGAAGTTGATGAATGCGGTAGACGCCCAAATGCATCGCGAGCTTTCCAGTATCTTCTTGGACGCTGCCGATGATCCGCATTCTGATGTGGTGATGTTGACGGGTGAGGGCAGTGCTTTTTGTGCTGGCGGTGACCTTGGGTGGATGAAAACATCTTTTGAAGAAAATCAATTGGGCCCAGACCCGATGGAAGCAAAGCGCATCATCTATTCCCTGCTAGATTTAGAAAAGCCCATCATTGCTGCCGTGCAAGGCCCCGCTGTTGGATTGGGCGCGACCATTGCGTTGATGTGTGATGTTATCTATGCGGGACGGTCGGCGCGGTTCGTTGACCCGCATGTGAAAGTGGGCATTGTGGCGGGAGATGGGGGGGCGGTTATTTGGCCTCAGCTTATTGGCTATGCCCGCGCGAAAGAATATTTGATGACAGGGGACCCGGTTAAAGCACCTGCTGCTGAACAGATGGGCCTTATCAATCATATGGTTGAGGATGCTGAGCTTTGGGATGCTGCACTTGCCTTTGCCCAGCGTTTGGAAAAGGGCGCGATCCAAGCGATCAAATATACAAAAGTCTCTGTCAATATCGGCCTTAAGCAATTAGCGCACACTTTGATGGACACCTCTGTTGCTTATGAGATTCAAACCTTCGCGACGCAAGACCATAAAGAAGCTGTGAAAGCATTCCTCGAAAAACGGGTGCCAATCTTTATTGGCCGCTAGGCATTAGCTGAGGACGAGAGGCTTTACAAGGCAATCAAAAGAACACTGGTGCCGTATTGTTGGCTTGGATAGAGTTGCGCCTAAACACACTCAGACTTTGGGAGACAGAGCATGACGTCGGTGCCAACAAAGATCGGTGAATTTGTCCAAATCACGCGCGAGGGCAAGGTTGCCACGGTTGTTTTCGACCGTGGTCACCGCACGAATGCATTGTCGTCGCAAGCCATGCGTGAGCTTACACAAGCCGCGCAGATGTTAGATACAGAAGCCGGGATTTCAACTGTTGTGCTGACCGGTCGGGTGGATGGGTTTTCGGCGGGTGCTGACCTGAAAGATCCTGAGATGGCCGCCCGTGCCTCTCTGCCCCTTGTGGAGCAACGCCAAGCATTGCGGCTCGGTCCAGATATGTGTCGGGCATGGGAGAAGCTTGAGCAAATCACTATCTGTGCTGTTGAGCAGTTTTGTATTGGTGGCGGTGTGGCCCTTGCCATTTCATGCGATATCCGCATTAGCGGAGAGGGGGCGCATTTCCGGTTGCCAGAAGTTCCTCTCGGCATGAACATGAGTTGGAATAGTAATCCGCGTACGGTCAATCTGATTGGACCAGCAAAGGCTAAAATCTTTACCATCTTAGGGGAGCCTCTTGCGGCCCCGAAAGCCGAGCAATGGGGCTTGGTTGACGAGGTGGTGGCAGATGGACAAGCGCTTGTCTCGGCTCTTGCGTTGGCTGAGCGGTTCTCCCAAGTGCCTGATGTGCCGCTGCGGATGACCAAACAATCTATCAATATGACAGTTCAGGCGCTCAATTTAGCGACGAGCTATATGGACAGAGATCAATTTGCCTTGGCTGCACAAAGCCCAGAACAGGCAGAGGCGATCTCGTCCTTTTTAACTTCTTCAAATTCAAATACCCAAACTAAATAGGAGATATCCCATGGGAAGACTTGATGGAAAAATGGCTTTTGTCACCGGTGGTGCACAAGGGCTTGGGGAGGCGACCTCACTAATGTTTGCCCGCGAAGGTGCAAAAGTGGCTGTCACGGACATCAACTTAACTGGCGCTCAGAAAGTGGCCGACGCCATTAACGCGGAAAAGCCGGGCAGTGCTTTTGCATATGGCTTAGATGTGACAAGCGAAGAGCAATGGATTGCGATCTTGGCGCAGGCCAATGAGGCAATGGGTGGCTTGAACGTGTTGATGAACAATGCGGGTATTGGCGGCGGCACAACCGTTGAAGATACAGATTTTGCAACGTGGCAAAAGGTGATGACGGTTGATACGGACTCAGTCTTTTTAGGCTGCAAATATGCCATCGGATATATGAAGGATCATGCGCCGGGTTCCATCATCAATATCTCTTCTATTGCCGGGTTGATTGCTGGGGCCAATATGGCGGCCTATAATGCGGCTAAAGCGGCTGTGTGGTTGTTGTCTAAATCTGTGGCGCTCCACTGTGCGCAGTCTGGTTACAACATTCGCTCAAACTCTATTCATCCAACTTTCATTGATACGCCTATTTTGGATGGCTTTGCCAGAGATACGCTGACCAAAGAAGATGTGGTGCGTAAGTTATCGCGCCAAGTGCCTTTGGGACGGATTGGTGTGCCAAATGATGTGGCCTATGCCGCGACATTCTTAGCCAGCGATGAATCCAATTTCATCACTGGTTCTGAAATCAAAATTGATGGTGGCATCAGCGCGATGTAAGCTTGCTGGGCGGTCTATGGGCCGCCCAAATTTATGGGAACACAGGTTGACGCATTCTCAAAATTCAAATGGAACAGACCGTCATTTGCTCGGCACCTTTTTTCAAACGTGTGCGATAGGGGCTATTGCTGTCCTCATGTCAGGGAGTGCGGTGTATGGAGATGTGGTGTCGTCTATTAAGGGAGGGGCTGGCGAATTGGTTGGCACGCCCTACACCCTGAATTTTGATACCCTTCCTGCTGCCACGCGCGGTGACGCAACGGAAAATCGCGCGGTGATTACGGATAAACCAGCGAGTGCGGCGTTGCGTGTGCCCGATGGATTTGAAGTTAATCTTTATGCGTCTGAATTACTCAGTCCCCACAGCATGGCTGTGTCGCCTGCGGGGGATGTTTTTGTAACGGAAACAAATGCAGGCCAAGTACGCTTGTTGCGCGACACGGATGATGACGGTGTCGTGGATATTTCATTTGTGTTTGCTTCTGGGTTTCGTATGCCGTCTGGGATCGCCTTTCATGATGGCGGGCTTTATTTGGCGGACCAAAGAGCGGTTTGGCGGCTTTTGCCAGATGAAAGTGGAACCAAGGCGCAAGCGCGCCAGCCGATGACCCGTGCCGGTGGGTTGGGGCAAGCCAATGGCCATTGGACGCGTGACATTGTTGTCGCTCCCAATGGCACTGATCTTTATATCGCTGTTGGCAGTGCACAAAACCTTGCGCAAGAACGCGCCCCTCGTGCGACCATTCAAAAACTTGATTTATCCCGTGGTGTGTTGGAAACCTACGCATCTGGGTTACGCAATCCAACGAGTTTGGATTTTTATCCTGGTACAGATCGTTTGTTCTCGGTTGTTGGGGAGCGTTATGGGTATGGCGACAATATGGTGCCGGACTATATGACGGAGATTCAATCGGATGGGTTTTATGGATGGCCATATGCCTTTTTAGGGGCGCATCCTGATCCGCAATTTGGGCGTATCCGACCAGACCTTGTTGACGCTACGCTTGTGCCTGATCTGTTGTTGGAGCCGCATTCGTCGCCGTCCGGTTTGGTTTTTTATCAAGGGAACCAATTCCCTGAGGAGTATCACGGACATGCTTTTGTGGCTTTGCGTGGTTCGTCTCATCGTTCCGTTCCAACGGGCTATAAAGTTGTGCGGGTGCCGTTTGAAAATGGCAAGGTGACGGGTTCTTATGAAACCTTCGCTGTGGGTTTTTGGCATCAAGGTGAAGAAACTGCTAATATTTGGGGGCGCCCCACTGGACTTGTGGTCGCTCAAGATGGCGCTTTACTTATTTCAGATGATGCAAATGGGACGATCTGGCGGGTTTCTGCGAGTGCGCCTTAATGTGTTGTGGGTTCTCAAATCTTAATGCGCAAACTTTCTAAAAAATTGAACTAAATTCTCAAAATTGAAAATTTATCTGTATGCGGTATTGTTGCGATATGAATGTATCGCCAACCATATCTGCTCCTCAGCTTCAAGGTGCCGCGCAAGCCGCCACCGGCGAGGCTGTGCGTGTGCGAGAGTTTGTGACAGCCAAGGCGATAGACCCGGTGGTGGCGACACATCAAGCTGCGCTTTCCAAAGCTGGCGAAAAGGAAACAATGGAACGGGCCAAAAAGAAAAAGCCCTCTAAAGACGTTGATACCTTGGAAGATGAAAGCTCTTCACTAGACGACCTTGCTGCTTTGGCTGGGGCCGATGTAGCTATGAGCAATGAAACGTTGATTGATGCGCAGTCGGGCGATGTGATGGCTGAAGCGTTGAAGGTGGCTCGCATGGGTGGACACCCGGACATGATGGGTATTTCTGGTGTGACGTTGTCTCACATTCCTTTGGCTGTTTTGATGGAAGCGCAAGATAGTTATGAGGCTGTTGCGTCTGTTTTAGACGACACGCCGAAGTCGCTCTATTTCAAACGCAAATAGCCGGTGGTGGTGCTGGGTTCGCCCCAATTTATTGGCCGCTAAGCAGAAATGATGCTCTTTTTTAGGAGTTGCTGCTTGGAAGGCTTGCACCGAACAGGTGGCGGCTTTACATCTAGTGTAGATGAAATAGCACAGCCGAGGCAGATCCACATGATTGCAGTTCTAGCGACACTTTACCAAATCATCGGTTTTTACCAATGGATTGTGATCGCCGCCGTTATTGTTAGCTGGCTGGTGAATTTTCAAATTATCAATACCCAGAACCGTGTGGTCTATTCGCTTTTAGAAGTGCTCTATAAGATGACAGAACCGGTTTTCAATGTGGTGCGCCGGGTTCTGCCTAATATGGGCGGCTTGGATTTATCCCCCATTGTTGTGCTCTTTGGTCTCTTTTTCCTTCAAACCTTCATTGCCACAACATTGATGCCAATGGTTTCCGGCTAAGATGTGCATGCGGGTTCAGGGCGATGATCTTCTCTTGAGCATTCGGGTAACGCCTAAGGCGGCGAATACGGGATTTGCGGGCTTTGGAGAGGACGCTGCTGGGCAGGCTTATCTGAAAGTACGTGTCACGGTGGTGCCGGAAAAGGGCAAGGCGAACAAAGCGGTGCTTGCGCTTTTGGCCAAAGCCTTAGGCATGGCCAAATCACGTCTTTTTGTGGTAAGCGGTGAGAGTGATCGAAACAAGGTCATCCGGATTGTCGGCGCGGGCGACTTAGGCACCGAGGAAGCCCTCGCGCGATTATCCTGACATTGGTATGGTGAGAATAAACAAGCTGGCAACAGGCTGGCTCTCCCTTTGGGATGAGCTGACGGGCAGCTGACCAACAGGAATGATACGATGACGAATACGCAACCGACCTCCCCAAGTGACCCTAAACGCATTGACGGCAAATTATTTGCTGCGGGTCTGCGTGAACGGGTCGGCCGGGAAGTGGCACGTTTGGCTCAGGACCATTCTATTGTTCCCGGATTGGCGGTTGTTTTGGTGGGAGAAGATCCTGCAAGCCAAGTTTATGTGCGCAATAAGGGCATTCAAACCAAAGAAGCGGGTATGACTTCTTTTGAGTACAAGTTGCCTGCTGACACGAGTGAAGAAGACTTGCTTGCGAAAGTGCGTGAGCTTAATGCGGACCCGGCAGTGCACGGTATTCTTGTGCAATTTCCTGTTCCGGATCACATCAGCCAGCAGCGTGTCATTGATACGATTTCTCCAGATAAGGATGTGGATGGCTTGCATCCCATTAACGCGGGCCGTTTGGCCAGCGGGTTGGAGGGCATGGTGCCCTGTACGCCGTTTGGGTGTTTGTTGCTTGCACGCGACGCAACGGGCGGTGACCTTTCTGGCAAACATGCGGTTGTCATTGGGCGGTCAAATTTAGTGGGCAAGCCGATTGCGCAATTATTGCTGAATGAAAATTGCACAGTGACCATTGCACACTCACGGACAGATGACATTGCGGCAGTGGCGCGACAAGCCGATGTGCTTGTGGCAGCGGTTGGTCGCCCGCAGATGGTTAAGCGCGATTGGGTTAAACCGGGTGCCGTGGTTTTAGATGTAGGCATTAACCGCATTCCCGCACCCGAAAAAGGTGAAGGTAAAATGCGGCTGGTGGGAGATGTGGATTACAAGGATGTGATCGATGTTGTGGGTAAAATAACACCCGTGCCCGGCGGTGTTGGACCCATGACGATTGCGTGCTTGTTGCGCAACACAGTGGTTGCGGCGTGTCGTCTGCATGGCATCACGCCCCCAGAATATTTTTAGGAGACGCTATGGAAACCCGGCAACTTGGATCGCTTTGGCCTGTGAGCGCATTGACCCTTGGGGGCGGCGGTTTGGGCCAAGTGTGGGGTGAGACAGACCGGGATGAAGCCGTGGCGACTGCGCGTGCGGGCGTTGATGCAGGCATTAACTTGTTAGACCTTGCCCCCCTATATGGGCGCGGCGAAGCTGAACAAGTTGTTGGACAAGCTTTCGATCAAGCTATTCCAGCGCATGTGCGCGTGACGACAAAATGCTATCTGGGTACGATTGCCGGAGAAGATGTTTATCCGCGTCTTAAAAAGACGTTGGTGCGATCGCTTGAAACACTTGGGCGCGAGCAAATGGATGTCTTTTTTCTCCATACAAATATACGTCCTGATGATTATACCTATTTAGAAAACAGCGAGACGCAAGATCAATTTTCGACACGCTGGACCCTGTATGAACAAAGTGTCGTGCCTGCCTTTCATAAGTTGATCTCCGAGGGCCTTATTGGCGCATGGGGCATTACGGGTGTGGGTGTGCCGCGTTCGGTGATGGAAGCATTGCGTGCGGATGCAGCGCCCGGCGTCGTGCAAGCGGTCAGTAATGTACTGGATTCTGCGGGCAACATGCGGCGATATGATGAGCCTGCCGAGCCAAGAAATATTATTCGCACGGCTGTTAATAATGGGGTCGGTGTTCTGGGCATACGTGCTGTTCAGGCGGGCGCGCTCACTCGAGAGATTGACCGACCGTTGCCTGATACGTCCCCTGAAATGCGAGACTATAAAAAAGCAGAACCATTTCGGGCCTTGTGTTCGGCGTGGGGGGAAGACCCGGCTTTGATTGCACATCAATACGCCCTGTCGATGGAGGGGGTTGATAGTGTGGTTTTAGGTGTGAAAAACCGTGCTGAGCTGTCCGTTGGTTTGGAAGCAGAACGGCGCGGGGCTTTGTCAGAAGACGCGCTGAGCGCGATTGCAAAATTGAGGCTGAATTTCCAGATCCCCCGGATGCCCATTGATTGATGCATGGGCTGACGGGACGAATGATCTGGTGAGAAGTGAAAACCCAATTTGATCATTGGGCGCGAGGGGAAAAGAGATCATGCGAGAACACAGTAGGGCGACCGCTTATCAAACCCATTTGTCTGATGACCGGGGTGTGTTTCACCGTCTTGTGGTTCAACTTTTTCTTATTATTTGTTTAAGCCTGTTTGGGATGCCATTGGGTGCACATGCTGAAGACGGCGTGATGTTGTTACCGCACGAAGAAGGCATGTTGGCGTGGCCTGTTGAAGATATGGTAGGGGCGCTGGAAGCGTTTGTGCCGCGTCGGCTTGAGGAATTGGATGTACCCGGTGCTGCGGTTGCGGTCGTGCGCAATGGACAGGTGGTCTATGAAGGCACCTTTGGGGTCCAAAATGTTTTGGGGGGCGAACCCGTTACCCCCGACACACTTTTTGAAGCAGCTTCGTTGTCTAAGCCAATCACCGCCCATGGGGCATTGATGATGGTGCAGGATGAAACCTTATCCCTCTCCAAGCCGTTGGGGGAGGGCCTTGTGGTGCCTTGGTTGAGCCAAGAACATGAAGCGGCTCCCATGACGTTGCGTGATGTGCTGTCGCACCGATCTGGTTTGGGCAATAATTTGATCAATCCAGACCGAGACCCTGATGTCGCCCCTGGGACGATGTTTGACTATTCAGGGGTTGGCTACATGTATCTGCAATACGTTATGGACCAAAAAGCGGCGGGTGGATTTTCAACATGGTTTGACGAGAATCTCTTTGGTCCTCTGGGTATGACGCAAACAGGTTTCAAAGTGGACGAGGCCCAAGCAGAATTTATGGCGCGCGGCTATGTCCCGCTTTATTTGCCAGCGCTTTTGTTTTTTGTTCCTTTTTTACTGCTGCTTAGTTTTTCAACGATTGCGGTGTGGGCCTTCCAGAGATTTGTTTTAGACCGGCCTCGCTTTCAGGCACGAGACCTTTTCATTCCGGTTGTTCTGTCGATTGCGCTGACGCTGTTTGTGGTGGCGCATTACGTTGGTTGGGAGGCGTTGCCTTACATTTTATTGCTGATGTTTTGTCTTTTGGTTTTTTTCTTTTTGATCTTTTTTCTGCTGCGCTTTTTGGCAGATGTGATGGGCTTGCTGCATCCCGATGAGGGTATTATCTCACGCGGGCGCTCACCGAATACAGCGCGGGCTATTGTGATCTGCTTGCTTCTCTCCGTTGGGGCTACTTATAGTGTGTCGCGCATTCAGGCCCCTTTGCCCCATATGGATTTTCAGCAAGAAAATGCGGCGCATTCATTGCGCACCACGGCGGGGGACCTGGGCCTCTTCATAGCTGCTTTTCTGAAAGGCACGCTTTTAAGCCCAGAGCTTTATCAGGAGATGTTCCAAGGGGCGGCGGTGATTAATTCAGAAATGAGCTGGGGGCTTGGGCTTGGGGTGCGCCAGCAAGAAGAATTGATTACCTATTGGCAGTGGGGGTCAAACCCTGGCTTTGAATCTCTTATGGTGATTGACCCGGTACGGCGTGGCGGGGTTGTTATTTTGACCAATTCTTCTCATGGGCAGATGCTTGCTCAAGAGGTTGCCGGCCAAGTGATGGGAGTGACACCGGGGTGGACGCTTGCTCCCAAAGGAGACTAGATTTTAACATGCTAGATGATGTCACAAAAAAGCCCGCTCTTTTATAAGAGCGGGCTTTTGTTTGATCTGTGGCGCCTTTAAGCTTTGGCTTTAAGGGCTTCTTCTTCGGCTGCAATGCCCTTGCGGATCATTTCAAACGCTTCTTCTGGGCCGCCCCAGCGATCGATTTTCACCCATTTGTTTTCTTCCAAGTCTTTGTAGTGTTCAAAGAAGTGGGAGATACGCTTGATGAGAATCTCTGGAAGGTCTTCGTAGCTATTGACGTCTTTGTAGTATGGGTTCAACGCATCAACAGGTACGGCAAGAAGTTTTTCATCTTGGCCCGCTTCGTCTGTCATCATCAACACGCCGATTGGGCGGCAGCGCATGACGCAGCCAGGCACAACAGGGATGCGTGACACAACGAGAATGTCCACTGGGTCCCCATCGTCAGACAAGGTGTGGGGAATGAAGCCGTAGTTGCACGGATAGTTCATGGCCGTGTGCAAGAATCGGTCAACCACAAGGGCGCCAGATGGTTTGTCCAGCTCGTACTTTACAGGCTGGCCACCGTGGGGCACTTCGATTACAGCGTTGACGTCGTAAGGTGCATTTTTGCCGATTGGCAGAAGATCAAGTCTCATCGGATGCTCTATTTTACTCTGTTGTTGCGGGCTTGAAGAAGACGTAGGCGTAGTGCATTGAGCTTAATAAAGCCTTCCGCATCACGTTGGTCGTAAACTGTGTCTTCTTCAAATGTGACGTGCTCCATGGAATAGAGCGAATAAGGAGAGGTGCGACCGACGACGGTTGCATTGCCTTTATACAGTTTCACGCGAACGGAACCAGTGACCATTTTTTGACTTTCGTCGATCAAGGCTTGCAGCATTTCGCGTTCAGGGCTCCACCAGAAACCATTGTAAATGAGTTCTGCGTAGCGGGGCATCAGCTCATCTTTCAAGTGGGCAGCGCCTCGATCAAGGGTGATGGTTTCGATGCCACGGTGGGCAGACAGGAGAATGGTGCCGCCGGGTGTTTCGTAAACACCGCGAGACTTCATGCCCACAAACCGATTTTCAACCAAGTCCAATTGACCAATGCCGTTTGCGCCACCCAACTCATTGAGCTTGGTGAGCAATGTTGCCGGGCTCATGGCCACACCGTCGATGGAAACTGCGTCGCCTTTTTCAAAGCCAATTTCGATATAGGTGGCTTTGTCTGGAGCGGCTTCTGGGGTCACGGAACGCTGGTAAATGTAATCTGGCGCTTCATTTGCCGGATCTTCCAACGCTTTACCTTCTGAAGAGGTGTGCAGCAAATTGGCATCCACAGAGAAGGGGGCTTCGCCGCGTTTGTCTTTGGCGATTGGAATTTGGTGTTGTTCGGCAAACTCAATTAATTTCGTGCGGGAGTTGAGGTCCCATTCGCGCCACGGAGCGATGACTTTGATTTCTGGGTCGCGGGCATAGTACCCAAGCTCAAACCGTACTTGGTCGTTGCCTTTACCGGTTGCCCCATGACACACGGCATCGGCGCCGGTTTCTTTGGCAATTTCAATTTGGCGCTTGGCAATGAGCGGGCGGGCGATTGAGGTGCCCAAAAGGTAGATGCCTTCATAGAGCGTATTGGCCCGGAACATCGGGAAAACATAGTCGCGAACAAATTCTTCGCGCATGTCTTCAATGTAAATTTCTTTGATGCCGAGTAGTTCAGCCTTTTTGCGGGCTGGTTCCAGCTCTTCGCCTTGGCCTAGATCGGCTGTGAAGGTTACGACTTCACAATTATAGGTCTCTTTCAACCATTTGAGAATGATCGAGGTGTCGAGGCCGCCGGAATAGGCAAGCACGACTTTTTTGACGTCTGTCACTTTGCTCATCTTCAAGTGCTTTCTATCAGAACTGACATTATCGCCCGATGTAGGCAGAGTTTCCAATGAGAGTGGGAGACGATTCGGTTTTGCATATGTGCGCAGTTGCCTGCCAACCTTAAAGCCCACCATCACGGGAGAATTTTGCCGCACTATAGGCCAATAGGCCGTGGGCACAAGTCTAGTGACCGCTTGAAATGGCTCAAAAAGCTTGATTCGCGCATGGAGCCGATGAATTGCAAACCTCTGGGCGGTTTAGTCCTTTTGTGTGGGGGATTTATGCTTGAGATGGCGGCGCAGGGCACGGCCCGAAAGGAAGATGGCCCCAATGACAAATGGGGCGGCAATGCCCGTCACTAAGCCTGGATCTAGGGGCACGCCCATTTTTGCCACGGCTTTAAGGGCGTAGTTGAGCAATCCGAGTAAATAGTAAGAGATCGCGACAACCGAGACGCCTTCGACGGTTTCTTGCAGGCGGATTTGCATGTGCACACCGCTTTCCATGGAAGACAGCAATTGCTGGTTGTTTTCTTGTAAGGAGACTTCAACCCGGGTGCGTAACAAGGCGCTGGCGCGGGCGATGTGCTCTGACAAGGTGTCCAGTCGGCGTTCCACCGATTGGGTGGTGCGCATGGCTGGGGACAGTCGCCGATTTAGAAAAGTGGAAATTTGTTGCATGCCGGGCAGTTTTTGTTCGTCTAGCTCGTTCAAACGGCGCTCGACCAGCTCATGATAGGCATGGGCGGCGGAAAAGCGGAAGTCAGTGCGGGCATTGAGCATTTCCACCTTCGCGGCCAATTGCGTTAGGGCGTTCAGCTGTTTCTGCTCATCTTCTAAGCCGGAGGTGAGGGCTGTTTGAGACGCAATCTCGGCCAGTTGAGTTTCCATTTCTGAAATTTGCGGCGTGATGGTGCGTGCGAGCGGGAAAGCCAGAAGAGACATCATTCGGTAGGTCTCAATTTCGAGCAAACGTTGCACAAGGCGTCCGGTGCGGCCGGGGGTCAGGCTGTCATTGGCGACGAGCATACGAGAGGCCCGGTCCGTGTGGATTTGAAAGTCAGTCCATGTGGTTGCTTTGCCGCCAGAAACCACCGAGCCGATGATTGTATTGTCTCCAAAGACGCTTGGCAGGGTTGGCTCAAGGTCGTCTGGGGCGGCTTTGAGCAGCACTAAATTGATGGCAACCAACAATTCGCCCTCTAGTTGGCTGCGCCACTGGGGGGGGAGGTGGTGGGTTGGTGGATAGCTAAATGCATCTTCTGGGCTGATTGTTTCATCAAGGGCATGGGAAAAAGTATAGGTCGAAAATTCCGTATGGCGTTCCCAAACAAGTTTCATCGGCCCTAAGTCTAGGGTGATGTGATTGCCAATATGATCGGGGGCAGCGACGCCAAAATGGGCTGCTAAGCCCCGCAAACTGGTCTTTTCGGTATCGAAACCATTTTCACCGGTGATAAAGGCCAAATGCGAGCACAGAAGATTGCCGTCAACCGCAGCGGCTGGACGTGAGTGCAGTTCATCATTGAGGCGCTTGCGCTGGGGGTGTTCAGTAAAAGGTGTCCGCTCTTTGAAAACTGAATGCTCGCTGAAGGGCAAAGTTGGCATATCGCCTCACGATTGGAAAATCTCACGATGGAAAGTCAGGTGCTTGTAATAGGGCTGTGGGCAGGCTGACGCAAGGTTTCTGGCGGATAGGTGGTGGGCTTTGTTCGCTCGGGGCGAGTCTGGGGGCTGTGGGTTTGTCGCGGGGGACTCATTTTGTTTTGCGGCCATCCTTAAAAATCCAGAGTATCCCCCACCTTTGCCATGCCCTCTGTGTCCACAGAAGCATAAATAGAGAGGGTCTTATTGCTCTCGCGTAGCATGGTTTTCATGATGTTGCTGTCTTGGGGCAGTTCCATTTGCGGATGGGTTGTCATGATGCAGCGTACGCAGGGATAGATGGAGCTGAGCCGGGCGGACCCAAGTTTTAGGCTTTTTCCCGCCCACTCGAATTCGATGAAGCCCGTGTGTTTTTCAGCATCTTCGAAAAGGAAGTTGGGGCGAAACCTGCGTGGATCGAGAATCGATGTGGGGGTGAAGCTTTGCATCTGGCGAAGTGAGGCGCGGGTGAGCAGGTTGATTGGGCTATCATCAATGAAGTGTGTGGGTGTTGGGCTGGGTGTGAGCGTGACCTCTGTGCCCAAGAGCTGGCTCAAGCGGCTGTTGAGCTGAGGGTCTTGGGAGGAGAATGTGTCGGCGTTTTCAAATTCGATCATTACATCGGGTAGGTCAGGCACATCCGTCAGGTCTTCTCTTGTTTCTTTTGGTGCGTGGCCTGCAGGCTCCGCACTATAGGACGCTTTGCAATTAAGCAGCTGAGGGTAGTGCGCCGCGCTAGCCGTTTTGCCCGTTTGGGTTTCCACGACAGCCCAGCCGCGATCGCCGGGTATGCCGTCTGTCGTGATGGATGTGCTCTCTAAGCTTTCCCCTTGCATAGACTTAACGGGGTAACGCCAAATGTTGATCAGTGAAAATTGAGTAGGGCTGGGTATGCCAGCAGATGGCGAGATATTTTGAGTCATTTTAGCCCTCACTGTGAGATGCGTTTTGATGCGCAAAGGATTTTGAGCTTAGAGCATTCGAAGAGGTGATGTGCGGCTCTATGTGATGTTTGAGTTGGCATTAAATATATCGATAAACGCCTAATCTAACGGCCTAGGCATAATTCATTAATTTTGATGCCCTACCATTATCCCCAGAAAACATGAATTAAGATGGGTGCATCATGAACTTACTCTCTCTGCGTTTGCGCGGGAAAATGATGATATCGGTCGTTTCGATCGCATTGGTTGGTATTTTAGTTGCTGCGGGGATCACTGTTTTCCTCAGCCGTAATATTATTGAAGAGCAAGCCATTTCCTTGTCGAACAAAGTGGCTCAAGGAAATGCCACCTTTGTTGAGGCGGAGCTTGAACAGTCTTTCACCATAGCGCGTAACATTGCCACGACTTTACATTCTCTCAAAACGGACGGCGTTGCAGATCGCAATTTGTCCAATGGCATCATCAAACGCCTGCTAGAAGAGAACCCTAAATTGCTTGGGGCGTGGACTGCTTGGGAGCCAAACGCATTTGACGGGGCTGATGCAGAATGGGTCGATAAGCCGTTTCACGACAAAACCGGGCGGTATATTCCCTATTGGTTCCGCAGTGGTGGCAATGTGAGTGCTGAAGCTTTGGCTGGGTATGACACGCCGGGTGATGGGGATTATTATCTTCTGGCCCAACAAAACGGTGTTGAAACCATTCTAGATCCCTACATTTATTCTGTTGGCGGTGTGGACAAGATCATCACATCTTTGGTGGTGCCGATCTCGGACCGTGGTGCCTATATAGGTGTGGGTGGGGTAGACATTGCTTTATCCGATATTCAAAAACAGCTTAATGAGATCCGACCTTTTGATGAAGGCTACCTAACGCTGGTCAGCAACACGGGTCATATTGTGTATCATCCAGATAGCACGCTTTTGACCAAGGACATTGAAGTCGCAGGCTTTTCTGACGGGATGCGTTCTTTGTTGGCGGAAGATAAGACGGTGACTGTGCCGGATACTCTTGTGGGCGGCGTTGATATGCTGCAAGTGATTAAGCCGCTTCATATCGCAGGCACAAAAACGCCGTGGAGCCTTGTGGTTACTGTGCCACGGAGCAAAATCTTTGAAGCCTCAAACGAAATGATGCTTGTCATTTTCTTTGTCACGATGGTTCTGGTTTTGGTGGCTGCAGGTGCGGCAGTGCTTTTTGCCACAACTCTGAGCAAGCCAATTTCACAATTGACTGCGGTGATGGGCGAGTTGGCTTCGGGTCATTTGGCCGTAGAAATTCCAACGCGCGATCAGTCTGATGAGATTGGCGAAATGGTTCAGGCCGTTCAGGTGTTTAAAGACAATGCCCAGAAGGTTCGGGAAATGGAGAGCGAGCGCGAACAACAGGCGCAGAAACGACAAGCTGAGGAAAAAGAAGCACGGGCAAAAATTGTCTCTGACTTCCAAGCCAGCGTTGGCAACGTCGTGGAGAAAGTTTCTCAAGCTGCTTCTGAAATGCAGTCATATGCTGAGATCATGGAGCCTGCTGTTTTGCAAACGCAAACGCAAGCTCAGGCTGGGTCATCTGCTGCAGAGCGGACCTCGCAGGGTGTTCAAGCAGTTTCGTCGGCGGCTGAAGAGCTCACGGCTTCCATTCAAGAGATTGGGACGCAAGCCAATAGTGCCTCACAAACGGCGGCCAGTGCGGTTTCAAAAGCTGAATCAACCAATCAGACGGTTGCTGGCTTAACCGAAGCGGTCGCGCGTATTGGGGAGGTGATTAATCTGATTGATGCGATTGCCGAACAGACTAATTTGCTGGCCCTCAATGCCACCATTGAAGCCGCCCGTGCGGGTGATGCGGGTAAGGGGTTTGCTGTTGTTGCGTCTGAGGTGAAGAACTTGGCGAGCCAAACGGCTCAAGCGACTCAAAGCATCACCGACCAAATCGGTAATGTGCAGGCGGCCACTCAGGATGCGGCTGTTGCCATTGCAGATGTCACAACCACAATCGGTGAAATTGATACTTTTGCTGCTGCTATTGCGGCGGCGGTTGAGGAGCAAGGGGCTGCGACTAATGAAATTGCGCGCAGTGCCGAACAGGCTGCCAGTGGCACACGTGAGGTTAATGGCAGTATCTCGGATATTGAAGAGGCGGCAACGGGCGCTTCTGCGTCGGCAAACAACGTGAAGACGGCGGCCTCTCAATTGGGGGATACGGCCAATGACCTTGATTCGCGTGTGTCTGAGTTTATCTCTCTGCTGCGCGCCTAAATTCTAGGCTTTCTGATCTGCTGAACGGGCGCTGATATTAATCAGCGCCCGTTTTGTGTTCTTGACAAATTATCATAATGACGATTACTCTTCTTTATAACGCGTTATAAAGATGGACTGATATGGCTCAGTGGGAAGAATCGAAGGCGATACGGCGTGCGGCTATTTTAGACGCAGCACGGGACTTAATGTCTGCACCCGACGGCGTTTCTTTTTCGATGCGAAAATTGGCACAGAGGGCAGATGTCAGCGTTGCCACGCCTTATAATCTCTTCGGATCCAAACAGGCTATTTTGGCAGCCTTGCTGAAAGAGGGGGCCAATCGTCTCGAAGCTTATCTGGACGATCAGGCGGGCGATGAAATTGACGCCTTCTTTATGGCGGCGGCGGTCATGAGCTTTGCCTATGAGCAGCAACCGGATTACCACCGTAACCTCATTTCGGCGGCTTATCAGAGCGGTGGGCCGGAAACACGCCGCGAGATGGGCGTCTCCGCCGTACAGCTTTGGCAGAAACTATTTGCAGAAGCGATCGCGGAGGGCTTCTTGACTGAGGACGTAAGTGCTCGGGTTTTTGCCGTCACATTTGGTGAGCTTCTGTTGACCAATGTTTTGATATGGGCGCATGGCCTGATTTCCATTGAAGAAATGAAGGCGCGGAATCAATTCGGCGTTGCGCTTCTATTGCTCGGCTGTGCCACCGGGAAGGGGCGCGCGCGTCTGATACCTTATCGGACTGACGCGGAAAATATTCTTGAGGCATATTGGGATGCCTTAGTGGCTGACGACAACGCTGGTGCAAACAATAAGAACAGAAACGAAGCTAGTTAATCTGTGTTCGAATAATAATTTCTATAAAAAGAGGGAGCGACATAATGACTGATACAGCAGCGATTGCTGAACTTGGATTTGATCCAAATGAATTGCGTGCCAAATATAGAGCAGAGCGTGACAAGCGTATTCGGGCGGAGGGCAATGCTCAATACGTCGAAGTTGTTGGCGACTTTGCGCATTATATCGATGATCCTTATGTGGATGCAGACTTTACTCGTGATCCGATTGAAGATCATACGGAAGTTGTTGTCATTGGTGGTGGCTTTGGCGGGATGCTTGCCGCTGCGCGGTTACGCGAAGCAGGGATTGATGATTTCCGAGTGATTGAAAAGGCCGGCGATTTTGGGGGGACGTGGTATTGGAACCGCTATCCGGGTGCGGCATGTGACGTAGAAAGCTATGTCTATTTGCCGTTGCTGGAAGAGCTTGGGTATATGCCATCCAAAAAATATGCGAGCGGTGCAGAAATTTTTGCGTATTGCCAAGAGATTGGTCGCCACTTCAATTTGTATGAGAACGCGTGTTTCCAAACTCAAGTTACAAAATTGTTTTGGAACGAAGCAGAAAACCACTGGGTGATCGAAACCAATCGCAATGATCGGATGACAGCGAAGTTTGTGGTCATGTCCAATGGTCCTTTGAACCGTCCGAAGCTGCCGGGTATTCCTGGGGTTGATAAATTCAAAGGGCATTCTTTCCATACCAGTCGGTGGGATTATACCTACACGGGCGGCACCTCTGCGGGCAATATGACCGGCCTTAAAGGCAAACGTGTTGGCATCATTGGGACGGGGGCAACAGCTGTTCAATGTATTCCGCATTTAGCAGAGACAGCTGACGAGCTGATTGTGTTTCAACGCACGCCGTCTTCTATTGATGTGCGCAATGATAAGCCTACGGATGAAGAGTGGGCCAAAAGCTTGGAGCCGGGTTGGCATAAGAACCGTATGGAAAATTTCAATACGTTGGTTTCGGGGGGCTTTGCTGAGAAGGATCTTGTCAACGATGGTTGGACTGAGATCATTCGTAACCTTATTCATTTTGCCCGGACAAGCGGAGAGACGGACCTGTCGCCTAAGCGTCTTGGAGAGTTGATGGAGCTTGCGGACTTTAAGAAGATGGAGCAAATCCGAGATCGTGTGGATGAGGTTGTCACAGACCCTGAAGTTGCTGCGTCACTTAAACCTTGGTATCGCCAATTTTGTAAACGTCCTTGTTTCCATGATGACTATTTGGCAGCGTTCAATCGTCCTAATGTTACGTTGGTTGATACGCATGGGATGGGCGTTGAGGAAATTACCGAAAATGCTATTGTGGCGAACGGTCAGACCTATGAGATTGATTGTTTGATTTACAGCACTGGTTTTGAAGTGGGCACAGATACTGCCCGCCGGGCCGGGTATGACTTAGAAGGTGTTGAGGGGCTGTCGCTCACGCAACATTGGTCAGAAGGTATTCGCACGCTGCACGGTATCTTTGTTCATGGTTTCCCCAATACGTTCACCATGGGGCCGGCTCAATCTGGCTTTACCGTCAGCTATCCACATTTGCTTGATGAACAGGCAAAGCATTTGGCTTATGTGGTTGGAGAAGCCAAAGCCCGTGGCAAAGCCCGTCTTGAAGTGACAACAGAGGCTGAGCAAGGGTGGATCGATGAAATGTTGAGTAAAGCGGGTATGCGCGATCAATTCTTTGAAGAGTGCACACCGGGCTATTACAACAACGAAGGCAAGCCAAGCGAACGGTCCCAGCAGAACTCACCTTATGGCGGTGGATCTGTTGCCTATTTCAAAATTCTGGATGAATGGCGGACTGATGGCGGTTTGGCTGGTTTAGATCTACAAGACGCTTAACCTACTTCTTAAGGCAGATGTATGAAAGGCAGCGCTGGCAGGCGCTGCCTTTTTCGTTGTTCAGTATGTGCTCAATAGGCGCGCTCAATAGGTTCGCTTCGCGTCGCTTGTGCGCAAGCCTTTTAGTCTGAGCGGGCGTTTTACACTTGCGCCTGCTAGCACCAGAAGACCTGCCAGAATGCCGAGGTTCTTAATGAAGTTCTGGGTTTCATGCATTTGGTCAGCAGCCTCAACATTCCAGAAGTCGTGCAAGTGCAGATTGATCACTAGGATGTAAAGTACGAAGCCTAAGCTGGTCAGGCGGACATAGCGGTTGGTGATGAGCAGCAGTGCGCCGAGTACATTTGCCAGCGCAGCGATCAGCAGTAGTGGTTCGGCGTAGGCGATGTTGTGGGATTCCATATAGGTGACGGAAGCGTCCCATTGCATGAATTTCATCAGGCCGGGTACTAGAAAATAAAGTGCCAGCAGCAAGCGGCCACTGGTGATCAATGCGGATGATGGTTGATGTGTCATGTCGTTTCCCCCTTGGTGTGAGCTTTAATCTAAATCAGCTTGTGAGGCCTAATCCAGACTTTTGTCGCGCCGGTCTGGGGTCCGGCACGGTATGTGCAAGTAAGGGGGTGCGAAGGTAGTGCAGATGTATGTTGCTGCGTTTTGCGACTGTTGGCTCTTGGCGGTTTACTTGCGGGTGGATTGTCTGTGCCTCATCCCGACTTGGGGGTGGGGGTGCTAAAGGCCCGTGTCAAAACCGGGTAAGACGCCTGCAATGATGTGCTTGAACAGCTCAGCGGCGAGACTGTTTCTGCGAAACCGAAAGCGCACATCTTTCCATTAAATATTTTGAATCGAAGACAGACGTCCTTCGCGGTATGCCGCCTTTATGTGGCGAAACCTGCGTTTAGTGACTTCTGTTTGGGTGAATTGCATTGCGAAAGGAAAAAATATGAAACATGTGTCTCGGACTATTCTGGCCTCTCTTGTGGCGTTGATGTCTACCTCAGCTTTGGTGTCTGCGTGGGCGCAAGAGGATGACTTGGCGAAGGCGTTGACGGGCGGGGATGTCTCTCTGGATGTCCGCTATCGGTATGAGGCGGTCGATCAAGATGGGTTGTCTCAGGATGCCTCTGCCTCTACTTTGCGCACAAAGCTTGCCTACAAAACGGGCACCTTCTACGGATTTTCTGGATTGGTAGAAATTGAGAACGTCGCTGAGATCGGCAGTGACGATGATTATAATTCTACAACCAATGGAAATGGGGCTTATCCCATTGTGGCGGACCCAAGCGGTACTGAGATTAATCAGGCGGCTTTGTTTTACACCGGTTTTGATGGGACCACGTTGATTGGCGGTCGTCAAAAGATTGTGCTCGACAATCAACGGTTTGTGGGTGCTGTCGGGTTTCGCCAGAATGACCAGACATTTGATGCGGTGACGTTGAAGAATACCTCTCTTGATGACCTGACGGTGCAATATTCATACATTTGGAACGTCAACCGTATTCAGGGCGACGATCATGCCAATGGGGATTGGGCATCTGAGACGCATTTGCTCAATGCAAAATACAGTGGGTTGGGGTTTGGGGCTGTGTCGGCCTATGCCTATTTGATTGACCCCACTGAAGTTCTCAACTACGGCGCGGCCAGCCAGACATATGGCGTGCGGTTTGCGGGCAAGGCGGTGGTGGCTGAAGGTGTGAAGGCTGTCTATGAAGCAGAAATTGCTCAGCAGTCTGACTATGGAGACAACCCTACTTCTTACAGTGCGCTTTATTATCATGGGGCGGCAGGTTTGAGTGCTTCGGGTTTTACGGTAAAGCTTGGATATGAGGTGTTGGGGTCCGATGAGGGGGGCGCTGCATTCCAAACGCCTTTAGCGACGGGCCATAAATTTTCCGGGTGGGCTGATAAGTTTTTGAGTACGCCAGCGAATGGCTTGGAAGACCTTTATGCAGCAGCCATATATCAGCACTCTTTTGGAGAAGGGGTTGTGGATCAGGTCAAGGTGATGGTGGTGTATCATGACTTTAGCGCAAACGACGGCGGCGCAGATTATGGATCTGAGTGGGATGCGGTGTTGAATGTTGGGGTTTACAAAAACTTCTATGTTGAAGCCAAATATGCCGCTTATGAAGCGGATACCTATGCCACTGATACGCAGAAGCTCTGGTTGGCTGTCGGGGCTAAGTTCTAAGCACGAAGCATGAAGCACGGGCACTTTAGACGCACATCTAAGAAAGGCAGTGTGACGGCACTGCCTTTTTGATGGAAATCAACGTGGGGTTGGGTCCATGCTTTTAGGGTGGAAGCGGCCACGTGGTTTGGGTGGTCTGGCTGCTTATAGAAAGTGTGGATATGGCATCTCTTCTGAAAACCCTTTTTAGCATTGGATTTCGGCCGTTCTTCTTGAGTGCAGCCCTTTTTGTAAGCGTGTGCCTGTTTGTTTGGGTTGGCCTTTATGGGGGCATGGTGGATGTAGAGGGACCTATGGACCCTCTCAGGTGGCATGCCCATGAGATGATATTTGGCTATTTAGGGGCCGTTTTGGCGGGCTTTACGCTTACCGCCGTCGCGAATTGGACCGGGCGCCCTCCGGTTTCGGGCGGATGGTTGATTACTCTCTTCTTGTTGTGGCTGGCGGGGCGGGCGGCAATGGCGCTTAGTCTGGCGGGCGATCTGCCCGTTTCTACAGCGGCGTTGATCGATGTTGGCTTTATTCCCGCCTTTATTGGGTTGTTCGCGCGCGAAGTGATCGCGGGGGGTAATAAGCGCAATCTGGTTGTGGTTGCTGCCGTTAGTGTGTTTGGGCTGGCAAATGTGTTGTTCTGCCTTGATGTGTTAGGCCTCTATGAGAATGCTCTCTGGACCCGGCTTGGAGTGGGAACCCTTGCGCTCCTGCTTGCGCTGATTGGGGGCCGTATTATTCCCGTATTTACCGGAAATTGGCTCAAGGCACAGAAGCTGGATGCCTCGATGCCGGTAATGGGCTTCATCGATAAAATAAGTATTCTGTTGGTGGGGGTGGGTACCCTTGGGTGGACCTTGTTCCCAGAGCAACTGGTCACGGGGGTCTTATGGGTGGGCGCGGGCGGTGCCTTGTTATTGCGGCTTTGTCGGTGGCAGGGGCTGAAGACGGGAGGTGAGCCGCTTATCGTCTGCCTTCATATCGCTTATGGCTTTCTGGCTTTCAGTTTAATCGTGATCGGCTTGAGCGTTTTGTTTCCTGCCGATGTCCCAATCTCCAGCGGCCTTCATCTTTTGAGTGCTGGAGCGGTTGGGTTGATGACCATGGTTGTGATGTGTCGGGCCTTACTGGGACATACAGGGCGTCCCATAAGCAGTACGCCTTTCCTGACCACGGCGCTCGGCCTTGTTTTGCTTGGCGGCGTGTTGCGCGTGTTGGCTCCCTGGTTGCCCGCGTACTATGGGGTTCTCATTAGTATAAGTGGCTTTATGTGGGGTGGCGGGTTCTTCCTCTTTGCCTGCTATGTCGCCCCGATGGTGATCCGCCCAAGAGTTTGATCGGCTTGCCAGACTATTAAGCACCGCATTTGTGGATGGTTGGATTGCTTGACGAGTCTGGCAATGACGCTTTTGGGGGAGGCGTGCCGGTTGGAGCAGCTTTCCTTCTCTTTTGTTGTCTTCGGGCTTGTCCCGGAGGTCCATGTTTCGGGTGGCTTCTGTTTTGGGGGTATGATTCATATTTTGAGTCATGTTTTGGATTTTGGTTTGTTG